>CAZSKU010000004.1:0-138168 GCA_964607515.1 uncultured bacterium | reverse complement strand
CCTGCGACCTTTGGGTTATGAGCCCAACGAGCTACCGAGCTGCTCCACCCCGCGATCGTTCGGCTATTATAGAAGAAATCAGCGGCTTGTCAACCTAGAAGTTGTACTGAAGGGATATCCTGTGGGCGTCTCCCAGGTCGGCTGCTGGTTTCCAGGCGTAGTCGGCTCCCAGGCTGCCCCGGCTGAAGCCCATGCCGAAGGACATGCCGTCGAAGAAGGTTCCTCCCGCCTCGTCCGCTGTTTCCAGGGCGTTCAGGCTGACGCCGGTTCTTATTGCGAACATCTCCGCCAGGTTGTATTCCAGGCCCATTGCGGCGTTGAACTTGCCGCTCATGGGGGCTGTGGCGTCCGCGGCGATCAGGAGGTCGCCGTCCAGGAGGGTCTGGCTGGCGCCCAGGGCCAGCTCCGTGGGCATGGGGTCGTTCTCCTCGTAGAAGGCCTTGGTCTGCACGCCGGCGTTCCTGATGGCCAGGCCCGCGGTGAAACCCTGCGCTCCCGGCTGCCAGAGGGCTCCCAGGTCGAATGCCACCGCATGGGCGTTGTAGGTGTCTATCTCGGAGTAGATGAGCCTGCCGGTGGCGCCCACCCGGAGCTTGTCCGAGACCGGTCGTGACCAGGTGCCGGACACGGCCATGCTGTGGCTGGTGAACTCTTCGCCGGTTCCGGCGGGGTTCTCCATGGTGGTCCTGAGGAAGGTGCCTCCGTAGAAGTAGTTGATGGCGGCACCGATGGCGTCGTTGCTCCGGTGGTTGGACCAGCCGAGGTAGCCCGCGTGCATGTCCATGAAGTAGCTGGTGTAGGTGGTGATGATGGCCTTGCCGGAGGTGGTGGAGAGGGCGGCCGGGTTGTAGTGGAGGGCCAGGGGGTCGCCGGTGACAGCGGTGAAGGCCCCGCTCATGGCTACGGCCCTGGCTCCCGCGGGGATCCTGAGGAAGGCGAAGCCGGAGGTCTGAGCCCCCATGGCGGCGCCCGCCGCGGCCAGAATCAAGCCTGCTGTAAGAATGCGCCTCATCACTGCTCCCTGTGTATGTTCCGCAACGCCTAAAATACCCTACTCGGCGCCCGGGTCAACGGGCTTCACCGCCTCGTACACGTACACGCTCTCGGCGTCGGCTCCGTGGATCATGTCCGTGGCGGTGAGCCTCACGTGGGTCACCATCGCCGCCGAGTCCGCCGGAAGGTGGATCAGGGGCAGATCATCGGCTCCGCACTGGAGTAATAGCCTGTCGCCGCTCATCAGTTCCATCCGGATGATCAGGGCGTCGGGGCCGCCCAGGGCTCCGAAGATGCAGTCGCCCTCGGCCTGCAGGGTCACCGGGACGGTTCGTGGTTCATCCAGCCGGAGCACCAGTCCGCGGTACTGGAACACGGTGTATCCCCGGTTGGACAGGGTGTTCAGCCAGCCCTCGGTCTCGGTCCTGAGGGGGAGTATGGGGTACTGGGCCAGCAGAAGAAGGGTCAGCATCAGGGCCATGTCAGTCCTTCATTCCCGAGCCGGAGTAGCTGGCCACCAGCTGCTTCTGGAAGACGAGGAAGAGGATCAGAAGCGGCAGGGTGCAGAAGGTGCTGGCGGCCATGAGAAGCCTGTAGTTGCCGGACATCTCCTGGCTGAAGTAGGAGAGCCCCACCTGGATCACCCGGAGGTTCTCCGAGTGGGTCATGACCAACGGCCACATGAAGCTGTTCCAGGAGCCGATGGTGTTGAAGAGCACCACCGTGGCAAGCACCGGTCTGGAGAGGGGCAGAACCACCCGCCAGAGGTACTGGAAGCGGCTGCAGCCGTCCAGAACCGCCGCATCATAGAGGGAGCGGGGAATGGTCTTGAAGTGCTGCCGCAACAGGAAGACGCTGAAGACGTTGGCCACCCAGGGAACGGTGAGGGCGGCGTAGGTGTCCACCCAGCCGAGTTTGGCCAGGAGAACGTAGGACGGGGCCAGGTAGACCGGCTGGGGGACCATCATGGTGCTCAGAAAGAGCATGAACAGGACGCCCCTGCCGGGGAACTCCATGGTGGCGAAGGCGTAGGCGGCCAGGGAGCTTGTTATCACCACGCCTACCACCGTCAGACCCGTGATGATGATGGTGTTGAGGAAGAAGATCCCGAAGGGAACCCTGTTCCAGGCTTCCACGAAATTGGAGAACCCCCCGTTCTCCATGGCCGTAACCACCATCCAGAGGAAGGGCAGCATCATGACCACCGCGCCCAGGGACAGGAGAACGTGCCTGAATGCTCTCACGAGTAGTGCACCCTCCTCTCCCCGAAACGGCGCTGGAGCATGGTGAGGGCCAGCAGCAGGGCGAACAGGAACACGCTGATGGCGCTGGCGTAGCCTATGTCGAACCGGTCGAAGGCCTTCTGGTACAGGTAGAAGACTATCACGTTTGTGGTGCCCAGGGGGCCCCCTCCGGGAGGAGGGGTCATCACGTAGACCAGGGCGAAGGTCTGGAAGGACGTGATGGTGCTCATGATGAGAACGTAGAAGGTGGTGGGCGACAGCAGGGGCCAGGTGATGTGCCGGAAGCATGCCCACCTGCCGGCGCCGTCCAGCCGGGCTGCCTCGTAGTAGTCGCCGGGAATGTTCTCCAGCCCCGCCAGGAACAGGACGGTGTTGTACCCGATGCTCTTCCACACCCCCACCATCATGATGGCCGCCAGGGCCAGGCTGGGGCCCGCCAGAAATCCCGAGGGGGTGATTCCCAGAGGGGAGAGCAGTATCTCGAAAACTCCTCTGGGCTCCCGGAGCCATGCCAGGGGCTCAGCGCCAAGAAAGGTAATGATCCGGTTCAGGGGGCCCATCTCGGGATTGAAGATCCAGGTCCACACCACGGAAACCGCCACGGTGCTGGTAACCACCGGCAGAAAGTACACAGTTCTGTAGAAGGAGCGGCCCTTCAGCCTGTCCTTCAGCAGTACGGCCAGCCCCAGGGGAAGCAGTATCTCCGCCGGAAGGACCCCCAGCACGTAGTGCACGGTGTTCCCCAGACTCAGCCAGAACCGGGGGTCGTTGAACATCCGCCGGTAGTGGTCCAGGCCGATGAAGCCGTGCAGGCCGCCGATGTCATAGTCGGCCAGCGAGGCGGCGAAACTCCCGAGGATGGGGATCATCCTGAAGAGAACTATCACCGCCAGGGCCGGCAGCAGGTACAGAAGCGGGGAAAGCCGGGTCGCAGCCTTCACGGAGCCTCCAGGGAATGGGTTACGCCGAGACGGACACCATCGGTGCGGAGGAAGATATTTCCCAGCATGTCGGTGCGCAACACGATGGCGCCGGTGGACGCCCAGTCTTGGACCACATCGGGGCTCGGGTGGCCGAAGGGGTTGTCCCTGCCCACGCAGAACACCGCCAGCATGGGGCGCGTTCTGCGGGACCAGGGGGGGAACAGGGAGGTCCTGCTTCCGTGGTGGGGCACCTTCATTACCGTCACTGGAAAGGCGTTCAGGGTGATGTTCCTGATGGTGGTCTCCTGGATGTCCCCGGTTATCAGCATGCTGAAGCGGCCCAACTCCACCAGGAACACCGCCGAGGCCTCGTTCACCGAGAGCCTGTTCTCCAGGTGGTACACCGTGAGCGACGCTTCGGGGCCCAGGGGAATCGAATCCCCCCGCTGCATGATCCGGTAGGCCGTCCCCTGTTCGGAAGCGGTCTGCAGGAGCAGTTCGTAGATCGGGGAGGGATGGTCGATCCCCGGGTCGTACAGGATTTCTGGATCGAAGAGTTCGATGACGTCCGGAAGACCCCCGATGTGGTCGGCGTGGGGGTGGGTGAACACCACCGCGTCCAGGGAGTCCACCCCGGCCTCCATGAGTCTCTGGACCACCGGCGCACGGATTCCGGGGTCCGCCGGGGGGCCTCCGTCCACCAGGAGGGATGTTCCCCGGGACCGGAGCAGCACCGCGTCGCCGTTGCCCACGTCCAGGAAGACCACGGTCAGGAGGGTGTCGCCGGGTTCACCCGTCTCCAGCATGTGCAGCGACGTGGTTTCCAGGGCAGGCGGAGACACGGTTACGAAGGGGGCCACCGCTTCTACGGTGCCCGGCCCGATCCCCGGAACGTACGCCAGCTCTGTCAAATCCAGGAACGTGGAGACCGTCTCCCGGTACTCGACGATGGCCCCGGCCCTGCCCGGCCCCAGCCCCGGAACGCTGGAGAGCTCCTCGAGACTTGCTGTGTTCAGGTCCGCCGGGGGCGGGTCGAACAACGAAGTAACGAGCAAAAGCGCATATAGACGATTCACTGCCCTTGACACCCCTTCGGGTTTGGGTGAAGATACATCATCCCAAGGAAGGGAGGTTTCCATGAGAAGCCTTTTCATAGTGACCGCCATCATGTGCGCGGCCCTTTCCGCGGGTGATCTCCGCCTGGAGAACAGCCGCTACGAGACAGTCGCCTACATCCGCGAGGATGGAAGAATAGAGGACGCCTATTTTGAACTCCTGGGATACATCCGGGAGGAGACCGAAGACGATGCCGTCATCCTGAGGATCGAGGCCCCCGACTTCGAACTGCTGGGCTACGTCCGGGGCGACGAGGTGCAGGATCCCGAGGAGAGGAAGCTCTTCGACATCACCGGCGACGGCAGGATCCGGGACAACCGGCTCAGGAACATGGGCTCCATCCGGGACGACGGCACCGTGGAAGGTTCCGACTTCCGGGTGATCCTGTACACCGACGGCACCCACGGAAGCCTCAGGCCCCGGCTCATGGCCTACCTGGTCTTCTTCAGCGATCTGCTCTGAGACGGCCCTCCGGGAAACATTGACAGCGGCCCTTTTTCGGGGCATATACTGAACAAATGTTTTGGGGAGGCTGACATGAGCGATCTCACGGTCCGTCAGAAGCAGTTCCTTGACTTCATCACCGGGTTCGTGGCCAGGAAGGGCTACCCGCCATCCATCCGCGACATGCAGCAGCATTTCCGGCTGAAGAGCACCAAAGGCGTGAAAGACCATGTGGACCGGCTGGTGGAGAAGGGCTACCTACAGAGGGAGAACGGAGCGGCCCGGGCCCTGAGCCTCACCTCCAGAGCCGGCGACGGCCGGCGCCGGAGCGACATCCGGGCCCCCATCGTAGGAAGCGTGGCGGCGGGTCTTCCCATCCTCGCGGAAGAGAACCTTCAGGGTTCCCTGCCGCTGCCCGAGAGGTTCGCCGGCCGGGAGGGGCTTTTCTGGCTCCGGGTGAGGGGCGACAGCATGACCGACGATGGAATTCTTCACGGTGATCTGGTGCTGGTGGCGCCTCAGCCCTTCGTCGAGCAGAACCAGATCTCCGTGGTGATGGTGGACTCCGAGGCCACGGTGAAGCGCTTCCGCCGGGACGGAGACGTGATCCGGCTCATTCCGGGCAACCCCTCCTACCCGGTCATGGAGTACCGCCGGGGGGACGGCGAGGTGTCGGTGGTGGGCCGGGTGATCGCGGTCTACCGGGAGTTCGAGGGCTCCTGACCCTCGGGTTTTGAACAGCATCTTCGCCACCGATTTCGACGGGACGCTGCTGCGGTCCGACAGGACGCTCTGCCCCGAGGGCATCGCGGCCTTGAAGAGGCTCAGGAGCGCCGGGGCCTTCACGGTCCTTGCCACCGGCCGGAGTCCTTTCTCCCTCAACCGGGCGGTGGGGGGGGTGAGGCTCCCTTTCCACTGGCTCATCCTCTCCTCCGGGGCGGGAATGATCTCCGAGGATGGCGAGATCGTCACCTTCGGAGCCCTTTCCCCCATGGAGGTTCAGACTGTTCGCGGCTTCCTGGAGGAAAACCGGCTGGACTATTCCGTGCAGGGCAACTTTCCCGACAGCCATCTCCTCTATCCGGGCCCGGAAACCCGCCATCCCGACCATCTGGCGAGGCAGAGCCTGTACCGGGGCTACGTGCTTCCCCTGGAGGAACTCTCCGGGGGGGCTGCCCAGTTCGTGGTATACCTGGATCCCCGCACCGAGGCCCGGGACATGGAACTGGTGGAGCGGTCCCTCGTGGGACGCTTCCAGGTGATCCGCACAACCTCGCCCCTTGACCACCGCACGGTCTGGCTGGAGATATTCCCCCGAGGGGTCAACAAGGGAGCCGCCCTTTCGGCCCTGGCCGGAAGGCTTGGGGTTTCCAGGAGCCGCACTGCAGCCCTGGGTAACGACTGGAACGACAGGCATTTGCTGGAGTGGGCCGGCACGGCGTTCCTGGTGAGCGGCGCTCCCGAGGGGCTGGCTCCCGGGGCGGTCACCGTCCCCGGGCCCGACGGGCAGGCGGTCAAGCATGCGGTGGAGATGTGGATGGAAATGACCCGATGAGAATATTCGCCCTGAGCGACCTGCACCTGGGTTTCACCGTAAACAAGACCATGGACATGTTCGGGGACGAGTGGATAGACCATCCCCGGAAGGTCAGGTCCGGATGGGAGAGACTGGTGGCTCCCGGGGACGTGGTCCTGGTGCCGGGAGACATCTCCTGGGCCATGAACCTGGCCCAGGCGGAGGAAGACCTGGCCTTCCTTCAGAGGCTTCCCGGGACCAAGTACGTCTGCAAGGGAAACCACGACTACTGGTGGCAGTCGCCGGCCAGGATTGCCGGTCTCCTGGGAGACCGGATTCACCCCCTTCAGAACGGCGCGGCGGACCTGGGGCCCTTCATCCTAGCCTCCTCTCGGGGGTGGTCCACTCCCCTCTGGGAAGGGTTCCGGGAGGAGGCCGACGGAAAGGTTTACCGGAGGGAGCTTCAGAGGATGGAGCTGGCACTGGAGGCCGCGTCCCGGTTCCCCGGGAAGCCCCTTGCGTACATGATGCACTACCCGCCGGTGGTGGAGGGCAGGCCCACGGCCTTCGCCGACCAGCTCTCCTCCGCCGGGGTGGCTGTCTGCGTCTACGGCCACCTCCACCGGGAGAGGAAGTGGCCTCCGCTAGTGGACACCGAGTCCGGGGGAACCCTTTTCCGGCTGGTGAGCGCCGATTATCTGGGCTTCACACCGCTGGACATCACGAAAGAGGTGCTGGGGTGCTGATGAGCGCTTCCGGCCTGGGGCTGGAGTTCGGGGCGGACTTGGTCTTCGAGGGGCTGAACTTCACCGTGGACCGGGGCGACCGGGTGGCCTTGGTGGGGATAAACGGCGCCGGGAAGACCTCCCTGATGAGGATCATGACCGGAGAGCTGGAGCCTTCCAAAGGAGTGGTGACAAGATCCTCGGGTGTCCGGGTGGGCTACCTTCCCCAGCAGCTCGGGGAGTTCCCGGAAGGCCCACTGCTGGACGCGGTCTGCCGGTGCGCCGGGGAGGCGGTGGAGGCCCTGGACCGGCAGAGGGAGATCCTTCACAGCCTGTCGGCCCCCGGGGAAGGCAGGGGCGCCCTGCTTCACGAGCTGGCTTCGGTGCAGGACTCCATAGACGCCACCGGGGCGTACAACCTTCACAACCGGGCCGAGGCGGTGCTCTTCGGACTGGGGTTCACCCGGGACGATCTGAAGAAACCCATGAACGAGTTCAGCGGCGGGTGGAAGATGAGGGCCATGCTGGGCGCTCTGATCCTGGAAGACCCGGACCTTCTTCTTCTGGACGAGCCCACCAACCACCTGGACCTGGACGCCAGGATATGGCTGGAGGAGTTCCTCGGGCGGTTCAAGGGGGCGGTGTGGCTCATCTCCCACGACCCCGGCTTCCTGGACAGAACCGTGGAGAACGTCTACGAGCTGGAGTACGGCTCTCTCACGGTATGGAGCGGGAACTGGAGCTTCTACGAGAAGAAGAAGATGGAGGACATCCAGCACCGGGAGCGGGAGGCCCGGAAGATCGAGGACCAGAGGGAGAGGATGGAGCGTTTCGTCCGGAAGTTCCAGGCCACCGAGAGCAAGAGGTTCCAAGTTCGAAGCCGGCTGAAGATGCTGGAGAAACTGGAAACCATCGAGACCTACAGGAACCCCGGACGGATGCGGATCAGGCTTCCCGAAACCCCCAGGAGCGGGCGCAAGGTGCTGAGCCTTGAGGGGGTCTCCAAAGCCTACGACCACGTGGTCTTCCAGGGGGTGGACCTGGAGATCGAATCCGGCGACCGGGTTGGAGTGGTGGGCCGCAACGGCGGCGGGAAGTCCACCCTCTCCAGGATAATGGCCGGTGTGGAAGCCCCCACATCCGGCACCGTAAAGGCCGGGGCCAACGTGAGGATCGGCTACTACTCCCAGGAGGTGGACCTGGCCCTGAATCCCGCCCGCACTGTTCTGCAGCAGCTGTCCGACGTCTCCCCGGAACGGAGCGAGAAGGAGCTTCGCTCGTTCCTCGGGGGCTTTCTCTTCACCGGCGACGACGTGGAAAAGCCCGCGGGGGTTCTGTCCGGCGGAGAGAAGAGCCGGGTGGCCCTGGCCCGGGTGATGCTTCTGCCAACGAACTTCCTCATCCTGGACGAGCCCACGAACCACCTGGACATCTTCAGCAGGAAGGTTCTGGCGGAGGTTCTGGACGGCTACCAGGGCACCCTGGTGCTCATAAGCCACGACGAGAACCTGATCCGGGCCCTGGCCCGGAGGATACTGGTGGTGGACGGAGGCCGGGTGAAGCCCTTCACCGGAGGCTTCGACGATTTCGTGGAGAAGCGCCGCCAGGGCGCCTCCGAGAGCCTCGGCTCAGGAAAACCCCGGGCGGCCTCGCCTGGCAGGATCGGCGACAAGGAGCGGAAGCGCCGGGAAGCCCAGGAGAGGAACAGGCTGTATCAGAAGCGCAGCAAGGTGGAGCAGCGGGTGCGAAGGATCGAGAGGGAGATGGCCCCCCTGGAGAAGAGGAAGGCGGAGATCGAGGCGCTGCTGGCCGCGCCCGACCTGCCCGGGGGCTCCGGCAGGATCATCGAGCTGCAGAAGGAGCACGCCTTCCTGACCCGGGAAATGCTTCAACTGGAAGGGCAGTGGCTGGAGGCGGTGGAGGAGGGTTCCCCCTAGAGGAGCCCCAGGGCCCGGGCGGTGTTCTCCGCGGCCATCCTGGGAGTAAAGGGTTCCACCGTCCGCCCCAGCCTCATGGACGCCCTCAGGGCGCAGTTCTGAAGCAGGTCCTGCTCCGGCGAGGTGAAGGCCACGGGAGTCAGCCCTTCCACTATCCGCGACAGGGCCTGTTCAGGGTCGCTCCAGGGGGAGTTCTCGAGGTACAGCGCCACCCGTCCGTCCCCTGTGGACATCCCCCCTATCGCCACGGCTCCGCCGCAGTCGGCCAGCACCATCCTGGCTATCATCCGTTCCAGAAGCGCCGCGGTCATCTCTGCGGCTTCGGGGCCGTCCAGCACCCCCGGAAGCTCCAGTTCCATGGCCCTGGGCGGGGGTGTCCAGGGGCGGGGCTCCGCAGGTCCGGACTCGGGAGGCCGCACCGGCCCCGGGCAGCGCAGGGGCGGCCCCGGGGAGGGGATGAAGGTCCAGGGGTGGAACGCCTCCCCGCCGGTACCCCGGATCCAGACCAGGGAAGGGCCCGTCCGAGGAGCCAGGGGTGTAAGGAGGCTGTCCACGCACGCCAGCACCCTTCCGAACCCCTCGGCCCAGACCGAGTCGTAGGGGTGGGGGTCGTCCCGGTATCTGTCCAGATCGCCGGGGGATCCGGGGAAGTCGGTGGCCACGAACACCGGGACACCGCCCCAGTCCGACGGGATCACCTCGCTGCCCATCCCCCTCCATGCGCCTCCCCGGGAAATCCCTTCATGGGCGCCGGACACGAGGATCACGTTGCCGTCGACCGGAGCCGAGACCACCAGGGTGTCGGGCTCCCCCGAGAGCAGGGCGCTCCGCCGGACCGGAGGGGAGCCCCCGGGGGGCGTGTCCATGGGAAAGGAGACGGTCCACGGGGACGATCCCTCCCCCCATGCCAGTTGAAGGAGCCTGGCCCATCCGGAGGTGTCCGGCGCGGATGCCCCGTTTATCAGCACTCCGGCAATCCCGTCCATGGCGGTTGCGGATCCCCGGGGCCCCGCCAGCACGTAACCGCTCCAGCCGGAGAGGGTTACCTGGTAGCCCGTCACGTCCAGGGACCACATCTCCTCGAGCATCATGTCGGTCATCCCGTCCCAGGGCCGGGCCGGCACCCCCGGAAGCATTATCACCCGGGCATCGAAGGGAAGCCGGTCCGCCAGGGCGGACAGGGCCAGCAGAAGGAGCGGAACATGCAAGATGTGTGTCCTCCAGAGGTTGCGGGGTTAAGGCTTGACCCGAAGGTTGCGTTTTGAGATAGTTCGCCCCTGACGCGGAGAGGTGGCCGAGCCGGCTGAAGGCGCACGCCTGCTAAGCGTGTGTGGGGTGTTGAGCTCCACCGAGGGTTCGAATCCCTCCCTCTCCGCCATCGTCTTTTTTTCGGCCCCGCAGCCCGTCATCCCAGGGTGCCGGCCGTTTCCAGGAGCCGGGTGATGAACATCTCAGGTTCCTCGGGGGTAACTACGAAGGTTTTCCCCCCGGTTCTCACAACGACCCCGAACTTCCAGTCCGTGGCGTAGGCGCTGAAGGCTCCCAGCCGGCCGCTCCTGAAGGTGCCGTAGTAGCCGAAGAGCCCCCCGTTGCCCATCATCCGCACGGCCCCCTTGCCTGAGTCGGGGTCCGGGGAGGCCGTGAGCCCCGGGGCCAGGGCGATCCTCTTGGATACGAAAGGTCTGTGCACCACCAGTTGTCCGTCCTCCAGGGAATAGCCCCGGGTGGAGAACCCCCAGGTGACCGCAATCACCAGGGGCATCAGCACTGCGGCGTAAAGGGGGAACGGGGGCTGCCGGAATGCGAGGAAGACGAAGAAGGCCGCCATCAGGATCATCATCGTGGTGACCACCCTGCCTGCCGTGTTCAGGGGTGCCGGAGAGAAATCTTCCATGCCGGGCCTCTCAGTCGAAGGAGTACCGTTTGCTAACCGGGGAGTGGATGGTCCAGGTGCAGCTTAGTCCCTCGGGAAACACCACGAGATCGCCCTCGCCGAAGGTCACCGAAGCCCCGTCGCCGGTGGTGACGGTCACCCTGCCTTGCAGCAGGTAACAGGTCTCGGTCATGTCGTACACCCATGGGAAGGTGGATGCCTCCTTCTCCCATATGGGCCACGAGATCACCCCCAGGGAATCCAGTTCCTCCCTGGTGGGCTTCTTCACCTGAATCTTCATGGCTGTCTCCTTCCTCGGGCCGCACCAAAAGAATATCGGGCACCGGAGGCCGGGTGAACAGGCTATATTCGGTTCCGAGGAAAGGCGGACCGGCAATGACCGTTAGAACCAGGCTCGCCCCGTCGCCCACCGGGGATCCCCACGTGGGAACCGCCTATCAGGCGCTGTTCGGAAAGCTGTGGGCCGTTAAGAATCGCGGGCGCTTTATACTCCGGATCGAGGACACCGACCGGGAGAGGTCCCGTCAGAGGCACGAAACCGCCATCATGGACTGTCTGAGATGGCTCGGTCTGGACTGGGACGAGGGTCCCGACGTGGGCGGCCCGGCGGGGCCTTACCGGCAGAGCGAGAGGCTGCACATCTACAGGAGCCACGTGGACATGCTGCTGGAGATGGGCCACGCCTACCCCTGCTTCTGCACCAGGGAGAGGCTGGAGACGGCCAGACAGGAACAGGCGGCCCGGGGTGACTCGAACCGGGGTTACGACAGGCACTGCCGGGAGATACCCCCCGGGGAGGCCGCGGACCGGGTGCGGCGGGGCGAGACCCACGTCATCCGGATGAAGGCCCCCCTGGAGGGGGAGTGTGTCTTCTCCGACCTGCTCCGGGGGGAGATCCGCAAGGACTGGGCCTCCATTGACGACCAGGTGATCCTCAAGAGCGACGGGTTCCCGACCTACCACCTGGCGGTGGTGGTGGACGACCACCTCATGGAGATAACCCACATTATCAGGGGCGAGGAGTGGATCAACTCGGTTCCCAAGCACGTGCTTCTCTTCGGGATGTTCGGCTGGACGCCGCCGGCGTTCTGCCATCTCCCCCTGCTCCGGAACCCCGACAAGAGCAAACTCAGCAAGAGAAAGAACCCCACCTCCATCCAGTACTACCGCCGGGCGGGCTTCCTTCCGGAGGCGCTGCTGAACTACCTGGGCATGATGGGCTGGAGCATGCCCGGCGGGGAGGAGAAGTTCACCTTCCAGGAGATGCTGCCCCATTTCGATCTCACGCAGATACGCCTGGGGGGGCCGGTGTTCGACCTGGACAAGCTCCGCTGGCTCAACGGCCGCTACATCCGGGAGGACTACACGCCCGGGCGGCTTCTGCCGGTGCTCTCCCGGTGGGCCCTGAACGACGGGTACATCGAGAGGGTGCTGGGAGTGGTGGGCGACCGGATGGAAACCCTGGGGGACTGGGCCAGGCTCAGCGGAATGTTCTTCAGCGACGGGGTGAACCCTTCCCCGGAGGACCTGAAGGCTGGCGGGCTGGATACCGACGGGGTCCTGGAACTGCTGCAGGTATCCCTTTGGTACCTGGAGGACCTGGACGAGTGGAACGAAAACTCCATCCGGGGGGTCTTCGAAAGGCTCTCCGGGGAGTTCGGAACAAGGCCCAAGGAACTCAACGCCCCCTTCTACGCCGCCCTCACCGGATCCAGGGTCGGGCCTCCCCTTTACTCCGGAATGGAGGTTCTGGGCCCCGACCTCTCCAGAAGGAGGATCCATGCAGCCATGGAGGTTCTGGGGGGAATATCCGGCAAGAGACTCAGGGCTCTCGAGAAAAGCCGCGGCCGGGGTTGACGATTCGGAGCACCCGGCCGATATTCCCGCTCCGTGCTCCCATCGTCTAGTGGCCTAGGACGCTGGCCTCTCACGCCGGAAACAGGGGTTCGAGCCCCCTTGGGAGCGCCAGAACGCCCCCGCTTTCGGGCGGGGGCTTTTCTATGTCCCGGCCAGCCCCCAGCGCAGGGCCATCCCGGCTATCGCCACCGCGGTGAGTATCAGGAACAGGGGCCACCCCACCCGGCGGTAGTCCCTGAATCTGTACCCTCCGGCGCCCATGACCAGAGTGTTTACGGGGTGTCCCAGGGGGGTGAGGAAAGCCATGGACGAGCCCAGGGCAACCGCCATGGCCAGGGCCTGGGGGGGCGCCCCGGCCCCGGCTGCGGCGGAAACCGCGATGGGCGCCATGATCGCCGCCACCGCGGCTCCGCTGACGGCCTGGGTGAGCAGCGCCGAGCAGAGGAACATTGCAGCCGCCGTGAGCACCGGGCTCATGCCGTGCAGGAGGGAATTGACCGCCGACGAGACCATGTCCGCGGCGCCGGTCTTGGTCAGGGCCAGGGCCAGGGGCAGCATTCCCGCCACCAGGAAGATCCCGCGCCAGTCTATGGCCCGGTAGGTCTGCTCCATGTTGACCGCCCCGGCCAGGAGCATCAGAACCGCCCCGGTGAGAAGCACCTGGGACATGGGCAGAGGCGTGAATATCACAGCGGCAAGGGTCGCGGCGAGGATCAGCAGGGCAGTCTTCCCCCGGCCCCGAAGCGGCCGGGTTTCGTGATCCATGGAGAGCAGTATCAGCCCCTGGTCCAGGTCTATCACCCTGATCCTGTCCCGGGGGCCCTGAAGGAGGAGGGCGTCCCCGAAGGCCAGCTTCCGTTCGCCCAGTTCTTCCCTTATGGGAGTCCCGCCGCGCCATATGGCCAGCACCGACAGCCCGAACTTCTGTCTGAAGTGGACTTCCTTCAGGGTGCGTCCGATGAGGCTCGACCTGGGGGACAGCATGGCTTCGGCGATGGCCAGGGAGGGGCCCTCCAGGGCGCCGCCGTCCAGCCGGAAGCAGGGCATGATCTCCAGGTATGGTTCCCGGTCGCGCTTCCTGAATTCCTCCGCGTTGCCTTCCATGAGCAGCACGTCCCCCTCCTGGAACACCGAATCGGGCAGCAGGGGAGCGATGCTGCCCCCGGCCCTCTCCCGGGCCACCACGTTCAGGCCGAAGGCTTCCCGGAAGGTGCTTTCCGCCAGGGTCTTGCCGATCAGGTAGGAGCCTGCGGGTATCTTCGCCCTGAAGAAGAATTCCCCCATCCTGTAGATGTTGAGAAGGCTCATCTCCCGCCCGGCCTCCCGAAGGATCTCCTCCCGGCCGGCGTCCGAAGGAAGCCTGAGTCTTCCCCACCAGCTCATGTAGAGGACCCCGGCGGCCAGCATGGGCAGCCCCACCGGGATGAAGTCCAGCAGGCCGAACCCCTGCAGCCCCCGTTCCTCGAGAACGCTGCTGGCTACGATGTTCATGGTGGTGAGCAACGTGGCCATGCCCCCCAGGATTGTGGCGTAGGCCAGGGGCATCAATACCTTGGACTGGGGTATTCCCGCCCGGCGGGCGGCGCCGCCGGCGGCCGGAAGCAGTACCGCGGCGGCGGCGATGTTGTTCATGAAAAGCGACAGACCGGCTCCGGCCCACATCACCAGCCCCACAAGCCGCCCCTCCCGTTTGCCCCCCCACTTGAGGAGGAGCCGGGCGGCTTGGTCCGATACGCCGGTGCGGGTGAGTCCCTCGGCCAGGGTGAACACCGAGATGAGCGTTATCACGGCCCTGCTGCTGAAACCGGAGAAGGCCTCCTCGGGGGTGAGGGCTCCTATCCCCGCCAGCGCCGCCACCGTAGCCAGGGCCACCACATCGGGACGGATCCTCTCGGTGAGGAAAAGCACCACGGATACCCCCAAAACAGCGAAGGTTCCAGCCAGCTCAAGACTCACTGGATATCTCCGTCTCCAGCCCCGAGAAGGCCATGGCGAACAGGGAGTCCATGAGCCGCCGGTCTTCGGGGGAAAGCTCCGGTTCGATGCCGGTGAACCGGCTGACCAGGCTGGAGATGAAGAGGTTCCTGGCGTTTCTTCCGGTGCCGCCGCCCTCCACCGCAGCCGACAGAAGTTCGGGCACCAGGGCCATGGTAACGGCGGAACTGATCATCTGGGCCAGGGACAGCCGCAGATCCCCGGTGGTTCCCTGCCTGTCCCTCGAGATCAACTCATGGAGCCGGTCCAGGAAGGCTGCGAAACCCCGTACGAAGTCCCTGCGGGAATCTTTCATCAGAGCGGGGTCGAAGAGCCTGGCCCTGACGATGCCGGGATACCTCTCGATCCCTTCCATGAGCAGGTCGAGGAAGCAGTGGATTCGGGCGTACATGCTCAATCCCGGGGTGGTCATTACCGAGAGCCAGTCGTCGAAAACGTGCTGAAGAGTGGTGTCCAGGACTATCTCCATGAGCCTGGCCTTGGAACCGAAGTGGTAGTTCACCGCGGCGGTGTTCACCCCGGCCTCGGCGGCGATGCGCCTCACGGTCATGGCCCCCGTGCCGCCCTTCTCCAGGAGGGAGATTGCGGCGAGGATGATCCTTGCCCTGGTGTTGTCCATTGCTCCCTGAAAGAACCTTCCTTCGTATCCCCGTAGAGTAAGCATTTCACAGTCTTCCCGCAAGCCGGGGCTTGTCGTCCGTCGTTTCCAAACATATGATTCAAACGCATGTTTGAACAGTAGGAGTCATAAGCATCGCGGGAAGGAGAGAATCATGCGGTTTGCGGTTTCACTGCTGCTGGCGGGATTGCTTCGGGGGGAGGCCCTTCAGGGGGAGATCGCCGGAAGAGTGGTGTCCTCGGGAACCCTGGAACCAGTGCCGGGAGCCATGCTTGTGCTGGACGGCACGGAGTTCGGCGCCATAGCCGACGGGGATGGCCGGTACACAATCCAGGGGGTGCCTCCGGGATCCTACGGTCTGAGGGTTTCATCGGTGGGCCACGAGCCCGGAATGAGGACGGACGTCATCGTAAGGTCGGGCAGACTCACCGGGGTGGACTTTCGGCTGGAACCTGCCCCCGCCGGGGCTTCTGTTGTTACCGTGGTTCCCACGGTGTTCTCCTCGGACGAACCGGGGAACGGCTCCAGGCAGGATTTCTCCGGCGAAGAGGTGCGCCGGTCGCCCGGGTCCGCGGGAGACGTGGTCAGGATAGTGGCGGGGCTCCCGTCGGTGGCCCGGGTGGACAACCAGTACAACGGTCTTGCGGTCCGGGGGGGGAATCCCATGGAAAACGGGGTATACGTGGACAACATGAGCCTTGAAAACGTGAACCACTTTCCCAGGCAGAGCACCTCCGGAGGAGGGTTGTCCATGGTGAACGTGGACCTCCTCTCGGACGTCTTCTTCTCGGCGGGAGGTTTTCCCGGACGCTACGGCGACAGGCTTTCCTCGATAATGGAGCTGGAACTCAGGCCCGGAAACCGCCGGGAGTTCGCGGGCCAGGCGGACTTCGGCATGGCCGGTGCGGGGGTGGTGCTGGAGGGTCCTCTGCAGGGCGGGTCCGGGTCCTGGCTGGCCGCCGCCAGGCACTCCTGGGTGAGCCTTCTGGTGGACATCGCCGATGTAGATGCGGTGCCCGTCTATTCGGACTTCTGCGCCCGGTGCGAACTCAGCCCCTCCCGGGCCAACCGGCTGACCTTCCTGGGAATGGGGGCGGTGGACCGGGTGGACTACACCCGGGATCAGGCCATGGAGGACGGGAACCCCAACTACGGAATCACCGAGGCGGAGAACCTCCTGACGGGAGTCAACTGGCGCTGGCTGTGGCCCGGGGAGGGTTTCTCCGAGACATCCCTGTCCTTCACCCGGGTGGCTTACCGTGGAGACTACCGGAAGACCGTCAGCGATCAGCTTGAGGCCGACCAGGACTCCAGGGAAAGGTCCGTTCGTCTGAGGAACGTGAACCGATGGAACCCCTCTCCGCAGACCGGGCTGGAGTTCGGGCTCGACGGGGAGTACGGCTTCGACCGGTACGACAACTTCTACGGCGCCGATTCCACCTGGGGAGGCGATCCGCTTCCGCCTCTCGAGGTGGCTGGCGATTTCAACGGATTTGCCGCGGGCGCCTGGTGCGCCCTGACCCGGACTCTGCTGCCGGGTCTGGAGGCGAACCTCGGGGTCCGGGGGGACCGGAGGCCGGCGGGAAGGCTGTTGTTCTCCCCCCGGGGAGGCCTGGTGCTGGACGCCGGGGTCGCCGGATCCTTCTCTCTGGCCGGCGGTGTGTACCGCCAGGGCCTTCCCGGGGAGCTGGCGGCCCGAAGCGCCGAATTCGAGAAACTCCCGGACCCTTGCGCAGAACACCTGGTTCTGGGATGGAGGCGGTTGCTGGACAGGGACTCCCGGCTCTCGGTTGAGGCCTATTTGAAGCGATACAGCAGGTTTCCCTACGACCCCGGCCAACCCGGCTACTTCATCCTGGACGGGCTCAGCAGCGAGCAGGACCTCTACACCTTCGACTCCCTGACCGCCGGAGCCGAGGCGCGATCCCGGGGGGTGGAGGTCATCCTTCAGAGACGGCTCGCCATGGGGCTCTACGGAATAGCCTCGTGCGCCTGGTCCACCGCGGATTACCGCAGTCCGGGGCAGCCCTGGCGACCGCGGATCTTTGACAACAGGGTGATCGTGGGGCTGGAGGGGGGCTTCAAGTTCGACGAGAGGTGGGAGGTCTCGGCCCGTTGGGACTTCGCCGGCGGCCGTCCCTTCACCCCCCTGGACCTGGAGGCCAGCGCCGCCGCCAACCGCACGGTGCTGGACGATTCCAGGATCAACGCGGAGAGGCTGCCTCCGTACCACACGCTGAACTTGAGGGCAGACCGCCGGTTCGACTTCAGGGATTCCGCCCTTACCGCCTACGCATCGGTGTCCAACGTCTACAACAGGAGGAACGTGGCGGCGGTGTACTGGAACGGCGCAGACCGCACCGAGGACACGATTCTTCAGTGGGGAATCATGCCCTCGGTGGGACTCGAGTACGAGTTCTGAGGGCCGGGGCTACCAGGAGAGGCTCTTGATTCCCGCCCAGGTGGTACCCTGAAGATTGAGGTAGGTTTCGGGGGTCCAGATGGTGGCGCCGTCCGGGGCGGTGATGGTCAGGTCGTCTATGAAGACCGTGTCGCCGGGCTCGGAGTAGGTGCGAACCTCCACCACAAGACCGGTGTGACCCTCCTCGACGGTCCAGGTGTGCTCCACCATGTCCCAGCCTGTCCCCGGGCCGTAGTCGTTGTTGCCCCCGGCGCTTCCGCTGTAGCCGTAGACATCCTCGGGATCGTCGTTCCAGTGGCCCCAAATCCGGCAGGAGGGCGGAGTCGAGCCGGGGGTGATATCGTAACGCCAGAAGCTCGCGGTCACCTCGTCGCCGTCGGAGAGCCCGAGAATCCAGGCCACGTAGGCCTGGGGGGTTCCGTCGGGGGAGTTGTCCTCCAGGCTGAGGGACTGCGCTCCGGAGTGGACCGGGTCGGTGACCAGGGTGACCACGATGGGTGGTTCACCGCTTCCGTAGAGGCCCAGGACCGTATCGTCGGTCTCCCAGCCGAAGCTCGCGCTGCCAGCCATGGCGAAGGCTGTTGGCAGAACCGCCAGAATGATAGCCGGTTTCATCGCATCCTCCGTTTCATTACCATGGTATCGTTATGAAGTAGATCTTCTGGAAGTCGACGGGGTTCTCCCGGTACAGCAGCATCCGCCGGTCCCGGATCCTGAACCTCAGATCCCCCCCGGTGAAGCCCTGCAGGGTGGCCCTGTGCATCAGCCTGCCGTCGGGGCTCCAGAGGTCGAAGACGGTTCCGTCCATGTCTCCCCTGAGAACCCAGAGGTTGCCCCGGTCGTCCACCTCCATTCCGGCGACGGGAATCCTGAAGGGCCATGGTTCGCAGTCCACGTTGTACTGGGGATCACCGCCCTCGGCGGCCGTCAGGAAAGCGGCCACGTAGGCTGCTTCCAGTTCGATCTCCTCGGGAGTCTTGGGTACGGGTTCCACCTCCAGGGTGATCTCCCGGGGGTCTCCCCCCTCCAGGGGGAAGGCGAGGATCCGGTATGCTCCCTCCTGGAAAGGCGCTGCGTAGATGACTCCGGCGCCCGGATCCACCGCCCATGAGCTGTAGAGGAAGTCGTGCAGGAAGAAGTCGCCCATGGTGTTCGGGTCCAGGGGGACGCTTCGGGACAGGTATTTCAGAGAAGGCTCCCAGGTCATGGGGAAATAGCCCAGGAAAGACTCCATGTAGTCCTGGCCGCCGTCGTTGAAGAAGGCTGTGCGCCGGGCCACGTAGCCGGTGTCTCCCACCATTCTGGGATCGACCGGAACATTGTGGGTCACCTCCATCTCCAGCCCCAGATACTCGCCCCGGGGGCTGAACCGGAGAAGACCGCCCTGGAAGGGGTCAATCACACCCAGATCACCGTTGGTCCAGACCAGCAGACCGTAGGGCTGGACTATCTCCCCGGGGCCGCTGCCCCGCCGGCCGATGGTGCTCTGGTACACCCCGTCCGGGTCGTAGAGCTTCACGTTGCATGAGGCCCGGTCCAGCACCGCGAACCCTCCGCCGGGGATGAACTCCAGCCCCGTGATCGCCCCGAAGACGTAGGACGAGTCTCCCAGTTCGATTCCTATCGAGTCCTCGAGAACCAGGCTTAGTGAAGAGACGCCCTCCGGGGCGTCCCCGGGACCGCCGCAGCCTAAAACCGTCATGAGCGCCAGAACCGAGAGCGGAATAAACCTTCCCATGTGCCTCCCCTTTCCTGACCCCTTACGGAAAAAATATACAAAAGCGTTGATCCGTGGCATGGCAGCGGGTGTCCGTGTTAGAATGAGAGGTGATTCCGGAGTGCGCAAACTGTAAACAAGAACCCTGGAGGTATGTTACAATGTTGAAAACTATTATGCTTCTCTCGGTGCTCTCGGCGCTTCCTACGGTCTGCCCGGCGGGGGACCTGGCCCTGGAGGTCGAGGGAGGGCTCCTCTGGCAGCCCCGGAACGACTTCCGCATACCCAACAGCCCCGAGGCCACCGAGGTGGACCTTTCGAGCTTGGCTGGCACCGGGCCCTACGGAGCGGCCAGGCTGTTCGTGAACTGGGACCTGGCCCCGACCCACAGGATACAGTTCACACTGGCTCCCCTTCAGATTTCAGAAACCGTCGAGCTTGCCGGCGAAACGTCCTTCGCCGGTACCATGTTCGACCCAGGCGAGGCCGACGCCGTGTACAGGTTCAACTCCTGGAGGGTGGGGTACAGCAACCTGTTCCATCAAGGAGAGCACTGGTCGTGGCGGGTGGGATTCACCGCGAAGATCCGGGATGCGAAGATCAGTCTCTCCCAGGACGGAATCTACGCCGAAAAAACAGATTTGGGATTCGTTCCCCTGCTGTATTTCCGCGGTGAGTACTCGCCGTGCCCCCGGATCAGGGCCGCCCTGGACTTCAACGGCCTGGCGGGGGGGCCCGGCAGGGCCTTCGACGTTTCATTGAAGCTGGTGCGCGACCTGACCGACCGGGTGAGCGTCAGCGCTGGATACAGGACCATCGAGGGGGGCGCGGACGTGGAGTCGGTGTACAGTTTCGCCTGGCTCAACTACGCCGTGCTCGGGATGGAGATCAGGCTCTAGTACTCGGGGGGCCCCACAGGGAACAGGTACAGCGGCGTTCCGGCGCCATCTCCCAGGATGTTCCGCACACCCTCTTCCGAGAAGACCCCCACGGCGCAGGTGGACAGCCCCAGGGCCGCCGCCTGAAGGTACAGGTTCTGACCGGCGTGCCCCGCCTCCATGTCCACGAACCGAACCCCGATCTCCCCGTAATGGTCGGTGGTCCGGGGGTAGTCCGCGGTGATGATGAGCATCACTGGCGCCGGGGCAATCCAGCGCTGCCGGAAGCACTCGTCAGCGAGCCCGGCCACCAGACCGGAAGACCTGTACAGACCGATGAGAGCGTGTTCCACCGGCTCGTAGAGGTAGAGCCCCGGAGGGACGTCCCGCACCCGTTCCACCGCGCATAACAGCATCAGGGGGTATGTGGCCCCGGCGGACGGCGCCGTTCTGCCTCCCCTGGCGCCGGTCTTCCCCTGGACGGACCAGAGGAGCTGGGACAGCTGCCCGGCGGTGAGGCTGTCCAGGGGATCGAAATCCCTGTTGGAGCGCCTGACGTAAAGGGCCCGGTTCAGGCTCATGCCCCCGGAGGTGTCGGGAGGGGGGAGTCTCGTGGTGTCAGGCGCCAGGAACGGCAGGACCGCCAGGAGCAAGGTCAGCAGCAAATCGCTTCCTCCCTTCATGAAAGCCGTTTTCCAATAAGGCGGTGCCGTCACCGTGTCAATCCCCGGCGTGGAACCGGTCCATTACCGCTGGGTAAAAAGACCCGGAAAACGAGAAGGAAGGGAGAGGAGCCGAATTGACAACGGTACTACTGGGTCTGGCCGCAGCGGCCCTGTTTCTTCAGCCGCTCCCGGCCCCGCGGGAAGCCGGAATCCCGGCGGAACCCGACACGGTGAGGATTGTGGTCAACGACCCCGTCGCCATAAGCGAGCATTTCGCAGACATCGCGGAGGCGGTGGGGCCCAGCGTGGTCACCATCAACTCCCGCACCACGGTCACGGCCATGGTGCCCGGGTTCGGAATGAACCCCTGGGGGTTCTACGGTTTCGGCCCTCCCATGGAGAGGGAGTTCACCCGGAACGGACTAGGCAGCGGAGTGATAGTGACCGGTGACGGCTACATCGTGACCAACCACCATGTGGCCGGGGAGGCGGACGAGCTGGAGGTGGTGCTCTCCACCGGGGGGACCTATCCGGCAAAGCTGGTAGCCTCCGACAGAAGAACCGACCTGGCGGTTATACACATCGACGCGGAAGGGCTTCCGGCGGTGGTCATGGGGGACAGCCGGAGCGCCCGGGTGGGTGAATGGGTTCTGGCCATAGGCTCTCCTTTCGCCCTCAGCCAGACCGTAACCCAGGGGATCATCAGCTTTCTGGGCAGGGAAGGGGTCGGGCTGGCTGACTACGAGTCCTACATCCAGACCGACGCCGCCATAAACCCCGGCAACAGCGGCGGAGCCCTGGTCAACCTCCGGGGCGAACTGATAGGCATCAACACGGCCATCGCCAGCAGAACCGGAGGGTATCAGGGCATCGGTTTCGCCATCCCGGTGGAGATGGTGCGGGACGTAATGGGCGACCTGATCGAGTTCGGCCAGGTCCGGAGAGGATGGCTCGGGGTCACCCTTCAGGACCTGTCCCAGGAACTGCGCTCCCAGTTCGGCATTCCCGCCGGAGTAACCGGCGTGGTAGTTTCCGACGTTCTCCCCGACACCCCTGCCCAAAGGGCGGGACTGGAGAGGGGCGACGTGATAACCGCCATGGACGGGGAGGCCGTGGTCTCCGTGGTATCCTTCAGGAACCGGATCGCCGCAGCCGACCCTGAAACCCGGGTCACCCTCCAGCTGGTCAGGGGCGGAAGGGAGCGGCGGGTTCAGGTGGTGCTGGGAGCCCAGGAAACAGCCCCCGGTGAGGATACCGCGGCGCCGGAGACCTTGGACGACACCAGGGGATGGCGGCTGGAGGAACTCGACTGGAACCGGGCGGAGCAACTGGGAGTACCAGAAGCGAGAGGAGTACTGATCGTGGACGTAACCCAGGCAGGGAGCGCAGGCAGGGCAGGATTGATACCGGGAGACGTGATCCTGGAGGTAGACAGAGTCAGGGTGTCCGCGGTCGAAGAGGTCGAACGTCTCATGAACGATGCCCAGGGCAATGCCCTTCTTCTCGTCTGGCGTGAAGGAAGAACCTTCTTCACGGTGATGGGAACATAGATTCCACTTCCCCCCCCACCCCGGCGGGCGCCGGTTCACCCCCCTTTCCGGCGCCCGCTTCGGGGACGGAGTAAACAAAATCAACTATTGTCTGTAGTTATTTGTCCTACAACAGATTAGGGCATGTGACGATCAGTCTTTTTGCGGTTCTCCACCGGGCAGTGTAATGTTACACCATCGTCAATTCTATTCTGGAGGTGGACAGATGCTCGAAAAACTGAGGGGGATGCTGGCAGGGATCGAGGCGGATTATGCCGATATACGTTACGAGCGGATGAGGACCACCAGCGCCGACATCGTCAACGACAAGCTCAAGGGCGTTGACTCGGTGTCCACCGACGGGTTCGTGGTGAGGGTGCTCAGGAAGGACGGATTTGCCTCGGCCACTGCAACCAGGCGGGAGGACGTGCCGGAAGCGCTCAGGCTGGCTGCCGACGGCGCCAGAGTGATGGGGGACAGCGGGAAGAAGGTCGTCCTGGCGGACGCGCCGCCTTGCACCGATGAAGTGAAGCCGATTCTGAAAACCGATCCCGCTGCGGTGCCCCTGAAGGAGAAGCTGGACCTGACCGCGGGGTACAGCCGGCTGATGCTGGAGATGCCGGACATCGTCGCCACGAACGTTTCCTACTCGGAGGTCGACAGGGATAAGTTCTTCGTCAGCACCAGGGGCGCGGGTATCCGGGAGAGGGTCGTCACCGTGGCCATAGGCGGGGAAGCGGTGGCGGAAAGGAACGGGCTGCTTCAGAACATCCGGGTGGCCGTGGGAGGAGCAGACGGTTTTCACCGCCTTCTCGGCAGAGAGCAGGAATTCAGAAGGCGCGCCGAGCTGGCCTCCGCCCTGCTGAATGCGGAACCCCTGAAGGCCGGAACCTACGACGTGGTTCTGAACTCCTCCATGACAGGCGTCTTCGCCCACGAAGCCTTCGGCCATTTCAGCGAAGCCGACATCATCGAGGACAACTCGTCACTGAGGGCGAAGATGGCCCTGGGTGCCGAACTGGGAAGCGAAGCGGTGAACATCGTGGCTGATTCCACGCTTCCCGGGCAGGTGGGCTTCTACCGTTACGATGACGAAGGGGTTCCCGTAAGACGGGTTCAGTTGATGCGACGGGGCGTTCTCACCGGCCGACTCCACTCACTCAGAACCGCTGGGGAGTTCGGGGAAGGAGTTACCGGCCACGCGGTGGCCGAGGACTACAGGTACGAACCGATAGTGAGAATGGGGACCATCTTCTTCGAGCCGGGCCAGAACAGTTTCGACGGACTTCTGAGCCGTCTCGGCGACGGTCTTTTGCTCTGCGATGCCAAGGGCGGCCAGACCGCCGGTGAAAACTTCACCTTCGGCGCTCAGTACGGCTACAAGGTGAAAGGAGGAAAGAAGGGGCCGATGGTCAGGGACATCAACATCATGGGCAACCTCTTCTCCACCCTTAGAAGCATCGAGGCCGCCGCCGACGATTTCCAGATCAACGAGCGTGGCGGCTGCGGCAAGGGGCAGATGAACATCAAGAGCGGACACGGGGGCCCCTCTATCCTCATCCGGGGCATGGTTGTGGGGGGTGTGTGACATGGAGAAGCTGCTGGATCTGGCCAGGAAGGCCGGCTGCGAGGCCGAAGTATACGGTTACGAATCCAGGACCGTGGAACTGTCCAGGCGGGAGGGCCGGGTGGTGGAAACCTCGGCCTCCCTTCAGTCCGGCGTCGCCCTGAGGATCATCGCGGACGGCCGGCTGGGAACAGCTTACACCAAGAATCTCGACGACAGGCAGTCTCTGCTGGACAGCGCCCTGCTTTCGATGAAAAACGGCCCTGAAGTTGAGTTTCGATTCCATCGGGGCAGCCTTCCGCCGGATACCGACGCCTTCGACGAAACCGTGGGCGAATCGGGTTTCGACCATGCCTTGGACGCATGCGTCTCCATGGAGAGGATGGCCGCGGAACTTCCCCCCGAGAGTATTGACACATCCGCCGGAAGCGCCCTGGAGACCATCCGGGTGGGGAGTACCTCCGGCGACCTGATGCTCCACAGGAGTTCCGGCGTGTTCGGACACATTTCCGTAAGGTATCCCGGCACGGAGACTGGTCTGAGCACGGGCTTCGCCGGGGTTTCCCGGATCCCTGTAGACCGAGAGACCATCCGGAAATTGTGCGGATTGTACAGGGACTCCCTTCCGGAAGTGAACGCCGGGGAAGGCAGGATGCAGGTCATGCTGACTCCGGGCAGCCTCTACGGAGTTCTCTGGAGGCTCACCGCCGCGGCCAGCGCCAAGGCATTCCACGCGGGAGCAACCCCTCTCCGGGGAAAAACCGGCAAACAGGTTCTCTCGGAGAAACTCACCCTGTCCTCCGACCCGGACATGGACCCCCCGGTCGCCCGGCGAAGATTCGACGACGAGGGAGTTCCCACGCGCAGGCTCGCGCTGTTCGACCGGGGCGTGTTTACAGGGCCCTACACCAACCTGTTCTACTCGGGGAAGATCGGCGTTCAGCCCACGGGAACGGGATTCAGATCGGGCATGTGGGGGGGCGACCCGGTGGCCCTGCCCCCGGAACCCAGCTTCAGGAATGGCACCTTCGAAACCGGCGACCACTCCTTCGAAGAGATGATGGGGATGATGGATCGGGGAATAGTGGTCTTCGGGCTGCTTGGCGCCCATTCCGGCAACATCATCAACGGCGACTTCTCAGTGGGATTCAACCCCGGTCTGCTCGTGCGTGACGGCAGAATCGTCGGCAGGGTGAAGGACGGCATGATGGCGGGTAACGTCTACGACGTCCTTCAGAAGGTAATAGCGGTTCAGAACACCCCCTTCAACCCTCTGTCCGCCCGGCGGGATCCGGCGGTTCTGCTGGAGAGCGTCAGCGTCTCGGGCAGGTAGAAATTCTACGGTAGAGCGGAAGGTTCTTCTGCCCGCCGCAGGCTCTGATTCACCCGGTGCGTCGTTCTGGCGCACCGGGGTTGCGATACCCGGCCAAGAGTAGCGGCTGAGCTACCCCAAATTACTGATGTACAATCATTAAGCCTTGCTTCTATATGATTTGGCAAGCCATTTGCATTTACCCTTTTTGCCGGAAACCCCGAAAAGGGACGAAAGCGGAAAGGAGAAAAATCATGAGACTGATCAGGCAGAACCGCGAAACGGGTCTCACCCCCTACGACATGGTGAGGAACATGAGCAGGGTGTTCGATGGCCTCTGGCCTGAGCTCGACTCGACCCAGGAGTTCCAGTGGGCACCGCCCGTGGACATATGCGAGAAGGGCGACTGCATCTGTATCAAGGCGGAACTTCCGGGAATCCCCAAGGAAAGCATCGAGATCGAGGTAGCCAACGGGATTCTCACCATCCGCGGCGAGAAGAAGACCCAGGAGGAAGAGTCGGGCGAAACATGGCACCGCAGGGAGATGCGGTACGGTTCGTTCACCCGCAGCTTCAGCCTTCCGCCGGACGTGAAGCATGACAAGGCCGAGGCCGGCTTTGCCGACGGCGTTCTCACCATCACGATCCCCAAGGAGGAGAAGGCTCTTCACAGGAAGATCGCCATAAAGGGCTGATCCCCGATTTGAGCGGCTCCGGAAGGGGCGCGGCGTGATAGCCGCGCCCCTTTTCGTTGTTGTTATACTTGAACATGGAAGGGGGTGTCATGGAGTTCATCGAACTGGCAAGAACCGCGAGATCCACCCGGCGTTTCATTGAGACGGTCCGCCCCCCGAGGGAGGATCTGCTCTTCCTCATCGAAGCGGCCTCCCTGGCGCCTTGCGCGGGAAACCTTCAGAGACTCAGGTACTCACTGGTTACCGGAGACCCGCAGCGGGCGAGGATTTTTTCGGGGTTGAAATGGGCCGCCCTGCTGAATGACTGGAACGGTCCGGAAGAGGGCCTTCGGCCCGCGGCCTACATCGTCGTTTCGTCCCCTGATGATGGCAAGAAGCCATACAACGGCCTCGACGCCGGCATAGCGGCGGCGTACATCACCCTGGCGGCCCGGGAGAAGGGACTGGGGGCGTGTATCCTGCTGTCCTTCTCACACGATGATGTGGCTTCATTGGCGTGTTCAGAGGGATACTCACCGGAGCTGGTCATCGCCCTGGGTTATCCGGGGGAGGAAATCATCCTGGAAAAATGCTCCGGTTCCAGGAAGTACTACCGGGACTCCGCCGGCAGACATCACGTGCCGAAGCTGTCAGCTGCGGAGCTCATAGGGAAGGAGACGTAGTGTTCACTGCTGAGACGTTCAAGGCAAGACGCGGCAGGCTGGTTGAGACGCTGCCCCCGGAATTCTGCCTGGCGGTGCCCGCCTCGTCCTCCATCCCGTCAAGCTCCGACGCGGTCCACAGCCTGGTTCCCTCGAGAAACCTGTTCTACCTGTCCGGCATCACCCAGGAGGAGAGCTGGCTGTTCATGTGGAGGCTTGCGGGGGGAGGGCAGGTCAAGGAGTGCCTCTACATCGCTCCCTACGATGACGAGTACGCAAAGTGGTACGGCAGGGTTCTCACCCGGGAGCAGGCCGTCGCCATCAGCGGCATAGAGGATGTCCGGTTCACCGGTGGCCAGGAGAAGTTCCTGTCCAGGCTCGTATGCCGGGAGGGAATCCGAACCGTCTTCTTCGACTGGCACAGGACATCCATGGGGGACCGTCCGGGCAGGGGGCTGGCCCTGGTGAACCGGTTCCGCAGCCATTTCCCGGATGTGGAAGTGGCAAGCGCCTCCGACAGGATCACCAGGCTGAGGATGATTAAGGACGATGCCGAGGTGGAGATGATCCGGGAAGCCGCCGCCCTCACCCGAAGAGGTTTCGAGAGGGCGCTCGGCCGGCTTTCACCGGGGATGATGGAGTACGCCTTCGAGGCCGAACTTCTTTACGCGTGGGCTCTTGAGGGGGAGAAGACTCCGGCCTTCCCCGCCATCTGCGCCGGCGGATCAAGGGCAACCTGCCTCCACTACTGCGAGAACAACGCTGCACTGGCTGACGGGGAACTCCTGCTGGTGGACCACGGCGCCATGAAGAACCTGTACTGCGCCGACATCACCCGCACGGTTCCGGTGAACGGCAGGTACACCCCGAGGCAGAGGGAACTGATGGAACTCGTCCTGGAAGTCCAGAGCAAGGCGATCGAACTGCTTCGTCCCGGCAAGCTTCACAGGGAGTGGAACGAGGAGGTGGCTGGTTTCTACAGGCAGCTTCTGCTGGACCGGGGGATGATAAAAAGCCCGGAGGAATTCGAGAAGTATTTCTACCATGGCATCGGGCACCATATCGGGCTGGATACCCACGACGAGAGCGTTCCCCAGGTACCCATTGCCCCGGGGATGGTGTTCACCGTGGAACCCGGCTTCTACTCGTCCGAGGAAGGCATTGGAATTCGCATAGAGGACAACGTTCTGGTCGGCGAAACCGGTAACACCATCCTCTCCGGGGGATTTCCCAAAACCCCGGACGAGATCGAAGCACTGATGGCGAAGTGACACCGCAGCACCATCTGGACTTCATGCGGAAGGCCCTGACGGAGGCCGAGGCGGCATTCGAACGGGGCGAGGTTCCCGTGGGCGCCGTCCTTGTGACGGGGGATGGGATGGTTTTCCGCAGGTCCAACCGCACCCGGGAGACGGGCAGGCCTTGGGCCCATGCGGAGTACCTGGCGGTGGATGACGCTTGCCGGGCCACCGGCGACTGGAGGCTGGCCGGCTCCACTCTATACACAACCCTCGAGCCCTGCGTGATGTGCGCCGGCCTGATCCTTCTCGCCAGGATTCCCCTGGTGGTGTACGGCGCCTGGGACAAGAGGTTCGGCGCTTTCGGGTCGGTGGCCGATCTCCTTCGAATGCCCGGCCTGAACCATTACCCCGAAGTGACCGGCGGAGTGCTGGCCGATGAGTCTTCCAGGCTTCTGAAAAGGTTCTTCAGGAACCACCGCGGACAGGAGAGGAGTTCGACATGCTGATTCTGGCCGCTATCCTTACGGCCCAGGCGCTTCCCGGTCAGCCCTACGCTTCCTACTGGTTTCCCGCCGACCTTCTCTCCTGGAGCCCCGAGGCGGATCCCGACGCCGAGTACAACAGGAGCGCAATCCCCCTGGCCACCAGAAGCCTGGGCGACACCCAGTGCAACGCCCACGCGATCCCCGGTCAGGCGGGCATCACCTCGATAAGCATCATGTATCCCTCGACCAGCTTCAATCCCTCCCAGGGAGGTCCGGGAATCGACACCTACGCCTTCGGCTACTGGCAGTACGTCGATCAGCTGACGTTCTGGGGGGGCAGCGCCGGGGAAGGGCTCATACTGGCCCCGAACCCGGGGGTGACCGATGCGGCGCACCGGAACGGGGTTCCGGTTTACGGGACCGTCTTTTTCCCACCCACCCAGTACGGAGGTCAGATCCAGTGGGTGTGGGACTTCGTACAGAAAGAGGGAGAGACCTTCCCGGTGGCTGACAAACTCATCGAAGTCGCTGAGTACTACGGATTCGACGGCTGGTTCATCAACCAGGAGACCGCGGGGGGTGATGCCCAGCTGGCCCAGGACATGCGGGACATGATGCTGTACATGCAGCAGAACTCGGACATACGTCTTCAGTGGTACGACGCCATGACCGAGTCCGGCGCTGTATCGTGGCAGAACGCCCTGAACGCCAGCAACGACTGGTTCTTTCAGTACAACGGCCAGACGGTGAGCGACGAGATGTTCCTCAACTTCTGGTGGACGTCCGCCGGGCTGACCAACTCCAGGAACCACGCCATTTCGCTGGAAAGAAGCCCTTACGACCTTTACGCCGGGGTGGACGTGCAGTCGAACGGGTACAACACCGGTGTGAACTGGGAAGGACTCTTCCCGGAGGGTCAGGATCACAAGGTGAGTCTGGGATTCTACTGCCCCAACTGGACCTACACCAACTCGTCCAGCCACGAAGCCTTCTACACCCGGGAGAACCGTTTCTGGGTGGGCGCCAACCGGGACCCGGGCAACACCCTGACCGCCCATCCCTGGAAGGGCTTGGCCCATTACGTGCCCGCCAGGACGCCGGTCACATCCCTTCCCTTCGTGACCAACTTCAACACCGGGCAGGGTTACGTGACGGCCGTCGAGGGAACGGTACTTTCGGACAGCCCCTGGCACAACCGCAGCCAGATGGATGTGCTGCCCACCTGGAGGTACATGTCCAGGAGTAACGGAACAGCCCTGTACCCTGAACTCGACTGGGAAGATTCCTTCTACGGTGGGAGCTGCCTGAAGGTCAGCGGAGAACTCTCCCCGGGAAACACGACAATGCTGTACTTGTACAAGACGGACGCTCAGGTTCAGGGTGACGACGCCCTGGTAATCGCATGGAACAGGGGGGGTGCCGGGCTGCCGTCCTGCATGGAGGTGGCTTTGTCCGCCTCCCAGGCACCGATGACCTTCAACTTCTTCCCGGTGCCTGAGGGGACGGAAGAAGGTTGGAACCAGGCTCTGATTCCCATTCCTTCCATGGCGGGCGACACTCTTTCGGTGATTGCCCTCCGGTTTTCCAGCACCGGGGTAATCAACGACTATCAGATCCGTATAGGCCGGCTGGGGTTGGTCAGGGGCACCCAGGATGAGCCTGAACCTCCTTCAGGGCTTCTGGTTGAGCAGTTCTACCAGATCGACGATTTCTCCGGAACGGTCAGGCTGAAATGGGAGCACAGTCCCGGGGACATCTTCAGCTACAACGTCTACCGGTTGAACGACGACGAAAGCAGGGTCTTCCTCTGGGCAACACCCAACAACGCCTGTTTCGTGCCCCTGGTGACCCGGCCGGAGGGGGAGGAAACCACCACGATCCTTGTTGAGGCGGTGAGTATCGAGTTCGGTTATTCAGAACCCGCGGAGACCTCTGTCAGCTGGACCACCACCGGTATCCATGAGGAAGCTCGATCCGGGGCGCCAGCGCTGGCGGGAGGCTTTCCAAACCCCGTATCGGGCGTCGCCCGGGTGGTGTTCACGATTCCATCGGCGGGAATGGCGGAGTTGAGCGTCATCGATCTGGCCGGAAGGGTTGTGGCCGTACTGCATCAGGGAGAACTGGCGGCGGGGGTTCACTCGGTCTCGTGGGACACCTCCTCCCTGCCTCCGGGCATATACTTCCAGAGACTGGAGGCGCCTTCGGGCATCGTACTCAGGCGGTCGGTGGTGCTTAGATAGAGCCCTTCGGCTACGCCTCCAGAGAGGGCTTCTCCCCGGTGGTCTTCCAGATGGCGAAGTCCCGCAGAATGGCTCGATGATCGAAGGCGATCATTTCCGGAAGCCCTTCCAGCGAGAAGAACCCGGCTCTGGCAGCATCGTCCCCGCCGCTGGGAATGCCGTCGGAGAGGCAGTGGTAAACCACGCTGACAGTGTCTCCTCTTGGATCCCTCCACGGTCTTGAGTAGACGTGGAACAGGGATCGTACTTCCACGGTCAGGCCGGTTTCCTCGAGCGATTCCCTTCTGACGGCATGGGCCAGGCTTTCGCCCGGATCAACGAATCCTCCGGGAAGGGCCCATCCGGGGGGCACGAACCTCCTCTCCACAAGGACGATTTCTCCGGCGGAATTCTCGATGATGGCGTCCACGGTTATCTCCGGGGTTCTGGGCCTCATGATTTCCTCCTGGCACTTGTCTGCACAAGATGGGTATGATTGCGGAACCTAACGAAAGGAGAACAGATGAGGAACCCGGCGATACTGCTCTGTCTCGTGGCATTCCTGGTGGCCTGCGGTCAGCAGGAGCAGACTCCGGCGGTGGCCGTCGAAGATGCAGGGACAACCGAGGTCCACGAGGTTCAGTGGATCCTCGATGATTTTCAGGCCGCCTCGGCTATGGCCTCCCAGGAGGGCAAGCTGATCTTCATAGACTTCTACGCAGACTGGTGCCCTCCGTGCAGGACACTCTCCGACGAGTTCTTCCCCAGGGACGATTATCAGAGTTTCTTCTCGGGTTTTGTCACTCTGAAGATAAACGTGGACAACGTGCCTGATCTGGCCGACAGGTACGGGATCAGCAGCATCCCCACCCTGATCGTCACCGACTGGGAAGGCAACGAAATCGACAGAGTAGTGGGAATCACCGGCTCTCCCGAGGACTTCCTGGAAACGCTTAACGCCCTGGGGACGGAGTAAACAAGGTCAACTAACTCTCGTAATCCCTTGAAGGTGAACAAGAAAAGGGAGCCAGCCATATCAAGCTGGCTCCCTTAATATTACGAGAGTTAGTTGACCTTGTTTACTCCGTCCCCTAAATGCTCAGCACCGTGAACTCGATGCGGCGGTTGCGGGCCTTGTTGGCGGCGGAGTCGTTGGCAACCACGGGACGGTCCTCTCCGTAGCCGATGGTGGTCAGCCTGCTGCCCTGGATACCCTTGCTGACCAGGTACTGAAACACCGACTGGGCCCTGCGCTCGCTGAGGTCCTGGTTGGAGGCGGTGCTTCCGTCGCTGTCGGTGTGACCGGCGATCTGAATCCTGGCGGAAGGGTTGTCACGGAGCAGGATGGCCACGCTGTCCAGAACCGGGTAGCTCTCGGGCTTGATGTTGGCGCTTCCCGAATCGAAGTAGATGTTGTCGAAGCTCATGACCTGGCCCTGCGCAAGAGCGTCGCGCAGGGTGAAATTCAGCGTCGTGGTGGCGTTTGGCGAGAGGGTGACGTTCTGATTGTCGCTGAGAAAACCCGAGGCCTGAACGGTGACAGGCCAGGTGCCCCCCTCGACGCTGGCGGTATAGACCCCCGCGGTGTTGGTGGTCACTGTTACCGGACTGGTGCTGCCTATGGTAACGGTGGCTCCCGCCACGGCCCTGCCCTGTCCGTCCCTGACGGCCCCGGAAACGGTTCCCAGATTGGGGGACAGACGGAAGTCGAAGCTCTGGGTTTCATTCCGCTGCACTGTCAGCCTTGTGGAAGCGTTCCTGTAACCGGGCGCCACCACGGTGACCGGAAGCTCTCCCGCAGGAACGTGAACCACGTAGAAACCCGTCTGCTGGTCGCTTGTGACGTTGGACACAGGCACACCGGGGAAGGTGATGGTTGCGAACACCGGCGCTCCGGTGAGGGAATCGGTGACGGTGCCGTTCAGCGTGCCCAGTCTCGGGGCCTGGTCGCCGGTTCTCACAAGGTCGCCGGAGAAGCCGAGGGTCAGGTTGACGCCCCAGTCGTAGGAGGCCGGAATGGGGAGTGGGGCCCTGGCGGCCCGCTCGCTCTCGGTGACGGTAATGGAGGTGTCCTGGTAGAGGCCATGGCCCAGGTCATGGAAGAGCGGATCGAAGCTGCCGCCCACCATGTCGTAGGAAATGTCCAGGAACATTCCCGAGGAGGTTTTGAACCTGATGCCCGGCGTGATGTATGACAAGGACTCGCCGGTCCGGTCCAGGAATGAGTAACCCTTGTACTCGAACAGGACGTCGGCGGAGGGAGTGGGGATTTCCAGGCCGAGACCGTACGAAAGGACATTGTCCTTGACGGACAGGCTGACCATGGTGGAATCGGCCAGTTCCCAGCCGTCCTCGGCCTCCAGGGCGCGGAAGTCCCAGAATTCGAAGTCCTGGCTGTAGCTGGCGAATCCCAGGTTCAGATGTGCGCGGATGGGAACCGAGGGCACCCAGTAGCCGAAATCACCCGTGGCGATCACGTCGAAGCCGAAAGCTCCGCTGTTGCACGCGCACGGGTATCGGAGTTCGCTCATCCGCTGCCCGGTGAACCACCTGCCATCCTGGTCGTCGTCGCACGCCAGGTAGTTGCTGTCGCTGGGAGCCATCTCGAACCAGAGGGCGCCGCCGGCCCAGAGAACATCTGAAAGCTCTCCGGGAAGGGGGTTGTAACCGCCCTTGACCATTGCTCCGTAGTTGCCGAGAGCGTTCAGTTCCTCCCACTGTCCGGTGGACCTTTCCTCGTAGAGGTCCCGCTGATACATGCTGGAGAAGTAGTTCAGCTTCATGCCCAGGTCGATGTAGTCCCACACCCCGTAGCCGATGCTGAAGACGCCCCTGAAGAGGTGTTCGGTGTCGGTTATCTCCGGGAAGAGGATTTCCTGACCGGTGTCATGGTTGCGGTACAGGAAGTTTGTGAAGGTGTTTTCCGCCGTCCAGTAGCTGGCCATGAAGTTGAAACATATCTGGTTGAAGCCCATTGGAATGGCGCTGTTTATCCTGTTAATCCCTCTGACTCCCCAGATGCCAGGCACCGCCATGGCCGCAGTGGAAACGAGAAGCAGCAGTACGATAGAGATTCTTCTCAAAACGGGTCTCCTTTCAGACCGGAATCACGCTGTTTTTTACAGCGAAACATGATTGGTAGTGTCGGCACAAGTCAATGATCTTGACCCCCGCTTGCAGGGTGTTTTATAGAAGGGGCTTGTGAGCAGGGAAGAAGACTGTCCTGATCTGATGATCTCCGTCAGGGGAGACGTACAGGGTGTGGGCTTTCGCTGGTGGACAAGAAGACTGGCGGAGACCCTCGGGATTTCCGGCGCGGTCTGGAACATGCCGGACGGCTCCGTCGGGATAAGAGCCCAGGGACCCCGGGAAGCCATGGACAGGTTTATCGAATCCCTTTCCCGGGGACCGTCCAGGGCCCTGGTAGAGGCGGTGGATATCGCGCCGGCTCCTGCCGGAAAGCATTACCGGGGGTTTTCCATAACCTTCGGACAGGAGGAAGAATGAGCACTCGCGCCCTTTTCCTGCTGGCGGTGCCGGCGTTGGCGGGACTTTGCATCGGATGGGACCCCCTTTACTACAACGGGTTGACCCGGGTCCTGAGGTCCACCGAATCCAGCGGCGACTTCGCCATCGGTTACTTTTCCTCCGGGTCCTACTGGGAAACCGACACCCTCGGATTCGACAGCCTCTACGAGTACACGGAGAAGCAGACGTTTCTCCAGGCCGCATGGACCGGCAGGTACGGGCTGACCTCCAGCCACACCATCAGTCTGGTGGTCCCCATGTACCTTCAGCTGACCGGCGCCGAGGAGACCAGGGCCGGGATCACTGATCCGTGGATCAGTCTGGACGGCTGGATGAGCCGGAATCCCCAGTACCTCATAAGGGGTGCGTTCCGTCCGGCCTTCAAGGGATACCTGGAGAGCGGCGATCCGCCAAGGAGCGACCCGCACATGGCGGCGGAGGTGGCGGCCACCTTCGAGCTGCCCATGGGTCGTACCGGCGGAAGCAGATTCGACGTCACAGGCGGGTTGAGGTACTACTTCAAGGCATGGGACAGGATTCCCGGCACCCGGCGCGACAGCAGCGAGACGTCTCCCGGAGCGGAGCTTATAGGGTGCGGATTTCTGGTAGCGCCGGTGAATCCTGAACTCTCAGTGAGAATCGGAGGCGAGTTCGCCACCCGGGGCAGAACGAGTTACGAATCGGAAGAAGGAGACATCGAGGTGCCGGGGAGCAACAGGAGCTACTTCGACCTCAGGGGAGGCTTCTCCCTGAACAACTCCCAGATGAAGTTCACCGCCGACGTCTACATCAGGCTCGCTGGGGAGAACGTGGACAAGGAATGGGGGATCATCCTCAGCGGCATCGGCCTGGACCTTGGCGACCTCTTCAGCGTCGGCTCCAGCGGTGGTGGCGGCAGGGAATGAGGAAAGCCCTTCGATTCCTCCCCGTGCCCCTGCTCTTGCTGGCCGCTCTGGTCTCCCGGTCCTGCAGCCCCGGAATACGATTCTCCCGGACGGTGACGGACTATCTTCGTTTTCTGCGGGAGGGAAACAGCGCCGAGGCGTGGGCGATGTATTCGGACAGTCTTGCCCTGCTGGTCTCGCCTTCATTCCTGGAAGGTCTGGAGGGTTTTCCCGAACCAGACCGCGTGTTCATGGAGGGCGCCGACTCGAGGGGGATACGGATGACAGCCGCAGCCGGAAATCGGAGGAGGACCCTCTGGCTGGAGACTGCCGCGGGCGCCTGCAGGATCCGGGGCGACACGTCCCTGGATGCCCTTCTTGGAGGCGCGGTGCTGGCGTGCCGGGAGGCGGCGCTCTCGGGCGCCCGAACCTGCCCCGTGTCCCGCCGGGAGTACGTTTTCGCGGGGGATTCGGTGATCTGCCCCTCCGGCCACCTCGGAGCCGGTCTCAGCGTCACTCCGGCAGCCTGCGAAGCACTCAGGGAGGAAGCGGCGGCGGCGGTCAGGGAATTCGTTCAAGCCGGGTACGGAACACCCGGCGACCTGGAGAGCATTTTCACCCTCACCGGAGGCGAGATGGGCAGACGCGGCGGCTGGAGATGCCCGGACAACGGGTATTCCTATTATCACCTCATCGGCGACAGCGTGGTCTGCGGACACCACAGCGCCTCGACACCGGTGTATCCGTGACGCCCCCTCAGCCCCCGTTGATAGACACTCCCCAGGGGCTCGCGGAGCTGGTTGCAAAATGCCGCCGGGAAGAGGCGGTGGCCATTGACACCGAGTTCCACGGCGAGAAGCGATACTGGCCCGACCTCTACCTCATACAGGTGTCCGGCGCCGGGGTCAGCCCGGCGGCGGTAGACCCCCTGGCGGTGCCCGACCTGTCACCCGTGGGCGAACTGCTCGAGGACCCGGGGGTGGTAAAGGTGATCCATTCCGCCAGGAACGACATCGGGGTCCTGCTGCACCACATACCGGGGGTGACGGTCCGGAACGTGTTCGACACCCAGATCGCCGCGGCCTTCCTGGGTTACGGCGAACAGATGAGCCTGGCCAACCTTGTCAAATCGGTATGCAAGGTTAAACCCCCCAAGCAGTATTCCATGAGCGACTGGTCGGTGAGACCGCTTTCCCCGGATCAGGTCCTCTACGCCCTGGACGACGTGCGCTATCTGCCGGAGATGTACACCAAGCTCCGGACGCAGCTGGAACGCAAGGGCAGAATGCAGTGGTTCCTGGACGAATCCCTGTCCCTGACTGATCCCGAGACCTACGGGATATCCCCCAGGGACCTCTTCCGAAGGACCCGTTCCGCGGACAAGGTCAAGTCCCAGCACCACCCGCTTCTCTGGATGCTGGTTCGATGGCGGGAGGAGCTGGCAAGGTCCATGAACAGACCCCGGCAGTTCGTGGCCCAGGACTCGCTGCTCTGCCGCATCGCGATCCTGTCCCCCTCTACAGTGGAGGACCTGACGGTTCTCCGAGGGCTTCCAGGGGGATTCGCTGAAAAGTACGGCGCCGATGTGGTCCGAATGAGCCTCGAAAGCAGGTCCAACCCTCCATCGGACACCCCGGAGGTGGAACCGCACGACCAGGACTGGGGGCGTTCCGCCCGGAAGGATATCCTCAGGATATTCCTGAAGAAGAAGAGCGCCGAATTGAAGATATCCCCCACGGTGCTCCTTCCGAAGGACACCTTCGACCTGCTCCTGGACGATCCTCCCGATTCCCTGGAAGACCTGCTCGGCCGTCCCGGCATCCCCGGCTGGCGGAAGGAGGCCCTGGGCGGGGAGCTGGTGGACCTGTTCAACGGCCGGCTCGGTCTCATGCTCAGCAGGAACCGGGGCATCAAACTGGTGAAAATCAGGTGAGAACCCCCGGGGAAATGCTTCAGCTCATGGTTCGTCATCTGGGAGACTCCGGAGTTCCGGCCCCGGTCGCCTCCGGCGGCGAACCGTTCCGGGTGCTGGTGGGGACCGTGATCAGCCTTCGCACCAGGGATGCGGTGACAAGGGCGGTGACCGCCCGGGTGCTCCAGCGGGCACCCACTCCGGAGACCATGGCCCGGATGGAGGAAGGGGAGCTTGCGGAACTGCTCAGACCCGCGGGTTTCTACCGGGTGAAGGCCCGGCAGCTGTCCCGGATAGCCTCCATAATCGTGGAAGAACACCGGGGAACGGTTCCCGGGGATCGCAGGGAACTGACCGCCCTGCCCGGGGTGGGCCCCAAGACCGCCGCCTTCGTGCTGGGACACGCCTTCGGAACCCCGGCGGTGTGCGTGGACGTCCACGTCCACCGGATATCCAACAGGCTTGGGCTGGTGAACACAGGCGACCCGGAATCAACCGAATCCGAGTTGTGCAGGCTTTTTCCCCGGGAGGAATGGACGGGCCTGAACCATGTTTTTGTCAGGTTCGGCCAGCGGGTGTGTCTTCCGGTGAGACCCCGCTGCCGGGAGTGCCCTTTGAGGGAGGACTGTGGCTATTTTTCCGGAAAACGCTGAATACATAGACATAACGAAGCCCCTGTCGGAGAAGACGGAACCGTGGCCCGGCGACGCCCCCTTTCGCAGGACCGAGGTAAGGGCGGACGGCTGGACCGTCTCCCGGCTGAGGATGAGCGCCCACTCGGGCACCCACATGGACGCTCCCCTGCACCGGATAGAGGATGGGATGCCTGTTGACCGTATCCCGCCGGGAAGGCTCTTCGTCCCGGTCCTGGTCTGTTCCGCAGTGCCTGAGGATTTCCGCGGCAGGGCGGTTCTCCTGCCGGGAGGCCTCACCGGGGGGGAGGCTGCCCGGCTGGTCTCGGGGGGGGCAGTGCTGGTGGGAACCTCGGCCATGTCCATAGACCTCGGCGACAGCGACGAGGCCCACCGAATCCTGCTCGGCGCGGGCGTCCCCGTGGTGGAGAACCTGATGCTCGATGGAGTGGAGCCCGGGGCCTACGGCCTGGTATGCCTGCCCCTGAGAATCGAGGGGGGCGACGGCTCTCCGGTGAGGGCTTTCCTCGTCAGACCAGGGCGAACCGATTCCATGTAGTTCTTCCGCGCGGTTTCGATGGCTTCCCGCAGCCCGCGGTACATCTTCAGGGCTTCCCGCCCGGCCACCGGCAGCCCGTCCACGGGAGTTCCGGAAAAGGTTCCGGCGGGCCAGCTTATCACCGGTTCTCCGAGGAACATGACAGTTGTCATCACCGCGCCGGGCCTGACCAGCATGAACTCGACCCTGACCCCGTCCACCACCCATGCGCGTTTATGGGGAAACCTCTTGCCGGGTATCGCCCCGGCTTCCGTCAATCCGTCCATGAAAGACTCCAGCGGTTCGAAGCCATCCGCGGTCAGCAGCAGGTCGATATCCGAATGGGGGCCTTTCCGGCGCAGTCCCCGGAGTTGCTCCGCCCAGCCTCCGAACACCCGGACGTCCTGCCCGGAGCCTCGGAGTCTCTCCACAAGGTCTGTCAGGAACGGCAGATCGTTGGCCACCATCGCCTCACAAGAAGGAGAGGGTGCCCGGCCGGCCGGACACCCCCTTCACCATCGCAGATACCGCCCCTACTCGGAAATCTCCAGCAGGTAAACCCGGGGCCAGTCTCCCGACATCTGATCCAGGGCCGTGAAGCCCCACCGGTTCATGCCCACCGTGAAGTCCCTGGGATTCTCCGGGTTCTCCAGGGCCGCGGTGTAGAGGAAGTCGCCGGTAGCGGCGTCGTACACCCTGAAAACCGGGTGGTTGTACGCCCCCAGCCCCACCCAGAGGGTTCCGTCCGGAGCGATTCCCAGAGATCCGATGGCGTAACGGTAGGGGGACGGCTCGTAGGATTCCACCATGAAGTCCGGCGCACCCCCCTGGCGCATCCTGTCCCGGACGAACTGACGCTCGATGTCTATGTCCTCGGGGCTCTTCTCAACCCTCTCGAAGGGCTCGGAAACCGTGAAGAGAGGCGTTCCGTCGGGATTCCAGGCGGAAAACCCGTAGTTTTCAGTGGAGAAGACCGTGGTGTAGACATTTCCTCCGGGGGAGGCTGCGAAAAGCACCATGTTGTCGGTCATCGCCGACATGTCGGTGGGGTCCTGCAACGGAGCCAGATCCCGGTGGTAGGTATACTCGGGCACCGGGTCCGCCGTGTTCCACCTGGCCACCGTGTAGCCCATGAGCATGCCCTGTTCGTTCTGCTCGAAATCCGGCTTCATCCCCACGAAGACCGTATCGCTGAGGGATACGGTGATCACGGGTGGAGACGGGAAGAAACCGCCCACGCTTCCGAGATAGGTGAGGGTGGAATCGAAGAAGTCCAGTTCGCCCGCCATGGCATCGGAGACCATCAGTCCCCCCGACGGGGTTACGGAAAGCCAGGAGGGGAGCAGGAACTCCCCGGGTCCGCTTCCATGGCGCCCCACCGAGGTGATGAAGCCGCCGTCCCGGGAGAAGATGGATACCCTGCATTGCTGCATATCCATTACGGCGATCCGTTCACCGGGCATCCAGGATGCCACCGCCGGCATGCCGAAGACCAGGTTGCTGTCGCCCACTTCCAGCCCGATGGAATCGGTTATGGAGAGCCAGACGTCAATCTCCGGCAGGTCGGCGCCTGTCGGGGTTTCCACGGGCTCCGCCGGCTGTTCGCCGGGGCCGCACGCCGCCAGCAGAACCGCCAGCACCGCGACTGTCTTTTTCATGTTTCCCTTCCCGCTTTTCCCATCTTTCACAGGGAAAAGTACAGCATGTGTTCCATCGGGTGCGGGTTACCGTTGAACAGGCCGAGTTCGGCCATCTTCACCGAGATCAGATTGTCGATCAGGTCCGGCTCGAAAACACCGTTCTCCTCAAGAAACTGCCTGTCGTTCCGCAGGGCGTCCAGCGCCCGGCCGAGGTTCTCGGGAAGCCTCTGAAGCCCGGAAGTGTCGTAACCCGGAGCGAACACGTTGTCGTCAACCGGCCCGAAACCCATCTCCTCGGGTAACATGCCCTGTCTGATCCCGTCCAGGGCTGCCATCAGTATGGCCGCCGTGCAGAGGTAGGGATTGGAGGTTCCGTCTGGAACCCTGTATTCGAACCGCATCTTCTGGGGGGTCCGGGCGTAGGCGGGAACCCTGATGGCGCTGCTCCTGTTGGGACCGCTGAAGAACCGGTAGACCGGAGCCTCCTGGGCGGGCACCAGCCGGTGGTAGCTGTTGACGCTGGGGTTTGTGAAGGCGCACAGGGCCGGGGCGTGGTGCAATATACCGGCGATGGCGCTCCTGGCGGTTGAGCTCAGGCAGCAATAGCCGTCCCGGTCGAAGAAGGTTCTCTCGCCGTTCTTCTCGAAGTACATGTGAAAGTGCATTCCGCTGCCGGGCTGCCCCGGAATCGGCTTCGCCATGAAGGTGGAGGCCATGTTGCCCCTCAGGGCGGTGTTGCGGACGATGTACTTTGTAATCATCACCGTGTCTGCGGCGCTTACCATGGGCATGAAGGTGGTCTCGATCTCGCACTGTCCGAACCGGCCCACCTCGTGATGGTGATACTTCACCGGGATTCCCGCGGCGGTCATGTGGGCGGTCATTTCCGCCCTCAGGTCATGCATGCTGTCCAGCGGGGGCATCATGTGGTAGGCCGAGTGGGTTCCGTGCACCAGCCCCAGGTTCTGCGGGTGCTCCGCGGAAGACGGCATTTCTATGTGCTCGAAGGAGTATCCGGCGGAATCGCCCCTGAACCAGAATGAAGCCTTGTCGAAGAGGTAGAACTCGAACTCCGGCGCCCAGTGGGTCTCCGTGGCCACCCCCTCGAACCTGGCGAGTTCAGCGGCCTTTTTTGCTACCCCCCTCGGGTCTCTGGAAAAGGGCCTTCCAGAATCGGGATGAATGATGTCACCTATCAGCGCCGCAGTGGGTTTCTTCATGAAGGGATCGAAGAATATCCTCCTGGGGTCCGGCACCAGGCAGAGGTCGCCGGCCTCGGTGGCGGTCATTCCATCAAGAGTTGATCCGTCGAACCCCACCCCCCGTTTGAACAGGTCGGCGTCGCACAGGGCGGCGGGCAGGGTCACGTGCCTCCAGAAACCAAGCAGATCGCAGAAACGGATATCGACCTCCTCGATGCTCCGCTCCGCGATTCTCTTCCTGACGGCTTCAATGGCGTTCTCGTTCACTGCTTCCTCCCGGCGCTTCAAACCGCGCGATTTCCCTCATGAGGGTTTCCAGTGCGTCCTCGGGTCTCACCTCGCCCCGGGCCTCCCCCCGCAGCCACAGGAGAATGCCCGTGGGAGTTCCGATCAGGGCGATGTCCGCTTCCCTCGCCTCCCCGGGGCCGTTGACCTCGCACCCCATCACCGCCACGGTGATGGGAGTGCCACAACCACTTAGAGCGTCGCTTACCTTTTCAGCCAGGGCCGCCACATCCAGACGGCACCGGGCGCAGGTGGGGCAGCTGACAACCCTGGCCCGTCTGAGCATACCAAGGGAAGATAATATCTCCAGCCCCATGGGGGGCTCCACCAGGGGGGAACCCGAGGCGGACACCCTCAGGGTGTCGCCCACGCCCCGGGAAAGTAGAAGAGCCATGGCCACGGCGCTTCTGACCCCGGCGGTGGAAGCGGGACCCGCTTCGGTGACTCCGAGGTGGATGGGGTGGTCGCACTGGGACGAGGCCTTGAGATTGGCCTCCACGGTGAGCATGGGGTCCGAGGCCTTGATCGAGACCACCACCTGATGGAAGCCCGCCTTCCTGAGGAGGTCGAGATGCCTTTCAGCCGCCGCCCAAAGGGCATCGGCACCGGTGCCGTACCGCTCCCGGATGTCGCCCGGTACGCTGCCGGAGTTCACGCCGACCCTGATGGGCACCCCCAGAATCCCGGCTTTCTCGGCTATCCTCGCCACATCCCTGCTTCTGCGGATGTTTCCCGGGTTGAGACGGAGCTTGTGGATTCCTGCGTCCAGGGACAGAAGTGCGAGTTCCGGCTGAAAATGGATGTCCGCCGCCAGGGGAACCGGAGTGCCGTCCAGGATTGCCGGAAGAGCCTCCGCGGAAGCCCTGTCCGGGACCGATACCCGGACCAGGGCAGCCCCGGCGGCGGCCAGGGCCTGGATCTGCTGCCTGGTGGCTTCTACATCGGTGGTGGGGGTGTTTGTCATGGACTGGACCGAGACCGGGGCGCCTCCCCCGATGGGCAGGCTCCCGGCGGTCACCTGCAGCCGGCTGGCCATGTCAGCCCCTCAGCCGGGCGGTCACCACCCTGGGTCTGCCGCAGAGGTCGTCGCACACTGAAACATCCCTCCAATCCGAGAGAAGGCCGGAAACCGTCCCCGCCTGGCCGGGCCCGATCTCCAGAGCCAGAAGGCCTCCCGAAGACAGCACTGAACCGGCGGTGTCCACGAGTCCGGCGATAAGGTCTATCCCCTCAGGCCCTCCGTCAAGGGCCGAAGCCGGGTCGAAGCCCACTTCCGGCGGCAGACCGGGAAGGTCCCCGGTTGGTATGTACGGAAGGTTGGCCGCCACCGCGTGGTACTCCCCCGGGAGCCCCCGGACCAGATCGGTAACCACGACCCGGAAGTTCACGGCTTCGTGGAAAATCCCGTTCTCCCGCGCCAGGGCGGCGGCTTCGGGGCGGACGTCGGTGCCCGTCACGGAGCTTCCCGGCAGGGAAAGGGCCAGGGTTATCCCCACCACGCCGGATCCGGTTCCCACGTCCACGATCCTGGGATTCGCCGGCAGACCGGAGCGCAGGACCGCCTCCACAAGGGTTTCAGTCTCGGGTCTTGGAACCAGGGCCCGGTGGTCGCAGATGAACCTTCTTCCGTAGAACCAGGCTTCACCCAGGATGTGCTGAATCGGTTCGCCCCGGATACGCCGGGCCGTCGAGGCCCTGACCTGGTCCACCTGCTCCGTATCGGCTTCGGAAGGGTATTGTCGGTAGAGGCGAGCCATGTCGCCGCCGAACAGGGCCGCGGCCAGAAGACGGGCCTCAAGCCCCGGCGACCCGGTGCCGGAGAGGGCGGCCGCAGTTTCCCGCACCAGTTGCTGGTAATTCATACCGCCGACCGGTCGGAGAGCATTTTCTCCTGGTCGGCGGCCGTCAGGGCGTCGATCAGGGGGTCCAGATCCCCCTGCAGTATTCCCTGCAGGTTGTGAAGGGTCAGGTGGATCCGGTGATCCGTCACCCTGCCCTGGGGGAAGTTGTAGGTCCGGATCTTGGCGCTCCGGTCTCCGGAGCCCACCATGCTCCTCCGGACTTCCGACCGTTTCGCCGCCTCCTCCTCCTGCCTGGCGGCCAGCAGGCGCGAGCGCAGGACCTTCATGGCCTGGGCCCTGTTCTTGTGCTGGCTCTTCTCGTCCTGGCAGCTCACCACCATGCCCGACGGAACGTGGGTGATCCGGACGGCGCTGTCGGTGGTGTTCACGCTCTGGCCCCCGGGCCCGGAAGACCTGTAGACGTCGATCCGTAGATCCTCGGGGTCTATGTCCACGTCCACCTCTTCGGCCTCGGGCAGCACCGCCACGGTGCATGCCGAGGTGTGAATCCTTCCGGAACTCTCGGTTTCCGGTACCCGCTGCACCCGGTGGACCCCCGCCTCGTACTTCATCCTGCTGAACACGTTGTCACCGGAGAGGGCGAAGATGATCTCCTTGAAACCGCCCTTCTCGCTCTCCCTGGAACTCACCGGCTCCAGCCTCCATCCCCGGGCCTGGGCGTACGCCGAATACATGCCGTACACGCTTCCCGCGAACAGGGCGGCCTCGTCGCCGCCGGTTCCGGCCCGGATCTCCATCACCACGTTTCTGGAATCGTTGGGATCGGAGGGTATCAATAGTATCCTGAGTTTCGTCTCCAGAAAGCGCAGCCTCTCCTCCGCCTCGGGAACCTCCTCCCGGGCCAGTTCGCGCAGCTCCTCGTCGTCCCCTCCCGCCGCCTCCTTCAGCTCCCTCAGGAGCTGGCCCGTTTCCTCGATGGACCGGAGGGTATCGTGAATCCTGGAGAGCCCTGACCTCTCGGTGTTGAGTTCCCTGATCAGCCTCGGGTTCCGGAGCGTTTCGGGGTCGCAGAGCAGGGAGTCTATCTGGGTGATCCTCTCCCGTATGCCCTCGATGTTGTTCAGCACTCCACCACCTCCACGCCGGAGTTCTCCTGGGGTTCCGTGCCCAGAGCGAGCCCCGCGGCCACCGCCGCCACCTCCAGCATGGACCTGTCGGCTGGCCTGGTGGTGAGCCTCTGAAGCATCATTCCCGGGGCCGAGAAGAACCTGGCCACGGCGGAGGTCTCGAGGTGGCGGTCGGCCGCCTTGAGAACCTCGTAGGACAGGCCCATGACCAGGGGGACGAGGGGCAGATGGTAGAGCACCCTGACAAGAGGCCCGGGGGATACCTTCAGAAAGGCCACCACCGCTGAATCCACGAGGGTGTAGAAGAGAATTGTGATGACCATGGCGTAGAGCAGGAAGCTGGTGCCGCAACGGGGATGGACCGGGTTCCTTCCCGCTCCCCCCCGGGCGAGGTCCGTCTCACCGTCCTCCCAGGCGTGGATGACCTGGTGTTCCGCGCCGTGGTAGGCGAAGAGCCTTCGCACGTCAGGCAGCAGCGAAATTCCCGCGAGGTACAGGAAGAAGAATAGCATTCGAAGAAGGCCCGCAGCCAGGTGCACCAGGAACTGCCCTGCGGAGCCGGCCCCCGGGAACACCCACTGGGAAAGCCTCAGTGGAAGCCAGGAGAAGATCGCCACCGCCAGGACCATGGCCAGAAGGGTGGACACTGTTCCACCGCCTGACTTCTTTCCTTCCGAGGTTTCCGCGGACCAGTTGAGAGCCGACAATCCGAGCCTGAGGGAGTCAATGAGGGCTGCGGCGCCGCGGAACACCGGCCTTTTCCAGATGGCGCCCCTGGAGGAGAGAAGAGGAATGCACAGCCGTCTGGCCCGGATCCTGCCGTCGGGGAGCCTGACCGCCGCCGCGGCTCCCGCAGGGGAACGCATGAAGACCCCTTCCACCAGAGCCTGTCCGCCGAGGGAACCGGAAGAGGGCAATTTGACCTCCCGTCCATGTGCGAAGCGGGGGGCGCCTGCGCCCCCCGCTTTCATTCTTCACGGCGTCGCTAGTTCCCGCCGGTGGTTTCTTCCCTGTTCTTTCCGTACTTGCGGAGGTACTTGTCCACCATTCCTGCGGAGTCCACCAGCTTCTGCTTACCGGTGTAGAAGGGGTGGCAGGCGGAGCAGATGTCGTACTTCACGTCGCCCACCGTGGAGCGGGTGTGCACCGTGTTTCCGCAGGCGCAGGAAAACACCGCGGGCTTGTATGCGGGATGTATACCCTTTTTCACTTTCGAATCCTCCCGGAAAAATCATCGGAAATCTATTCCGAAGTCACCAGATTGTCAAGGAAACGCTTGTTGGAGCTGTGTTTGGAAAGTTGCTGCTTCAGGGTCTCCATGGCTTCCACCGGGTTCATCTCCACCAGTATCTTCCGAATCACCCAGACCTTGCTCAGGGTGTCCTCCGCAAAGAGCAGGTCCTCCCGGCGGGTGCCGCTCCGGGTGATGTCTATGGCGGGGAAAATCCGCCGGTCCGCCAGGCGCCGGTCCAGGACGATCTCGCAGTTGCCGGTTCCCTTGAACTCCTCGAAGATGACCTCGTCCATCCTGCTGCCCGTATCCACCAGGGCGGTGCCTACGATGGTCAGGCTGCCGCCCTCCACGATGTTCCTGGCGGCGCCGAAGAACCGTTTCGGCCTCTGAAGGGCGTTGGAGTCCACTCCACCCGATAGGATCTTGCCGGAGTGGGGGACCACCTGGTTGTTCGCCCGGGCCAGCCTGGTGATGCTGTCCAGCAGAATCACCACGTCCCGTCCGCATTCCACCATTCGTTTCGCCTTCTCCAGAACCAGGTCGGCGATGTGCACGTGGCGCTTTGGGGCCTCGTCGAAGGTGGAACTGATCACCTCGCCCTTCACGTTCCTCTTCATGTCGGTGACCTCTTCGGGTCTCTCGTCTATGAGGAGGATGATCAGGTGGGAATCGGGACTGTTGGCGGTGATGGCGTTGGCGATGTGCTGAAGAAGAATGGTCTTTCCGGCCCTGGGGGGGGAGACGATGAGGGCCCGCTGCCCTTTTCCGATGGGGGCCAGCAGGTCCATTATCCGGCCGCAGTACTCGTCGGGGGAAGTTTCAAGGGAAAACTTCTCTTCGGGGTAGAATGGAGTAAGGTCGTCGAACTTCCTGCGGTTCCTGCTGGTGTCCGGGCTGAGGCCGTTGATGTTCTCCACCCTCACCAGGGCGAAGTACTTCTCTCCCTCCCGGGGTCTTCTGGCCTGGCCGGTGATGGTGTCTCCGGTGAGCAGCGAAAACTTCTTGATCTGGGAGGGCGAGACGTAGACGTCCTCGACTCCCGGCAGATAGTTGCACTCGGGGGATCTGAGGAAGCCGTAACCCTCGCCCAGAACCTCCAGCACCCCACGGGCGTAGTCGAACCCGTTCTTTTCAGCTGAGGCTTCCAGAAGACTCTGAATCAGCTCGCCCTTTCTGATCCCGGAGACCCTCTTGATTCCGTTCTCCCTGGCCATGGTCTGGAGTTCGGCGATGGTCTTGCCTTCGAGATCGCTGGATGTGGGCCCTGTGAAGGGGGGATGCCCTCCCCTGGGTCTGGGCTGGGGATCGGACTCACGGTACTCTCTCGGTTCCCACTGATCCCGGGGTTCCCTGGGGGCAGCGGAATCCTTTTTTTTCTGCTGTCGGCTGTTTCTATACAACGATTGAGATTCTACCGCGACACGGGCGGAAACAGGTTGACGAACTCGGGTTGATGCCGGGCGCTGGAAGGGTTTGCTGCGGTAAACGGCCTGTGCCAAACTGACATCGGAATAATCTATGGCTGTCCGGGCCGCGTCAACCCCTCCACCGAGCCGGCGGTTTTCGTTACATTCACCCCATGAACGCCACGCTCAGGATTCTGTCCCATGTCATCTTCGCCCTGCTGGCCGCCGGTCTTCCCCGGTCGGGCTCAGCCGCCGCCTTTGTCATAGGGGCGCTGCTCCTGGCGGCGGTGATCTCCCTGGCCGCCTACCTGCTGGCCAGGGACAGCACCCCGGGGACAGGCGTCGTCCTCATGACCGCCGCCGGGGCCTGCACCGCGGTCAGGCTCCTGGGGGGGGCCTTCACACCGGCTGTGGCGGTGTATCCTCTGTTGTTCGTCTGGATGAGAACACCCTCGATTTCAGGGCCCCTCTACCATGCGGGCCTGCTGGCGGCGGTGGCGGACCTGCTGGGGCACATGGCCCCGGGGTGGGGGAACCCCGTGGCCGCCCTGAACCTGCTTCCGGGAGGTCTTGCCGCCTTTGCGGCCCCGTTCATCGGGATGTTCGGGGCCGATCTGCTGTTCGAGCGCCGGCGCAGGGAATCGTCCGGTGAAGACCGAGTGCCGGGGGAAACCCGGTCCGACAGCTTCCCCGAGGACGTGGCCAGGAGCATTCTTCCCCTGCTCCACCGGGCTACCGGGGCCAACGGCGTTTTCCTGGTGGTCAGGGACGCTGACGGGACGCTGAGGCTTTCGGACAGCCTGGTATCCGCTGGAGCCGTGGCGGCGTCCTTCGCCCCGGCCGCTGGCGATCCCTTCGCCGGAGCCGCCATGGCCGCGGAAGGGGTGGTCGCCCTGGACATCACCCCGGACAGAAGGCTTCCGTGGTACACGGAGGATCCTGGAACCGCTGTGGCCGTCATGGTGCCCCTGTTGTCGGGAGGAAGCCCCGGAGGCTTCTACCTCTGTGATTTTCACGGCAGGCCTGCGCCGGTGGAGGCGGGAGAAATCCTGCTGGACGCCGCCGGGGTGATAGCCGCCGCGAGGCTGGACATCTCCGGCCCATCGGGGGGGATGCTGGCGGACGTCTGCATGGAGATGGGGTCCGTGGGCACCCTGAAGGCCGCCATCCATTCCCTGGTGGTGGGGCTTTCCCGGCACCTTCCCGGGGCCGCCCTTACGGTGGCGGTGCTCACCGGCGACAGGAAGGAATTACAGGTGTACGAAACCCTGGGCCTTCCAGGTTCCGCCAGAAGGGGGAGGCTGTTCTCCGCCGAGAAGGGTGTGGCCGGTTGGGCCGTCTCCAACAGGAAGACGGTGTTTCGCCGGGAGGTGGATCGGAGGGACGCCGGAATAAGACCCTTCCTTCCGGAAGACGACCCCCGGTGGCGCGTCGGCTCCTGCTGCGCGGTTCCCCTGTTTTCCGAAAGGTCGGTATTCGGGGTTCTCGTGGCGGAGAGCCCCCACGAATCGGGAATCACCAGGGAACACACCCAGCAGCTCGAAGCAGCGGGGGCGGTATTCGGGGTGTTCTCAGCCCGGATGGTGATGAAGGAAAGGCTCGATTCCCTTTCTGACATGGACCGGCTGACGGGTCTTCCCAGATGCGCCGTTTTCCACGATGAACTCCACGGGCTGGTGGGAGACGTGAGAAAGGGCCTCTCGGTGGCCGTGCTCATGGTGGACCTGCTGGGGTTCAGGAAACTGAACCGGGAGTACGGTATCAGGGCATGCGACCGGATTCTCGGGGAAGCCGCCCAGCGGATGGCCAGAGCTCTGGGGGGAGCTTTCGTCATGACCAGGATCGCCCCGGGCAGGTTCCTGGTGGCCCTTCCCGGAGCCGACAGGGCTTCAGCCCAGGCGTACGCCGGAAGGGTGATGGAGGCATTCAGCCTGGAGCCGTTCCGCGCCGGGGAGCGGGATGTGATGGTCCCGGTGGCGGTGGGCGGAGCCGCTTCCAGGGTTGACCGCATGGTAACCAGGCTTCCGGGGTTCGCCGAGGAAGCCCTGGCATCGGTCCACCGGCAGGGCTCCGGCCCTCTGGTCCTTTCGGTGGACCAGTTCGGCAAAACCCAGTGATCACCTTCCGGCGGGTATTCCTGGGGGCGGCCGCCCTGTCCATCGCATGGCTGAGCCACCAGCCGTCCCTGGAGCCCCCCTTCCAGCTGTTCCCCCACCAGGACAAGGTCTTCCATTTCCTGGAATTCGCCGGCCTGGGTTTGGCCCTCCAGGTCAACCGCGACCTGAAGGCTTTCTCGAGGGCCGGCTACAGGCTTCTGGCCGGGCTCGGATGGGCGGTGCTGGACGAGGTCCACCAGCACTTCGTCCCCGGAAGGTTCTGCGACCCGGCGGACCTCCTGGCGGATGCGGCCGGGTTGTTGGCTTCCCTTGCACTTTTCGGCTATTTATATGCCCACAGGAAGCTTCGGGATAAACCGTCCCGGGTCGGGCGAACCGACGCTTGACAGTTGATTCCTCCGGCTTTAGGGTACAGTTCCCAAGAGGGTTTTCCTGTTTCTCTGCAAAAGGGGTTGAACCCGCACCAGGGATTCGTGGGGAAGTAAGTGCACACCAACAGACACAATCGGAAGGAGGTACCGGGGATGGTCAGGACTCGCATCGTTTGTCTTGTGATCCTTGCCGTTTCCCTGCTGCTCGTCGCCTGCGGCCCGAGCCAGGAACAGATCCGCGCCCGGGACAACGCCCGCGCCGCGGCTCTCGCCGCGGAGGCGAGGGTGGTCAGCCTGCAGAACGAGTATGAGCAGCTGAACGAGGAAATTCCCCAGCTCGAGCAGCAGATTCCGCTGCTGGAGCAGGAAAAGGCAGAACTCCAGGCCGAGTACGAGAGTCTCGGCGGGACCGGCCGCTAGGAAGGGAGAGGGAGATGCGCAACCTTTTCGTGTTCGCTCTGATCCTCGTGGCCGCCGCGGGTTTTGCCCGCACCTGGACCGCTGAGGAATTGTCCCAGCTCACCCAGGAACAGGTCGAGTCCTGGGGCGACAAGAACATCGAGCAGCAGATCGCCTACTGGGAGTGGCGCCAGGCCGAGGCCGACGCCCAGGTCGCCGAGTGGGAGGCCATGGTCCTTCCCCTGCGCGCCCAGAGGGACGAACTCCAGGCCACCGTCAACCAGCTGAACCAGGACATCTCCTGGCTCCGCGGCGAGATCACCCGTCTCCGGGGCTCCGGCGTTCCCCACAAAATCGTAGAGGGCGAGTGCCTGTGGCAGATCGCCAGCTACCACTACTATTTCAACGACGGCAGCCAGTGGCCCAAGATCTACGACCGCAACCGTGACAAGATCAGCGACCCCGACCTGATCTACGCCGGCGACACCATAATCGTTCCGGTGCCCTACGCCTCGTCCTACACCGTCATCGAGGGCGACTTCCTGGGCAAGATTGCCGGATACGGCATCGTCTACGGCGACCGCGGCCTTTGGCCCCAGCTCTACGAGGCCAACCGCGACAAGATCAGCGACCCCAACCTGATCTTCCCGGGCCAGGTTCTCAGTATCCCCCGCGGCGCAACCCGCGGTTCGTCCTACTAACAGACGGTAGTGGATCCTGAAGCAGGCTCCCTGTCCATAGCGGACGGGGAGCCTGCTCCCTTCGTAAAATGAAACAGAGTTCTGGAAGACGAATCCCTGTCGCCCCGGAGGACGCCCGGTTGATACTGGGTCCCGGGGACTCCCACCTTAGGGAGATCTGCCGGGCGCTTGGGGTCAGCGCGGTCTACAGGGACTCCACCCTGTTGTTCAGCGGCACACCGCGAGCCCTTGACAAGGCTCAGGCGGCGGTGGAAAGGCTTCTTGCCGAGGTGAGATCCTGCGGCTCCGTCAGCCCTTCGGCGGTGGCCAAGGCCCTGGAGTTTCCTGAGATGCAGCCCGGAGCCGTGGTCCTGGAAGTGCCCGGCAGGGCCGGAAGGATAGTCCCCCGGACCCCCGGCCAGGAGTACTACATCAAGGCCATGCTCAGCCACGAACTGGTGTTCAGCATCGGGCCCGCGGGCACCGGCAAGACCTTTCTGGCCGTGGCCGCAGGGGTGAGCGCGCTCCGGGACGGCAGGGTGGAGCGCATCATACTGACCCGTCCGGCGGTGGAGGCGGGGGAGAACCTGGGCTTCCTTCCGGGAGACCTTCAGCAGAAGATAGACCCCTACCTCAGGCCCATCTACGACTCCCTGGACGACACCCTGACCCCCGCGGGGGTGGCGCGCAACATGGAAGCCGGGATCATCGAGGTGGCGCCCCTGGCCTATATGCGGGGACGCACCCTGAACAATTCGTTCGTGATTCTGGACGAAGCCCAGAACACCACCCTGACCCAGTTGAAGATGTTCCTCACGAGAATGGGGTACGGCTCCCGGCTGGTGGTGACCGGCGACGTGACCCAGGTTGACCTGAAGCCCGCCGCAGGCTCGGGACTCGTGAGAATCCAGAAGATACTCAGGAATGTCGGCGAGGTGGCCTTCGTCTACCTCGACAAGGAGGACGTGGTCAGACACCCACTGGTCCAGAAGATCATCGAGGCATTCGGAAACGCCGAGGAAGATGACAGGTAACTGGGGCATACGGGCGGTGGCCCTTCTTGTGGCCGGCGGGGCTCTGGCGCTTTGGATGGCATTCTTCGGAGGCAAGGCGGTGCTGTCCGACATCAACCCGGTGCTGGGAAAACCCGTTTCCACCGACGTGATCGCTCCGGTGGGATTCGATCTCCACTACCGGGGAAGCACGGTGGATTCCCTGCGGCAGGCGGCCCGGGAATCGGCTCCGGTTTTCCTGGTGCAGGACCCTGAAGCCCGAAGTGCCTCCATGGAAGCCATCCGCCTCGCCCTGGCATCATCGGGGGGCGATTCCATCTTCATCGCCGGGATATCCCGGAACGATTACTACGGCACGGGCATCCTGGACGAGGACCTTCTCAGGTCCACCAGCACCAGCGACTCGGTGATACTCGTCCTGGAGGAGGGGGGCAGAATTTCAGGAACCTACCAGGGGTTCACCGTGGTCAGCGAAGCCAGGGAGTTCCTTAAGAGGGACCTGACGGCGGTATTCTCCCGGGAGGAGGCGGATAGCATATCCGCGCTGCTCCTTCCGGACCTGCTTCCCTCGGAGGCCCATCGGGACAGCGCCATGGATGCGGCCGCGGACAGGGTCTCCACGGTGGAACGCAGCTTCAGCCCCGGAGACACTCTGCTCTCCTCCGGGGGTATTCCGGACGATGAGTTCTTCCGGGTATACGACGCCATGAACAGTTCCATTTCCTACCCCGGCCCCCTTCGGGCCGTGGCCAGGCTGGTGCCAGCCGCCCTCCTGATCCTTCTCGCGGTGGCCTACGGAGCCAGGGCCATGGGCAGAGTCCTCACCTCCCCCGCAAGGGTGCTGCTTCTGGGCTGCATCTGGATGTCGTCGCTGGCGTGCACCTGGCTCCTCTGGCAGGCGGGGCCCGCCAGGTTCCAGGTCATATCCTTCAGTGTCTTCGGGGCCTGCCTCACGGCGGTGTTCTTCGATTCCACCGGGGTCTACCACGCCTGGTTCTTTTCCCTGGTGTTCAGCGCTCTGGCGGGGCTGGGCAGCGGAAGCCCATTTACGGCCTTCCTGGTTTCCGCCCTGCCCGCCGCCTTTGCTTCCGGTGTGTTCAGACAACTGGGGGAGAGGGACATATCCCTTTCCCTGCTGATATCCGTCGCCGGAAGCGTGCTGGTCTACTGGGCGCTGCACACCGCATGGATCGGGCCCGGTTACGAATTTGACACCCCGGTGATTCTCTCCCTGGTGCTGGTGCCTCTGGGTTCCGTGGCCATCGCCAGGATTCTGATCCATCCCGTGGAGGTTTTCTTCGGCGTAACCACCCGGCTGACCCACGCCCGGCTGCTCAGCGACGACCACCCCCTGAGGGTGCGGCTGAGGGAGGAGGCCCGGGGGACCTACACCCACTCCCTGCAGGTGGCCGAACTGGCCGCCGCCGCCGCCGCAAAACTTGGGGCAGACCCGGAACTGGCCAGAATGGGCGGTTTCTACCATGATATCGGAAAGCTCAAGCAGCCCGGGATGTTCATAGAAAACATGACGGACCAGTCGTATTACAACCCCCACGACTACATGGACCCCAGGGAGAGCGCGGCGCTGGTGATAGACCACGTGCATCAGGGGGTGAAGATGGCCAGGAAGTACCACCTTCCCCCGGAGGTCATAGACATCATCAGGGAGCACCATGGCACCGGACGCACCATGAGTTTTCTCGTAAAGGCCAGGAACAGCGCCGGACCGGGGGAGCGGATAGACGAGGCGGCCTTCAGGTACCCCGGCCCCAAGCCGAGAACCGTCGAAGCCGCCCTGGTGATGACCGCCGATGCGGCTTCCAGCGCCGCCAGGATGCTCAACGACAAGAGTGAGATCGCCCAGACCGTGAAGCGAACGATTCAGGAGAAGGAAACCGAAGGCCAGTTCGACCAGTGCGGGTTGACCAGATCCATGCAGGACGACGTATGGCACGTCTTCCTGGACATCCTTCTGAAAACCGAGTACGAGAGGGTCAGGGACTATCCGCATGGATCATGACGGGCATTCGAACCTGATCGTGGAAGTAATGCTGGAAAATCCCTCTCCTGAGCTTGCGGGGCTTCGGGACAGACTGACAGGTTTCATGGAGGGCCGGGGAAGGATCGAAGTGGTGGTCTGCGACCCGGGAATGATGCGGATGCTGAACCGGCGTTTCAGAATGATCGACAAACCCACGGACGTGCTCACCTTCGACCTGTCGGACCCCGGCGGGCCCCCCGAGGGGACCGTCTTCGTGGACGGCCGTCTGGCTCCTCCCCTGTCGGAAGTAGTGGAGAGGGTGCTGCACGGCTGGCTCCACCTGCAGGGCTTCAGCCATCACACCCCCGACGAGGCCCGGGAGATGGAACTGCTCACCAACCGATACATGGAGGGAATCAGAGAATGAACCTTCTGCACGCCGGCATTCTGTTGGCGGGCCTTCTGACCACCGCCTCGTCGTCCGCCGCCAGAGCCGCCCTGCCGGGATTGGTGGAGGAGCAGGGCAGGGACCCCGCCCAGAGAAGAAGGGAAGCGGGAGCCAGGCTGAGGGTACTCTGGCTGTCCCGGGTGGTCGGTCTGATCCTGACGGGGTCCGGCTGCGCCATGTTATCCTGGAACCCCGGGGCGGGCGTATCGATCCGGAGCTGGATCATCCTCGCCGGGTCCTCGGTGTTGCTGGCGGAGGTCCTTCCCGCTTGGCTCGCCCACCACGGCCCGGACCGGGCCGCCAGGATACTGAAACTCCCCATGCTGATTCTGAGGGTGGTCTTCACACTGCCTGCGGGGCTTTTCCTGGGAAGGAGCAGATCCGGTGACAACCTTCCCGAGGAATGGGCTTTCACCCCGCCGGACATCATGTGGCTTGAGCAGAGACGGGAGAAAGGCGACGCCGGTGACCTCGAGAAGGAACAGGAGATGGTGGACTCGGTGCTGAACTTCTCCGACAGGATAGTCCGGGAGGTGATGGTTCCCAGAATAGACATGGTCTGCCTTCCCCTGTCCGACGACCTGGCGGAAGTTGTGGACAGGGTCCGCAAGGCGGGCCACTCCCGGATCCCGGTCTACCGCGAGAAGATAGACGATATAGAAGGCGTCCTTTACACCAAGGACCTGCTGGACATCCTGGCCCAGGGAGGCCGGGAGTTCCGGATGAAGGAGGTCCTCAGGGAAGCCTATTTCGTGCCCGAATACAAGAGGATAGACGAGCTCTTCCGGGAGTTCCAGGCCCACAGGATCCACATGGCCATCGTGGTGGACGAGTACGGCGGCACCGCGGGGATAGTGACCATGGAGGACCTGGTGGAGGAGGTGTTCGGGGAGATACGGGACGAGTACGACACCGAATCGCCCCTCTCCTTCTCCCTGGGGCGGGGGGCCTTCCGGGTGGACGGCAGGCTTCCGGTGGACGAGCTGAACGATCTGCTGGACGCTTCCTTCCAGGAGGACGACGACTACGAGACCGTGGCGGGGCTGGTCTACAGGCAGCTGGGCCACATTCCCCGCCCCGGCGAGACCGTGAGGGTTGAAGGGCACCTCTTCACAGTGGAGAAGGTCAGGGCCCAGCGGATCCTGCTCCTCAAGGTGGCTCCGGCGGAAAGGGCCGATTGAGGCTTACCACCCCGGCATTCGTCCTGAGGCGGGTGCGCTGGAGCGAATCTTCGCTTATACTCACCCTTTACTCCCTGGATCTGGGAAGGGCCAGCGCCATGGCCCGGGGGGCTCTTCGTCCCAAGGGCTGCTTTCTGGGCAGGGTCGAGCTGTTCTCGGAGGCGGAATTCACCCTTTCCCGCAGGGAAGGGCGTGAAATGGACACGGTCACCGAGGTCTCCGTGGTGAGGCATCGGGAGGGGCTTCGGGAGAATCCCGCCGCGTTCGCCGGCGCCGGGGTTTTTTCTGAGTGGCTGCTTTCAGTGGTGAGCCACGGGAATGAGCCCTCCGAGCCGGTTTACCACCTGCTGGACCGGGTCTTCAGCCTGCTGGAGGAAGACACCCCCCCGTTGCCGGTGATCTGCGGGGGGGTTCAGAGACTGCTGGCCCTGTCCGGACATGGGATGACTGCTGACTGTTGCTCCGTCTGCGGCGGAGGACTGGGGGATAATCCCCGGTGGAACCCCCTTGAGGGAGGCGCCGTGTGCAGCGGCTGCCGCCCCGGGGACATTCCGGTGTCGCCGGGGATTCTCGAATTCCTGTCCGGGTCCGCACAGGCGCCTCTGGACAGGGTGGCAAGGGTGAGGTTGTGGCCGGGAGGCTACCGGCAGTGTCTCGGCCTTCTCAGGGAGTACACTGAAACACACCTCGACAAGAGGATGCCCCTGAAGGCACTTCGTATCATGGAGGACATGCTCGATGCAACCTGAAACGGAACAGGGATCCCGGGAGCCCGACAGAATGCGCGATGTGATAAGCCTCTGCAAGAGGCTGGGATTCGTCTACCCATCCGGCGAGATATACGGAGGTCTTCAGTCGGCCTGGGACTACGGCCCCCTGGGGGTGGAACTCAAGCGGAACATAGCCGATCTCTGGTGGAACGAAATGGTGCGCACCAGGAACGACGTGGTGGGAGTGGATTCGGCTATAATCACCCACCCCGGGGTCTGGGAGGCGTCGGGGCACCTCAGGAACTTTCACGATCCCCTTGTTGACTGCAGGCAGTGCAGAAGCCGGTTCAGGGCCGACCAGGTGCCGGGCTCCCGCTGCCCCGAGTGCGGCGGAGAACTCACGGAACCCAGGGATTTCGGGCTGATGTTCAAGACCTTCATGGGGCCCGTGGAGGACGAATCGGCGGTGGTCTACCTGAGACCCGAGACCTGCCAGTCCATCTTCACCCACTTCCAGAACATCGTGACTTCCACGAGGCTCACGGTTCCCTTCGGGGTGGCCCAGATCGGCAAGGCCTTCAGAAATGAGATCACCGTGAGAAACTTCATCTTCCGGAGCCGGGAGTTCGAGCAGATGGAGATGGAGTTCTTCTGCCGGCCCGAGGATACCGGAAGGTGGTACGACTACTGGATCGACCGGCGGCTTCGCTGGTACACGGATACCCTGGGCATCCGCCGGGACAATCTCAGGCTCAGGCCCCACGATGAAAGCGAACTGGCCCATTACGCAGCGGGCTGCACGGACATCGAGTACCGTTTCCCCTTCGCCGGTGGGGAAGGTTTCGGGGAGCTGGAGGGGATTGCCAACCGGACCGACTTCGACCTGAGCGCCCACATGAACTCCTCGGGAAAGGATCTCCGCTACCACGACACTATTACCGGAGAGAAGTTCGTCCCCCATGTGGTGGAGACCTCCGGGGGGTTGGGCAGGACCTTCCTGGCGGTGCTACTGGACGCCTACCGCACCGAGGAGGTGGAGGGTCGGGAAAGGGTCGTGCTTTCCCTGGACAGGAAGCTCGCCCCGGTGAAGGCTGCGGTGCTGCCCCTCTCAAAGAAACTCTCCGAAGAGGCCGAGAAGATAGAGCAGGCCCTGAGACCCCACTGGCCGGTGCTCTTCGACGTCACCGGGTCCATCGGCAAAAGGTACAGGAGAAACGACGAGATCGGCACACCTTTCTGCATCACCCTTGACTTCGACAGCCTGACGGACCGGAAGGTGACGGTCAGGGACAGGGACTCCCTGGGTCAGATCAGGGTGGACATAGACAACATCGTGGAAGTGACAGCCCGGCTCATGACGGAGGGCTGGAGGGAATAGGAGGGCTCCCCATTGTCCATGCCTAAGAGGTACGATCCACGGGAGGCCGAGGCCCGGCTTCAGAAGTCCTGGGCGGAATCGGGGATCTTCCGTTACGACCCCATGGGTCAGGGCCCGGTGTTCTCCATAGACACCCCGCCTCCGACGGTCAGCGGCATGATCCACATGGGGCACGTGTTCAGCTACGTTCAGGCGGAGGTGGTCGCCAGGTACCGCAGGATGAGGGGCGACCGGGTCTTCTACCCGTTCTGCTTCGACGACAACGGCCTGCCCAGCGAGAGGTTCACGGAGAAGGTCAAGGGGGTCAAGGCCACGGACATGCCCCGGGCCGAGTTCGTGAAGCTCTGCCTGGAGGTCACCGCCCGGGCCGAGGAGCAGTTCAAGGATCTCTGGACCCGCTTCGGCTTCAGCTGCGACTGGAGCCTCCTCTACACCACCATAGACCCATGGGTCCAGAGGATCAGCCAGCGTTCCTTCCTGGACCTGGTGCGCAGGAACCGGGTGTACCGGAAGGAGTCCCCCACCCTGTGGTGTCCCGAATGCGGCACCGCGGTGGCCCAGGCGGAGACCGAGGACCGGGAGCTTCCGGGCTTCTTCCACGACCTCCTGTTCCCCCTGGCCGACGGTTCCGGGAACATTCCCATTGCCACCACCCGACCGGAACTCCTTCCGGCCTGCGTGGCGGTGTTCGTGAACCCCGGCGATGCAAGGTACGTGCATCTGAAGGGCGCCCGGGTCAGGGTCCCCCTGTTCGACAGGGAGGTCGCGGTTCACACCGACCCGGCGGTGGACATGGAGAAGGGCTCCGGCGCGGTCATGTGCTGCACCTTCGGGGACACGACCGACATCCAGTGGTGGCAGGACTTCGGTTTGGAACTGAGGATCGTCCTCGACAGCCGGGGCCACATGAACGAGAAGGCAGGATTCCTGGCGGGGATGTTCTGGAAGAAGGCCCGGCAGGTTCTGGTGGAACGTCTCCGGGAGGAAGGCTTCGCCCGGGGGGGGCGTGAGATAACCCACCCGGTCAACGCCCACGAGCGGTGCGGCACTCCGCTGGAGTACCTGGTCAACGAGCAATGGTTCATCCGGATACTGGACATGAAGGAGGACCTCCTTGCCAGGGGCCGAAGCATTGAATGGAGACCCGGCCACTTCCGGGTCCGGTACGACCACTGGGTGGAGAACCTCAGGTGGGACTGGTGCATATCCAGACAGCGATACTTCGGGGTTCCATTCCCCCTGTGGTACTGCGCCGGCTGCGGCAGCCCGGTTTTCGCCTCGGAAGACCAGCTTCCGGTGGATCCCCTGACGGACTCCCCGGAGGAGCCGTGCCCCGACTGCGGCTGCACCAACTTCCTTCCGGAGACCGACGTGATGGATACCTGGGCCACCAGCAGCCTCACCCCGCAGATCAACATCAGGTGGGGCGAGACCGATCAGCGGGAGATCGGAATTCCCATGAGCCTCAGGCCCCAGGCCCACGACATCATCCGCACCTGGGCCTTCTACACCATAGTCAAGGCACACCTTCACCAGGAGCGGATCCCCTGGGAGTCGGTGATGATCTCCGGCCACGCCCTGAACCCCAGCCGGGAGAAGATGTCCAAGAGCAAGGGAAACGTGGCTGGCGACCCCCTGGCGGCCCTGGAGGTTTACAGCGCCGACGAGCTGAGGTACTGGGCCTGCTCCAGCCGCCTGGGCACCGACGTGGTCTTCAGCGAGGACGTGCTCGGGGAGGGCCGGAGGCTGGTGACAAAACTGTGGAACGCCGCCCGGTTCGCCGCGGGCCATCTGGAGGACTACCTTCCGGAAGACACGCCGGAGCTTCACCCCTTCGACCGGTGGATCCTGGCCAGACTGTCGGAGACCGTGGCCAGGGCCACGGCGGGAATGAACGATTTCGAGTACTCCTCCTGTGTGGGCGAGGCGGAGACCTTCTTCTGGAAAGCCTTGTGCGACAACTATCTGGAGATAGTGAAGGCCAGGCTTTACGGCTCCGACCCGGTGTCCCGCCGGGCGGCGCAGCACGCCCTCTACCGGGCCCTCTACGGGGTGCTAAGGCTCTTCGCCCCGGTGATGGTGCACATTACTGACGAACTGTACAACCTGGTCTTCCGGGAACGGGAGGGTCACCCCAGCATCCACGTGGCGCCGTGGCCCCTTCGGGACCCGGGCGACCCGGAAGCCCTGAAGTCCGGTGAAGCGGCCCTGAGGATAATCGAGGAGGCCCGGCGGTTCAAGAGCGAGAACAACCTGTCCATGGCGGCGTCCCTGGGCGGGATCACCGTGGCCTGCACCCCGGAGGACTCGAAGAGCCTCAAACCCTTCGAGGCGGACCTGCTTGCGGTGACCAGAGCCGAAAGAATCGTCTGGACCGAAGCCCTGGTGTGGTCGGTGACGGTCGTCAAGGCGGAAGAGGGCGGCAGTCAGAGCAGGTTGTAGAGGGTGAACAGACCCAGGATCAGAGTTCCGGTTCCAACCACCAGGGTGAACCGCCGCAGGTTCATCCTTTTAACAGCCAGGGCGCTGAAGGGCACACTGCACATGGCCCCGAGGATAAGGGCCGGCGCGGCGGTCCAGTCTATTCCGGTGCCCGCCGCCAGGTAGGCCAGCACCCCCACCAGGCATGTGAAGCTCTCCGCCAGACTGGTGATTGCCACGGCGCTCTTGGCAGCAACTCCGCTGAGGATCTGTCCGCCGGTCACCAGGGGGCCGTAGCCCCCGCCGGACAACCCCTTGTTGAAGGCCGCGGTAACCCCGAGGGCGGTGATCCTTTTCCAGCTGAACCTGGGAGCGCCCCTGCGCCGGAGAAGGATCACAACTCCCATAAGAGTCACTATGACGCCGATGGAAAGCTTCAGATGGAAGGCCGGGATGGATACCGCCAGGAAAGCGGCGCCCACGGCGCCCGTCAGGCTGCACAGCCCCAGTACCATGGAGATTCTCGCGTCCGGCGACCGGGGGATGTAGCCGAGCTTTCCCATCTTTCGAACCAGCCGGTGCCCGGATGAGTTCCTGAAGTCGAACAGCGCGTTCCCGGCCCGGTGGTGCATCAGGGCCGCCAGAGCGCCTGTGGCAAGCTCCGACAGAAGAACCACGGGCACTATCTGCACCGGGGAAAACCCCATCATCAGGAGCACTGGCGTCAGGGTGGTTCCGTACCCCATGCCCAGAGTGCTGTCGATGAATTCACAGACAAAAGCAAGAAGGAAGACCGGAATGCCCTGTGAGAGGTTCACCGTCGGGCTGCATCTTCCAGCACCCGCCTCACGAGGGCTGCCAGCTCCGGGTTCCCGACGGGGTCCAGGGTGATGTTGAGAGTGAGGGTCATAGGCCTTTCGTCCACCGGGCGGGAGGTTTCGCGGGCTTCTCTATCGGGAGCAGGACAGGTCCTGCCCCGGACCGGGGACGGAAGGGCGGCGGGAAGCCGGGCCAGGTCCACCAGGATCTGCAGGGTCAGCACCATGTAGGCGGCCTCTGTGTCGCCGGCCCCGGTCTCTCCCTTGAAGAAGGCCATCACGGCCTTGCCGTTCAACGGGGAGATGCCGTCCGTCCCCCCGATTCTCAGCGCGTCGGCGTACTTCTCGGCCACGACCGTGCCCAGGATGGCAAGCCTGTTCTCCTCGTCGAGGGCCGAGGCGTAGTCCTTCCACAGGGAGGTGGGCTGCAGGGAGTTGTCCATGAAGCCCAGGTAGTGCAGCAGTTCCAGAAGTCTTACGTCGGTCTGCCGTCTGAATCCGATTTCCGCCATGAAGCCCGCATCGACATGGACCGGGACCGGGGTTCGGGCCAGGACCTTGAAGAAGGGCGCAATGCTGGAAGGCTCCCGGACCGCTGGAATGCCCGTCATTCCGACCCCTTTCTCGCCTCCGCGGCGGTGTTGCATTATCATATCACATCGTCCGGAAGGGACAAACCGGGAGGGATCTGATGCGGGCAGTTCTGGTTCTGGCGGCGGCTACGGCGGTTTCCGCGGCCATGGATTCGGCGTCATTCCGGTACCTTGGCGCTTCCCCGGGGGGGACCCACGCGGCCTGGATGTCCTACGGAGTCCAGGACGGAAGCGGGTTTCCCTGGGCGGACCTTGAAATCCTTGCCACCTCCCCCTACCGGGTGGTGGAAAGGTACAGCGTACTGATCTCCGACGAAGGCGCGTCCGCCGACAAGGCTCCGGACAGCGTGCTTTCCCTGGCATCGGCCGGCCTCAGAAGGCTGAGGATAACCGCCGAAAACGGGGGCCAGGTGCTGGTGGACCACAAGCTTACCGACGCCGGAGTGCCCCCTGACACGGTGGTGTTCTCGGTTGAACCCTACTACACCTGGTATCCCGGAGTCACCTATACCATGGTGCTTGAGCAGGTTCCCGCGATGACCACGGAACGCGCCGCGGACTGGTTTCCAGATCCGGTTCTGGTGAAGCTGATAATGTACGACGGCAGGTCCAGGGCCCTGGTCTTCAGGGAGCTGGAAGCGCCGGAGGAGTACCGGCTGAGTTTCGCCTACAGGATAGCCAAGGTGCTCCGGCCCCACGAGGGGGCTCTTCTTGTGGTTTTCAACGTGATGCAGCCGGGCTTCGAGGGGCCCGACCTCAGATACCGGCTCATATCTGTGGAGTTTCCAATCGCCTGGAGGAACTGACATGAAAACCAGCCATGTCCTGCTGTCGCTGTCCGCGGCGCTTCTGCTGTGGTCCGCGTGCGGCGACGACGAGACGAACCCGGCCGGCACCGGAACCCCCCCGACGCCGTCCGTCCTTTCGGCTTCGGTGAACGGCAACACGGTCACCCTTTCCTGGAGCGCCTGCCCCGACGCCGATTTCGCGGACTACACCGTGTTCAGGTCCGCCACCCCGGGCATCCCCCAGAATCCCTCCGGAGCGGTTATCGTGGCGGTCATCAGCAACCCGGGAACCGTCAGCGCGGCGGACCAGGGGCTTCCCTGGAATTCCGACTGGTTCTACGCCGTCAGGACCACCGACACCGAATCCCTGGTTTCCTGGAGCAACGAAGTACCCGTGTCCGTTCCCGACTCGAGCGGCGCCGGAGGCGAGCTGTCGTGCTACCAGGTGCAGGGTCAGTCAGAAACCTCGCCTTACGAGGGGATGCAGGTCAGGGTTACCGGCATAGTCACCGCCGGGGGAGGTGAACTCTACGGCGGATTCGCGGTGCTCGGGGACGCGACGGGAGGGCCCTGGAGCGGTCTGGTGCTCTTCGGCGACCAGGCCGCCTCCCTCTCCCGGGGCGACAGCATCAGCGTGTCCGGTGAGGTGAGCGAATACTACGGGATGACGGAACTCAGTTACCTGGAAGACATAACGGTCCATGGATCCGGCCATGACCTGCCCCCTCAGGGGTCCCTCTCGACCGAAGCCGTGAAGGATGAGCAGTGGGAAGGAGTGGTGGTCTCGGTTACCGACGCGGTGGTGCTGTCAGCCAGCCAGTACAGCTACGAGATAGACGACGGCAGCGGATCGTGCTTCCTGGGAAACCGGGGCGACTACAACGAGCCCTCCGTGGGAGACACGGTGTCCGCAGCCGGCCCTCTCTTCTACGAGTTCGACCAGTGGAGGATCCAGCCCAGGGACAACCAGGATGTCTCGGGTAGCGGCGGAGGCGGGGGTGGCGGGGTCCTCACCTGCTACCAGGTCCAGGGGCAGGCCGGCAGTTCCCCCTACGAGGGCCAGACGGTGAGCGTGACCGGGATAGTGACCGTGGGTGGCGACGAGTACTACGCCCCGGGCGGCTCCCAGTACGCCGTGATCCAGGACCAGGACGGCGGTGAATGGAGCGGTCTGGTGATCTTCGGGTACGACGGAGTTCTTGATGATCTGGCCCGGGGCGACAGCGTGGTGATTTCCGGGGAGGTGGAGGAGTACTACGGATTCACCGAGATCACCGGCCCCGAGGTGGTCCTGAGGGATCCAGGACATCCTGTGCCCCAGCCCAGGCCCATTGCCACCGGAGACCTGTCCCAGGAGAAGTGGGAAGGGGTTCTCTGCGAAATCAGCGACCTGGAGGTTGTGGACCCCGACCTGGGATACGGCGAGTTCATGGTGGACGACGGCTCCGGAGAGTGCGTGGTGGACGACCTCGGCATCTACGGCTTCACGGTGAGCCAGGGACAGCAGTTCTCCTCCATGATAGGAGTGGTCTGGTACTCCTTCAGCGCCTTCAAGCTGGAGCCCAGGAACCTGGACGACATAACGGAATGACCCGACCCGAAGCCGGGAGGTGGACGGCATGAGGAAGATCCTTTTCCTGGGGGCGCTCCTGGGGGTGGCGGTGTCGTGCCAGCAGGGAAATCCCACGGAGCCTCCCCTGCCCCCCGGGAATTCGGCGCTGACCGGAAGGATAGAGGCGGAAAACTCTGCGGTGCTCCGCTGGACCCAGTGCCCGGACGGCAACTTTCTGAGGTATCGGCTCTACAGGTCAGGCACCTCGGGGGTGCAGCAGAACCCGGACAGGGCAACCCTGATACTGGAGACCGGCAACAGGAGCCTTCTGGAGCACACCGACCCGGGGCTGCCCGCAGGCCACTGGTACTATGCGCTGGAGACGGAAAACGACTACCACCTGACAAGCTGGAGCAACGAGGTGCACCTAGAGGTGTTCGGGTATTGACCTGACCCAGTCCGCTTCCCGGGCGAGCCCTTCCTCCAGGGGGCAGGAGGGTTTCCACCCCAAGACCTCCTCGGCCCTTCGGGTGTCGGCCAGGGTGGCGGGCACGTCGCCGGGCTGCTCCGGCAGACGGGTCACGGAAACCGCCTTCCCCAGGATGTCCTGCAGAATGTCGAGAACCCGGGCGACAGTGGCCCCGGAACCCCCGGCCACGTTCATCACCGTGCCGCCCGGGGACTCCGCGGCCAGGATCATCGCCCGGACCACGTCGTCCACGTATGTGTAGTCCCTGACCTGGCCGCCGCCTCCGAACACAGTCACGGACGAGCCCTTCAGGATGGACCGGATGAACCTGTGGAAGGCCATGTCCGGCCTCTGTCCGGGACCGTACACGGTGAACAGCCTCAGCGCTGTCCAGGTTAGCCCGTGATTGGCGCCGTAGAGTCTCACCAGATTCTCGGCCGCCAGCTTGGTCACCCCGTAGGGGGAGTGGGGAAGGGTCGGGGTGGAGCCCTCCCTCATGGGCATTTCCCCGGGGATTCCGTACACCGATGAAGACGATGCGTAGACGAAGTGGTTGACCCCGCCCCGGGACACGGCCCATTCCAGGAGGTTCTGGGTGGCGGCGATGTTGTCTCTGGAGTACTCCGGAAAGCTGCTTCCCCATGAACCCCGCACTCCCGCACGGGCGGCCAGGTGGTGGACCGTCAGCGGTCCTTCCGGAACAAGGTCCTCCAGGAAGGAGGTCTCCCGGGACAGGTCGCCCCGGGAGAAGGTGAAGCTCCGGGAGTCAGTCAGGGGGGACAGGTTCATGAGTTTCAGGGCGGGGCTGTAGCTTTCCCGAAGGCAGTCCACCCCCACCACTGAACGGCCCCCCGCCAGGAGTTCCCGGCAGAGCCGGCTTCCGATGAAACCTGCCGCGCCGGTTACAAGATGGGTCATTCCCCGCTGTCCTCGGTAATGCACCAGGTGCTCTGTCCGTTGGGGTGAAGCTGCAGCAGGTACCGCATGCTGCCGATCTTCACCGCCACCGGAAGGAAGCCGGGGCCGAAGGGCGCCAGGCTCGTGAAGACCCTGGGATCGGGCAGTTCCTCGAGATAAAGGTCTATATGGGGATGGGGAACCGGATGGGTGGGATACTCCGCCATGTTGCTGAGCAGGAGTTCCCTCAGGGCGTACCAGTCAGGGCTCTCGTAGCTGAATCCCGCCGCCCGGTAGTGGCCCCCGGCGCTGGAGAACACGTCGCGCATGCTGACCAGGAACCCCGCCATGTTCCAGTCGCCCACCGACCGGGTGTCCCCCACGAGCATTCCGTCCTCCCGCCTGGTGACCACGATGGTTCCACGGCGGTGAATCCGGCACAACCGGCTGGCCAGAGTTCCCCCCATTCCCGGGGGAATGTCGTCCATGAACACCAGGATCATGCCGAAGGCGTCGGCCTCGGGGTCCTTCATGTTCATGGCCCTTCCAACCAGTTCGCTGAGAATCTGGCCCCTCTCCTCGCTGCTTTTCAGCATCTGCTTCCAGAGGGTCCTGCACCAGCGCCGGTCGAAGCTGAACAGGAAGTCCAGCATGTTGGAGATGCCCGAGTTGCACCCTTTCCCAACGGTGCTGGTGATGTGGGAACGGACCATGGATCCGGTCCAGTTGCCCTCCCGGCAGGGCCACTCCTCCATGAGCAGCCGGAGGCCTTCGGTGAGGTGGTCCAGTCTGATCAGGCTGAAGCAGTGCAGAAGGTACCGGTTCCACTCGGTCAGGGGAACCCTGTCGCTGATGGTGCCCAGGGCGACCGCCGCCAGGAGCTGCGGGTCGTTCTCGTAGGCCGGGAAGATGGAGGTCAGGGCGGCATAGAGTACGCCGCATCCGGCCAGGTCGGCCGCCGGGGGACCGGAGGTCTGAGGATCAATGATTCCATGGGCGTCGGGCAGGGGGGGGTTGAGCATGTGATGGTCGGTGATGACCACCCTGGAACCGTTCCGCCGGGCCCAGGCAACCCCCTCCAGGGCGCTGCAGCCGTAATCCACCGTCAGGAGCAGATCGCCGGGTTCCAGAACCCCCTGCAGTCTGCCAGGACGGATGCCGTAGGTCTCTATCTCCCGGCGGGGAATGATGGGGACCACGGTGAAGCCTTCGTTGCGAAGGATCCTCAGGCCGATGAACAGCCCGGTGATCCCGTCCATGTCGTCGTGCCCGTAAAGCACCACCTTGCCCCTGCGCTTCCTGAGGGACCGGAGTTCCGCAGTGAGAACGTCCAGGTCCGGAAGCACCCTCTCCCACCGGGGTTTTCCGGGCAACCACTTCCTTACCGGATCGGATACGTCCGGGAAGCGCTGCTTCAGAACTTCGATGGCCTGGGGCGTAAGCCGCGTGCGTTTAATTACGCGCTCGAACTCTAATGTGCCTGGTAGTGCCATGCCTCCGAAAGAGCGATTAATTAATTAACTGTTTGTAAACTATTCAACGAGATAGCATTGCGCCGCAACGGCGCAATGTCAAGACAGGGCGATGAAGGGTCAGCGGATGGAGCGCTCCAGCTCCTCGATCCGGCGGCGGGCCTCTTCCCGTTCCCTGCGGATGGCTTCCAGGGCTTCGTCGTTCTCGGTGAAGCGCAGCCTCTGATAGGGGTTGAGCTCGGTGCGCCGGAACAGGGGGCCCAGGGTCACGTTCACCGAAAGGGCCACTTTGGGCGCCTGGCCGGGATCGGCGGGGTCGCGCAGGTCCTCGGAGCGGAAGTGCTGTTCCACCTCGGCGAAGGCCAGCTGCAGAAAGACGCTGGATGAGACCCCGTAGGAGCCGCCGATGTTCAGGTCGCGTCCGTCCCACTCCACAACCACCTCGGAGGCCCTGGAGGGATGGAACATGAGGCTTCCGAACAGCCCGGGAAGGGGGTTCTCGCCGGCGTCTCCTGCGCCGTCCTCCTGGACGAAACGACCGGTGCCGAAACCCAGGCTGGCGCAGACCGGCAGGCTGAGATAGTAGCTGAAGTCCTTGGTGATGACCCCGTAGATGGAGAAATTCTGGCTCCGCCCGTAGTCGTAGAGGCTGTCGTTGCGGGTGTAGGCCTCGTAATTCTCCTCTCCGGTGATGTTCTCGCAACCGAAGGCGATGCCCGGGGTCTTGATGGTTTCCCGCATCAGAAGGACCCTTGCGGTGCCGCTTATGCCCCCCTCGCTGATGAAGGTGGCTCCCACCTGACCCCGGTTGAGGATGCCCACCTCCACGAAGGTTCCGAAGGAGAACTCCGTGGAGGAGGAGCCGGACGAATCCTCCAGGGAGTATGGGGCGAAGCTGGCCCCGGCGCTGATCTCGGTGTGGTGCAGCATGTGGGCCGTGGGCGAGTCGATGAGGTTGTACCTGGACCATGGAACACCGCCGCCCAGGGCGGCGCAGGCGAAGAACAGCATCACGAGGGCGAAACGGTTTCTCACGGCAGGCACCTCCAGTCCACGGTTTTCAGGCATAAATCATTACACCCCGGTCTTCCCCGGTCAATCCTCCTTGAAAAATCCCGGTTCCGGACCGTACCGGTGGGTATGGACAGGTATTTCTGCTTTGCGGTGCTTCTGCTGGCGGCCGCCCTGCCCGGAGCCTTCGAACCGGTTGCGGAGTCCCCCTGGCTTCACGGGTTCGCCGGCGCCCTGTTTCCCAGGAATGCCGCCGCCCTTTCCCTGAACCCCGCCGCCCCCGGCATGCTGGACGGTCGGGGAGTCTGTCTGGGGGCCTCCAGGCCCTTCGGCCTCAGGGAACTCCAGCGGGTGTCCCTTGCGGGAAACACCTTCATCTCGGGAGCGGGCGTCGGGGTGATGCTGACGAGCACCTGCCACGGCGGGTATTCCGAATTCACAGCTGCTGCTGCGGGGGCTTTCAGGCTTGCCCGGGGGCTGGTGGCAGGAGTTTCCCTTTCGGGAAGACGGCTTTCCATGGACGGTTACGGTTCGAAGACCGCGCTGGGGGTGGACGCCGGGGCGGTGTGCCGGCCGTTGGAAGGCATCTACCTCGGAGGCGGGTGCCGGGGTGCCCTGTCCACGGAGCTTGCCGGGGCGCCGGCGGTCCCCAGGGCAGTATTCCTGAGCGCCGGAGTGGTTCCCCTGCCGGGTTTTCACATCTCCGGCGCCGCGGTGTTCCACAGATACACCGGCTCGGAGTTCGGCTTCTGCGCGGCCTTTTCACCGGCGCCGGGGCTGGTTCTGGGGGCGGGCTGTCTCACGGGTCCCGCCCGTCTGGGATTCTCGGCGGGTTTCGAGACCGGGCGGGCATCGGTCAGCTACGGCTACGGAACCCACCCTGACCTTGGCGGAACCCACCTGGCGGAGGTTGGCTGGGGATCCCCGGGCTTCGAACCCGAACCGGTCTCCCCGATTCGGACACAGGCGGAGGAGTGTCCGGTGGTGTTCCCGGTGAACGTCAACACCGCCACCGGAAGGGAGCTCGAGGCGATTCCGGGCATCGGCCCATCCCGGGCGTCGGCCATCCTGTCCTGGATTTCGGAGAACGGCCCGGTGGAGCGGGTGGAGGAGCTGGAGGCGGTTCCCGGTGTCGGGCCCGCCACCCTGGAAGTCCTGCTCCGCCACCTGTACGCCGAATGAGACTCGTCGTGGCGCTTGCCCTGCTGGCTGTTCCCACTCTCAGGGCGGACGAGGCGAGGTTCCGGCTCGAGAGAAGGTACCCCGGTCCCCGGGGGGTGCTGGAGAACCTCTGGGCGGGCGACGAATGGGCCTTCTTCAACAGGTGGTCCTTCCGTGCCGGAAGGTTCGGGGCGGTGCTTCTCACGGAGAAGGACCCCGGCGAGGAGTGGGGCGACCTGGCGGCGGGAGGGTTGTCCTGGGCCGGGAACCGTCCCCTTTCGAGCATCGCGGGCGGGTACCTGAGAATGAGGTCCGCCCTGGGACTGACCGGCGACCACGGAGGATTCTCGACCGGCGGGAGTCCCCTGTCCCTGGCGAAGCCGCCGGTCCACCGGGAGGTTCTGGAACCGGCCACCAGCCCCGGCGACTGCGACGGCGAACCCCTAACCGGGGCTGGAGCCGAATTCCGGTGGGGCGGAACGGGCCTTACGGTTTTGCAGGGCATCTCCAGGGTGGATCCCTCGGGGGACGGCCTTCACAGATCCTCCTCGGAACTGGACCGACGGGGCTCCGTTGAAGAGTGGTTTTCCTTCGCCAGACTGTCGGGGGACAGGTTCGGTCTGTCCGGAGCCATGGTCCGGCGCACCGGCGATTCCTCGACGGTTTCCGGTAGAGCCGGGTTAGACCTGAGCCTGGCCGGCGACCGCCGGGGCATCACCGGAGAAGCCTGCGTCGGGTTTGACGGAGGGAGGGTTTCCGCGGCCTTTCTCGCCGGGGTCCACGGGGACGATGGGAACTTCCGGCATGCCCTCACCGTCGGCCGATACCCCTCTGGATTCCCTGCTCACAGGTCATCCCGCCCGTTCGGGTCGAACCATGACCTGGCCGCCGGGTACGGAATCCGATGGAGGCCCGGCCGGGGGTGCACCCTGACCTCGGGCCTGTCGGTGATGCAGCGGGGCGATGAAACGGTGGCCGAGGCGGGGCTGCAGGGGGAGGAAAGCCCTTTCCCCCGGACGGCTCTGCTGCAGAAACTCACGGTATCCGACTCCCGGGAGGGAACGGTGTTCAGGGGGGTGGCCGGAGCCGCCTGGAGCCCCGGCGGAGGAACATCCCTGACCCTCCGTCTTCCGTGCTGCGCCGTGAGGGAGGGGGACTCGACGCTTCTGGGCGCCGGGGCGGAGTTCCGGGTGAGTCATCGCCTGACGGGCACCCTGGAGGTCTCGGCCTCCGCTGCTGCGGCTGACACCGAGGGCTACGCCTCCAGGGTGTACGTCTACCGGCTGTCCTTCCCGGGGGAGTTCGGCTCCTGCGCCCTTTACGGACGAAGCGCCCTGCTGCAGGCGTCACTGTCGGTGGAACCGGCCCGGGGCTGGCGGCTGAGGTTCAGAATTGGCAGGTTTCACGGGTACGGCAGGGATAGCCTGGGCTCGGGATATGAACAGACCGAGGGCCCTTCCAGAACCGACGCCGGGCTACAACTGGACTGGAAACCCTGACTCATAAGGAGCATCCATGAGACCTTCCTGGGATCAGTATTTCCTGAAGCTCGCCATGCTGGCCAGCGAGCGGGCCACATGCCCCCGGATGCACTGCGGCTGTGTGCTGGTCCGGGACAAGCACGTCCTGGCCACCGGCTACAACGGATCCCTTCCGGGTCTGCCCCATTGCGACGAGGTAGGGTGCCTGCTGGTGGACGGCCACTGCATCCGGACCAACCACGCGGAGATGAACGCCATCTGCCAGGCTGCCAGAAACGGAATTTCCCTGAACGGGGCCACGGCCTACATCACCAACATGCCCTGCCCCAACTGCGCCAAGGCCCTGGTTTCCACCGGAATCCGCCGGGTGGTGGTATTCAGCGATTATCAGTCGGGTTACGCCGCCCAGTTCCTGCAGGAGGCCGACGTGAGGCTGGACAGGGTGGAGATGCCCGAGACCTGCATCAGATACGACCTTGACAGCTATCCCTCGGCGAAGAGGTTCGACTGCGGCCGCAAATAGGCGCCGCGAGTCCCTGCTCGAGCTGTTCTCAGGGGTCGGGTATCAGTTGATGAAGGCCTTGATGAAGGCCCAGCTGTTCTGGGCGAAGGAATTGGAGTAAATGCTGTTCTGCTTGCCCGGGGTGCCCAGGTCGCCCAGACCGAAGGCGCTCTGGGCCGCTCCCCAGCTGGAGGAGATTCCGGACTCCCAACCGGGATTGATCCGTTCGCAGGAAGCTCCGTTCTCCACCGGCCACGAACCGTCCCAGTCCACCATGTCGGCGTAATCCCTTCCGGGGGAGTAGAGGGTCAGCTCGCCGTAGCGGGAAAGGGCGAAGTCGGACCAGACGCCGTTGGGCGTATAGCCGCCGTTCTCGTCATAATCCGGGCATGCGCCCAGCACGAAGTAGCCCTCGGGGGGGAGCATGTAGGTGCCGAATACGTGAACGTCGCCTGCATGGTTGTAAAGGGTCCAGCCGGAGAGGTTTATCCAGTCCTGGCTGCGGTTGTGGACCTCCACCCACTGCCCGGAAAGCTGGGTGGTGGAAGCCGTGGGGAGGACCATGAACTCGTTTATGATCAGGGGAGAGGCGCCGCTGGTCACATCGCCGGAGATTTGTGCATTGAATTGGGATGTAACCGCCAATAAAATAAGAACGCCCGGCACTTTCTACCTCCCCTCGCTCACCGTGTGAGATACAGCATTCCGGGGGCCGCGGTCAAGCCCCCTCCCTGGATGCCAGAAGACGCCTCCACCTGCGGGCCGTCCGGAGGTCCAGAGAGCCCTTCGGGAGCCGGAAGCTCCAGTTCGCTTCCGCTGAAGTGCCCGGAGTGTTCATCCGGCAGTCGCTCCCCAGTCCCAGCAGGTCCTGGACCGGGAATACCACCAGGTCGGCCGGAGAGTCCAGGGCGATTCTGAGAACCCGGTCCAGGGTGAATCCCAGGGGCCGTCCCGCTCCCTCGGCCCATCCCGCAGTGGTGTCGTTGTCGTGGGTTCCGGTATACAGGACGGTATCTGGGGTCAGCCGGGCCGGGTCGAACGTGCCGTCCTCCAGGGCGAACTGCAGAACCACCATTCCAGGGAAACCCAGCTCCCGTCTGAGCAGCGTCACCTCGGGGGTGATGATGCCCAGGTCCTCGGCCACGATGGGCAGCGGACCTTCCAGGTTCTCCCGGACCCGGTCGAACAGCTCCCTGCCGGGCCCCTTCCTCCAGGTTCCCGTCCGGGCAGTGGGCGAATCCGCGGGGACTTCCCAGTAATCGCAGAAACCCCTGAAGTGGTCTATGCGGACTCCGTGGAACATCTCCAGCATCCTGCCGATCCGGCCGGTCCACCAGCGGTAGCCGCTGGCCCTGTGGACGCGCCAGTCGTAAAGCGGGTTCCCCCAGAGCTGCCCCGTTGCGGAGAAGTAGTCCGGCGGGACTCCCGCCACGCAGACCGGTTCCCCCTGTTTATCCAGCTGGAACAGTTCCGGGGAGGACCACACGTCGGAACTGTCAAGTGAGCAGTATATCGGCAGGTCCCCGAGCACCCGGATGCCAATCTGTGCGCAGTGTTCCAGGACCGAGTCCCACTGGTTCCGGAACAGGAACTGCACCATCCGGTGTACAAGAACCCTGCGGGGGTCCGGATGCCGTGCCTTCCACGCCCTCCAGGAGGCGCCTCCGGCCTCCTCCTTGAGGGAGGCGTACTCCGCCCAGGGGTCGAGCCAGGACGATGCCGCCCCGCAGAACTGCTCGAATCCCGGCAGGCCGTCTTTCAGGGCCCTTTCGGCGGCCAGGCGAACCAGCTTCAGCCTTCCCGGAAAAAGCGCATCCCACCGGACCCTTCCGGAGGCCGGGATGCCGGCCTTAGAAACCTCTCCGGCGGTCAGCAGACCCATTCCGTGGAGAGTCGCCGGGGATATCAGAAGGGGGTTGCCGGCGAACGAGGACAGAGGCTGGTAGGGGCTGTTCCCGAAACCCGTGGGGTTCATTGGAAGCACCTGCCACCAGGTGAATCCCGCCTCCCGCAGCCAGTCCAGGAAAGCCCCGGTCTCGTCACCCAGGGTGCCGATGCCCCATGGACCCCGAAGGCTGGTGGGGTGCAGCAGCACTCCAGCCCCCTTCGGGGAGCCCGTTACAGGCTGGCGGCCGGGGATCGGCATGGTTTCCTCCATGGTTCGAGGCGGGTCGCGGACGACAGGGAACCATAGCCCTGGCCGGCTCCGCACCGCAAGCCCGATTGCCGGGGGGGCGGGGGATGGGTAGGATTACCCGGCCGGTGCGGGAGGGAGGAGCGATGTCCGATCACCTTGTGGTTCTTGGGACCATAGTAATCGCCCTGGTCCTCTTCATGAAGGGGACCTTCCGGTACGATCTGGTAGCGATCCTGGCCCTGATGGTCCTGGTGGTCTGCGGTATAGTGCCGGCGGACCGGGCCTTCTCAGGATTCGGACATCCGGCGGTGATCACCGTGGCCGCCGTGCTGATCCTGAGCAGCGGCCTTCTTCACTCCGGGCTGGTGGACGCCTTCGCGGGATCACTCATCCGGATGGGCGGGGGGCTTGTCTTTCAGATCTCCGCGCTGACATGCCTTGTCACAGTCTTTTCCGGATTCATGAACAACGTGGGGGCGTTGGCGATCTTCATGCCCGTGGCCCTGAGGATAGCCCGGAGAAGCGGCAGGAACCCGTCCCTGTACCTGATGCCCCTGGCCTTCGGATCCCTTCTGGGCGGAATGACCACCCTTATCGGCACTCCTCCGAACATCGTCGTCTCCATGTACCGGACGGAAGCCCTGGGCACGGGCTACAGGATGTTCGACTTCCTGCCGGTGGGGCTTCCCGCGGCCGCCGCAGGGGTGGTATTCCTGGGGCTGGCCGGTTGGAGGCTCATGCCCAGGAGGAAGCGGGTCGGCGCCCCCCGGGAGCTGTTTAGGATCGAGGAGTACGTGAGCGAGTTGAAGGTGCTTCCCGGCTCCCGTTTCATCGAAAGGCCCCTGAAGGACCTGGCTGCCCTGGGCAGGTGGGACGTGCTGGTGCTGGCAATGGTCCGGGACGGCAGCCGCATTCCCGCCCCCAGCGCCCGGGAGAGGGTGAAGGAGGGGGACATTATGGTGGTGGAGGCCGACCCTGAACTCCTGTCGGACTTCGCCCGCTACGGAGGGCTTCAGACCGCCGAAACCGGGGGCAGGGAAGCCCTGGGCGCCCTCAGAAGAAACCTCTACGAAGCCGTGGTCATGCCCGATTCGGGAATGATCGGACGCACGGCCAGGGAACTGGATCTCAGAAGGCATTACGGGGTCAACCTGCTGGGAGTGGCCAGACTGGGCAGAAAACTCACGAGAAGGCTGGGGGACATCACCTTCCGGGGGGGGGACATCCTCCTTCTGCAGACCGGCGAGGAGGGGCTCAGGGACACCTTCAGTTCCCTCGGATGTCTTCCCCTGGCGGAGAGGAACCTCCGGGTCGGTGACAGACCCAGGGTGCTGCCGGCGGTGTCCATCTTCCTTTTTGCCCTGCTGGCAACGGTGTCGGGACTCCTCCAGGTGCAGACGGCCCTGGTGCTGGGCGCCGCGGCGATGGCCCTGGCCGGGGTGGTTCCCCTGCGCCGGCTCTACGAAAGCGTGGAATGGCCGGTCATAGTCATGCTGGGGGCCCTTATTCCCGTAGGGGAGGCCCTGGAGACCACGGGAGGGGCATCTGCGGTCGCCGACGCGCTTCTGGCGCTCAGTTCGGGGATGCCGCCGGTGTTTTCCCTGGCGGCCCTGATGATCGCCACAATCCTGCTCACAAACATCATAAACAACGCCGCGGCGGCGGTGCTGATGGCTCCAATCGCCCTGAGAACCGCGGGCAGTCTGGGCCTCTCGCCGGACCCATTCCTCATGGCCGTGGCGGTGTGCGCCTCAGCGGCTTTCATGTCGCCCGTAGGGCACCAGTCCAACACCCTTGTGATGGGACCCGGAGGGTACCGTTTCGGGGATTACTGGAAACCGGGCCTGCCGCTGACAATCCTGGTCATGGCGGCGGCGATTCCCGCGATACTCGTCTTCTGGAGGTTCTGATCCGGGCTGCGGGAACCGCCCTCATTCCCTTTTCAACAACAGCAGTGTAAAATCGTCCTGGAAGTCCCCGCCCCCCTGGAAGGCCGATACTTCGCTCTCGATGGAGTCGAGTATCCTTTCGGGAGACTCTCCGAGGCGGGATACGACCAGGTTCCGAAGCCTTTCCTCGCCGTATTCCTCGCCCCTTTGGTCGAAAACCTCGGTCACCCCGTCGGTGTAGAGAAGCAGGGTGTCGCCGGGGCGGCACTCGACCCTTCCCACGCTGTACTCGGCCGGAGAACGGACCCCCAGCAGCATTCCCCCCTCCGTCAGAAGTCTCACCGCCTCGCCTTCTCTGAACAGCATCGGAGGGTTGTGGCCGGCATTCACGTAGATGAGTTCGGAACTCTCCGGGGAATAGCACCCGGCGAAGAGGGTGATGAACATGTCGTCGGGGGTGCTGGAGCAGACCAGCCTGTTGATCTTCTCCAGGGCGGTGTTCAGGGGAAGCCCGGCATCCAGGGCGGTGCGCATGGACGCCTGAAGATTGGCCATGATCAGGGCGGGGCCCATGCCCTTGCCGGAAACGTCTCCCACCGCCACCAGCAGCCGGTCCCCCTGAAGAGGGAACACGTCGTAGTAGTCTCCCGCCACGTCCAGGCAGGGAATAATCCTTGCGGCGATGCTGCACCCCTGAATCTCCGGAAGGGAAACAGGCAGCAGTTTCTTCTGTACCGACCGGGCCAGGTCCATCTGCTGTTCCAGGGACTCCTTGCGCACCCTCTCCTCCAGCAGTTCCAGATTCTCCACCACGAGGCTCATCTGTCCGGAGAGAGCCGATAGCAGTTCCATTTCGTCGGAAGTGTAGTCCTCGCCGCTGGTCTTCTCCCCCACCACCACGAATCCCAGCATGCCCTCTCCGGTCACCAGGGGGATCAGCAGGGCGGCGCTGCGGGTTCGGAACCACCGGATCTGTTCCCCGGTCAGGTCGAAACGCCCGCTGCCGAGGATCTCGTTCAGAGGCAGGGGCTGCCCGGCTACTGCGAGGTCCCTGAGGAAAAGATCCTCCGAGGTAAAGGGGGCTTCCAGACCCGACAGGGGTTCCACGCATTCGCCTTCCCTCTTTATCACCGGAACCACCTGCATGGTGCCCAGACCTTCCCCGAGCCTGAATCCCAGCTCCGTCCAGAACTCGTCTACGCCGGACCTGGCCATTCCCGAGGCAAGGAAGTCCCTGAGCAGGATTCTGAGTTTGACCCTCTCGGGGAAGAAGCGTTCCTCCAGCCGAGCCCGGATCCGGCGCTGGGTCGGGCCGAATCCCATGGCCAGCAGCAGGCCCAGCACCAGGGTGGGCGCCTGGCTTCGGACTCTGATGCCCGCGAGAACGTACTCGCCGAAGGCCCAGAGCACCCCGATAAGGGCGGTCAGGAGAAGCAGGTTTATGGCAAGGAAGCGGGTGCTTCTGCGAATCCTGGCCTCCAGGGCCATGAGCCGGTACCGTCTGATGGAGTACAGGAAGGTGGCCGGCAGCAGGGCAAGAAGCAGGAAGAGCACGTTGCCGATGATGAGCCGGGTGGTGAAGGTGTACTGGTCGGGAAGCACCAGGGTGAAGAACCACAGCAGCCCCACCTGCCCGGCCACCCCCGGCAGGGCCCCCATCAGGACGATCCTCACCTGGCGTCTTTCCAGGGGGTCTTCAAGTTTCCGGGAGGACCTGAACAGGATCCCCAGGGAAAAAAGGCAGTAGACCGTGACATAGATTACGTAGGGCCAGTTGAAGTTCACGTTTCCTTCCGCTCCGGCGGAAAGGAATGTGGTCGCGGCCAGTGAAGCGGGTATCAGGAACATCGCGACCTCCAGGATCCTTTTCCTGAAGGAGGCGTGGTCGGAAGGGAAAACCAGGGCGAGTTTCAGAAGGAACGCCCATGAGAGCATCGAAAAGCAAAGCAGCGACAGCCTCAATTCCGCAGGGAGGGTGAAGGAGGCGTAGTTCTCCGCGATGGAGCCCCAGGATACCGAGAGCGAAGCGGCCATCGCCAGGCTGAACATCACCAGGGACCTGACCGTGGACGAGGGTTTCCTCTTGACGATTCCCATGTAGGCAATGGCCAGATAGCCCAGCACGATGATCACCCTCAGGGCCAGAATGATCTGGGTGAGCCACCGGTACCCCGCCGGTATGGATCTGGTTACCACCCGGGACTCCACCACCGACCCGGCCCGGCTGAAGGAGATGGAGACCGTGTCTCCCGCCGCCCGGCGGGTGTTGAAAACCTTGAAGTAATTCGACACCGTCGCCGGCAGATCTTCCACGGTCAGCAGAGTATCCCCGGGTTCGGGGATCGGCGGAAAGGGGAAGTCCTGGGGGTCAACCTCGGTGAATATCGAAGGCTCGATCTCCCGGAGGTGTATCAGGCTCCACATGTCGCCCATGCGGGTGAAATTCCGAAGCTTGCCCATCTCCTGGGTCAGAACCAGGAAAACCGCCAGGCTGACGATCAGAGTGAAGACCAGAACAAGTTTCTGCTTCCACATGCCCATACCGAATCACTCCTTCCGGGGGAAGGGTCAGGGAGCCCTATCCTCCGGAGAAACACGTCTCCAGCTCCTGTAGTTTCCGATGTCCCTGGCCACCAGTTTCAGCGCCAGCGCCACCACCACACCGTCGTCCAGGTAACCGATTCCCGGGATGAAGTCGGGCATCAGGTCCAGAGGGTTCAGGATGTACAGAAAGGTGGTGACCGTGGCGGCCACCGTGTTCCACGGAACCTTCCTGTACCTGCCGGCAACGTAGTCCCGCAGCATGTGGTAAAGGAGTTTCAGATCCTCCAGGAAAGCCGAGAGATGACGGCTTCCGGCGGCGGTTCCCAGGACGGAGCTTTCCTTCTCGAGAACCCCGCGAAGGTCGTCGCCGGTGATCCTGTCCGCCCCGGCGGCCAGGGCTTCTTCCGCCCGGGATTCCAGATCAGCGGTCATAATCCCTCCTTCCGGCCGCTTTCAGTTCCGGGAAGAAAGATAAGAGCCCCGAACCCTTGCCGCCAGAACCTTCCGGGCCGCAAGATTGACCTGCCGCCGAGGGGAAGGTTATAGTCACCCGCCAGTGAGTTGCGCCCGGCAGGCGGCGCCGGTTTGACCCACCCTGAAAGGCGAAGGAACCCGATGGTTTTCATAATAGCAATGCTGGCGGCACAGCTGCCGATCACCGCGGGAACACCCGGGGCCGGATTATCCCTCGACCAGGCTGCCGAACCGATGAAGGCCCTTCAAGAGGCTATCCCAGTGGTCCCGGTGGATCGGGACGCATACCGTCTCGCCCCTGGGGACATGCTCCTGGTGACCATAGAGGGCGGGGTGTCGGAGTACCTGCTCTCCGTGGGCGTCCTTCCCATGGACCAGTGTCAGGTCACCCTGGACGGCCGGCTGAACGTCTCCGGCATCGGTTCACTCCACGTGGAGGGCAGGAGCATAAACGAAGCCCAGGCGGCCCTGGACGCCCAGGTCAGAAGCTGTTTTCCGTCCCTGCGGGCCGGCCTTTCCCTGAGCTTTCCCAGGATGGTCAACATGGAAGTCCGGGGCATGGTGGACAACCCGGGAAGGTACTCCATGTACGCCACTCAGAGGGTTTCCGACGCCATCCGGGAAGCAGGAGGCGTCAGGCTGTACGGCAGCCAGTTCGGACGGGCATTCAGCAGCTCGGGGGAAGCGGTTCCGGTGGACCTCTCCATGGACCCCTCCACGGGTGTTCTCCGCTCCGACCCGATGCTGGACGGGCTGGTCATGGTGGAGGTGCTTCCCTGCGGGCATCCCGTGTTCATCCTTAGTTCCGAAGGGCTCTCCACCCACGACATCGGCTCCGATGGCATGCCTGTATCGGATCTGATGGCTGAGGCCATCCTGGTGCAGGGCGACGTGGACCTTCCGGCATCGTATGTTTCCGTCATGGGAGGCGGAACCGTTCCGGTCTGGAGATGGGACGGGGGCTACGCCGAGTACACCCTGTCTCCGGGAGACACCCTCAACCTGGTTCCCGAGGAGAATACCGTCTTCGTGGGCGGGGCCGTCCAGAATCCGGGACTGGTGCTTTTCCGCCCGGGCGCAGGGGTAGACTGGTACATTCAGGCGGCGGGCGGGTTCTCCACCGAGGCCGACACCAGGGACATCAGGGTCACCCATTCGGGGGGGGTTCTGGAGGTGGACTCCAGGGACAGCCTGCCCATACCGGGCAACAGCTCCATCGAAGTGGGTTACAGCTGGATGGCCAGGAACCGGGACTACGTGACCCTTTTCGCCACCCTGGCCGGGCTGACCTTCTCGGTGATACAGCTCAACCAGTAATCCCGACGTCCAGGTTTACCGAGGGAATCCTGTCCGAGTGGGCTTTCCGGTCGGTTCTCAGGTCTCGGGGCGCTGGTACCGGTGAAAACGGACGGTTTCCCGGAAGGTCATTGCCCGTTCCTCCCGGCTTCCAGGTGAAAGCCGCAGCTGTCCAGCGCCTCGAGAAGAGGGGCCGGGTCCTCCCCCCAGAGGCCGAGCTTTCTGGATATGTGCTCGGTCCAGCCGTATACGTCGAAGCAGTACCTTTCCTCCATCCCTTCGGGCAGGGGGATCATGAATCCAGCTTTTCTGTAGTAGTCCTGAAGGAGATAGCCCCGGTCCATCTCCTCCATGGCCACGGCCACCATCTCCGGGGTGAATTCCGGATAGGAGCCCTTGAACAGGTGGAATTGCATGGGGTACCGGGGACGGACCGGCGGGTCCTCGTCAGGGTATCCCATGGCCAGCATCACCACCGGGAACACCCCCTCCGGAAGGCCGTACCTTTCCCTGATCTTGTCCGCCATGAAGGGCGCTGCGCCGATGAAGCAACTGCCCAGCCCGAGGCTTTCCCCGGCGATGACCATGTTCTGGGCCATGTAGCAGGCGTCCTGAAGGCCGAATAGCAGGGTGTACAGGTCGGAAGCAGCCCTCTTCCACCCCCTGGACTCCATCACCTTCTCAGCCCGGTGTACGTCCACGCAGACGGTGAAGCACCAAGGGGCGTGGAAGGGGTTTCCAAGGGAGTCGCAAGAGAGGAGAACGCTTCCCAGCTGCATGGCGAAGGGGGCTTGCTGGCCCGCCCTGACCACCGCCCGGAGGGAGTCCTCCCCTGGTTCTTCCGGTTTGAACTTCCTGATGGACTTCCGGTTCATCAGGAGGTCAAGGGTTTCGTTGCCGATCACCGGTCCCCCTTCCACAGGCGTCGGCGCCGATCCAGGGCGCTGCCGCCGGATACAACCGTCCAGAACAGGAGATGGAGCCATGCGATCCTCCTCCACCCGTTCATCTGCCGCAGGCCCATGAGGGTAGGCACCCCCCGGGGGGCCCCGACGGCCCTCAGAACCCACATCCGTTTTTTATCCAGCCCCTCCAGGGCCCGGATCATCGTTCCGGGCACCGGGGCGCCGGTGCCGGATGCAATCGCCGTAAGAAGCCGTGCTATCCCCGGGCCCAGACCAGTGCCGGCGGCGCTCGTCCAGAACCGGCCCCACAGGCGCTCACTCCTGACCCTGGAGCACAGCAGTGCCGTATCCACCCACCAGACCGGCCTGATCCGGGGATTGGCCAGCATGTGCAGCAGAACCAGGAGCAGGGCGTTGTGCCAGGGAAGGCCCCTAAGACCAGGCCCGAGAACCCTTCCGCCATCGTAGAGGTCCGCCGGAAGGCGGCCCGGAAACAGGTCGGGGTAGAAGAATACGTGGGTGTGCAGTTCCGCGGTTACCGAATTGCGGCTGAGTTTCAGCTCCGAGGTCACCCCCGCCATGCACAGCCCTGATCCGCCTGCCGTCCAGCCGGATCGTACGAAGGCGCTCAGAACAGATTCAAGACTCTCCCTGGGAAGGATGAAATCTACGTCGGCCATGGGTCTTCCGGCGGGGAACGGATACACGCTTCTGGCCAGGTCGAATCCCTTGAAGGTGAAGACCGAGTTTCCCTCTCGCTCCAGCAGACTGAGGACCGGTTGCAGCGTGGTCTCCCGGCGGAGCCAGTCCGCGGCGGCGGCCAGCCCGGCCTCAGGGATACCTGTTTCCCGCGATAGAAGGGGGGCCAGCTGGTGGTCTTTCCGGGGAAACGGGCCGCTGTATCCGCCCTGGGTCCCTCCGGACAACAGCCAGCGACAGGCGGCGGCGGTCACCGGGTCGGGAGGCGGCGGATATGGCCCGGAAGGTTCCGGAAAAGGAGGGAATCTCAGATGGTTTCCGCCCGTAGCACCGAGGCGTTGACGATAAAGGCCCGGATGTTGTTGGAATCGGGGTCCACCGGGGTTATAAAGAACCCGAGGCCCTCCGGATGGTACCCCTGACTGATTCCGTAGAACACTTCGCCGTCCAGGAAGGTTACTCTCAGGCGCTTGCCGCTCATCCTGAAATCCGGGTCGAACCCTTTCTTGTCCACGTAGTGCGGATTCCCCTGGAAGTCCTTGACGAAGAACACCGCCTTCAGTTCGCCCACATCCACATCGGACATGACCGTGGGGTCTTCCGGAGAGACGAGGTGGAATGTGCTCCTGTTGGGAAAGAAGTCCCTGGTGATGCCCTTCAGCACGGTGCCGTCGGCGAAGTGAACCACGATGTTGCTCATGGAGACACCCCCTCAGCCTGTTTCGAGCGCCGTTTCGTCCTGTGAATGAAAGAATAGACCCTTTAGGGGCTTACGTCAATTCCGGCAGTCCTGGGCTTCGCCCGGGCGAAGGGCCAGAAGCGCCGCCGCCAGGAGTCCAAGCCCTCCGATGTACGCAAAAATCTCCCCGCCATCGGCGGTGCCGATTCCGGGTCTGGGAAGAAAGGCCAACGCAAAGGCGAATGCCGAAGAAATGCCCAGCAGGACGGAAGCTTCCCGGGTACGGCCAATTCTCAGGACGCAAAGCAGGGAAGTCCCGAACATGGCCGCGCCCATCGTTCCCGCAACGGCGGTTCCCGTGAAGCTTTCTCCGGGAAACGCCCGGCTGTACCTGAAGAACTGGACCAGGTCCACCACTGCTGCCACGATTCCGGCGACCATGGAGAACCACAGGAACGGGACTATGGTGTGCACCAGAAAACCCGCCCACAGGAACTCGGCCGCTTCCGTCAGGATTCCCCTTTTCAACCGATCAGCCTCCCGGCGGAAATATACCGCCCCTGCCGGTACTTCCAGGAGCCTTCGTTCAGGGTTATTGTTGATGCTTGGGAAAACAGACAACGGGGGGACCGATTGAGAATACTGGGCCAGAAACTCAGCGACGGCTCGGTGGCCGTTTATGATGCGCCCGACCCGGTGCTTGCTCCGGGATTCATCCGGGTGGCCACCCTCTTCTCCGCGGTGAGCGCCGGCACCGAGGGCGGCAAGGTGATAGCCGGCCGGATGTCGCTCATCGGAAAGGCCCGGGCGAAGCCAGCCCAGGCCGCCCAGGTGCTGGGAATGGCCAGAACCCTGGGGCTGAAAGCCACCTACATGAAGGTGAAAAGCAGGCTGGAAGGAGCTCAACCCCTGGGCTACAGCCTCTGCGGCCGGGTTCTCGAAACGTCCGCGGACGGATGCGACCTCAGACCCGGCGACCTGGTGGCCTGCGCCGGCGGAGGCTACGCCAACCACGCCGACCAGGCGGTGATCCCGTCGAACCTGGCGGTCAGGGTTCCCCCGGGAGTGGACCCCCGGGTCGCGGCCTACACCACAATCGCCTCGATCTCGCTTCAGGGGGTGAGACTGGCGGAACCGACCTACGGCGACTCTGCCCTGGTGATCGGCCTGGGCATCGTGGGCCAGCTGGCGTGCCAGCTCCTCAGGGCCAGCGGATGCCGGGTGTTCGGCGTGGATACGGACCGGAGCCAGGTGGATCTGGCCCTGGGCGCAGGCTCCATAGAACAGGGGGCCGTGGCGGGGGTCGACCCGGTGGAAGCCCTGCTGGAGGGCTTTACCCGGGGCCGGGGGACGGACATGACCATTGTCTGCGCGGGAACCTCCGGGAACCATCCGGTGGAGTTGGCAGGCGATGTCACCCGCCGGAAGGGGAGGGTCGTGGTGGTGGGATCCGTGGGCATGAACCTCCCCCGGGAGACCTACTATCGGAAGGAGCTGCGCTTCACCGTATCCTGCTCCTACGGTCCGGGAAGGTACGATCCGGGTTACGAGGAGGCCGGAAGGGACTACCCTTTCCCCTACGTCCGCTGGACCGAGGGCAGGAACATGGAGGCTGTGCTGGACGGCATGGCCTCGGGAGCGGTGGACCCCCTGAAGCTGACCACCCACGTGTTCCCCCTGGACTCGGCGCCCGATGCCTACGGGATGATCGCCGACAGGAAAGAGCCCTTCTGCGGAATACTCATCGAGTACCCGGAGGCCCGGAGGGAAACCGTCCGTCAGGTCCCGCTGAAGGCCGCTGCCCGACCGGTCGGGCCCGCCCGGATAGGAGTAGGTCTGGCGGGACCCGGATCCTTCGCCCAGACCTTCCTGCTGCCCACCCTCAGAAGGGACCGCCGGGTCTTCCTGTCGGCGGTGGCCACGAAAAGTGGTCTCACCGCCGCCGACACCGGCGCCAGGCTGGGCTTCCGAAGGGCCGTGGGCGGGATGGACGACCTGATTTCTGATCCGGAGACCGGTGCGGTGATCGTGGCGACCAGACATGACACTCACGGCGCGGCCGTGGCGGGATGCCTTCGGGGGGGCAAGCCGGTCTTCGTGGAGAAACCCCTCTGTCTCACCATGGAGGAACTCCGGGAGATAGCAGCGCTTCAAAAGGAAACCGGAGTCATGGTTCAGGTGGGTTTCAACAGGAGGTTTTCCGATGCCGCCCGGGCCGCCGCAGACCACATGGGCGGCTGCGGTCCTCTGACCATGTCTTACCGGGTGAACGCCGGGTTCGTGCCCCGGGATCACTGGACCCAGTCCCCGGAGGGGGGCGGAAGGATTCTGGGGGAAGTCTGCCACTTCACCGACCTGATGCAGTTCATGACCCGGGCCGCCGTGGAGACGGTCCACGCCATGTGCGTCCGCACCCCGGACACCTCCATGGTTCCCGAGGACAACGTGGTGATCGGGCTTTCCTTCTCCGACGGTTCGGTGGGAACCGTGCTCTACACCGCGGTGGGCGGGAAAGCCATGCCCAAGGAGCGTTTCGAGATCCACGGCTGTGGCCGCAGCGCGGTCATAGACAACTTCGGCAGGGTCGAGGCCTATACCGCCGGTAGAAAGACAGTGAGAAGGTTCTCCGGCAAGGGGCACGCCCGGGAGGTCGCCGCTTTCCTGGATGCACTGGAAACGGGTGTTCCTGCGATTCCCATGGAGTCCCAGATCCTTACCACCCTGGCGGGATTCGCCATTCTGGAAAGCCTGAAGACGGAAGCCCAGGTGCGGCTTCGTCCCGAAACGATCTGACCCATGGATGACGCCCGGTTCCGGGAGGTATCCGACAGGATCCTGGCCTGGGCCGAGGAAAGGAATTTTCGGGGAACCGACCCCTACGACGGCCTCAACAGCCGTCGGTTGGCGCCGATTCTCGGCCGGTCCAGACTCCTGCGGCTCGGGGTCATACAGGCGGTCAAGAACTCTCCCGTGAACCTCAGACGCTTCCTGGGGATACCTCCCGGACTGAACCCCAAGGGGCTCGCCCTCTTTCTCGGCGGCCTGGGTTCGGACGGGGGGCGGAGCTGCGGGAATCGGGAGGGAGTGATCGGCCGGCTCGAACAGATGATCATGAGCCTGGCTTCGCGGCCCGACGGATCTCCGGCATTCTCCCCGGATCGTGCCTTGAGAAGCGATATCTCCGTGGAGGAGGCCGCCGAAGCGGGTACCTTCGCCTGGGGCTACGACTTTCCCTGGCAGGGGAAAGCCTTTCTGCAGCCCGCCTGGGCGCCGACGGTGGTGTGCTCCAGCTTCGTGCTGGACGCCCTGCGTGACTCGGAAAGCCCCTTCTTCGGCAACGCGGTCGGCAGGTTGGCCGATTTCGTGGAAGGGCATCTCAGGGTTTTCCGGGAAGGGGGCGGCGTCTGTTTCAGCTACTCGCCCCGGGACCGGTCCAGGGTCTACAACGCCTCCCTGTTCGCCGCCAAGATACTGGCCCGGGCGGCGGTCCTCCCCGGTTCGGATCCCGGAGGGAGGCGGCGGAAGACCGCTCTGGAGGCTTGCAGATTCGTGGTCGAAAGGCAGTTGCCCGACGGAGGATGGCACTACGGGGAAGCCCCCCACTGGCGGTGGATTGACGGCCTTCACACCGGCTTCGTGCTGGACACCCTGAGGGAGATTTCGGCCCTTCTGGGCACTTCGGAGTTCGCCCATGCCATGAACCGTGGACTCGGTTACTACATGGACCGGCTGTTCCTGAAGGACGGCACCGCCCGGTACTTCAGCCACTCCACGTATCCCCTGGATCCCCACTGCTTCGCCCAGGGGGCGGTGACCCTGTGCGGTTTCGGAATGCGCCGGGAGGCCAGGAGGGTTCTGTCCAGGGCGGTGGAACTTCTCTGGGACCCCTGGGCAGGTGGTTTCATATTCCGCCGGGGCCGGCGGCTGAAGAACAGAGCAGTTCATCTCCGCTGGAACCAGGCATGGATGTTCAAGGCTTTCGGTGTATTCCTCGCCCGGAGGGAGGACGGTGCCGGTGAAGATATGGTTTGACGCCGACAACGCCCCCCACGTGCCCGTGATGAAGCCGTTGGCCGGGGAACTGTCGGCCCTGGGGCATTCCGTAAGGTTCACCGCCAGGGACCGGGCCGGAACCTGCCGGCTTCTGGACCTGTACCGGCTGGATTACATCAAGGTGGGAGCGGGCCGGGGCGGTTCGGTACTGGAAAAGGCCCTGGGAATCGTTGTTCGGGCGGTGAAGCTGGCCAAGGCCATGGGGCATTGGAAGCCCGACGTCTCCTTCGGCCACGGGTCCCGTTCTCTGCCTCTGGCCTCGAGACTTCTCGGGATCCCCAGCGTCACCATGTACGACTACGAATGGGTCAATCCCCTGATATTCAACATTTTCTGCCGGCGGATACTACTCCCCGAAGCGGTGGGAATGGACCGCTGCCGGGAAGCGGGTGTCAGGACCGGCAGGGTCTCTCTCTATCCGGGATTCAAGGAAAACCTCTACCTGAACGGAGCGGAGCCGGACCCAGAAATCTCCCGGGAGCTGGGGCTCTCCCGGGACAGGGTGAAGATCCTCGTGAGGCCTCCAGCGACCACGGCCCATTACCACAACCCGGAGGCGGAGGTGATCCTTGCAGGGCTGATGGAGCGGCTTGCTGCGGACCGGGAGGTCCAGCTGATCTGGATACCCAGGACCCCCGGCGACTTTCCCTCCCGGTGCGTCCAATGCAGGGACCGGCTGCTGGAGCCCTCCAGGGCCTACCCCGGCCCTCAGCTGATACTCGCCGCGGACGCGGTCATAGGCGGCGGAGGGACCATGACCAGGGAAGCGGCGATCCTGGGGGTTCCCTCCTATTCGTTCTTCCGGGGCAGGCGGGGCAGGGTGGATGAAACTCTGGAGAGGGAGGGGCGGCTGGTTTCCCTGGAACGGGCCGGGGATTTTCCGGACCCCCGGGACCTGCCCTCCAGAAAGGAACCCCTGCAACCCCGGGAGCCGAACCTTGCGGCGCACATAGCACGAACGATTATGGAATGCCAGGGGGGCTAGCCTCCCCGGTTCACCTCGGAAACGGCGAAGGAGTACTTTCCGGACCTGTTCACCGGTATGGAGTCAACCATCTGGATCCTCACCGCAACTCCGTCGGGAAGGGACGACTGGATCTCCCGGGATAGCCGCTCCGCCTGTTCGGGGTTGAACCCCTCCTCCGGGACGATCTTGACCACCAGCTCCCCCGGTTCCTTCTGATATATCTGCGCCTGGCGCACATGGGAGATGACCTTGAAGGGGATGGTGAGGTTCGAGGCGGATATCAGTTTCCCGTCGGGCATGACAAGCAGGTCCTCCACCTTGGTCTCTATAGGAGCGATCCTGGCGGACTGCCTGCCGCAGGGGCACTCCCCCTCCAGTATCCGGGTCACGTCTCCTGTGCGATACCTGAGCAGGGTGAAGACGGTGTTGCTCAGGGAAGTGCCAACCAGTTCGCCGTTCTCGCCGGGAGCCGTGTCGGCCCCGGAGGGGTCGAGGATCTCGAAGTAAGAGTTCTCCCAGTTCAGGTGAAGCCCGTTCCTGCATTCGAATTCGCTGGCCGACACCACCCTCTCGGTAAGGCCGTAGAAGTCCCAGACATGGCACTCGAAAACCGATTCCACAACGCTCCTCTGGAAGTCGTGAAGCGGTTCGGCGCCGTAGAAGATGCCCTGGATCGGGCATCTCATGCCGTTCCTTTTCAGGGAGAGGGCCAGGGCGTACAGGGCCGAGGGGTATCCGGACAGGAAGGAGATCTTCCTGTCCTCCATGTGCATGTGGTAATGGGGCGCGTTGCCGGGGGAGATATGGTAGGTGGAGAGGTAGGATATCCTGGCCGGAACGCACTCCCGCCAGAAGGGAGGCGAGTTGTCTCCTGTGGGGACTATCCGGTGTCCCCCCAGCATGCCCATCCAGTCCCGTCCCAGCCGGCAGCCGGCGGTGAGCCGGTGCCGCCAGATCAGGGCCCGTTCCCAGTCCATGGAACTCCGGTTCCAGTACACCCTGAGGGGGAATCCGGTGGTTCCGCTTGTGCCCCGCTTAACCAGCCGGGAACCTGCGCCGCCACGGCTCAGGAAGGCTTCGGTGTTGTGTGAAACGGTTTTCTTGTCCAGCACCGGCAGAGTCTTCAGAACCGCCACCGGGTCCCCGCGAACCCGGGAATCCTCCGGGATCATCCCCGAATAGAAGGGCGTGTCCCGGGCCGAGATCAGAACTTCCGCCAGCCGTTCCCTCTGGTAGCTCTCCATCCGCTGCGCCGGCCAGCGCTGCATTTCCACAAGGCGCGCAACCAGTCTTCTGAAGGAGGGAGAGGATTCATGGACGAGCCTAGCGGAAGCGATGACCGTAACGGCCAGGTTCTGGAGCCCCACGGGCAGGGAACGGTAGATGCTGTATCTCAGTCCGGAGTACACAAGAACCGCTTTCCTGTGAACATGTCCTTTGTTTCGGCATCTCAATATAATGCTGTAGCCCGGCGGGGCAATCGCCGTTCAACCCTTTCCAGGCTGGTGGAAATGCCCGAACTCGACCGCCTCACATCGATCGTGAGAACCGGAAGCGCTGTCTACCCGCTGCATCCGCCCTACGATCCGGACTTCGCACCTCCGGAGTACCCCTGGCAAAGACCGGGCTCCGGTGAGGCCAACCACGCCTACAGCGGCGTGAGGGAATCGCTGGCGGCACTGGGCATGGATTCGGGACGCTTCGGGCTTCCCGGCTGGAATCCCCTGGGCGGCATTGTCAAACCCGGAGACACGGTGCTCCTGAAGCCCAACCTGGTGTGCGGCGGCAGGGAGAGCAGGCCCGAGCAGTGGATGCAGGTGGTCACCCACGGATCGGTGGTGAGGGCCCTCCTCGATTACGTTCTAATCGCCCTGAAGGGGTCCGGCAGGGTGGTGATCGCCGACTCCCCGCAGACCGATTCGGACTTCCGGGTCATCGCCGCAAGGACCGGGCTCGGGGAAGTGGCCAGGGCTCTGGCGGAAAGGTCCGGGGTTCCCGTGGAACTGCTGGACCTGCGGAGCCAGCGGTGGATCGTCACCCGGGGTGTCTGTACAGGAAGGGTGGAACTGACGGGGGATCCTCTGGGAGTGGTCAGGGTGGACCTGGGGGAGCGAAGCCATTTTTACGGCACCCCTGACCTTCCTCCCTTCTACGGGGCGGGATACGACACCGCGGAGACCAACCTTCACCATTCCCTGGGCAGGCACGTCTACGAAGTGAGCGGTACGGCCCTGGCGGCGGACGTCATCGTGAACATCCCGAAGCTGAAGACCCACAAGAAGTGCGGAATGACGGGATGCCTCAAGGGAATGGTGGGCCTGGCGGGAAACAAGAACCTTCTGCCGCACTACAGGTTCGGTCCTCCCTGCCGGGGCGGCGACCAGTTCCCGGACGGCAGAAGGGCCGGAGCCCTGGAAAACCTAATGGTCAGGGCCGCAAAAAGGCTCCTCCTTAGGGGCGGGCGGAGAACGGGCGCCATTCTTGGGGCGGTCAAGCCACTGGGCTACCGGATCTTCGGCTCCACCCGGAACGTGGTGAGAAGCGGCAACTGGCCCGGCAATGACACCATCTGGAGGACCGTGCTGGATCTGGCGGCAGTGATGATCTACTTCGATTCCTCAGGGAAGCCGTGCCGGGAACCGGCCCGAAGATTCTTCAACCTGGTGGACGGGATCATCGGCGGGGAGGGGAACGGCCCGCTGGACCCGGACCCGGTGCCTTCGAGGATCATCATCGCCGGAGCCTCTCCGCTCCTGGTGGACGCGGTCTCGGCGGCCGCGGCGGGGATTGACCCTATGGAACTGCGGCTGCTGGCCCGGGGATTCGACAGCCCCTGGGGGTTCGCCCCCTGCCCGCCCGACGTTGCAACGACGGTGCTGGCCCGGGAGGGTGATTCTGTGAAAGGACTCCGGTCAATTCCCTCCCTGGAGACCTTCAGAAGGCATGACGCCTGGGTTCAGGGCAGGAGCTCCCGTTGAAGCCGTCCGGCTTCTCCGGCGGAAGACCGCTGAAGATTCTTCTGGCCATCGACGGTCTGGGCCCCGGCGGCGCGGAGCGTCAGTTCTGCATGCTGAGCGGGGGTCTCGCGGGCCTGGGTGCCCGGATTTCCGTCTGGACCCTGCACGGCGGAGCCATGACCGGGGAACTCAGGGCTCAGGGCGTTCGACCGGCAACCGGCGGCGGCTCCGGCCCGGGCGCGGCAGCCAGGGCGGTTTCCCTGGTGGCCTCCTTCAGACCGGACGTCATCCATTCCTGGGGGTGGATAAGCGCCTTCATCATGGAAGCTCTGGCCCGGTGCGCCGGGTGCGCCCACGTTACGGGCCTGGTGAGGATGGGAACCCTGCCGGTCCGGAAGCGGCGGAGACTGCTGCTGGCCTCCCGCCTGGGAAGACTCTGCATCGGGAACTCCCAGGCGGGGCTCCGGGCCTGGAGGATTCCGCAGGCCAGGGCCCGCATGGTGCCCAACGGGTTCGACCCGGCCCGGCTCGGTCCTTCGGATGTCCCGGAGGGTCGTTCTGAAGGTTTCACCGTGGTCATGGCCGGGTCCATGGCGGGCCACAAGGATTTCGAGGGCCTGATCCGGGCCGCGGCGCTTCTGGCCCGCCGGGCGCCTGACCGTTTCACCTTCCGGCTGGTGGGTGACGGCCCCGACAGGCCGTGCCTGGAAAGGCTGGCCCGGGAGGGCGGCTGCGGCAGATCGGTGGAGTTCACCGGCAGGGTGGGCGACGTGATGCCGCTTTTGAGGGATGCCTCAGCGGGGGTTCTCCTGTCCCCCGAAGGCGAGGGGATGTCCAACTTCCTCATGGAGTGCATGGCCTCGGGGCTTCCCGTGGTATGCACCCCGGACGGGGGCAATCCGGAACTGGTGAGGGACGGGATCGACGGCTTCCTGCTGCAGCGACGGGATCCGGAAAGTCTGGCGGCGCTCCTGCTCAGGCTTGCGGACGGGCCCGAATTGTGCAGAATAATGGGTGCTTCCGGAAGGGAGCGGATTCTGAGCCGTTTCACCGTGGAGAGAATGGTGGAAGCCACTCTGGAAGTGTACGCCGAGGCTCTGGGAACCAGGGGCGCCCTGGACCCATGAACGACGCAGGCCCCGGAATCCTTGTGGTCGGAAACAACTCGGGGGCCATGCACGGTTCTCTGGTCATGACCAGGTATCTGGTGCGGGCCCTGGAGGAGAACGGTTGCCGGGTCACGGTCCTGGACAGGGCTTTCTCCCGGAAGAACACCGAAATAGGAAAGATCCGGGTGCACAAGCTGTTAAGGGCTGCCCGAATGGAGGTTTCAGCCCTTCGTCTCAGATTCGGGCCCCGTTTCCGGGGCGCCTTCTACCTCCCCGCCTCCCTTCCGCCGGCGCTTACCTTCGACTACTTCTTCCACCCCATGATCCGGGGGGTCTCCCCGGTGTGGATAGGCTACTCCCACATGGTCCGCTACCGGCAGCTCAAGGAGGGGGCAAGCCGCTTCCAGTCCAGGCACGCTCAGGATTTCTGGCAGTCCTTCCACCGGTGCATTGGCCCCAGCGGGGCGGTGCTCGATGACCTGGAATCGGTCGGGGTGCCCCGGGATAAGATGAGGGTGCTGCTGAACTGCCTTCCGCCGGGGTGGACCTTCAGTTCCGGGGACGAGGCCGGTGAAAGGTTCGCCGGAGCTCCCGCATCCCTGGTGTACCTTTCCACCGTCAGGGCGCGGAAGGGGATCTGGGACCTTCTGGAGGCCTACGAGATCATCCTGGCCCGTCTTGACACCGTCCCCCCCCTGGACATCATCGGCCCGGAAACCGACGTCGGGATTTTCGACGCCATCAGGGCGTGGACCGCCTCAAGAAACCTTCAGGACAGGGTCAGGCTCCTGGGCCCCATGAGCCACCGTGAGATCGAGATCATGCTCGGACAGGGGGCTCCGGTGCTGGTCTTCCCCACCAGGAGGGAGGAGGCCTTCGGGCTGGTCCTGGCGGAAGCCATGAGCAAGGGTGTTCCGGTGGTGGCCACCAGGATCGGGGCGATACCTGAAGTGCTGGACGAAGGAGCGGCGGGCGCTCTGGCGGAACCCGGGAATCCCGCTTCCCTGGCGGAGGCGGTGATGGGAATGCTGACGGACACCGACCGCCGGGTGGCCTTCTCCCTGGCGGGGCTGAAGGCTTCCCTGAAGTATTCCTTCGAAGAGTACGTGAATGCCCTTCGGGAAGTGCTTGACTGGGCGGGAATCGAGTAATACCGGGATCAGGTCAGAAGTTCCTTGAGAACATCCACGGCCCTGCCGGCGGAGTAAAGCATCGCCGCGGACCTGATCAGATTCCCGTCCCAAGAGGTTCGGGAAGCGGCATCCATGGCCCCGGCCAGTTCCTCCGGGGTTACCCCGGCGTCCACCAGGATTCCGCAGCCCGGCCCCAGCAGACCGGGAACCCCCCCCACCGCCGTGGCCACTGCGGGGATTCCCGCGGCCATGGCTTCCAGAATCACCAGTGGCACCCCCTCCGCGGCGGATGGAAGCACCAGGCAGTCCGAGGCGGAGTAGAGCCGCGGCATTTCGCCGGGCCCCAGGGGGCCTAGGAACACTATCCGCCCGAAGGCGGAGGAGGCCCGGGCCAGGGCTTCCAGCTCCCCCCTGAGGGTACCCTCCCCGGCCACCGCCAGCCAGGGTTGTCCAGCGGCGTACTCCATGGCTCTGATGGCCAGGTGCACCTGCTTGACCTCCTCGAGCCTTCCTGCGAAGGTGAAGAGAAAGGCGCCCCCGGGTATGCCCCGGGCTTCCCGGAAAGCCTTACCGTCCTCCCTGCACGGCCGGAAGACCTTGATGTCCACCGCGTTCGGCAACAGGGTCATCCGCTCATTCGGGATTCCCCATTTTCTGTTCATCTCCAGGCATCTGCCGTCTATCACCACCAGATGGTCCACGCAGCGGTGGGTGAGTTGCAGGGCGGCGTTGTACAGCCTGGGCAGACCGAGTCTTCTGGCGAAGGGGAAGGTGGCGTAGGTCAGGGGGTTCTCGGAGCCGTGCTGGTGGTGGACCAGCCTGAACCTGAAAAGTCCCAGGGTCCGGAGCAGGCACAGCAGCATGGCGGCTTCGTTGCTGTGGGTGTAGACCGCCGCGGGACGGAGACCTGTCAGGACACCAAGCCGCCGGAGGAGCCTTGCTGGAAAGGCTATCCTGTGAGGGAACCGTTTCGAATAGAGGGAGGGACCCAGGGTACCCGGCGCGTCGGTCCTGTCGGGGGATGGGGTGAGGAGAACCCAGTTTTCCGGGGCGATTCCCATCACGGCCCTGAGATAGCCGCTGACCCCTCCCACCGCCGCCGGATCGTCCGGGGAGGCTTCCGCCAGCACAACCACCCTGCGGGCCGGCCGGCCGGCGGCGTTCAGACCGGGCAATTCCGGGTTTCCAGCCTGTGCAGGGCCCATCTGACCCACAACTCCTGGGGCCAGGTGTTTCCCGCTACGAAGGTCAGGGTTCCGTCGTCCTGAAGAATCTGATACCCCGACACCCGGTGGACCGCCGAATCCGAGTAGCCGTAGGACATCTCGCAGATCGCCATGGCGCCGTTCCGGAAGAGGATGTCGTAGGCCATGGAGTCCAGGTCCAGCAGGCGGTTGATTCTGAGGCATTCCCTTACGGCCTCCTCCGGCAGAGGCCTGTGGTAGACCAGCCTTCCGCCGCCGCTGGCCCGGAAGTCGCCCGGGCGGTTGTCCCTCCAGAAGCCCGTGGCGTACCGGTCGCCTATCACCGTGATCCGGAGATCGGCGTCGTTTCCCGGAATGAACTCCTGCCAGTAGGCCATTCCGGGCAGTCCGAGTTTGAGGATCCTTCTTCGGGCATACTCCCGGAACCAGCGCCGGGGGAGCCCGGAAAGAACCCGACGTGTTCTGGCCGCCCCCGGGAGATGCCTGTCCCAGAGGGTCGAGCAGAAGGTTTTCTCAAGGTCTTTCTTCATGTCCCCCGGGCCTTCAACCGCTCTCACGTTGACGCTTCCGGCCCCGGCGGAGAGTTTCCTGACCACAGGGTAGGTTTCCCGGGCCGCAAGATCGGACGCCTCGTCGTAGTCGAAACTCACCACGGTTTTCGGGGTGGGGGCATTCACATGATCGAACAGGTAGCTCTGGGCCGCCTTGCTCTCGAAGTGCCATACGGTGGAGAAGTTGGGAACCACGGTGAGCCCCAGGTAGCGCTCCATGAAGTAGACCTTCTCCTTGAAGTACCCCGAGAATTCATGGCCCATGTAATGGGGTTTCCACAGGACCATGGATACCCCGTTCAGCTGCCGGAGCCAGTCGCTTCTGTCCAGGTTGACAGGAATGCAGCGAAGGTCCCGGCGGCCTTCCGCCAGGCGCGCAAGGGCGTCCAGGAACCTCTCGTGCCATCCCGACCTGTCCAGGCCGACGGCGATGGTTAGGACGGATTCGCTCAACGGGCGGTCTCCGTGAAACGCGGCGGGGTCCTTGCCGCTTTTCCCCCACGGGATTATACAAACCTCGGTGTGGACGGGCAAAAAGGATGTTTCCTCGGAGGATTTCCGTGACAGGTCTGGCAAGTGCCCGGAGAGAAGGCATTCCGGAGTCGTCGTGGTACGACCCCGGAGTCCTGGACTCCCTTGTGTCGGGACTTTTGAAGGGGGTGCAGCCGGCGCCCCCCGGAAGCCGGATCCTCATCAAGCCCAACTGGGTCTTCCACAGCAACGGCGACCGGGGTACCGGGTGTCTTCACACCCATCCGGACTTCGTTCTGGCCGCCCTGAAGGCGGTTCTCCGCTGGAATCCCTCCTCGGTGGTCATTGGCGACGCTCCGGTGCAGGGATGTCGCTGGAGCAGCCTGGTTCCGGAAGAATTCCACCGTCAGGCCGCCCTCCTGGGCGGGGGGGTGCCGGTGGATGTTACGGATTTCCGGCGCACCGTTCTTCCCGACGGAGACCTTCGGAAGGGGGCTGACAGGTCCGCCAGGTCCGGTGACCGTTTCGCCCTCTTCGATCTGGCGGCAGACAGCCTTCTAGAGCCGGTCTCCCTCCCCCCGGGAAGGTTCAGGGTCACCATGTACGACCCCAGGCTTCTGGCCGGTCGGCACTCACCGGGAAGGCACCAGTACCTTATCGCCAGGGAAGCCCTGGAGGCGGACGTCATCCTGAACCTGCCCAAGCTGAAGACCCACCGGAAGGCGGGTATCACGGGGAGCCTGAAGAACCTGGTGGGAATCAACGGCAACAAGGAATTCCTGCCCCACCACCGGTCGGGGGGAACCCGGGACGGCGGCGACTGCTACCCCGGGAGGTCCCTGCTGAAGAGGCTTGCGGAGTTCTCGGTGGATCGGGCCAACATGAACATCGGCAGGGCGGCCTTCTCCCGGTGGATCTTCCTGGCGGGTGTCTTCCTGTGGGCAAGGAGGGCGCTTGCAGGCGAGTTCGACATAGAGGGAGGCTGGAGGGGAAACGACACGGTATGGCGCACCGTGCTGGATATCAACAGGATAGCCCTCTACGGCAGGGCCGACGGGACCATGGGGGATGTTCCGGCCAGGCGGATTCTCACCCTTACCGACGCCCTCGTCTGCGGCCAGGGGGAGGGCCCCCTGAGACCGGATCCCTATCCCATGGGGTTCGTGGTGTTCTCGGAGGATCCGGTGGAGGCGGACCTGGTCCACTGCGCCCTGATGGGCTACGACCCCGGCCTCATCCCCACGGTCGGAATGGCGGAAGGATCGTTCCGCTGGCCCTTTCCCGGAAACCGCTCCCGGGAGGCCGCAATTGAGACGGTAAAGGAAGCCGGCGGCCTACCCGGAACTCCCGGGCCCCGCCCGGCGGAGGGATGGGAGTGCCTCCGGTCACCCTGACCGGGAGAACTCGTCCAGCACCGCCTCCAGAGAATCCGCAACCGCGGAAAGCAGATGGTTTTCCGTCACGTACAGCCTTCCCCGGGCGCCCATGTCGCGCCGGGCCTCCGGATCTGAAAGAAGCCCCTCCATGGCCAGGGCGGTGCGCTCCAGGCTTCCTCCCCCGCAGCACCCCAGGGGAGACTGCCCGGAGAGGAGCCCGTCCGGGTCCGCCGACAGGCTCACCACGGGCCTGCCCAGGTACCAGGCTTCGAGAAAGGCGTTGGGGAAGCCCTCCGAAGGGGAGGTATTCAGGAGCACCCTGGAGGATGATATGACCCCGCATGCTTCCCGGTGGGGCAACTCGCCCAGGAGAGTCAGACCGGGTATCTCCGAGGCCCTTCTCATCAGGGAGGCCGAAGCTTCCCCCTGGACGCCCCCCACCACCGCCACCCTAAGGCCTCCCGACCTGCCCAGCAGATCCAGAAGCCTGTCGAATCCCTTGAACGGGGAGATGTGGCCAACCCATGCCGCGTCGTAGGTTTCAGATTCCACCTGGGCTTCCCCGGGCGGCACGAAGGCGTTTCTGACGATCCTCGTCCTGAAGCCCATATCGAGGCACTTCCCGGCCTGGAAGGAGCTCTGGGCCAGCACCGCGGAGGCCCTGCCCAGAGCCCGCCGGATGAACAGCCCCCGAATGATGATACCGTAGCCCGGCTTCTGGAACCCGAAGGATTTCCTGCTCAGGGCCAGTCGTCTGAGATCGTCGTCGCAGGCCAGGGCGGCCAGATAGCCCGAGCCGGTGCTTCCCGCCGCGGAAGCCGCCGACGGGGCGAACACCGAGAACCCCCGGGTGTACACCGCGTCCGGGGAGAGGCCGACCAGGGTCCGCCGAAGGGCGGGAAGTCTGCCGGTCAAGAGCCTGAGACCCCTGGGGGCCCTCTGATCGTCCATCCACCCGGGAACGACCTTCACCCCTCCGGCACTGAATTCCCGAAGGTAGCCCGGCACCACCAGGACCACCCTGTTCCCCCTCCGGGCCAGCTCCCCCGCCAGAAGGGCGATCTGCCCCTCCGACCCCCCCTCCGGAAGGCCCCTCAGGGCTCCGGCGCCTCCCCCGACGAAGCATACGGAACGGCTCAATCCGGAGTCCTCTCCGGGCTGTCTCCCGTCGGCGCCTGGGGCCGCCGGAGCAGGTCCCCAAGCTTCCGGAGCACCGTGGCCCCGTCCCCGGGAAAGGGGATGGTCTCCCTCCATGAAAGACCGTTCCTGCGAAGGAACACCCTGGTCCCCAGCACCCATTCGAAGGAGTAGGCGAGAAGGCTCGAGAGGGCGGCCCCGTTCATGAGCATGGCGGGGATCAGAAGGATGTTCAGCAGCACCTTGGCCGCGAAGGCTGCGCTCCTGGTGGCGACGTTCACCAGGGCCAGGTCTGAACTCTCGAAGAAACTTGCGGTTATGGACCTGTGGGCCTGCACCAGGGTGGAGCCCAGAAGTATCATGAAGGGCGCCGCCGAAGGCCGGAACTCGGCTCCGTAGAGAAGCACTATGAGAGGCTCCCCCAGAAGGATGCCCAGCGCGAAGAAGGGGAGCAGGACAACGGTTACCTGTCTGCCGGCCCTGGCCGCCAGCGCCGCCCTTTCCACCGGGTTCTCCACGGCGGCAAGGGATGGAAGGAGCACCGTGTTGGTGGATGTTGTTATGAGCCAGAGCTTTTCCGCCAGACTGGATGCCAGGGCGAAGTACCCCACCGATTCCAGGTCGAGGAAGTACTTTATCATGTAGATGTCCAGCCTGATGATGAGAAGCCATAACAGCGCCGACGCGTGCAGTTTTATCCCGTAGGTGAGATACCTCCTCCAGAAGCCCTCGCAGGTTCCTTCCCCCGGACTGCCGTCTCGGGGTTCGAGCCCCCGGACGGCCCGTTTCAGCGCTGCCAGCATCAGGACGCATACCGTTACGGCCGCCAGAATCACCGCCGCCAGGCCTCCCGCCACCCCCAGAGGGAAGGCCACCAGCAGCAGCAGGTAACCCGCCACCAGGAGAGCCGGGGCAAGGGCCCGGATGAATGCCAGGCGGGAAAAACGGCGAAAGGCCCCCAGGAGCGAGGACCAGTGGGCCTGGAAAAGCCCCAGGGGTATAAGCGCCGCGGATAGCCCGATCAGAAGGGGGCTTGCCTGGCCCAGAAGCTGGTCCCTGTAGAACAGGACCGCCCCGGCGAAGAGCAGCAGGCCCGCCAGGGTCTGGATCCCCGCCGCCCTGGCGGAGACCCCCAGTGCTCTGCCGGCCGGCAGGGTCCCCCGGGAGACGAAGCAGACGTTGGTCTGCACTATTCCCAGGAGCACGAAACTCACTATCAGGTCAGGAGTGGTGTGAAGAAGGGCGAAGGATCCCCTTCCCGCCGGGCCCAGGGCCCGGGCGGTGATCATTCCTCCGGCCATCGCCGCCAGAAAGGCCATGGCGTTACCCGCGAAGGTCACCGCCACGCTCCTGTGGGGGGCGGCGCCGGCGGTCCCGCAGGTTTTCAGAACAGCTCCTCGATGAATCCGGCGAAGGTGCCGCCGGTGACCCGGGCGTCGAAGAACTCCCTGGCCGCCTTCTTCCCCCATGGCGACGGGGATGGCCGTTCGGCCTCGGAGCGCAAGTGTTCGTGCAGCGAGGCGATGCGTTTGGCCAGGGCTTCCGGGTTTCCGGAGGGCGAGGTCCACCCTCCCAGCCCGGTTACGATCCGGGATACCGCGCCCGGACGGCAGACCGAGATGATGGGCCTTCCCGAGCCTATGTAGTCAATGAGCTTTGAGGGCAGGAATGCCCCGGATCTCTGCTCCGACGGGGTTATCACCAGCAGGGCGTGGGCGGTCTTCATGAGCCGAAGGCTTTCCAGGTAGTCCACCGCGGGAAGGAAGGACACAATCCCTTCCGGCAGCCCCGCTGGGATCCCGAAGTCCGAGCGGTGGCCGTAGAACTCGAACCGGAGCTGTCGGAATGGTTCCGGATACTCCTCGGCCATGATCTCCAGGGCCCCGAAAAGGTCGGACGGGGACCTGGAGCCGTACAGGCTGCCCAGGTGCCTCACCACGTAGGGAGGTCCCGGGGAGGGGGCGGCGTCCCCGGGGAACAGCCCCTCCTCGTACCCGTGGGAGACGATTCTCGACTTCCTCAAGGTTGCTGATCCCGCACCTTCCAGGGTCAGGTCCCTCATCTCCGCACAGGGGAAGACCAGCAGGTCCGCCCTGTCAAAAACCCTTCTCTCTAGCCGCCTGTTCAGGGCCATGGAAAGGGGGTCCCGGCGGATCATGGGATTCCTGGTCCAGGGGTCGCCGAAGTAGGCCAGCCACGGCAGGCCGGGTCTCTTCTTCGACACCGCCAGGGCCGCCAGGTGATCGCTCATCGGGGTTGCGAAGCTCAGAAGCGCGTCACCCGGGGTCCGGCTCAGGGCAAGGGCCGTACGGGCCGCCGAGGCGGCCCAGGCCCTGAAGGAATCGGGAACGTCCAGGGAATTCCGGAGGGGGGTTCTGTAGAGAACCCGTCGGGCCAGCCCCGACAGGGCACCCTCCCGGTAGGGTACCACCCGGATCCCATCGGAGCCGTCACCTGCCGGCCCTTCCAGACCCGGGTCCGGCGGAAGCCCCCTGCTGCCGCAGACCACCGAGAAGGGGTAGCCGCTGTGCCGGAGAAGCCGCCAGACCAGAATGGCCATGGCGGACATTTCCGGGGGGTAACCGAAGGAAAGGGCCAGGAGCCTGCGGTTGTCCACGTGCGGTCAAAACCTCCCGGGACCGGCGGGGTATGCAATAACGACCACGCGGAATATAATCTCCGCCGGGTTCCCGCACTCCCGGCGGCCGGGAGGCGGAAGAGGGAGGTATCATGCTCCGGGCGCTGGTCATGGGCGGAAGCGGGATGCTCGGGCACAGGATGCTGGAAATCCTCTCCGAGCGTTTTCCGACTTACGCCACCTTCCGTGGTTACCGCGGCCCGTTCCGGGAACCCGGGGGTTTTTTCTCAGGATTCGATTCCGGGAAGCTGATCCCCGGGGTGGACGCCCGGAGGTTCGATACGGTGGAGGCGTGCCTGGACAGGGTCCGTCCCGACGTTGTGGTGAACTGCATCGGGCTGGTTAAACAGCTTCCGGAGGGGTCCGATCCGGCGGCCGCCGTGGAACTTAACTCTCTTTTCCCCCGCCGGCTCGCAGGCGCCTGCGTCTCGAGGGGCGTCCGGCTGGTCCACGTGAGCACGGACTGCGTCTTCTCAGGGGCCCGGGGGAACTACACCGAGAACGACCTCCCCGACGCCCGGGACCTGTACGGGCTTTCGAAACTCCTGGGGGAACCTTCCGGCCCGGGCTGCGTCACCCTGCGAACCTCCATCATCGGCCGGGAACTGTCCCGCACCACCGGTCTTCTGGAGTGGGTTCTCTCCCACAGGGGCAATCCGGTGAACGGGTATTCGAACGCCGTCTGGAGCGGCCTCACCACGGAAACCCTCTCCCGGGTGGTATCCCAGCTGATCTCCGATCACCCCGGGGCATGCGGGCTCTTTCACGTCTCATCGGAACCGGTTTCCAAGTACAGTCTCATCGAAAAGCTCAACGACGCCCTCAGCCTGGGGATGGAGGTGATTCCGGTTCCGGAACCCAGGGAGGACCGCACCCTCGACTCAGGCCGTTTCCTGAGGGAGTTCGGTATCCCGGTCCCCGGGCTGGACGGGATGATAGAAGCGCTCAGGGGAGACCTGGAGCGCTACGACGAATGGAGAGGTCGGGATGGGGCCACTGCAGGGTAAGAGACTCCTTGTCACCGGGGGGACCGGCTCCCTGGGCAAGGTTCTGGTAAGGCGGCTGCTGTCGGGGGAGATGGGCATGCCCCGGAAGGTGATCGTCTTCTCCAGGGACGAAGCGAAACAGCACGAGATGAGGGTGGCGTACGCCCACAGGGTCGCGGCCACCGACGAAATCATCTTCGAGAATTTCCGGCGGCTGCTGGAGTTCCGCATCGGCGACGTGAGGGATTTCCATTCGGTTTCCGCGGTGCTGGCGGACGCGGACGTGGTTTTCAACGCAGCGGCACTCAAGCAGGTACCCACCTGCGAGTACTTCCCCTACGAGGCGGTGATGACCAACATCACGGGCCCCGAGAACATCGTCCGGGCCATCCGGGAGCACAGGCTTCCGGTGGAGACCGTGGTGGGAATATCCACCGACAAGGCGTGCAAGCCGGTCAACGTGATGGGCATGACCAAGGCCATTCAGGAGAGGGTTTTCCTGCAGGGCAACATGCAGTGCCCATCCACACGTTTCATCTGCGTAAGGTACGGAAACGTCCTGGCATCGAGGGGTTCGGTGATCCCCCTGTTCCTCGAGCAGATCCGCACCGGAGGGCCTGTCACGGTCACCACCCGGGACATGACCCGCTTCCTGTTGAGCCTGGACCAGGCGGTGGACACGGTGTTCGCCGCGGTCGGCGAGGCCGCGGGGGGAGAAACCTGGATACCCAGGGTTCCCTCGGCACGGATGATGGACCTGGCTGAGGTCATGATCCAGGGGAGGAACATCGCCGTCACCGAGACCGGCATCCGCCCGGGCGAGAAGATCCACGAGATTCTGGTCTCCGAGGAGGAGGCCGGGCGGACGGTGGAGAAGGGCGACGGCTTCTACGCCGTGGGCTCCATACTCCCGGAGGTGGGAGGTCCCGCCACCGGGGAGCGTCTTTCCGGCGAGTACAGCTCCGCGAGTTCCCTGGTGGGGAAAGACGAGCTCCGGGACCTTCTTCGCAGGCACGGGCTGATGCCAGACCAGGCGGAGTCCGGCGGGGAGGAGCTTCTGCGATGAAGATCGTCACCGTTCTGGGGACAAGGCCGGAGATCATCCGCCTCTCGGTGCTGATCCGGAAACTCGACTCCCTTTGCGACCACTTCCTGGTGCATACCGGCCAGAACTCCGATCCGGGGCTTAGCGATATCTTTTTCAGGGACCTGGGGGTAAGGCCCCCGGACGTCTTCATGGGGGTGGACACCTCCAGTCCCGGCCGGCAGATCGGAGGGATACTGGAGGGAACCGAGAGGATCCTCAGGAGTGAGGCCCCCGACCGGGTGCTGGTGCTTGGAGACACCAACAGCGCTCTTTCCGTTTTCATGGCCAAGCGCATGGGTATTCCGGTATTCCATATGGAGGCGGGCAACCGCTGCTTCGACGACAGGGTTCCCGAGGAGGTCAACCGGCGGGTGGTGGACACCTGCAGCGACCTGCTGATGCCGTACACCGAGGGCAGCCGGGAAAATCTTCTGGCCGAGGGAATCCCCTCCCGGAGGATAGTGGTCACCGGCAACCCCATCCTGGAGGTGATGAAGGAGCACGCCGGACTCATCGAAGGGTCCGGGGCGCTGGGAAACCTGGGGCTTTCTGCCGGCGGGTACTTCCTGGTTACCGCCCACCGGGCGGAGAACGTGGACGATCCGGCAAGGCTTGGAATGATCCTGGACTCCCTGGTTCGGATCGCCGATGAATGGGAACTGCCCGTGGTGGTCAGCGTCCATCCCCGCACCAGGGTCAGGATAGGCAGCCTGGGCGGTTTCCGGGGCAACTCGCTGGTGAGGCTCATGGAACCCTTCGGCTTCCCGGACTTCGTGAACCTGGAGAAAAACGCCCGCTGCGTGCTCACCGACAGCGGAACCGTGCAGGAGGAGTGCTGCATTCTCCGGGTGGCCAACGTAACCATCCGCGACGTGACGGAGCGCCCCGAGACCGTCGCCTGCGGAAGCAACATCCTTTCCGGGGTGGAGCCTGAGAACGTGATGCGATGCGTCGGAACCGCCCTCAGCCGCTCCCGGGACTGGACCCCCCCGGAGGAGTACACCAGGGAGAACGTCTCGGACACCGTCGCGTCGGTGCTGATGGCCAGACTGAGCCGCCTCTCCGGAAGCTGATCGGGGCCCGGGCCTTGGGAACCCTGCTGGACAACCTGCTCATCGCCCTCATCCTTCTGCTCACCATCTCCTCCAAAGGTTCCTCCAGATCCCGGCTGATCCTCTTCAACATCCTGGTCTTCATGACCATGGCGGGGCTTCAGCTTGAGGTTCCCCTGATAGGGTCCGGCATGAGGTCCTACCTGGCCTTCCTGCTCCTGATAGTCTCGGACAAGGCCGTGGTGCAGGCGATCAACTGGCTGAAGGCCACCAGGCTTCTGGGAATCTCCACCACTCTGGCGGTATACATCATGGCCTCCCATGTGCTTCTAAGCGGCGTGTTCAGCCCCAAGATTCTGTTCGAACACGTCGGCAACTTCGGTTTTTTCCTTCTCTGCGTGGCCACATTGCTCAACGGAACCGACCGCCACCTGGTCTGGTTCATGATCTCACTTGGTGCGGGGCTCTTTTTCAACGTTCTGACCTACCTGCCCGCCTGGATACCGTTCCTGTCGGGTCGGCAGATCCTCGGCCCCCTGCCCCACTACCAGGCTCCGGCGGGCAGCGGGCTAATGCTGCTTCCCCTGGTGCTGATGCTTTTCCATTCGGTGAAAAAGATACGCCACCGGTTGTACGCGCTGGGGGGTTTGATTTTTCTCACCCTGGCCACCTTCATCACCGGCGCCCGGACCCCCACCGCGGCCTACATCCTGGTGCTGGCATTCTACAGGCGAAAGGTCTGGTGGACCGTTCTCGTGGTGCTGACAGGAGCCTTCATCTTCTCCATGCTTCCCGAGACGACCCAGACCGAGCGGATGGTGACCAGGATTCAACAGCTCTCCGAGGCCGCCCGGACGGGTACCCTGCAGGAGAATCCCGACGCCGGCATGAGACTGGAGAACGTGGACATCGCCCTGGAGGGTTTCAGCAGGAGACCCGTGTTCGGATGGGGCATAGATTCCTGGGCCCAGTACCGCCAGCAGGAGACGGGAACCATGGGGTACACCCTGGCGGCCCACAGCGGGATCGCTCTGCTGCTGATGGAAACAGGCCTGGTGGGGTTTTTCCTGTACTTCGCCTTCGTCTACAAGTGCCTGAGAGGGCTGAAACCCAAGTTCACAGGCTCCCTGGTGGACGACATGGGGTACGTGGCGATTCTGGGGACCCTGTCCATCCTCCTGGTGAGCGTGGGCGGCGACACTCTGCTTAGAAGGGGAACCTTCGCGTACTTCAGCATGGGCGCCTTCTGCAGGTGCCACAAGCTCAGAAGCGCATGGCTCAGGAGCGCCGAAGCGCAGACCGCTGCGGAGGGCGGACGGTGAGCGCCTTTTCCGCGGAAAGAGCAGGGGTTGCGTCGCTGATACTGGCGGCGGCGCTGAGGATTGCGGCGGTTTTCGTTCTGGGCAACCCCGGAGACCCGGGCGATTGGGCCGGATGGACCATGGAGCCCGATTCCCACGGATACCTTGCCCTCTCGTCGGACCTGGCGGACGGCCGGCAGGACAGCGTATCCACGAGAACTCCGGGCTACCCGGCGCTTCTGGCCATCGCCGGAGGGGGCACCCCGGCGGCGGTTCTGGTCCAGCAAGCCTCGGACCTGGTGGCGGCGGTGTTCATCGGACTCTCGGTTCCGGGGCGCCTCAGGGGTCTGAGGTGGTTCGCCTCCACCGGCTATCTCCTGCTGCCCGCCTCTTTCATAACCTCGGTGAGGATACTGCCCGATACCCTCCTGGCCCTGGCGGCGTCGGCCTGCTGTTTTCTCTGGCTGGCGGCCCGGGATTCCCGGGATCCCCGCCGGATGATCCTCCTTCACGGCGCCGTGGGGCTGGTCTGCGCCGCGGGGGTCGCGATAAAACCGGTCTTCATGTTCGCGCCCGTGGTGTTCGCCGTCACCGCCCCGTTCCTGCAGGTCGAGTCCCGTCGGGCCAGGCTCGCGGCGGTCGCTGTGCTGGCGGTCTTCTCCGGGGCCGGCCCCCTGCTGCTTCGACTGCACAACACCACATCCTTCGGCATGGACGCGGTCTCCGCCCAGGACGGCTACGAACAGGCCGGAAGGGTGTGGGTTCTCACGGGAAGGGCCACCCAGCTGGAGTTCGTCACTGCGGTGAAAGACAGCGTGGAAGCCCTTTCCACGGTGGCCGGCCGGCCGGATTACCGGCTCAGGGCGGAGATCTACAGGTCAATGGCGGCGGGGGAGTTCCTGCGGAACCCGTGGACGGTGATCGCCGCCCACCTGACCGGCTGGCCCCGGTTCTTTTCCACCGGAGTGGGCAACACCCTCCGATACCTGGGTCTTCCCGGGGACAGCCCCCTGGGCCTGCCTCTGAAGGCAGCCAGCGGGGTTCTGATCGGTCTTGCGCCCCTGGGTTTCGCCGCCGGCTGGGCCATCCGGCGGGTCCGGAGGGAAATGAAGCCCCGGTTGCTCCTGGCGGCGGCCTGGATGCTGGTGATGTTCCCGGTACACGGTCCCCTGTCGGGTCCAAGGTACGGGCTGGTTTTCTTTCCCGCGCTGGTCACGGCAGGCATCGGATCGCTTCTTATACTCCTGAAGGACCGCCGGAAGGGAAGGCGCTTCCTTGTCCGGAGCTGAGGGCTCCGGTCTGCGGGTCTCGCCGGCGCACCTTCTCCTGCTTTCGGCGGCTGCGGTTCTTCGGGTGATCTTCCTTCTGGCCGCCGGCGGGCCGTATATGACGGCGGACTACCGGTCCTGGCCCATGGATGACGATTCCCACCAGTACGTCAGGTACGCGGAAGACCTGAGAGACGGAACCCAGGATGAGCCATCCGTGAGAATGCCTCTCTACCCGGCCTTTCTGGCCCTCACCTGGAGCGACGGACACCCCTGGCTCGCGGCCCTGCTGCTGCAGCAGGCCATGGGACTTCTCATAGGAATCCTGTGCTGCATTGCCGCCTCGTTCGTTCACCTGAAGGCGGGGCTTCCGGCGGGGATGGCTGCCATGCTCCTTCCGCAGCACGTGCTCCACTCCGCCCGGATCATGCCGGACACCGCGGCCCTTCTGGCGGTCTGCGCTTCGGGCTGTCTGTGGCTGAGAACCCGGACAGCCGTTTCATCCCGGGGTTTCATCGCCCTGATGGCGGCGGTCGGGCTGACCCTGTCCCTCGGGGCCATGTGCAAGCAGGTACTGCTGTACTCGCCGGCGGTCTACGGGATCATGCTTCTGGCGGTGAAGAAGCCCGGTCCTGCAGCGAAACTCGGGGGCCTGGCTGCCATGACCGCGGTGTTTCTCGTTCTCCCCCTTTCATGGCGGGCGTTCAACAGGACGAACTTCGGTTTCGACGGGTACTCCACCCAGGACGCCTTCGAACCCCTGGGCCGGGCGGCAATCCTTGCCGGAGTGACTGACCAGCGGTCGGTATGGGACGGCAGTTACACCGGCGCCATGGACTCCCTGGCCATGGTGGACGGGCGGCTCGACCTCGGGATCAGGGACAGCATCTACCGGGCGCGCACCCGGGAGATAGTTTTATCGGAGCCTGTCCGGGTGATCGTTCCGCACCTGGTTTCCTGGCCCCGTTTCTTCTCGGTGGGGTACGCCCACAAGATCCTCAGGAGCATCAGGGTACCGGAGGAGGGGATTCCCCTGGCGGCGTGGAAGGTGCTGCTGGGCGCAATCTACGGGGTAATGGCCCTGGGGGCTTTCCTGGGGCTGGCGGTTCCGGCGCTCCGCCGTCGAATAGGCCCTCTGAACGGGCTATTGGCGGGCTGGTTCCTGTTCTCGGCCCTGATCTACGGGCCGCTGGCCACCACCCGCTACGGCCTCACCTTCTTCTGGATCATGCTGGTGAACGCCTCCACCGCCTTCACTCTTCTGTGGGAAGACTCGAAGAAAACCGGCAGGCAGGCGGCGGCGAAGGGAACCAGCGCCCAGTAGAACAGCAGCCCGTAGCGGAACGAGGCTATGGGACCGATCACCGGCACGGCGTAGAGGAACCAGGCCATGCCCAGAGGGAAGAGCCTTCCCAGACGGTCTCTGATTTCCTTTTTCAGCAACGATGCCAGCAGTGCGATCCCCAGGGGCAGCTGGAGGATGCTGGACACCGCCACGTAGAGGGGCGGTTTCCGGTCTCTGGGGGTGATTCCCAGGTAGGGCTGGTGGCCGTCCAGGTTCACGAAGAACTTGGGCCATCTCGATAACTCGAAGTAGGCCACCCTCAGAGGATTGGACAGGAAGGCGTTCCGGGTGACCGCCCGGTATATGCTGTCCCGGGTGTTCCAGTCCACGGCTCCGTTCAATGTGGATGCCGCCATGAGGCTGTCCCTGAAGCTCCAGAACCGTTCCCCGCCCACGCCGAGACCCCGGTAGTCGGCGATCTGAACGGTCCTTCCCATGAGCTCGAAGGTGTCCTGGGTGCTTACCCCGGACAGGCCGAAGGATCTTCTGTTGTGTTCCCTCAGAGCCATGTATGCGCCCGTGTTCACGAGCAGCACCATGGCGGCGAACAGGGCCCGGGCTCTCCAGCCCCCGGCCCGAGGCAGGAAGGCCAGCGCCGCGTAGACCGCCGGGGCGTACAGGACCACGGGCTTCAGGAAAAGGGCCAGGGCGAAGCACACCCCCCCGGCCGCGCCCAGGAGCGCGGCCCGCGGGAGCCCGGTGTCTTCTTTCACCCTGAGCCAGAGCAGGCCGGACAGGGCGATCAGGAAGGACGCCGCCACGTCCGGGATCATGAAGCTGGAATAGATCAGCCCCGAGGGGAGGAGCAGGTAATAGACTCCCGCCCAGCGTCCCGCGGTTTTCCCCAGAAAGGGGGTCGAGGCGGCGGCAACCGTCAGTGCGGTAAGGAACTCGAAGATCTGGTGCAGCACCATGGTCGCGGTCCAGGGAGGGCCGGCCAGGTCCCTCGTCAGCAGGAGAAAAACAGGGTATCCCGGAGTCCTGTAGAGGGGCTTGTCCTGCTCTCCGTCCGCCAGGTCTTGCGCGGCGTAGAGGTAGGTGTTGGTGTCGGAGTAGAAGATCCTGCCCTCCCAGCCGGGGCTTGCCGGCCGGCCGATGAGCAGAAGCGATGCGATCCGCAGCAGAAGCAGCGCAGGCAGGAGAACCGCCGGAAGCCTCCCGTCCCTGAACCTCCCGCCGGCCAAATCACTTCCCCAGTGTCCGGGCCGCCAGCGAGCCCGCCAGTTTTTCCGACTCCGCCACGCAGTGGTCCATGTTGAAGTACTGGAATCCCCCCAGCCTTCCGTGGGTCGTCAGGTTCCCGTACGGGGAAAGCCGCTCCAGAGCCGCGGCGGTGGCCTCCCTGTAGTTCAGGGTTCTCAGGGGGTATGTGTTCTCCCAGTCCGTCACCTTCCATCCGGTGACGGCGCCGGGTTTCAAAAGACCGTATCTGGTAAGTCCCGTCACGGCCCTGTCCAGAAGGTCCTCGCCGGACAGCCCGGAAATCGCATCCGCACCTGTGGTGGTGAACTCCACGCAGAGGGATGTCTTTCCCTCGGGGGCCATGAGGGGGCTCATGTTCCTGGGTTCGCTCACCCTGTTGAAATCTGTCCTTCCATCGGCGAAGTAAACCCACGGGGTGGTTCCGAAGACGTTTTCCTGGTCCAGGGTCATGAACAGGAACCTGGTGGAGATGTACACCAGGCCCGGGTCCGGAAGGCCCAGCATTCCGAAAAGGTCCGTCAGTGATACGCTGGAGAAAACATGATCGAAGGATGATTCGCCTCCCGGGGCGGCCACCCGGTAACCCTTCCCGTCGGGTCTTATTCCGACGGCGGCGTCGGAGAGCCGAAGGCGGAACCGGGGGTCCGCCAGGCACGGCTCGAGAAGGGCGTCCACCACGGTTCCGCTGCCCATGTCGGGGTACACGCAGCGGGAGTTCAGGAACGGATCCTCCTCCGCTTCCATGGCCTTGGGCTTGATACCCAGAAAGGTTCTCTTGAAGAGGTCCCATAGGGTGAAGACCCCGATCCGCTGCCTTCCGAAATCCGAGGAGATTGCGCTTCCGGGAACCCCCCAGGTCTTCTCCGTGAAGGGCCCGAAATAGATGGCGTACAGTTTCCTGCCGAACCTGTTGGTGATGAAGTCCTGGAAGCTGTCGTCCCTCCATCGGGTGAACAGGGATTCCACCCTGCTCCACAGGAAGCTGGCGGCGCAGGCGGCGGAGGTCCACGGAGAGACCCCCCTCAGGATGTCCAGCCCCTTCATGGGGTAGGGGATGAATTTATCCCCGAACTGTACCTTGGCCTTGAAACTGCGCTCCCTGAACTGCTCCCCCAGCAGTCCCGTCATGTAGCCGTTGAACCAGGGGTCCACCGAATGGATGTTGTGCGGACCGTAGTCGAAGGTGTATTCCCCCATCCTCACGCTCTGGCACAGTCCCCCCGGGGAATCCCTCTTTTCCAGGAGATGAACCTCCAGCCGGGGGTCAGGTATCCGGGCCAGCAGGAAGTGGGCCATGGAGATGCCCGAGATTCCCCCTCCGACCACTGCGATCCTCACCGGCCTCCTCCGGTTCCGAAGAGTTTTCTTCTGGCCGAGTCGAGGTTCTCAAGTGCGCTCCTCCAGTCGTTGGAGAACAGGTATCCCATGCCGATGATCAGCCCCAGGGCGGTCTGGGGGATGAACTGGAGAAGGTGAACAGCGATGGGCACCGCGGGGTAGGCCGCCAGGTCGTATCCCATCACCGCGAGACTTCCGGCCATGGCGGCATGGTACGTCCCTATGAATCCAGGGGCCGACGGCACCAGGATGGAAAAGTACACGAAGACGATCGAGGATACCACTCCCAACAGGCTGACCGAAGGCAGCAGCATGCGCAAACCGCAGTACGAAGCCGCCAGAGTGAGCATCCAGAGAAGGGTGGTGTAAAGAAGAACCGGAACCCTGGACGGGCTTCGGAAAAGCCGTTTCAGGTGGAGCCCTACGGAACCGAGAACCACCAGCGGACCGGCCCTGCGAAACCTGTCGGGAACCGCGCCCAACGCCTTGGATGCTGCCAGAATCGCCAGAGGCACCCCCAGCAGCAGCGCTCCCGCGAGCAGGGCGCCCTTCCGGGAAGCGGCGAACAGGGCGAAGAAAAGGACAATGGCCCCCAGGAACAGCAGGTCCAGGGCGGACTCGGCGAAGATGGAGGCCACCGCTTTCGAATAGGGGACACCGGCCTTGTCCTTCAGGTACTGCGCCCTTACCGCGTCGCCCATGCGCAGGGGAAGCAGGTTGTTTCCGGCCTTGGCCACGTACAGGCCCCGGATCGCCGTCCCCGCCGGGGCTCCGGACAGAAGACTCCAGCGGAGGCCCCTGACCAGAGGCTCCACCGTGGAAAGGAGCACGTAGGCCCCGGTCCAGAACGGGCTGGCGGTGCCCATCTCTACCACCAGGCTCCGTAGGCCGATGTTGCGGTACATCAGAAACAGCAGGCCCACGGAGATCAATACCGGAAGCATCAAACTCAGATATCTGGTTCTGGCTTTCATCGGTTTCCATTCCCGAAGGGGCTTTCGGTGAAGGGCACCTCCGGGGGTGCCGAACACCGAAGCTAACATCTGCCTGAAGCCCGCGCAATGAGTGGCGGGGGCTACGCCTATTCTCAATGATATACCCGTCTAAGCGGAAGGCGGAGAATTGCTGGAAATCGCGCATGCCGGCGAAGACCTCTGGGACCGGGCCTGGGAGAGGCTGCCGGAGGAACAGCGGGACGTGTTCGCCCGGAGGGGCTACTATGAAGCGTTTCCGAAGGAGACTTCAGCGGTACGGGCGGAGTGTGCGATTTTCAGAGACTCGGGGGGCATGATTCTTCACCCGTACTTCAGGTGCCCGCTTTCACGTTTTTCATGGCTGGGCGCACCCGACGGTAGTTATGATTTGATATCAGCCTATGGGTACGGCGGTTACTTTGGCGATATCCAGAACCGCAAGCTTTTTAACGATTTCGTAATCGAGTTCGATGACTATTGTAGTAGAACCGGAGTGGTGGCCGAATTGATCAGGGTCAACCCTCTTTTAGAGCTAGGTGTTGCGCTGGAGGATCATTTTTTACTCCAGTCGGCAAACCGCCAGGTGGTGGTCGAACTCCAAAGGAGCGATGAAGCTCTTTGGCGCAGCTACCGTCACAACAACAGGAAGAACGTGAACAAGGCTCTCAGGTCAGGTGTTTCCGTGGTCCGGGAGGATATTGGAGGGGACAGGTTCGGTGGCTTTTTAAGTATCTACGCCGACACTATGAGCCGCAGAAGTGCCAAGGAAGCTTTTTTCTTCAAAGAGGAATTTTACAGGAAGCTTGAAACCGGACTTCCAGGTAGAACCCATGTGTTTTACTCCCTGATAGGGGGAGAGACAGTATCAGCGGAGTTGGTGCTTTGCTCCGAGACAGCGGTCTACTCCTTCCTGGGGGGAACCAGGCCCGATTACTTCGAGTTCCGGCCGAACAACCTTCTAAAGCACGAAATCATCCGATGGGCCAGGGACAGCGGATACTCGAGGTTTCTTCTCGGGGGAGGTCCCGGTGGAAAAGACGGAATATTCGAGTATAAAAGATCCTTCGCTCCGGAGGGTGTGGTTGAATTTCATGTGGCTGCAAGGATATATGATCAAGCGGTCTACCGAGACCTTACCAACGCTTGTCTGCGGCATCCACCCCATTCCAGCGAAGCCGCCTCAGCGTACCCACTCAGATGGCGATACGATCATGGTGGACTTCACTGAGCTGCCGGATGCGGTGATTCACTCGTCATCGCTCAGTTGTTGTTCCAGATGCAAGACCGAGTCGCTACGGCGTTTAATGAGCCTCACTGGGCAGCCCGCGTAAATCCCTTTTGGCGGCAGATCTTTTGTCACAAGGGAATTTGCCCCTACGGCAGTTCCCTCCCCAATCGTTACACCGGGCATCAACGTGCTGCAGGTTCCTATGATCGAGTGTCTACCAACCGTGACAATACCTGAGGTAACTCTCCTTAACCTGTCCGGCACGCAGGGATTCGTCAGGTGTTCACCAGAGTAGTCATCCGTTCCACTGTAGACCGTCACCCTTGCCGCAAGCGTAGAAAAATCATCCATCACGAATCCCGCAGTTGCTTCAATGAATGACATTGCTCCAATGTAGCAGTGGGAGCCGATTTTTATATACCCTTTAGAGCAGGCTGACAGGACGCAGAAGTCGTCAATACGTACGTGGTTTCCCAGGGAAATGCGCTCGGGGTGGTATATGCCGGTCCTGCGGCTGACTTTGACATCGATGCCCAGGGATTCGAAACCTACCGCCTCCAGTTCATCCCGGGAAAAGAACGAACTCACGTGCGCCTCCCTTGAAAGACCTCCATGACCACGCGGGCCATGGTTTCCATATCCTCCGGGCCGTACCTTTGATCCACCGGAAGCGGGATGACCGATCCGGACAGCCGGTCGGCCCCCCCGGCCAGGCCGGGCCAGTACTGCGGAACAAAAATCCCGCGGGAGATCAGGGAGTCCCTGACCCGATGGAAGTCCTCCGGGCGGACAGACAACGGGTAGCACAGGGGAACCCGTTCCCCGGACGCCGGCGGGTTTTCAAACAATGAGGCCAGCACTCCGTAGTTCTCCCTGCGCCGGGCCACCGCCCGGCCGTGGTCGAAGGAACGGAACAGGCGCCATGCCAGGTCTGACATTCTGAAGGCTCCCGAGGGCATTCCGCGTTCCAGTCGCCGGAAGGACTCCAGCGCGCCTCCGTCGGGGTATTCGCCCCGGATGCCGTGGCATGCCAGTCTTTCGCCGAAGACCTGCTCGGGTACTTTTGAAACCGGGTTGCCCGGCGGGAGAAGCCCGGAACCGGAGCCGCACACCAGAAAGCCTCCGTCGGGGACGCCCAGGAATTTCCTCGGGGAATACACCCCGGCGAACCCCCGGGGGCACGGTTCGTAGAGCGCCTGGGCATAGTCCAGGAGCACCCGGCATCCGGTTTTGGACATGATCTCCGTGAGAGCTTCCGGGTCGGGCAGGAAAACGCCGAAGTAAGATGGAACGATCAGAAGCCAGCCTTCCCGGACCAGTCCGGACATGAGATGGTAGTCGAAGCGGAAGCCCGGTTCCGCGGGGAAGACCTTCAGCGAAGCTCCCGCGGACTCCACCGCCCGGTGCACCACCGGGCATATGTAGTCGGGGACGGCGGCGTCGGTGATCCGGTTGGCCCTGATCAGCTCCGTGATGGCGCTTCTGGCGTTGTAGAACCTGCAGGCCCCTTCCAGGTGGAGAATCGAGGGATCCTGAGAACGGCGGTTCGGGGTATCCAGCGGGAAGAAGCCCCCCAGGGTCCTTCTATCGGCCATGCAGCGCTTTCTTCACCTTCTCGGCGCTGTCGCGGGCCAGGCGGAGGATCCCGGCGATCCTTCCGATGGCACCCCGGTCCACCGCCTCCCCGGTGGGCAGGGAGATCACCGTCTCGGAGACCCTGTCGGTCACCGGGAGAAGCCTGCCCTTGTTCGGGAACTCGTTCACGTAGGGCTCCATCCTGTGGCACCCGGGATAGAAGTAACGCCTGGCAAGGATGTTTTCCGCCTCCAGAACCGCCACCAGCTCATCCCTGGTGAGGCCGAAGTCGTCCTTTTCCACCCTTACTATGACGTACTGCCAGTTCCTGGCGGTGAGTTCCGGAGAGGGTTCACACAGGCGGATCCCGGGAATACCCTTAAGGTGTTCCCCGTATGAGGCGTGGTTCAACCGGTTCATCTCCCTCAGCTCCTCCACCCGGTCCAGCATGGCCAGTCCCATGGCGGAGCACACCTCGGTCATCTTCCCGTTGATGCCCACGAAATCCACCCTGTCCTTGTGCCTGCCGCCGAAGCCGAAATTCATCATCAGCCTGATTCTGCCGGCCAGTTCGTCGTCATCGGTGGCCACCGCTCCGCCCTCGAAGGTGCTGAAGAACTTGGTGGCGTGGAAGCTCAGCACCGAGATGTCACCCAGGCGGCAAACCGGAATGCCGTCGGCCTCGTTGGTGAAGGCATGGGCGGCGTCGTACACCACCTTCAGGCGGTGTCTGTCGGCGATGTCCCGAATGGCCCGGTGATCGCAGGGGTTCCCGTATACGTGTACTCCGATGATTCCGGTGGTCCTCTCGGTGATCAGGTCCTCGATGGCCTCGGGGTCTATGGTGAAGTCCGACTCCCTCATGTCGCAGAACACGGGGGTGATCTCCTGCCATTTCAGGGCGTGGGCAGTGGCGATGAAGGTGAAGGAGGGTACGATGACCTCTCCCGACAGACCGATGGCCCTGCAGGCCAGTTCAAGGGCGACGGTTCCGTTGCACAGGGGTATGCAGTGGGCAACCTTGAGACGGTCCTGAAGGGCCGACTGGAACCTCTGGACCAGGGGGCCGTAGTTGGTGAACCAACGGCTCCGGAACATCTCGTCCAGCAGAGCGTTGAAGGTGTCCCGGTCGGGCAGGTTGGGTCTGCCCACATGAAGCGGTTCACTAAACGCCGGGCGTCCACCCAGGACCGCCAGATCACCCATCCCGCTCCCTGAGCCTCGAGGCGATGTAGCCGTAATACCCGCCGGGAAGACCCTCCACCAGGCGCAGCATCACTTCCCGGTCCACATAACCCATGTGGACAGCTATCTCTTCGAGGCATGAGACCTTGAGCCCCTGTCGCTTCTCGATGGTCATGAAGTAGTTGCTGGCCTCAGCCAGGCTGTCGGGCGTGCCGGTGTCGAGCCACGCCACCCCCCTGCCCAGAAGCCTGCAGGAAAGTTGCCCCTGTTCCAGGTAGAGGCTGTTGAGGGAGGTTATCTCCAGCTCTCCCCTGGCCGAGGGGGTGATGGCCCCGGCCAGACGGCACACCTGGCTGTCGTAGAAGTAGAGGCCGGTGATGGCGTAGTTGCTCCGGGGGGCCTCCGGCTTCTCCTCTATGGATTTTACCGCCAGGTTCCTGTCGAACTCAACTACTCCGTATCGCTGGGGATCTGCGACCCTGTAGCCGAAAATGACGGCTCCACCGGCCTCGGCCTGGTCCCGGGCGCTCTGCAGCATGGCGGGAAGCCCCTGTCCGTAGAAGATATTGTCGCCCAGGATGAGGCACGCGCTGCCACCCTCGAGGAACTCCTCGCCGATGTGGAAGGCCTGGGCAAGCCCCTCCGGCCGGGGTTGTTCCGCGTACTCCAGGGATAGTCCCAGCCGTTCTCCGGAACCCAGCAACGATCTGAACAACGGCAGGTCGTGGGGGGTGGAAATGACCAGTATCTCTCTGATTCCCGCCAGCATCAGTGTGCTGAGGGGGTAGTAGACCATGGGCTTGTCGTACACCGGAAGAAGCTGCTTGCTCACGGCGATGGTCATGGGATGGAGCCTGGAGCCGCTCCCTCCGGCCAGGATTATTCCTTTCATGCGACCTCCATTCGAGCGAATATGCAGGGGCTCTTCCGGCAAAGCCACAGGGGCTTTCACACGGAGATCCGGTATCTGTTCTGGAATGGAGATCGCCCTCCGCCCGTCAGTCGGCCTTGTCTTTGCCTGCGGCCGGGTCGGGGCCTTCCGGAGGCCTGGGTCTGCCCCCCTCCCCGCCGGTGACGTCCGGCTGGTGCGGGGAGTAACGCCGGGGGTCGTTGCCGGAGCCGGCATGGGGCAGGTAGCGGGGCGTTTCGTAATCCGGAACGGGCTGCCATGTGTGGTGGAGCTGACTGATCAGCCTATGGTTGCTGGACCGTTCCACCTGCATCTGCAGGGAGAAGTTCCGGGCCGACTGGTCGGGGATGTCGAAAGCGAGAACCGGGTTATCGTGGATGACCGGCACGGCCTCAAGATTCCTGGGCGCTTCAAAGTCGAGGGAAGGGGCCGGCTCGGTTGAAGGAGACTCATCCGGCACGGAGGCGCTTCGAGTCTTTTCATGGGCGAGAGACTTGGGCTCGATCCGAATCGGAACGACCTCCAGGGGGGCGATCTGAGGCGAAGGCACCGTCAGCATCGCGGCGATGGTTATCGCCATGCCGGTTCCCATCCCTCCGATCAGAGAGTAGAGCTTAGCCGTCAGACCCGGTCTCAACGCCCTGAACACTTTCCGCGACCCTTCCGTTTAATTCGCCCGAGACGAATAGGGCTATGAGGGCTCCCAGAATGAGACCGATGAAGGCATGTTTCCAGTTGATTCTTTTCATCGGCTCCTCCGGGTTCGCAACGATAGGTCATCAACGCCTGTGAGTCAATATCCTTCCCGGAGCCTCTCTGTTCCGGGCTTGTTTTTTCCATTCTTGCGGAAAATTGTATACCCGACTGATGGAAAATGTTTCAGGGAAAGGAGAGAAGATGGTATTGCCGCTGATTCTGCTGCTGATCATCGGCTATGGTCCCTTCGAGAGCCTCGGGCCCGAGGGCGGCGAGATCAAAGCTATCGTGCAGTCCCCCCTGGATGAGGACATACTGTACGGCATGTCCGGGTACAACCCCACTGTGGTGGTGCGTTCCGTGGACCGGGGACTCTCCTGGGAGTCGCTGTCCACTTTTTCGGGGTCGACTCCCTACGACATGGTGATCACCGCAGACGGCACCCTGGTGGCCATGGGGAGCAGCAGGATCTGGAGGTCTTCCGACGGTGGGCAGACGTGGACCACCGGAACCTTCAGCAACACTGTTTTCTGGCTGGGCGCGGCACACCCCACGAACGGTTCCGTGGTATACGCCACGGGGTACAAGTATGACGGCAGCTTCTGGCGGATGACCTTCTTCAAGAGCACCGACGGCGGCGCCAACTGGTCCAGCACCTATCTGGGCCCGGCGGGATTGCACTCCTACGGACGAAGCATAGCCGTGGCCCACTCCGCCCCGAACCTCATAATGGTGGGTGGGTACAGGTCCGACGGGGGAACCATCGCCCAGCTCTTCCATTCCACCGACGGAGGAGCGACCTTCACTGACATCACCCCCTCAGGCGCTTCCTCGGACTACTATTTCGAGGGTCTGGCCTATCACCCCGCGAATCCGTCCATCATGCTGGCCGGGGCTTATCTCGCCCTTCACAGGAGCACCGACGGCGGGTCCAGCTGGACAAGGATCACCCAGTACTACAACTACGGGCTCAGCTTCAGCCCGGTGGACAACAACCTCGTGCTCGGCGCCGGGCTCAACCGGACGTACCGCAGCACCAACGCCGGCGCATCCTGGAGCAACGTCACGTCGGGGTTCTCCGGAAGCAACTGCAAATGGATCGTTCCAGACCGGGAGAACGCCTCCCTGGCCTACACCGGAAGCACCGCGGGCTTCTTCAGGAGCACCGACGGCGGCAGTTCGTGGATCCTGAGCAACAGCGGACTGGTGATCGGAAACGTGGTCTCCATGATCCGGTCCAACGGATACATCTGGGTCAACATGGCCACACAGGGGCTCTACAGGATGCAGGACGGCCCGTCGGGCTCATGGCAGTTCGTGTCCAGGCCCTCAGCCTGCGGTGATTTCGTTCGCATGGCGACCGACGGAGCCGACGTCATCCTGGGTCTCGAAGGAAGCGGTTGAGGCGGCGTCGAGCTCTATGCGAGCACAGACGGAGGTTCCGTCTGGACGAAAGTGGACAACTACTACGGCAGTGGATACGATCTGGTGCACGGCGGGGGCGACACCTACTGGTATACTGGGTACAAGTACACGGCTCCCGACTATTCGGTGGTTCTTTCCAGAACCGGGAACAACGGCTCCTCCTGGACCCGGTACACCCTGTCCACGGGAACCGATTACAGGTATTGCAGGGCGCTGGCGGTGGATCCCTCGGACACCGACAGAGTCTTCTCCCTGGTATACGAGGGCGGCGCATGGAAGGTCTATTCCACGGATGACGGCGGCGCTTCATGGGAAAGCGTCACCGCCGCCGGATGGTCCGGAACGCCCTACCGGCTTGTAGTGAATCCCTCCGACGGGAATCACCTTGCTGCGGCATCCTCATCGGGCCTCTATTCATCGGTGAACGCCGGAGCCAGCTGGACCAGGGTGACAACGGCCTTCGGCTCCTCGGTTGACGCCGTACTCGCCAGCGATGGCTCAGGCCTGATCGTTGGCACCGCCTCCCAGGGAGTGTGGAAGTGGGAGAACTGGTCCGGCGCCCCGGCGCAGATCGCTGCGGCTCCCGCTTCCATAAGCTGTCTGTACGATTCGGAGAGCTTCTACCTGTACGCCGGGACACCCGCCAGTTCCGTATGGAGAAGCTACAACGGCACCGGGGTTGAGGGAGGAGTTCAGACTCCGGTTCAGACCTTTGAACTGACGGTCAGCCCAAATCCGTCTTCCGGGGGAACCGTTTCCCTAGGTTTCCGTATCCCCTTCCATGGCGTAGTGAGACTGGAGGTGTTCGACCTGGCGGGACGACTGATATGGGGGGGGACCCTGGCGGACCTTTCCGGCGGCGAACATGCCGTTACCATTCCCGCTGACCGCATGGTTCCGGGGGTGTACCTTATCCGCATGGAGCATTCCGGGGTTTCCGTCTCCACCCGCCTGGTGGTTACCCGGTAGCTCCGGCTGCCGTTACCGCGGGCCGGGTTTCCGGCCCGCGGTCTTTTCAGCACGGATAGGCGTCCCAGCGTTCCGGTTTGCTTTCCCACCGGCCCTTTGCTACCTTTACCGGGTGTTCTCCGCTGGGAAGGGACTATTGAAACAGGCTCCCGATTTCATCAGACAGGCCGCGCGAAGGGGGTATCTCGCCGGCGGCTTCTCCGGAGCGGCGCTCAAGGCTGATATCAGGGGCTTCACCTCAAGATTCGGGAATCTGTGGGGAATGGGTTCCGACGGCGCCGAGATGGTGGCCCGTGAAGTCAGCGGAACCCTGTCGCAGGTGGTGGAGGTCTGCGCCGATCACGGCGGCTATCCCGTCTCCTTCGCGGGAGATGCGGTGACCACGGTCTTTCCCGGGGGCGGGAATGACGCTCGAGCCGCTGCAGAAAGGCTGCTAAGACTCGGTTCCGGCGATACTCTCCCTATCAGGGCATCCGTGGGGGTCGGAGAGGTCTACTGGGACGTGATTCCCAGGGCTTCCTGGGCGTTCTTCAGTTTCCAGGGGCCTGCACTTAGCATGGCTGCCGGCGATTCCCGAACAGCCCCGTCATCCGGCGAACGTTCATCCACCTCACCGCAGGAACAGTCTCCACGGGCGACGGAGGTGTTCCTGCCGGCCGACCTGTTCGAAGACGGTACGGCGAACCAGTTCCGGCAGGTATCCAGCATCTTCCTATCACTGGAAAACCGCAGCGGGAGCAGCTGTCCCCGGGCGTTCCAGGAGACGGTTCTCGACGCAGCCGAGGAGTTCGGAGGATTCGTATCCGGGCTCGAGGCCGGGGCGGAGGGCCACCTGATGCTGGTGGTGTTCGGCGCTCCGAAAACCCGGGAGGACGATCCTCAGAGGGCTGATGCCTTCATCAGGAGAGTTTTCGGCAAAGCCCCGGGAAGGGTCCGTGCCGGAGCCGCCACGGGGCTGGTTTTCAGCGGCACCCTGGTAACGCCTCTTCTGGAAGCATACACCGTGCTCGGTTCCTCGGTGAACCTGGCAGCCCGACTTCATGATGCCGCAGCCTGGAACAGCGTATTGTGCGATGCCCTGTTCAACGATTCTTCCGGAATGGGGGTCCGGCAGTGCCGGGAAGTGACCCTGAAGGGATTCCCGGGGCCGGTGGATTCCATGGTTCTCTCTCCATGGAAGAAAAGGCGGGAAAACAGGGGAGCGGTTCCACCGCTGATAGAGAGGGACCAGCTGCTGGAAAGGATCAGGGGTGCTCTCTCGGTTCCGGGGTCGTCAGTGATGCTTATCGGTGAAACCGGCATGGGCAAGACCAGGCTCTGCGAGGAAATCCATGCCGGTGTCGGCAGCGGCTTCATCATGAATCTGAGGTGCAGGAGTCTTTCCGCCGAGGGGTCGGACGTGTTCTCGGACTGGTTCCGGGGTTGGCTCGGGGAGAGGGGCCTTCAGGATGGTCTTTCTGCATTCAAGGAGAAGCTCTACGGCTTTATCGACAAACTGGAGGAGAGGTCCGACCCGGAAGCCGAGCAGGTGGCCGACGAACTGCTTCGGGCCGAGTCCCTGCTGGCGGCGATGGTGGGGTTCGGCTGGGATAAATCGCTGTATCAGGGGCTGGACCCCCAGGGCAGGTTCAACAACACCGTCTCCGTGACAGCGGCCTTCATCAGGGGTTACGGTCTTCTGGGAAGGACTCTCCTCACGGTGGATGATTTCCAGTGGATCGACCCCGACTCCATGCGGTTGCTCTCGGCGGTCCTGAAGGAACTGCGTGACGACCGTCCTCCGGTTCTCCTTCTGGCCAGACCCGACGCCGGCGAAAGGACCGAAGACCTGGGGATAGACCCGGAAGTCATGGAGCTGGAACCGCTTACCCGGGATGGGTGTCTGCGCTTTCTGCAGTGGAGCCTGGGCCGTCATCCCTCGGAGGCGCTTCTTGACTGGTTCCACGGGAGAACCGAGGGGATTCCCTTTTTCATGGAGCATTACGCAGGGATGCTTGAATCGGCGGATGCGCCTCCGGACGAGCAGAGCTTCCCCGGAAGCCTTCACGCGCTGCTGGTAGCCCGGCTTGACAGGCTGGGGCCCGACCTTCGCCGGGCGGTGCTCGCGGCGGGGCTTCTGGGAAGGGAATTCCACGGGGAGATTCTGGAATGTCTCTGTCCGGAAGCCGCCTGCCCGGGACTCCTGGAGAAAGGCGTCAGGGAGAGGGTATGGGTCAGAACCCCCGACGGCGCATTCAGCTTCGTACACGTTCTGCTCAGGGAAGCCGCCTGCCGTCTCCAGCTTCACAGCGAAAGGGGCAGACTGCACGCCAGGGCCGCGGAGCAGATGGAGCGGCTCTGGAAGGGAAGCCCGGACAAGGCCGGTCTGATAGCCGGCCAGAAGGAGCAGGCCGGGCTTTCCGAAGAGGCTGCTGAATGGTTTATGAAAGCCGGCGAGTTCTCCCTGTCGAGAAGGATGAGTACCTCCTGTCAGCTTCAGATGGACAAGGTTCTGGAGCTTTCTTGTTCCGGAGATCTGCGGATGTCTGCCCTGGGCATGCTGTACGATCTTCATGTCTCCTCCGGGGACATGGGAAGGGCTCTGGATATCATCGAGCAGGCTGCGGGGGAGCCCGGCGGTGACCCGAAGCGGAACTCCCGGATAAGACTGATGAGGGCCAACCTGGCGATCAACAGCGGCAGACCCGGGGAGGCTTCGGAGTACCTTGGAGGGCTGGAGGAGGAGTGCCCCGCGCTGAGACCCGAAGTTCTTCACCTCAGGGGCAGGATTCTGATGCTCGAGGGAAGAACGGAAGAAGCGAGGGAAGCCCTTCACAAGGTCTACATGGAGTTCAGGGAGGGATCGCCGGAGAACAGGCTTCTGGCCTACAAGGCCCTGGGAAACGCCTGCGGATGCACCCTCAGGCTTCAGGACCGGATCGAGCAGGCCGAAACCGGTCTCCTGGAAGTACTGGAGTACGCCCGGTCCACGGGAAATCTTCTGATGGAGACCCTTTCGGTGGGCAACCTGGCTCTAGTGTACAAATACTTGCCCGGCAGGCTCGAAGACGCCATGAGAATGACCCGCGTCCACATCGATCTGGCCAGGAAAACCGGCAGCAGACTGGTGGAACTGCAGGCCCTTGGCAATCTCGGATCCCTGATGGAGAGGAGTTCGCCCTCCAGGGAGGCGACGCAGCTGCTGGAGAAAGCTGTGGAACTGGCCAGGAAATACGGGGGGAAGGACTCGCTGACCATTGCCCTGGCCAATCTTGCCAACGCCCGTCACAGGGCTGGAAGGAACCGGGAGGCGCTGGACCTCTTCGAGGAAGCCATGGATATCTGCAGGGACGAGGAACTCGGTCTGCACCGGACCGATTACGCCCTGGAGATGTCCAGCATACTCATGGACATGGGAAGGCTCGAAGACGCTGAGAAAGTGATCCGCGAGGTGGAGCAGCGGGGTTTTTCCCGGGACTACCTGCCTTTCCTGTCAGGGTGTCGCGGAAGACTGCTGGTTCTCATGGGAAGGGTTTTGGAGGCCGAGGCCGTGCTCAGGGACGCTCTGAAGGAAACCCCTGACGACTGGGAGAGGTTCGACCTGCTGCGCTACCTTCATCAGGCAACCGGTGACCTTGAAGTCCTACACGAGTGCATCGCCGTGGGCGAGGGCCTTCAGAGGTCGTCTCCCCACTGGGATACCGGAAGGGTTCTGGACGAGCTTAAAACGGTCGCCGCCAGGGGCGGGGGAGGCTCACGATGACAATGGGCGGCCTTGTATCGCATCCCGGGGGGGCTATGTTAGGATGTTCCCGCCGGACCGTGCTGTCCCGGACACCGGATGCGGAAGCGGGAAACAAAGGGAAAGGTCTATCGGGATGAAAGCGGATCTGGTCACCGGCGGAGCGGGCTTCATCGGGTGCAACATAGTAAGGGAGCTACTCGGCCGGGGACGCAGGGTCAGGGTGCTGGACAACTTTTCAACGGGGCACAGGCGCAACCTCGAAGACGTGGCTTCCGATATTGAGATAATCGAGGGGGACCTGCGCAGCTTTCACACAGTCATGCAGGCCATGAAGGACGTCGAGGTGGTATACCATCAGGGCGCCCTGCCTTCGGTCCCCAGGTCCGTCGCCGACCCCATCACCACCAACGAAGTGAACGTCGGGGGAACCCTTAACATCCTTCATGCCGCGGTGGATGCCGGTGTGCGCCGGGTGGTGTTCGCCTCCTCGTCGTCCATCTACGGTGACGCTCCCAGGGAGATCAAGGATGAGAGCCTGCCCCCGATGCCCCTTTCACCCTACGCGGTGAGCAAGCTCGCGGGAGAGGCATATTTCCAGGTTTTCCACAGAATCTACGGGCTTGAGACGGTGGCCCTGCGCTATTTCAACGTATTCGGCCCGTTTCAGGATCCCGACAGCCCCTATTCAGCAGTAATCCCCCTGTTCATCAAGGCCCTGCGGGAGAGCCGCGCCCCGGTCATCAACGGCTCCGGCGAGCAGAGCCGCGATTTTACCTACGTGGCGAACGTGGTTCACGGCAACCTCCTGGCGGCTGAGGCGCCGAAGGCCGCCGGCCGTGTGATCAACGTGGCCTGCCGGGGCTCGATAACCGTGAACACCCTGGCCCGGGAGATAGCCCGGCTGGTTGGACGGCCCGAGATCGAACCCGTCCACCGGGATCCCCGACCGGGAGACGTAATGCACTCCTGCGCGTCCATTTCCCTAGCGGAAGAACTCCTCGGCTACTCGCCAATCATGTCCTTCTCCGACGGCCTCGCCCGCACTGTCTCCTGGTTCGGGGACGGACTAAACTAACGCAACAAACCTTTGTAATGTCATATCAGATATGGTCATACATCTTTCACGACAGATCCTCGATCGTCCAGCAGATGTCACGGCCATTGACAGGGTTGCCCGCGGTAGGATTTACCGGCGAGTGAAGAAGACCACCTTGCACGTTGAGAAATCACCGTTCCTGAAAGAAAGCCGAAGCAGGTAGACTCCGCTGCATGCGGGTGTGAAGCTGCCGCGTCCTGTCTGCGCGACCTCAATCAGAGTTCCCTGCAGATTGTACAATCTGACTTCAACCGGAGGTTCTCGGCCGGGGGTTGTGAACCGGATGGCACCGCTGGCTGGATTCGAGTGCAGAATAATCGGTTCTTCAGGGACTGACCATTCATACCCGCCGATGCCGGTGCAGACCAGGTCGCTCATCTTTATCATGTGCGAGTTCATTACTTCCCGGGTGGAGTCGCACTGCACGAAGGTTGTCAGATAGAGCTGATTCCAATCCCATGACGGATCGATGGAGTAGTCGGCGGACATCTCCACAACTTCCGGTGAAGATCCGAAGGTAAGTGGTTCACCGTACGCCCCGAACAGGTTCCAGCGCAGTCCGTAGTTGAAAAACCAACCTGAGTACGTCCCGGTTCCTGGAATTCCACTCTCTGAGATCATGGCATGGATTCTTGCATCCGTATCCAGACCGCTTTCGGTGGAAAGGTAGAAAGAAATCGTTCCAGCGTACTCTGTGGAGTTCTCGGAGGGGATGACCTGAACCTCCAGGGCACAGGGCGTGTTGACCCTGATCAGATAGAAGTCGGACAGCGCTTCGTATGGCCAGACATCGTAGAATCCGTCCAGCATAATGGTGGGATAGCCGCTGATTCCGTAGTACGCCCGTCTGGCGTTATGGTGTTCGGGATTCCCTTGATAGACCGGATCGGAAGAACTTGCGTTGTGTATTGCCACCAAGGATGCTGTTCCGGGATGTTCGTCCAGGAAGTCCTCCACATCGGATGCTACCAGAGGGTCATATGGACTGGCGTTCCAGGTGAAGAACTCGATGAGGACGCACCGGTCTGAACAGAACGTCCAGGAGGTCACCAGCAGCAGGATGGCAGCGCATGCTCTCATCTCACCCTCCCACCTGTTTGATATAGCGGCGGGCGCTATTGTCCGCAATGGGGAATGGGTTTTACGGGGGGAGCAATTCATTGAGGCTGAAACATCGATCCCATATGTTATAAACAATTGTATGGTAATTAGATACAATGATTTGTTGAGTTTGTTTAGTCCGTCCCCTACACCATCGTCCCGGTTGTATATTCCGGAAAACCGGTTCTTCCGATTCTCGGTCATTCAGGAGAAGGAGCCATGAAGGCGGTAAACAGGGGTTCATTCCCTATTCTCATCGTGAGCGGGGAGATAGGAGCCCACACCCTGGAGGGAAGAAGGGTGCGGGCCATCGCGGATAAGCTCGAGGCGTCAGGATTCACGGTGCTCAAGGCCCAGAACTGCACGGACGGTCTGAGTGATTTCCACACCCATCCCAACCTCGGCTGCGCCGTGGTTGACTGGAACACGGAAACCGACACCCCCCAGGACTTTCTCCGGGGCATCCGGAGGTTCAGCGACGTGCTGCCGGTGCTGCTCATGACCGACCGGTTCAGCGTGGAAAAGCTTCCCATCGGCATCCTCAGGGAAATAGACGGCTACATCTGGCTGGCGGAGGACACCCCCGACTTCATCGCCGGCCGGATCGAGAAGGCCGCTCTATCCTACATTGAAGGGATTCTTCCTGTTTTCTTCCGGGAGCTGGTCAAGTACTCCGAGGAGTACAGGTACTCCTGGCACACCCCGGGGCACATGGGCGGAGTCGCCTTCATGAAGACTCCAGCCGGGAAGGTATGTTTCGATTTCTTCGGCGAAAACATGTTCAGGGCAGACCTCTCGGTTTCGGTTCCGGAACTCGGTTCCCTCCCTGACCACCAGGGACCCATCGGGGCCGCCGAAAGGCATGCGGCCAGGGTGTTCAACGCCTCCCAGACCTTCTTCGTGACCAACGGCTCCAGCGCGGCCAACCTGATGGTCTGGAACTCGATGGTGACCCGGGGAGACGTGGTGCTCGTGGACAGGAACTGCCACAAGAGCATCAACCATGCGATCATCCTCTGCGACTCCGTACCGGTCTACTTCCTGCCCACCAGGAATCCCTACGGCACCATCGGGCCCATCTCTCCCAGGGAGTTCAGCAGGGAGGCCATCCGAGCCAAGATCCATGATTGCCCGCTCATCACGGACAAGGACGCCGGGATCAGGCTTGCCGCCATAACCAACAGCACCTACGACGGTCTGTGCTACGACACGGTGAGAATCACCGACGCCCTCTCAGGCGTCGTGGACGGAATTCACTTCGACGAAGCCTGGTTCGCCTATGCCCATTTCCATCCTATCTACAAGGGTCATTACGCCATGACAGCCCGTCCGGACGACGGGGAGCCCCGAATGCCGGTGTTCGCCACCCAATCCACCCACAAGACGCTGGCCGCCATGTCACAGGCCTCCATGGTCCATTACAGGGACGGATCGGATCGCAAGATTGATCCCGACGTGTTCAACGAAGCATACCTCATGCACAGCTCCACATCGCCCCAGTACGGCATGATCGCAACTCTTGACATCTCAACCCAGATGATGGAGGGCAAGGCCGGGGTCAGGATGATGCAGGAAGCCCTCAGGGAGCCGGTGGTCTTCAGGAAGACCATGGCATCCATCAACGGCGAGATAATGCTGTCGGAGTCGGATCCCTCCAGAAAATGGTGGTTCACCGCGTGGCAGCCCGACTGCCTCTCGGACGTGGAGGACCGGACTCTCCTTTCGGAACAGAAGTGGTGGATGCTGAAGAAATCCGACACCTGGCACATGTTCCAGGAGATGGACGACAGCGGCATAATGCTGGACCCCTTCAAGGTCACCATCGCAACCCCCGGGATCACCAGGGACGGACACCTGGACAACTGGGGCATACCCGCGGCCATAGTCACGATGTGGCTCCGGTCCCGGGGAATCATGGTGGAGAAGACCGGGCACTATTCCTGGCTGCTGCTGTTCAGCATAGGCATCACCAAGGGCAAGTCGGGAACACTTCTGGCCGAACTCTTCCGGTTCAAGGAGCTGTACGACGAGGACGTTGAACTTGAGGAGATCCTGCCGGACCTGGTGAAGGATTACCCAGACGAGTACGGGGACATGACTATCCAGCAGCTCTGCAAGAGAATGCACGCCTTCCTCAGGGAGTACAAACTGGTTGAGGGGATGCTGTCTTGCTTCAGAACCCTTCCCAGGCAGGCGATGACCCCGGCACAGGCCTATCGGGGCATGGTCAAGGGGGAGGTGGAACGGGTAGGCATCCGTTCACTGGAGGACAGGACCGTAGCGGTCCAGGTAGTACCCTACCCCCCCGGCATTCCCATTATCATGCCCGGTGAGATGATCACCGCCGAAACCCGGCACATCATAGACTACCTCTGCGCCGTCGAGGAGCTGGAAACCATGTTTCCGGGGTTCGAGGGGGAGATCCACGGGGTCCACAAGGTCCGGGACGAGGAAGGCGTGAACCGGTTTCTGATATACTGCCTGAAGTAGACCGCACAGAAGAAGCCCTGGAAAGCCCCTTCTTTATTCCTGGTCGCCGAACCTGCCGGCGATGAACTCCTCGAGTTTGTCTTTCAGGTGCTCAAGGCGGTAGGGTTTCGCCATGACCCCTGCAAAGCGGTGTCTTGCGTAGTTGGCCATCACCGGGTTGTTGGAGTAGCCGCTTGATACGAAGGCCTTTACACCGGGGTGTTTCTCCAGGAGGATCTTGAGGGTGTCCTCCCCCCCCATGCCTCCCGGCACCGTCAGGTCGAGGATGAGAAGGTCGAAGGGATTGCCGGAATCGAGAGCGTTCTGGAAAATCCTCAACGCCGCTCCGCCGTCCTCCGCCAGCTCCACCGTATGGCCGAGGGTTTCCAGCATCTCCCCCACCACCTCCAGAACCATGGGCTCGTCGTCCATTACCAGCACCCTGAGTCTTCTTTCCCGGCCCTGTCCCGGTTCCTCCTGCGGAGAAGAGGTGCCGGCGGAGGGAAGGTAGCCGTAAAAGGCCGCTCCGCCACCTGGAGGAGGCTCGTACCTAAGAAAGCCCCGATGCCGGCGAAGAACGCTGTAGGCGGTTGGCAGCCCTAGGCCCGTGGATTTGTCACGGGTGGTGAAATAGGGGTCGAATATCCTGTTCTGTATGTTTTTAGGGATTCCCTCTCCGTGATCGCGGATGCAGAATCTCAGGTAACTGCCGGACTCCAGGGGCAGGCTCTCGGCGCCGTCCTTTCGTTCCATCCTTCGGGAGTCGCAGACTTCCACGTTCTTCGCCGTGACGGTGATGGTCCCTCCCGCGGGCATGGCCTGGACAGCGTTGTTGACGATGCTGTGGATGGCCTGGATGAGCTGCCCCCTGTCGCAGTGGACCTGGTGAAGCTCCGGGGGGAACTCGAAGACGCACCGGATCCTGGTTCCCGACAGGGCCAGCTCCACGGCCTCCTCCAGGAGTTCCCTGAAGTTGACCATGCTCTTCACCGGGGCGCCGCCGGTGCTGAAGGTGAGCAGCCTCTGAGTCAGGGACTTGGCCTTCTGCGCCGCTTCCTGAAGGCGTTCCAGGGTGTCCGACGGGTTCTCCCCCTGGCCCGCCTTGACCGCGGCCAGGGATGCCGCCCCGATGATCACCGTCAGGAGGTTGTTGAAGTCGTGGGCGATGCCTCCCGCCAACTGACCCACCGATTCCAACCTCACAGCCTTCAGGAGTTCTTCCTGCATCAGTTTCGAGTCGGTGACATCGTTCATCACCCCCAACAGCCCGACTGTTTCGCCGTCGCTGCTTCGGACCGGCGATTTCACGGATTCAAATACTCTGTGCGATTCTTCCGTCTCCAGTGTAATCTCGTGCCTGAACTGCTTTCCACTGGAAAGAACCCACCCGTCCACCCGTCCGTTTTCCTGAGCGAAGGTCTCGGGAAGGAAACTCCTCTCCATCTCCCCGATGATCCTTTCCCGGGGAGTGCCGGAGATTTTCTCGAAGGCTTCGTTCACCAGGATTATCCTGCAGTGGGCGTCCTTCATGTAGATCGCAGTGGGAATGGTGTTGATGAGGATTCCCAGCATCTCCTCGGAGCGCCACAGCGACTGCTCCACGGACCTGAGAAGGCGCTTTTCCAAGCTGTTGAGGAAGGTTTCGGCCACCATGGCTATCAGGCCGCCCTGCCTCATGAGAGTCGAGCAGACCTTTCCCGCCTGCTGGGTGGTGATGGATTCCGAAGCCGGAATTGCAGCGGCTTCCAGGGCCTCGGCGACCCTTGCTCTGGCCACCTCTATGCCGGCGCTCTCGGCCAGGGCCATTTCCAGCTCCCTGACGTCAACTGTGGCGTCGGTTTCGAAGAGAAACGGCGGTTTTGGCTCCATCTCGATCAGTCCTCCGGAACCAGCGCCACCACAGTGGTGGTATTGTGGAAGCCGCTGTATCCGCCGGGATTCATTCTGATCTCTCCGTAAGTCTCCCATCCGATGACGGGTATCCCCGGAACTATCCGCCGGTAAGCCTCGATGGCCCTGATGAAGTCGTCCTGAAGAAGGGCCAGCCGGACACCGCACTCGAAAACCATCATCCCCGCCGAATTGCCGATTCCCGAGATTTCCGCCGCCTTTAGCGCATCCGCGGCGGCCCTCGAGGAAGCCTCCACCTGGGAGTCCGTCTCACTGCCGTCCATGATCCGGAACACCGATCCCTGGGGTATGGAACAGGTGAAGACCATGGATCCATCAGGGTTGACGGCCATGGGGAACCTGATCTTGTAGTCTTCGCCGTCGGTGCAGAGCCCCAGTTCGAAGTTGCCCAGAACCAGTGCCGAAAACTCCTCGGGACTTCCGATCCTGTACCTGGCCTTCAGCTTTTCCAGCGCATACCCGGTTTCCCTGGACCAGACTTCCCATGCGGGCAGGCCGTCCACCTCTATCAGGTGGTTTCCCCGGGCCGAAGTTACGGTGTGGGACTTGCTCAAAGGTTTGTGGCCGTGCCTTACTCCCGTGGGGAAAGGCCGTTCGGAGGTGATGAAGCACACCGCAGCGGCATCCGGAGCGTGACCGGTTTCATGGAAAACTCTGGTCTCCCGGAAATGCAGGTCGTCCCCGGCGAAACCCCCTATAAGGGTGACAGGGCATCCCGCGAAACGCTCGAAAAGCCTCGAGGCGAAAATGGTAAGTTCTTCGCCGGTACCCGAGAGACCGTCGGCGAACAGAACCGCTGTGAGGTGGCGACCCTCCGGCACCGTGGGAATGCTCTGGGCGAGGGTTCTCACCACCCCCTCGGGATCGGCCCGAAGACCGCTGGCCATGGCGGTGGAGAAGGTCATGGAGTTCGAGGAGATAAGGGCCACGGCGATGCCTCCGGGCCCCATCCTGTTCTCCGTGAAATGCCCAGCTGTGGAACACCCCACCAGGGGTACGTGCCCCAGGGTCTTCTTCGCCAATTCCAGAACCTTCTGGTAGTCGCAACTGGATGAGGCGTGCACCAGCGCCAGTCCCGGAGGGGTCCCTCCGAGTTTTTCCTGCGCTTCCTTCAGCGCCGAAGCCGCCGCGGTCTCGCAGTTCTTCAGCCCAGAGAGGCCGGTAGCCATTCTGGTGGACATAAGTCCGTCCTCCCCCCTGCAGGGAATAGTAACCAAGATGATTGCGATTGCCAAGTGTTCGGGCGAGGCAACCGACCCGCCGGAGTTGACCTCGAAAACTCAGATGTTATATTTATATTATCATTTCGTTTGTTATAGAATGGAGGACAAATAATATCGAGTACGAAGTATGTTTCATATACGAAATGGAACAGCTCACCGGCGATTTTTCCCCACCCAGGCTTGCGGAATTTCTGCACACATCCCTGAAACCGTTCGAAGACCCGGTCAACGAGATCGAATCCGGCATTGAGTTCGCCCTTTCCGGAGCAAACGGCGGCGGAGGCTTCATCGCCCTGGCCCGGAGCGGCGACTCGCTTATGGGGGCTCTGGTGATGGTTCCCACGGGAATGGAGGGGTACGTACCACCGAACCTGTTGCTCTACGTGGCGGTAAGGCCGGACATGAGGGGCAGGGGAATCGGCGGCGAGCTTATTTCCCGAAGCCTGGAGCGCTGCCGGGGATCGGTCAAGCTTCATGTGGAGTACGACAATCCCGCCCGGCGGCTTTACGAGAGGCTTGGTTTCACCAGCGGGTACGCCGAGATGAGAAGGCCTTGAACCGGGTCGTAATCGACACCTCGGCGGTGGTTCACAATGCTTCGGTGGTGGAAGGGTGGCTTGCTGACCACGGCGCCTCCCTGACCGTAGTGACCAAGGCCATGTGCGGCTTCTCCCCGGTGGTGGAAGCCCTGCTTCACAGCGGTGTCAAATCCCTGGGCGACTCCAGGATCGCCAACCTGGAAGCCCTGAACCTGCTGTCGGCTGAGGTGGAGAAGTGGTTCCTAAGGGCGCCCGCCTCGGGCGAACTCCGGGAGGTTGTTCGCCAGACCGATGTTTCCCTGAACACAGAACTTCGCACGGTGAAGGATCTGGACCGGGCGGCGGCGGAAGCCGGAGTGGTTCACCGGGTTCTTCTGATGATCGAGCTGGGGGATCTGCGGGAGGGGATCCTTCCGGGTAGCCTGGTGAGTACCTATCGGGAGGTCTTCTCCCTGGATCACATCGAGGTCATAGGAATCGGCTCCAACATGGGGTGCATCTCCGGCACCGTTCCGAATCCCGACCAGCTGATGCAGCTGGTGCTGTACCGGGAACTCCTGGAACTGAAGTTCCAGAGGCGGATTTCCCTGATTTCCGCCGGTTCCAGCGCAACATTGCCCTTCCTTCTCCTGGGGCAGGTTCCCCGGCAGGTCAACCATTTCCGGGTTGGAGAGACCATTTTACTGGGAAACGATCTGATCAACGGTGGAACGATGCCGGGCCTCCGGAACGACGGCTTCCTGCTGGAAGCGGAAGTGACCGAGGTCAAGGAGAAGAGCCTGGTGCCCTTCGGTGAGACCGCCGATGAACTCGCCCCGTTCCAGGCCTTCCAGGAGATGAGGAACCGTTCCCCCGGAGAAAGGGGATTCAGGGCGGTGGTAACCGTGGGTGAACTGGACACGGAGGTTTCATCCCTGACCCCGGTAAACCCGGACTACGAGATCGCCGGGGCCAGCAGCGACGTGACGGTTCTCAATCTTGGCTCCAGCGGCTCCGCCGTGAAGGTGGGCGACAAGATCAGGTTCCGGCCGGGCTATTCCGGGCTGGTCCGCCTCATGAACAACCCCTACACGGAGAAATCCCTGGCCGGGGACGGAGTAAACAAAGTCAACAAACAGCTGTAAAGCTATGTAAGATAATAGTTTATAAACTGTCTTAATCGCAGGTTCCTGCCCGCGGGCATTTCAGGATTCATCGGACTCCGTCAACCCTGAGCACCACCGCGCGATCGTCACCGTGGTTGATGATTCTGCACTCCTCGCATTCCCCGAGGATGACCGCATCACCGGGCAACATGATTTCAAGCCCGTCGGCGGGTGAGGAAGCTCCGACGGTCCCCTCCAGAAGGACTATCATGGTTCCGGCGGCGCTCCTGAATCTCGCCGTTCTCCCCCCGGAAGCGATGAAAACCTTTCTGGCGGCGAAGCGGCCGCAACCGTGAGCCTGGTCAGCCAGAACTCCCTCGCTGACTCCAGATGCCCCGACATCGGAAACCCTAGAGGGTTTGAGATCCTGTCTTCGAACGATTCTCAATTCTACCTCCCCGGTCCGAAGGAGTAATTGCTCCCCATTGAAACCACCCATCTTACCGGACCATCGTCGGGAATACCCACCGAGAGTTTTGCAGAGCCTCCCGGCACGTTCATCTGAAGGTAGGCTCCGTACCCGTAGTGCAGAGCTCCATCCCCGGGATTGCCCACGGACTGGAAGTCCCACACCGCGTCACCCTGTATGCCGATGTTCACAGGCCCCGCCAGAGGACGCTGTATGAAGGCTCCGGCGGCGGCCTTCTGCCTGGAGGGAAGAGAGTTCCATCGGTAGCCCGGAATCGCCCGGTCAGCGGTGCTCCGGGCGTACTGCCAGGGGTAGTTGTCACCGGTGAGGAGTTGCCCCCAGGTGCTCGCCCCCGAAGTAGAGTTTCCAAGGGTATTGATGATGCCGTCCACGCCCCATTGAAAAAGGTTGTGCACATGCCCCGGCTGAGGAGATACGGAGAAAAGCAGTTCGACGCTGGTGCCGGGAGCCATGGCGGTGGGGTTGTCCCTGGTGTCCGCCGCCGCCCGGATGAAGAGCGCCGGATACCCCTCCCTGGAGAAACCGCTGTATCGCCGCCCGAACCAGCCGACTCCCGTTTCGGTGATGCCGAACCAGGAAACCGTCCTTCCCGAGGACAGGGAGAGGTGATGATCGGCCCATATCCTGACCGGGCTGGTGCCGTCGGTTTCCGGTTCCTCTCCCTTGATCTGGTGCATGCTTCCCTCCAGCCTCAGGTAGTTCCCTCCGGCAACAGTATTGATGGACCCCTCGAGGAAGGCGTAGTGTTCCCCGCCGCCTGCATTGACGAGCCCGTTCATGCCCCGGTTGAAGGTATTCCTGTGGTCGATGGTGACCCGGCCGTCCAGCCCGTAGTCGCTGTGGTAGGTTATCCCGATCCCCAGAGATGCGGGATTGCTTTCCTTCAGCGTGAAAGCGACATCCACCTCGTCATCGGATCCTCCCGGGTACATCCTGAAACGTAGGTTTTCGAATAGGTTGGAGGCGTAGAGCTCCTCGGACACCCTTCTCAGTACTTCCGGGCTCACCGAGTCTCCCCTGGAAAGCGAAAGCCAGGCGGAAACCGCGGAGAAGGAGACCCGGCGGTTACCCGAGATCATTATGTTTCTGACGGTGAACACCCCGGGGCTGAAGGGCGCCCTTCCCGAAGCCCCCCGGGGGATGTCGGGATGCCCGGCGAGCCAGTCTCTGGTCTGGTCGTAACCCCATCGCACCAGGCTGTCACGGGAACTGAAGCTCCAGATCCTTTCTTCATGCAGGTCCGGAGCGAAGTACCAGTCCGGCTCCACCGCATGCTGGTCGTTGACCCTTCGGGAAAGCGCGTCGAAGGTGTAGTTGCCGACGTCCAGAATGGACGGGTTTTCCGGAAAGGAGTCCGGGTATCCGGTGCCCACGTCGACCGCCAGAACAGGCAGCCCTGGCCAGGCCTTGGCGGCAGCGTCCACGGGCAGGTTGTCGAAGACTCCGCCGTCCACCAGCAGCATTTCTCCTTCCCTAACAGCGGGGAAGACCGCCGGAATGGCCATGCTGGCAAGAAGAGCCCTGGAAAGGTCTCCCGCACGGAACATGACCCGTCTGCACTCCGGAATGTCCACCGCCACCACCCGGAGCGGAATGGGCAGGGAATCGAAGGACATGCCCCGGTTCACCTGCACGGGTCCTGTAAGTGAAGACAGCAGCAGCCCCACCCTCATGTTGGAAACAGCGCTTGCGGGAATAACAGGAGTAAGTCCCCGCAGGCTCAGGGTCGCCAGGTCCTCCCTTCCCCTTATCCTGTCGGGGAAGAGGGCCATCCTGGCCTCAGGGACGGAGCTGAACAGTCGCGACCAGTCAATGCTGGCGGCGATGCTGTCCAGTTGCGCGGCATTGTAGCCGCATGCGTAAAGACCCGCCATCAGGGCGCCCATGCTGGTTCCCGCCAGGGCGCTGACCCGGACGCCCTCCTCCTCCAGCGCCTTCAGGACTCCGATGTGCGCCAATCCCCTCGCTCCGCCGCCGGAAAGCACCAGGGCGACGCCTTCCCCGGAACCCTCGGCGGATGCGTACAGCAACCGGGAAATGAGCAGAAACACGAGAACGGCCTTCATGACTAACCTTTACCCGGGTTGGAACTTTGCCTATTATAAATGTCTACAACAGCGTCCGGTGTCACCAATCTCCCGCAGCAGTGCGGGCTCTTAAAAAGGAGTTGCCTTGAGAATCTTTCTTGTTCTTTGCCTTCTGGCAGCCGCAGGCGGATTCGCCGCGGGAATGACCGTTGACGAGAGTTCCTCGGAGGGCATGGTCCTCTCCCTCAGCGCCGATGCTCCCCAGTTCGGAACTGTACAGATGAGGGGGGTCGAGTTCGCAACGGTGTCCATGGGCGGCGCGGAGAACCTTGCCGAAGCAGGATTCCCCAGACTACCGGTGTATCGTACATGGATAGAGATCCCCGTTGGGTCCACCGTGGAGCCCATGGTTACCGAGATGAGGGTGGAGCACCTTCAGGGCCCCGGGCTGCCGGTGGAACCCGCCGTTCTCAGCACCGAGAAAAGCCAGCCGCGCGACAGCTACATTCTGGAACCCGCTCCCGAGGTCTATACCCAGGGAGTACCCTACCCGTCCGAATGGGTGAGGATCACGTACGCCGGCGAGATGCGGGGAAGGAATCTGGCTCTGGTCGAGGTACTGCCCCTACGTTGGAATCCCAGCGGGGGGTACACCCTTCTGGCCGGAGCTGAAATCCGACTCGACTTCCGGGGCGGAGACCTGGGCAGGAGCTACGACCAGGCCCGCCGCTATGCCTGCAACGAGTTCGACACACTTCTCTCATCCTTTGTTACCAACTACGGCATCTTCGAATCCGGCGTGGACACTCCTCCGGCTCCGTATCTGATCATCGGCCATTCGGACTTCGTCACTACGGGAATGAACGCATTCGTGGCTCACAAGGAAGCCCTCGGGTTCGACGTCACCATGGTCGACCTGACGGTTACCGGTTCCACCGCCACCCAGATCAGAAGCTACATCCACAACGCTATCCAGACTTGGCCCGAGCCCCCGGTCTACGTTCTTCTGGTGGGAGACATCGAGTACGTTCCGGGGTATCCTGCCACCGAAACCGGCGGAAGCACCGACCTCTACTACGTGGCTCTGGATGACGGCGGATACATGCCCGATGCGTTCATAGGACGGTTCAGCGTTCAGAACACCGGGCAGGCCATCCTGATGGCCCAGAGGGTTGTCGACTACGAAAACACCGTAGGCATTCAGGGATGGGTCCAGAAACTCCTCTGGATAGCCTCCAGCGACAACTACACCATTTCCGAGGGCACCCACAACTACTGCATTGACACCTACTGCACCCCCAGAGGCTACATGTCCACGAAGGTCTACCCCCATTCCGGCGGAACCGCTTCCCAGGCCATCACCGCAATCAACGCCGGGGTCTCCATGGTCACCTTCAGCGGCCACGGAAGCCCCACCAGCTGGGCTGACATGAGCTTCGGGGCGTCGGACTTCAACCAGCTCACCAACGACGGCATGTTCCCCGGAGTACTTTCCCACGCGTGCCAGACCGGTCAGTACAGCACGAGCACCTGCTGGGCCGAAACGTGGACCCGAACCCCCGGCAAGGGCGGCCTTTACTTCTGGGGCAGCTGGCCCAGCACCTATTGGAGCGAGGACGACATCCAGGAAAGGGGAGAGTACGAGTACTTCCTGGATGACGACATCTACTGGCCCATGGGATACATGAACGGCGGGCTGCTTTCGGTGTACACCTACTACTCCGGAGGCGGCCGCTCCAAGTACTACTACGAGGGTTACCACCTCTTCGGCGACCCCAGCGTCATCACCAAGACCTGGCCCATGACCGGCATCGAGGAGGAGAGCCATCAGGGGGTGTTCAATCCGGTGACCGTCTCCGTGGCGAATCCCGTCAGCGGCAACGTGCCGGTGAACATGTCCGGTACCGGCGGTCCCGCCTCCCTGGAGATCTACGACATCGCGGGACGGCTGGTTTCCAGACCATTCCAGGGCAACCTCGAAGGCCAGGCCACCGTGACCTGGGACAACCAGGGGCTGGGAACCGGGGTTTACTTCCTCAGGCTGACCCAGGGCGGCAGCATCGCCACGGCGAAGGTCACCCTGATCCGCTAGTCCGGCAAAGCCACTGAAAGACCGGGGCGCTTCGGCGCCCCGGTTTTTTCATGCCTTTCCATCGGTCCCGGGGGGGATTATTGACCAACCGTGGAGGAAGCGCACCTTACTGCTCAAACTCCGAGCCAATCCCCGGATCGAGTCGGAGTTCAAGATGGGTTCCATCCTTGCACAACCGCAAGAGAGGTTACTCCGCTTTAGGAGCAGGGGATCCAACGCTCAGTCTATAACCAGAAATCTCTCCACCGCGAGAAAGGTCCCCGCCGTCATCCTGCAGAAGTACATCCCCGGTATGAGTGGAATCCCCGGGGAAACCGCATGCTCGCCGGATGTGACCATCTCCATGGTGCTCTTCCAGACGATCCGACCCGAGAGGTCGAAGACCTGCAGCGCTACAGGTCCCGGCGCTTCCATTCCGAACCGGATCACGGGAGCACCCCTCACCGGGTTGGGCAGCACTGGCTGCAGGCACGTTTCCGAAGGCTCCTCCCCCTCGATCCCCGTGGGCGTCCACGACAGCGTCACGTCTTGCAGGGTCGGCGTGGTGTCCTGGTCGCTGGTGAAGAGTGTCACCCGGTACTGCACGTAGGGGAGACTGTCCTCCAGAATGCCATCCAGGGAGCACGGCGCGTACTGCATATCCGACCACGGGGCCGCTGCGATGGAGTCAGGATCAGCCGATGCCCGCACCTGCACTCCGACGTCGGTGCCCCCGGGCTCCGAAGAGGTAAAATCCAGGGCGGTCCACAGCGGAAGAGTCTGGGTGTCCAGCACGCTGGACTCCAGGATTCCCTCTCCGGGATGGCACAGCAGGTCGGCCCAGATAATGCGACCCCCGACATAACCGGCGCCGAGTATATCCGGATCCCCGTCGCCGTTGAAGTCGGCCACATGGACGGAGTACCCCGTCCCGAAGTTAGCGTGCACCACGCGACAGTTCCAGACCGTTCCGTCACCGACGACGTTCTCCCACCAGACCAGTTTCTTGTTTGCCTGGCGCTTGATCGCCCCCGCCACGTCCATGTCGCCATCGTGGTCGAAGTCCGCGGTCCATACCGCATTGGCTCCCCAGGCATCGTTGTCGATGACGTGCAGCAACCAGTTGTCGCTCTCGAAACCCTGATTCTCGAACCAGCAGACGTCGACGGCGGATTCATACCCGTTGTAGGCGCCGACCACGTCCAGGTCGCCGTCCCCGTCAAGGTCCGACGCATGCACGCAGTGCCCTCCCCATTCAGTGGTGAAAGTATGCCGGATCCAGTCCGTCCCGGAACCGTCCGCGTTCTCATACCAGTACACATCCTTCAGGACGTCCACATCCCCGTCGAGGTCCAGGTCTACACACTCGACCCAGGAGCCCCAGAACAACATTGACGGATCGATGATGCGTTCCGCCCAGGACTCCCCGGTACCGTCAAGGTTCTCGAACCACAGCAGAAAATATGTATTCCGGGAGGAATAGATAATCTTGTTCGTCACCACATCCGGATCCCCGTCACCGTCCAGGTCGCCGGTGTCCAGAACCGTCCCTCCATCATGCTCGAATCCTCCGATGGTGATCCGCTCCCAGGATGTGCCGAGTCCGTCCAGGTTCTTCCAGACGAACACGGTGTCGTCACCGTTTCCAACCACATCCAAGTCGCCGTCTCCGTCGACGTCCGTCGGGCGGACTTTGGTAACGCCATAACTGACGGGTTCGATAGGGTGGTCCACCCAGGATCCACCGATGCCATCGAGGTTCTCCCACCAGTCCACTCGAATGTCTATAACGGCCACTCCGAGGACATCCATGTCGCCGTCGCCGTCAATGTCCGCTCCGCGAACTGACGTGGCTCCGTCATACTCAGTCACTACTTCCACTACGACGATGTCGTTGATGTAGCCGAGTTGGAGGTCGCCGGGGTAACCCGTCGTGTTCGTTCCGGTGTCCCACGAGTAGTCTGTGCCGAGTTCCAGCACGGGTCCCCATACTCCGGACGCACCGGACCAGTCCGTCTGGGTGGCCGTGTCAGCCAGGGCAGCCCCTGCGAGCAGGATCACCGGTATAATCAGAGATCTCAGGCGGATGTCGCTAGTCATTCGCCACACCCGCGTCGAGATGCACTGTGAGGCCAAGAAGCCCTTCCAAGTTGTACTCTCGACCTTCTCGCCAGGAAGAGAAGACATAGGTGTCCCTGTCCTCGCAGAACGTCCCGATATCGTAGGCCCAGAGGTCTGTGGACTCCTGTCCGACCTCGACCTCGAATTCGTCGTAGCGATCAACTGAGAAGTCGTCAAAGCTTAGCTCGTTCGGGTCATTGCTATCGTCATATCCGAACGGATCGAGGAACTCCGAGAGTTCGAACCGCCGCAGACCGTCGATGCCGCAGGCAAGGTAGAGGTGGATGACAGGTGGTTCCTCCTGCTCGGAATCACAATACCAAGCTACGTCGATCCCGAAAGTCTCGGAAGGATACTCACCGGCGACAGCCTGACCGAACGAGTCGTCAGCGAGGTCGCCAGCGCCTTGCCAGTCCCAGTCAGCGTTCGCCCCTGTGGCTTCCCGGGGGCGAGTGTCGCCGTCCCACTGCCAAACGAACTGGGGCTCCTCAGGTTTGGAGATGTCGTAAACCAGGAAACCCATGGTGTTGTCGGCGAAGAAAAGCAGCCGGTTGTCCACCCGGATGTCTCCGAGATCCTCGAACCTCCGGGTCGCTCCCTCCAAAACGGCAGCCCTGTGTACATCGCCCAACTCGCCGAACGTATACTCATCAAATCGCCACCCTCCGTGCTGGGAAGCGGCGATCCTTGAGATGATCTCCCTGTCTTCCTCTTCACCGAGACCCGCAGGATCCCAGAAGAAGATGCCGCCGTTGTGGGCCGTAGTGTAACAGAGCGTTTCCTCGCTCCCGAAGCAGAAGTCCTGGAAGTATGTGACATAGGTTCTGGAGGGGGCCGCGACGAAATCGTCACCGTAGTAGAGATGGGGCGCGATGAACTCCTCCTCCTCTTCGAATCGGTCATCCTGGTTGTCGTACGATGCCAGAATGATCACGTTCTCCGCTTCGAGGTAGTCCTGGGACTCACCGGTCTCAGTTGAGATCGCAAAGGCATAGTCTTCGTCCAGCCCGTCCGGCAGCTCCGAAATATTCCAGACGTTCCACCGGTGGCTGGAATTCGTAAGAAGGCAATCTTCCATGATCACGAGATCGCCGCCCTGATTGCGCTGAGTTAGCCGGACGATACTGATGGATCCTGGAGTTCCTGAACCGGAGTCGTTATAGAGTGACGTGATGACAAGGCAGGACTCGTCGCCTGTTCCATCCACATCAAGCATCATGAAAGTTGGCTGCCAGGCGATGGTTGTTTGGCTGGCAGGAATGATGGTCACCGTTTCTTCCCA
>CAZSKU010000003.1:0-146228 GCA_964607515.1 uncultured bacterium | reverse complement strand
CCTGAGTCTAACGAAAACCGACCCACGAGCTGTCTACAAAAGTGGGGACACTTCAGCATATTACTGGATCGACGGGAGTTATGCTGACTACGTTTACATGGGCATACTCAGGGAAGAATGGGAGAGCCGGAAGAAATAGCTGCAACCATCAGATTAGGCAGAACCGCGATCTCGAGTCAGTTTCGGATCTGCGCAGTCCGCTGATCCCGAACGTTGACCGCAACCCGTAACTTCACCGGCAGTCAACTCAGAGAAGCGCTTCCCTGAGTGTTCCCTCCCTTGACTGCCGGGTTCTTGCTACAGCAGCAGGAACAGGGCCTTCAGGGATCCGAAGGTGAAGGGTTCCAGTTCGGCACTGTCGTAATGCAGCCTCATGCAGGTAAGGAAGCTCATGAGGGTTCCCGTGGAACTTCCGGGAGTGGGGCCGTCCAGACACCGGTCGCCTGAAGCCAGGGCCGCGGCCCTGGCGTTCACCGTTTTGCCGTCATGGCCGAGGTATCGGAACTCCACGATAAGGTTTTCGTCGCCGGAGCACTGGAACGGGGTTTCCAGGTCGAACCCGTTCCACCCGGGAGAAGTCGCCACCCAGTCTATCGCCAGGGTGTCCGTCGAGAAGACCTCCACCGGGGTGTTCCCTCCGTAGTTGTTCTGGAAGACGTTGGTCAGGTGCTGAACACCGGTCTCGCACATGAGAATCCGGACGTTCATGAACTTGCCCGTGGCCTGGGAGGCGTGGGTGGAGAATAGCTCCACCCGGTGGAACTCCACCGGGCCGGGCATTTCACTCTGCAGTACCAGGACCTGGTACCTTCTTCCGGCATCCCCTCAAGAACCGCTGAACGGTCTGTTGGTGGTGAGGTTGCCGCCCTGTCCGGTCTCCACAACGCCGGAGAGGGAGATGGTCGTCGTCAGAAGCAGTGCAGCGGTGGCAATACGCATCTTTGTGCCTTTCCGGTCAGTCGAAGGAGTAGAAGACCGCGGTTTCTCCGGTGATGTCCATGCGGGTTTCGTCGGTGCTCTCCGTAGAGAACCGGACTCCGAACATCACGTTCATCGAGAGGTGCCAGAAATGGACGTCGAACCCGGGTCCTCCGCCGATGGTGTATCTGGTGTTGGACTCTTCCGTCACCTCTTCGAAGTGCCCGTAGTTGTTCTCGTACCTGTCGTAGTCGTAATATACACTTGCGCCGGCGTAACCCAGCAGGTTGACGACGGAGGATCTGTGAAGCGTCCTCAACCCCGTCACCCCGAGACTGAGAGTGATTTCCTTCTCGTAATCTGTTTTGGAGTAGTACGGGGCGAAGTTCACCTGATACCCGAAGTTGCTGGGGAACCAGTGCCTGTAGGAAAGCCCGTAACCCGTGACGTAACCCGCTCCGATGCCGATATTGTGGGTTCTGGTCCATTTTTCCGGTTCCCCGTTCTCCGCCGCCGAGAAGGCTGAGAAGAGAAGAACCGCGGGCAGGACAAGCGAAATGGAACGCATCAGATTCCTTCCGTTCCGGCTAAGGATCGTTCCCTCCGAATCCGGTTTCGAACATAATACGAGGTTGTCGTGAGAGTGAGGACGGGTCATTCCTAAACTGACGATTGTTGCGGCGGTGGTTTTCACGGCGGCGTGCGGCGCCGGAAGCGCCCCGGACCGGGAAGTGCCGCATGAACCGGCCGCGGGCCTTCCCCCGGGCATTGAGTTCGTGTCCATCCCCGGTGGGACGTTTGTAATGGGCTCCCCGGAGAACGAACCAGGCAGGGCCGGGAACGAGGGGCCCCTTACCGAGGTTTCGGTGGCGCCCTTCGAGATGATGGCCACCCCGGTCACCTGGGACATGTGGGCTGCGGTGATGGGTGATGATTCCGGGTTTGCGCCCCCGGAAGGCGCTGCGGGGAACCACCCGGTCACCGGGGTCTCCTGGCTGGACGCCTGGATGTTCCTGGAGAGGCTGCATGAGCTGGACCCGGAGCATATCTACAGGCTTCCCGGTGAGGTCGAGTGGGAGTACGCCTGCCGGGCCGGCACCGCCACCCGGTTCTTCTGGGGCGATCGGGACGACCCGGAGGTCATGGACCGGTACTGCGTCTACTGGGGCAACTCCGGCAACCGTCCGGGTCCCGTCGGGGCCAGGGAACCCAACCCATGGGGGCTCTACGACATGGCGGGCAACGTGTTCGAATGGTGCCACGACACCTGGGCCGATAGCATCGGGGGGTTTTCCGGCGCGTGGAACATCCGGGAGACCCCTGACATACCCTATCGTGTGGTGCGGGGCGGCAACTACAGGTCGGATTCCCGGGGCTGCCGCAGCGCCTACAGGTATTCTTATCAGGAGAAGCTGTCCGGGCTGGGGATAGGTTTCCGGGCTGTGAGAGTCTTTGCGGAGGGATTCTGAGTCGTTTTTCTTCCTCGAATCCAGTAAGGTGGTGATTCTGTGAAAGTTCTTCTGTCCCTGTTCCTCCTCTGTACCGCGGCTGCGGCGACCCCGGAAGGAATTCCCATCCAGTACATGGATTCCCGGGGCAGGCTTCCCGAGTCAACCAGGATCACGGCGGAGGCCGGAAGGGGTTCCTACTCCCGGGAGGTGCGGATTCCCGGACCCGGTGCCGTTCCCCTGGCCGACAAGGTGGTCCTTCTGGTGGATGCCGGGGTGGAACAGGAGATCGCCGCATCCCTCGATGTGTTCCAGGCCGACCTGGAAGCCGAGGGTTACACCGTCCTGGTGTGGGTGGTGGACGGGGGAACCGCGGCGGACATCAGGGCCGACCTCCAGGCGGAGTACGCCCTGGGTTCCCTGAAGGGGGCCATTGCCATCGGCGACATACCCGCGGGCTGGGTGGAGAACGGCTTCGGCCAGTATCCGGTGGACGTCTACCTGATGGACATGAACGGCACCTGGAACGATCCCGACTCTGACGGACTTTTCAACTCCTACACCGGCGCCGCCCCTGAGATATGGCTGGGCAGGCTCACGCCGGACTTTCTGACCTTCGGTTCCCCGGGGGACCTTCTGAACGCCTACTTCGCCAGGAACCACGCCTACAGAACCGGGGTCCTCTCCCTGCCCGACCGGGCCCTGGCCTACGAGGAGGCATTCACCGGGCTCACCTATTACCTTGACCTGCTCTACGACGACGTGACCCGGAAGAACGACCCCGGCTCCACCAGCGCGGACGATTTCAAGCAGGAACTCCTCACGGGTTACGAATGGATCCACCTCATCTCCCACTCAAGCCCCTGGGGAAGCAGCTTCCACGACGGAGCACCACCCCAGGGAGGGGGAACCCTGTACTTCTTCGAGGTGCCACCTCTTGATCCCCAGGCCTTCTTCTACGTGCTGAACTGCTGCAGCAACGGCCGGTGGACGGAGATAGACAACCTGGCCAACAGCTATATCTGGACCGATTCCCACGGGCTGGCCGTCCTGGCCCAGTCAAAGGTGGACTACACCAACGATTTCCAGGAGTACTACCAGAGCCTCGCCAGCGGCTCCAACCTGGGCGACGCGTTCCGGGTGTGGCTGGCGGCCAACATGACCCTGGAGGACGGGGCGGTGCTCTTCGGAGACCCGACCCTGGTTCCCCGGATGGCCTCCACCGGGGCCGGGCTGCCCGGGGGCGGAGCCCTGCCCTTCGAGGGAACATGGCTCGACTACCCCATAACCGACGACCTTCACACCCAGGGCGGGGTGGAGGTGTACAGCGATCCGTTCTCAGGCAGGGTCTTCGCGGTCTCCGGCACGTCGAATCCCGTCAGGGCGAACATCCTGGCCACCAGCACCGACGGCGGTTCCTGGACCCCGCCGGTGATAGTGTGCCAGCACGAGTACTGGGACTGGCACCCAACCGTGGGCGGCGACGGCCAGGGCAAGGTCTGGACCGCATGGCAGTCCATGAGGGACAACCAGGAGGGTTACGACATCTACGTCTCCCTATGGAACGGCTCAGGATGGGGTTCCGCCACGGCCCTGACAACAGGGGATCCCTTCGACGTTCTTCCCTCGATGTCCGGGGGGAACGGAACCGCCTGGGTGGTCTGGCAGAAATGGCAGGGGGGCGCACCGGACATCATGGGCAGGATGTGGACCGGGAGCGCCTGGACCACCGAGGAAGAGGTGGCCGGCTCGGAGAACCCCGAGCGCAATCCCGACGTGGCCTGGAACGGCGGGAACTTCGGGCTGGTCTACCAGGTCAGGAATTCCGGCCAGTGGGCTGTGGCCTTCCGGGACGCCCCGGACAGCGGTCCCTTCGGCGCCGAGACTATTCTCACACCCGCCGGGGTTCCCGGCCGCTACCCCAAGGTTGCCGGAGTTCCCGGCGGTTTCGCCGTGGTCTGGCTCACCCTGGACGGGCGGGTGATGTTCTCCTCGTCGGCCTCCGGCTCCTGGAGCGCCCCGGAGGCGGTGTCCGGGTACGACGTGTGCGCCCGGCCCTCGGTAACCTCGGACGGCGACGGCAGGATAATAGTGAGCTGGACCTCGGGAGGGAACGCCATACGGTACAACCTCTGGGACGGCGCCTCCTGGAGCGGCGAGCAGACCGCGGTCACCGGGGATGCGGTTCACCTGGGGGCTGCGGCCTTCGGAGCCCTGGGAGACCCCTGGCTCGTGTACGGAGTGAGGGACGAGGATCTCCACTGGAACCTCCACGCCGCCATGCCGGATCCGATGCACACCGGGGAGTCCGGCGGAGTTACGGTTCTGGAGGTGTCCGTCACCGGCGGGAATCCCTTGGGCGACACGGCGTTGTTCTCCGTCACCGCTCCCGGGCCCGTGTCGGTGTCGGTTTTCGACATGGCGGGAAGGAAGGTCCTGGGAAACCTGGTTCAACCCGGCACCTTCAACCTCGACTGCCGGGAGCTGGCCCCGGGGGTCTACCTGCTCAGGGCGGAGTGCGGGAACGTGACCGCCGGAACAAGGTTCGTGCGACTGTAAGCGGTATCGGGGGGGGCGGCTTCGCCGCCCCTCATCCGCCCGATTTTCCTCTCAGGTAGAGTCCGATGTCGTCCACCCTCTTCACGGGGAACATCTTGCCCGAGGCCGTGGCCAGGATCTCGTTCTGATGCGTGATCCTGCCCTGGGCGGTGAAGAAGCGCCCCCGTTCCTCGAGCACGAACCCTTCCACCAGCAGAGGCCGTTCCGTGGGAACGGGTTTCCTGAAGCGCACGGTGATCTCGCCGGTCACCGAAAGCCAGCCCAGGGATCCGCAGGCGTAGATCATGGTCTCGTCCAGAAGGGTGGACACAATCCCCCCGTGGGCGACCCCCTTCCAGCCGTTGAAGTGCTCCGCCAGGGTCACGCTGGTCCGGGCGCATCGCTCTTCCCGGTCCACATGGAAGACCAGCTTCAGCCCCACGGGGTTTCCGGGGCCGCAGGCGAAGCAGCGGCCGTCGTCCTGTACGTTCATTACGTCACCTCCGGGGCAATGATAACCCAGGGATGACAGAAAGCCATGAGACGGCCTATGTTCCGGCCATGCTGCAGCACCTTGCCCTGATCCTCCGGATGAGGCTCGCATCCCTGGTGGGAGGCGTGGCGGAGGAGTGGAGGGAGAACAGGCTGAAACTCTTCGCCGGGGCGCTGACCATGGGCGTGATGGTGGTGGGGATGTACTTCCTCTTCCACTGGCTATTCAGCTACCTGGCATCCTTCGACAGGACGTTCCCCGGTTTCGGCACCGCCCTGGGCGCGAGGCTTCTGAACCTGGCGGTATTGTCTCTGGGGGTTTTCGTGGGAGTGTCCTCCCTGATCACCACCACCGAATCCCTGTACCGCTCCCCCAGGGTTGGCTTCCTGCTGGCCGGGTGCGCCCGTCCCGGGGCGGTTTCCCTGGCGTCGCTCCTGGAGGGTTGGCTCCACGCAGGCTGGACCATGCTCATAATGGGAACTCCCCTTCTGTGGGCATACTTCAGGGGTTTCGGAATACCCTCGGAGGGGAGGCTGCTGGGCCTTTCCCTTTTTCCCTGGCTTCTGCTGTTCCATAGCGGCGCGGGAAGCATGGTGGCCGTGCTGCTGGCGGGGACCGGCGGCGCCAGGGGCTGGAAAATGGTCCTGGGAACCGCCCTGATAGCGGCGGCGGGCTACGCGGTTTTCCGCATGGGCAGCGAAACCGGCGACATCATCATCGCCGACACCGAGAGCATGGGCGACCTGGCGCTGTTCATAAACCGTCTGGCGGGAAGGCCCAGGGGGCAATGGCCTCATGTGTTGTTCCTCTCGGCCATGGGGACCGGCGGCTGGTTCTCCGGGGCGCTGCTGATCCTGCAGGCCCTGGTAATGGGGTCCGTCGCGGCCTTTCTGGCTCGCAGGGATTTTACGGCGGTCTGGGGCAGGGCCGGGGTCTACCGGCCCGGCTCCGGGAAGGCAGGGACCCTGTTCCGCGGGGGAGGCAGGATGAGCACCGTGTTCCAGAAGGACCTGCTCCTCTTCGCCAGGGACCCGGTGCAATGGAGCCAGCTCGCTCTGCTGGGGGGGCTTCTGCTGATATACACCGCCAACCTGAACCGTTTTCCGATGGATTTCTCGGACCCCTACTGGCTCGCGGTGGGTGTCTTCATGAACGTCAGTTTCTGCGGCTTCGCGGTGGCCACCATGATGGTCAGGTTCGCCTTTCCCTCCCTGAGCATGGAGTGGCCGGGATTTTCCGTCACCATCTCCCTTCCGGACGGAAGGAGGATGCTCTTCTTCTCCAAGTTCGCCCAGACCCTTCTGCTCTCCCTGGTGCCCGCGGGCATCCTGGCGTGGTTGTCCACCCGGGGGCTGGGGGCCGGCCCATTGCTTCAGCTGGAGGCTGTGCTTTCGGTGGTGTTGGCCACCGGGGCGGTGGCCGCGGTGAACCTCGGCCTCGGAGCGGTTTTTCTCAGGACCGGAGCGGACAGCGCCGTCAGCATAGCCAGCGGACAGGGCGGGATCATCGCGGCGTTTTCGTCCATGGGGTTCATACTCCTGATGATCTCCCAGCACTCCATCATAACAAGAAGGTACATGACCGACGGGTTCACCGAGGCCATGCTGGCCGGGCCGATGCTGCGGTCGGTGGTGTTTCTCCTGCTTCCCGCGGCGGCGGCGGTTGCCTTCCTTTCCGTCAGGGGGGGCATGAAGAGCCTTTCCAGGAGGGTTTTCTGATGGTTTTCGTAGGGGTGGACTACGGCCGGGTCCGGACCGGAATGGCCGCCTTCCTGGAAGGGGTGGTGCTGCCCCTGGAGCCCGTTCTCGGCGGGTGGGCCGCCATCGAGGGGAGGCTTGGTGACCTTCGGGGGAAATGGGGCGATATTACCGTTATCCTGGGGTTGCCCCTGGGCGCCTCGGGACAGGTGACCAGCCTGTCCGGGGAGGTCGAGTCCCTGGCGGACAGGCTCTCCGGGAAAGGCTACGAAGTAGTGCTTCAGAGGGAGACCGGAACCACCCTCGAAGCCCTGGAGTCCCACCCTGACATACCCCGGAAGGGTCCTCTGGATTCAGCCGCGGCATGTCTGATTCTGAAAAGGTACCTTCGGGAGCCATGAAGAAAACGGTATTCATACTTGTGGCTGCTGTCCTGCTGGGAACGGCGCTGTTTCTGACCTGGAACCGGGTTTCCTCCCCTCCCGGCACCGGGATGGTGGCGGAGTTCACCCTGGAGCGGGGATGGGGAGTTCGGAAGGTGGCCGCGGCCCTGGAGGACTCGGGGCTGGTGAGGAACCGCTTCGTGGTGCTCTGGAGGTATCGCAGGGCTTTCTCCCCGGCGCCGCTGCAGGCCGGGAAGTACCTGTTATCCGACACCATGATGGTGGACAGGATCCTGGGGATGTTCACCCGGGGTGAGGTGATGCCGGTGCCGACCCACTGGGTCACCATTCCCCCGGGGGTGAGGCTGGAGGAGGGCATCGGGTTGCTGTCGGACCAGACCGGCAGAACCGCCGGCGAGTTCCTGGACGTCGCCAAGGATTCTTTTTTCCTCGCTGAGCAGGGCATTCCCAGGCTGGAGGGTTACCTTTTTCCCGAGACCTACGAGTTCGCCGACAGCCTCGACTCCCGGGAGATCCTCTCCAGGATAGTTTCCACGGGTTCCCGGGTCATGACCCCAGGTTGGAGGGATTCGTGCGTCGCTCTCGGACTCACCCCGGAGGAGGGAGTCGTCCTGGCCTCCATAGTGGAACGGGAGGGGATGGTGGACTCCGAAAGGCCCCTCATCGCCGGTGTGTTCCTGGGAAGGCTGCGCCGGGGGATGAGGCTGGAAAGCTGTGCCACGGTGCAGTACGCCCTGGGAGAGGTCCGTTCCCAACTCCTCTACAGGGACCTGGAGGTGCAGAGCCCCTTCAACACATACCTGCACCAGGGGCTTCCTCCCTCGGCCATATGCTCCCCGGGAACCGCCTCCCTGCGGGCTGTGGTGATGCCGGACACATCCTCGGGCTACCTGTTCTTCGTGAGCAGGGGGGACGGAAGCGGTCTCCACCTTTTTGCCCGGACCGCCGCGGAGCACGGCAGGAACATAGAAAGCGTGAGATGACCCCGTCATTGACGCGGGGAAGGTATGTCTTATTTCTATTCGGCGTGGGATCCACTGAAAGGAAGGGGAGGCCGCAATGAGCGAGGACAGGCAGCTGAGCTTTCTGGAAAAGGCCGTCAGGCTTATTCCCGGATACAAGGGATACAAGGGCAAGGAGGAGAGGCGTGACAACGACGCCCTCTTCAGGGCCATGCTGGCTGAGCGGATAGAGAAGCTGAACGGAGTGGCCAACGGAGCCCTCTCGGGGCTCAAGGGGCCCGCCGCCCTGAAGACCGCCGGGGGTTTCGACCGGCTGACCAAGAAGCTGGAGAAGGCCGCGGACATGGTCCGCTTCGCCGCCCGGGGCTATCGGGGATGGTTCGACATGCACAAGGTCAGGGAGGAGGAACTGGACAGGCTCTACCAGTTCGACGTCGCCCTGGTGGAGGATGTGGAGCGGCTGGAGGAGGACTTCGCGGCGGTGGCCGACGCGGTGGCCGCCGGGGGCGACGTGCAGGCGGCCCTGGACACGGCGGTGGCCTCCCTTGACGCCTTCAGCGCCAGAATGGACGGCCGCAGCCACCTCATGGTGGACCTGGACAAGAACACTCCCATTGATTGAGGCAGAAGGGAACGCCAATGTTCAGAAAGCTTGAGATCATAGAATTCCTGGACGACTCCGGAAAGGAGATCGTCCACCGGATTCCCGAATCGGGTTCCGGCGAGTTCCGTCTCGGCAGCCAGTGCGTGGTAAGGGAGAGCCAGGAGGCGGTCTTCTTCAGGGACGGGAAGGCCATGGACATCCTGGGCCCCGGAAGGCACACCCTCACCACCCAGAACATCCCCCTTCTGGCGGAGCTGGTAAGCCTGGCCTTCGAGGGGTCCGGCACCCCCTTCCGGGCGGAGGTCTACTTCGTCAACAAGAAGACCTTCACCGACATGAAGTGGGGGACCAAGGAACCCATCCTCTTCCGGGACAAGGAACTGTCCATGGTGAGGCTTCGGGCCTTCGGCAACTTCTCCGTCAAGGTGGAAGACTCGAAGCTTTTCATCAACAAGATAGTCGGCACCGAAGGAAGGTTCTCCTCGGACGCCATCGAGGACTTCCTGAAAAACATCATAATCAGCCGCCTGGCGGACCTCATCGGTGAGACCCTCGAGAGCATCTTCGACCTGGCCCAGTACTACGATGAGATCGGAACCCTCTCCAAGAGCAGGATGGGCGACGACTTTTCCAAGTACGGCATACGTCTGGTGGACTTCTACGTAAGCGCCATAACTCCTCCCGAGGAGGTCCAGAAGAGGATCGACGAGAGGAGCGCCATGGGCGCACTCGGGAACATGGACCAGTACCTCAGGTTCAAGACCGCCACCGCCATGGGCGACGCGGCCCAGGGGGGCGGCGACGGAGGTGCCGCCGGGGCCGGCGTGGGCATGGGCGCGGGATTGGGCATGGGAATGGCCATGGCCAACATGATGGGCCAGTCCATGAACGCCGGGGCGGCCGGGGCCGCCGGGGCCGCGGGAGCGGCGGCTGCCATGGTGAAGTGCGGTTCCTGTGGAGCCACGGTGCCCGACGGCAAATTCTGTCCGGAGTGCGGAAAGCCTCTGGCCGAGGTCTGCCCCGGGTGCGGCAAGCCGATTCCCGCAGGGGCCAAGTTCTGCCACCACTGCGGCCGGAAGCTGGGCGGCGCTCCCTGCGTGAAGTGCGGCGCATCCCTGGCGCCGGGCGCCAAATTCTGCCCGGAATGCGGAGCCAAGCAGGAAGAATAGGAGACTGCCGGGGATTGACTGAGATAACGGTACACCGGCTTCTCGCCGCCATGGCGGAAGCCCGGGGTTCGGTCACCGCCATGGTGGACGGCGAGAGAAGTCTGGACTACCGGGGATGGCAGAGGGCTTCCACGCACCTGGCCACCAGGCTGGCCGCGGCGGGTGCAGGGCCCGGTTGGGTGGTGGGGGTGATGGTCAACCGCACCTGCGCGCTGCCGGTGGCCTTCACCGCGGTATCCGCCACCGGGGCGGCCTTCCTGGGGCTCAACCCCGGGTGGCTTCCCCAGGAGAGGGAGCGGCTGTTCGGCCGGTTCCGCCACCGGCTGGTGCTTCTGTGGAACGGGATGGAACCTTCCGGCCCCATTCCCGAAAAGACGGTGGTCTTCGGCCCCGACGACCTGGAGAACCCGAGGCTGGAGCCGCCCGACCTTCCTGACGTCCCCCCCGACGCCGACTTCTACCTGAACGCCACCAGCGGTTCCACGGGCCTTCCAAAGATTGCGGCAACCACCCACTCCCAGCTGATGGCGAACACCTCCGGGGTGTGCGATTCCCTGGGTCTCACCGGGGACGACGTACTCATGTCCCTGTTCGGCGTGATAGGCCATCCCCACGAGATCTTCATGCGGGGACTCTGGCTGGGGGCCAGAACGGTGCTTACCCCGGGGGTGTACCCCCGGCAGCACCTGGAGGCGGTCTCCTCCCAGGGGGTTACCTTCCTGATGGGGCTTCCCCCGCAACTGGAGAGCTTTGCCCGGCTGTGCGGAAGGGACGACGCGATGATCGGCCCGCTGAGGATCGTGGAGGCGGGCGGCATGCACGTCAACGACCGTTTCATGGACGTCTTCCTTCAGGGTACAGGGGTTCCGGTGACACCGGTCTGGGGAAGCACCGAGACCTCCGGGGTGGCTCTGGTGGGCGACCCCGGGGTGCCGGGCCTCAGCCGGGCGGTTTCCGGGTACTCGGTGTCGCTGCGGGACGAGAACGGCATCCTGGAGGGCGACGGCCGGGGGGAACTCTGGGTGAGCGGCCCGGGGCTTGCCTCCCGGTACATGGGCGACCGGGTGCTCACCGCCCAGCTTTTTCGCGATGGATGGTACAGGAGCGGCGACATCTTCAACCGCTCCGGGGGGAGGCTTCATTTCGTAGGCCGCCGGGGCGGCATGATAAAACCCGCCGGGCTTAAGCTCTACCCCACCGAGGTGGAGCTGGCGCTTCTGCGGCATCCCGGGGTCAGAGACGTGTGCGTGACCGGCGAGGAGAGAGGCCAGAGGGGCGAAACCCCGGTAGCCTACGTGGTTCAGGGGCCGGGCGACACCCTCTCCCCCCAGGAGCTCAGGAGCTTCCTCGCCGACAGCCTGGAAGACTTCAAGGTCCCCAGGGAGTTCCATTTCGTCCACAGTCTTCCCAGAACCAGTTCCGGCAAGCTTGACAGGAGCAGGGTTGGAAAGGCCGACGTGGAACCGGACTACCGGGGCGAGCTTCTGAGGCTGGACGTGGACCTGGTCAGGCTGATCTGCGCAAGAGCGGAGATCATGGAGAAGATCGGGGGGGGGTTCGACCCCAACTGGCTGGAGGAGCAGGTGAACAACGCCATGGGGCACAACCCGGGCCCGGTTTCCGACTCAGGCATCAGGGAGATAATCCGTCTGCTCGACGGAATTCTGCAGAAAGGCTGATTTGGCTGTACGAAGAGTGAAGGTCGGGGAAGCCGAGTTCGGCGGGGAAAGCCCGGTTCTGGTGGCCGGCCCGTGCGCGGTGGAGAACTGGGACATGATCCTCGAGGTGGCCCTTTCGGTGAGGGACTCCGGAGCCTCGATGCTCCGGGGAGGCACCTGGAAACCCAGGACATCCCCGTACTCCTTTCAGGGGCTTGGCGCCGAGGGGCTGGAGATGCTCCGGGATGCCGGCCGGCAGGCCGGGCTTCCGGTGGTTTCAGAGGTTCTTTCCGTGAGCCAGCTGGAGCAGGCGGCCGACCATCTGGACATGATTCAGGTGGGCGCTCGGAACATGCATAATTTCATACTCCTCACGGAGATAGGCCGGTGCGGCAAGCCGGTGCTGCTGAAGAGGGGCTTCATGGCCACCGTCGAGGAGTGGCTTCTGGCCGCGGAGTACGTGCTCAAGGAGGGCAACGAGGCGGTGGTCTTGTGCGAGCGGGGCATAAGGACCTTCGAGACCTGGACCAGGTCCACCCTGGACATCAGCGCGGTGCCCCTGGCCAGGCAGTCCTCCTCTCTTCCCGTGATAGTGGACCCCTGCCACGCCGCCGGGCGCAGGGACATCATAACCCCCCTGACCATGGCCTCCCTGGGGGCCGGAGCGGACGGGGTGATGATAGAGGTTCACCCCGACCCCGACCGGGCCCTCTCGGACGGGGGCCAGTCGTTGAATCTGGAGGAGTTTCACGTCCTTTCCGGCGCCGTCCGGAGTTACGGATGGCCCCCGGACAGGTACCGATAGGAGGTTTCGTCTTGCACATAGGCATTCTCACCGGGGGAGGCGACGCCCCGGGGCTCAACGCGGTCATCAGGGCGGCGGTGGTGAGGGCCCTGGCGGGGGGACACCGGGTCACCGGTTTCCTCAGGGGCTGGAAGGGCGTCCTGGAAAACGACACCGTGGACCTCACCAGGGACTCGGTGAGGGGGATTCACACCCAGGGGGGCACCGTCCTCTTCAGTTCCCGGACCAACCCCGGCAAGGTGGAGGACGGCTACCAGCGGATCCTCGACAACCTGAAGGCCGCCCAGGTGGACTGCCTGGTGGCGGTGGGCGGCGAGGACACCCTCGGGGTGGCCCTGAAGCTTTCCCGGATGGGAATGATGGTGGTGGGGGTTCCCAAGACCATAGACAACGACCTGTCCGCCACGGACTGCACCTTCGGGTTCGACACGGCGATTAACCGGGTCATGGACGCCCTTGACGAACTCCGGACCACGACCCGGAGCCATGAACGGATAATGGTGGTTGAGATAATGGGCCGGCACGCCGGCTGGATGGCCCTGTACGGCGGCCTCGCCGGGGGCGCCCACGTGATCCTGACCCCGGAGAGGGAGTTCGATACCGACAAGGTCTGCGAAATCCTCAGAAAGAGGTTCGAGGCTGGGCGAAGGTACGCGGTGGTGGCCGTGGCCGAGGGGGCCATGGATCCCCAGCTGGCCAGGCATGTCTACCACTCGTCCGAGACCGACTCTTTCGGGCACGTGCAGCTGGGCACCGGAATCGGCATAGGCGAGGTGCTCAAGAACGAGATCGAGGACAGGACCGGCATCGAGACAAGACACGTGGTCTTGGGCCACCTTCAGAGGGGTGGCGCTCCGACCGCCTTCGACCGGGTTCTCGGAACGAGGCTCGGGGTTAAGGCCGTGGAAACGGCCGAAGCCGGTGAAACCGGAAAGATCGTGGTGCTCAGGGGCACTTCCATGGAGACCGCCGACCTGGCGGAGGCGGTGGGAACTTTGAAGACGGTGCCGCAGGATCTGTGCATGCTCGCGGACCTTTTCTCCGACAGGGACTGAAGGGAGTCTCCTCATGGCTGTGAAGATTGCCATCAACGGTTTCGGACGGATAGGAAGGCTGGTGTACCGGGAGGCCGTCGGAAGGCCGGGGGTGGACGTGGTGGCGGTGAACGACCTCACTGACTCCGGCACCCTGGCGCACCTGCTGAAGTACGACTCGGTCCACGGCAGGTTCCCGGGGGACGTGCGGGTGGAGGGAGACAGGATTCAGGCGGGCGGCGACTCCTTCCGGGTGCTGAGTGAGCGGGACCCCTCGATCCTTCCCTGGAAGGAGATGGGGGTGGACGTGGTGGTGGAGTCCACCGGGTTCTTCCGCTCCCGGGAGAAGGCCGGGCTGCATCTGGAGGCCGGAGCCAGGAGGGTGCTCATAAGCGCTCCCGCCAAGGGCAAACCCGGGGCGGACCTGACGGTGGTATACGGGGTCAACCATTTCCTCTACGACCCGGAGAAGCACCAGGTGATAAGCACCGCCAGCTGCACCACCAACTGCCTGGCGCCGGTTGCCAGGGTTCTCCAGGAGACTTTCGGCATCGAGCGGGGGCTGATGACCACCATCCACGCCTACACCAACGACCAGAGGATACTTGACCTGCCCCACGAGGATCTTCGCCGGGCCAGGTCCGCGGCCATAAACATGGTACCCACTACCACCGGCGCTGCGGCGGCGGTGGGGCTGGTGATCCCGGAACTCAAGGGAATACTGGACGGGATGGCGGTGCGGGTGCCGGTACCGGACGGTTCCCTGGTGGATCTGGTGTGCATTCTTCAGCGGGACACCACCTCGGAGGAGATCAACAAGGCCATGAAGACCGCCGCAGAGGGGCCGATGAAGGGTGTCCTGCGTTATTCCGACGAGCCCCTGGTCTCCAGCGACGTCCTGGGCGATCCCCACAGCTCGGTGTTCGACTCGCAGCTCACGGCCATGATCGGCCCCCGGATGGCCAAGGTTCTGTCCTGGTACGACAACGAGTACGGCTACTCCTGCAGGATGGTGGACGTGCTGTGCTACATTGCGGAGGTGGGGCTGTGAGGTATCCGTCCATCCGGGAGACCAGAACCGGCGGGAGAACCGTGTTCCTCCGGGCGGACCTCAACGTCCCGGTGGAGAAGGGCCGGGTTATGGACGACGGCAGGCTTATAGCCTCGCTGCCGACCCTCAGGTACGTTCTCGACCAGGGGAGCCCGGTGGTCCTGTGCAGCCACCTCGGAAGACCCAAGGGAGCGCCGGAGCCCAAGTACAGCCTGGCCCCGGTGGCCGAAAGGCTGTCGGAACTCCTGGAAGACTACGAGGTGCTCTTCATAGACCGGGTTTCCGGACCCAGGGTGAAGGCCATGGCCCGGGGGCTGGCCCCGGGACAGGTGCTTCTCATCGAGAACCTCCGATTCCATCCCGGGGAGGAGGCCAACGACCCGGTTTTCTCCAGGGAACTGGCGGAACTGGCCCAGATCTATGTGAACGACGCCTTCGGAACGTGCCACCGGGAGCACGCCTCCACGGCCGGAGTCCCGTCGGTCATGGGCGGAGGGTACGCAGGCCTTCTGGTGGAGAAGGAGCTGGAAGCCTTCGGAAGGATGGTGACTCACCCGAGGAAGCCCTTCACGGTGCTCATGGGGGGGGCCAAGGTAAGCGACAAGGTTGCCATGATCCAGCACGTCCTTCCAAGGCTCGACAACCTCCTGGTGGGGGGTGCCATGGCCTTCACCTTCGTCCGGGCGAAAGGTGTCTCCACGGGCCGCAGCCTGGTGGAGGAGGACCGGGTTGAGACCGCCCGGGAGATCATGAGAGCCGCCGAAAAGGCCGGGGTGAACCTGGTGCTTCCGGTGGACTACGTCTGCGCCCCTTCCCCGGAGGAGAAACCAGTCACCGTTCCATGGGACGCAATCCCTGACGGCACGGCGGGTTACGACATCGGGCCCGGGTCGGTGGCCCTCTTCCGGGAAGTCATCGGCAGAAGCGGCACCGTGGTCTGGAACGGACCCATGGGCCTCTTTGAGGTTCCCCCCTTCGACGCCGCCACCCGGGAGGCAGCGATGATGCTGGCCGAGGCAACCTCCCGGGGAGCCGTCACCATAGTGGGCGGCGGAGACAGCCTTCGGGCGGTCACCGAGGCGGGGGTTCTGGACCGGGTCACCCACGCCTCCACCGGGGGCGGGGCCAGCCTGGAACTCCTGCAGGGCAACGACCTGCCGGCTCTGAAGCACATTGCCGTGGAAGGGGTCAGGCCCCTGATGGGCGCCAACTGGAAGATGAACGGAACCCGGGAAGGGGCCCTGGACTTTCTAGAAGCCATGCGGACCGGGAACTCGGTCGGCTTCGGCGCCGAAACGGTTCTATTCCCGCCCTTCACCCTCCTTGCCGGTCTGACCGAGGCAGCTGAGGAAGCCGGCGTGCTTCTGGGGGGGCAGGACGTCTTCCGGGAGAAGAAGGGCGCCTTCACCGGCGAGGTGAGCGCCGAAATGCTCCTGGAAGCCGGCTGCCGGTGGTTCCTGGCGGGCCACAGCGAGCGACGCCGCATCCTCGGAGAGTCTTCGGAAACCGTGGCCGGAAAGCTGCAGGCCGGGATATCCGCCGGGCTGAAGGGGCTTCTCTGCGTCGGGGAGACTCTGGAGGAAAGGGAAGCCGGGAGGACCGAAGAGGTGGTGCGGGGCCAGATCGAGTCGGCCCTCGGAAATCTGAGGGACGCGGACCCGGACAACCTGGCGGTGGCCTACGAGCCTGTATGGGCCATAGGCACCGGCAGGAACGCCACCCCGGACCAGGCCCGGGAAGTTCACGGACTGATCCGCAGACTGCTCGGCGACATCTTCGGCGCCGGCTTCGCCCGGGAAACCAGGATAGTCTACGGCGGCAGCGTCACCCCGGAGAACGCCCCGGACCTGCTCTCCATGCCCGACGTGGACGGCGCCCTGGTGGGCGGCGCCAGCCTGGACTCCGAGAGCTTTCTGGACATTCTGGCCTCTCTCTGAGGGGGAGCCGGGTGATCGGCGAACCGCCCCTTCGGAGAACCCTGCCGAGGCTGCTCTTCGCGTTCGCCGGCATGGCCCTCTGGTTCGTTCTTCGATGGGCCCTGTCCTGGGGCGAAGGGCTGATTTCCGACGCTTCGGCGTCCGCCCTGAGCATGGTTCCCACAGCACTCCTCACAATTCTGCTGGTGCCCCGGGCAGAGAACCGCTGGAGCGCATCGGGCTTCAAGTGGGCTCCTATCGCCGTGGGAGCCGCCCTGTGGATACCCCTGGCGCAGCTTCTCCGTGGGGGCGCGGTGCCTTCCTTCGAGCAAGGCTGGGCCGTTGCCCTGTCGGCGCTGCTCCTGTACGCAGTCCATGAGGAACTGGCATTCCGGCTGTTCCTGGCGGACGCCCTTTCCATGGGCGGCAGGTTCGCCCTGGGAACCCTCCTCTCCACGGTCCTGTTCACCGTGGTTCACATGAACAACCCCTTCTCCAACCCCCTGGGAATGGTGAACATTTTCCTGGCGGGCTTGGGACTGTGCCTCCTCCGGGCCTCCGGCGGCGGCATGGCCGGGGCGGTGGCGGCCCACTTCCTGTGGAATGCCGGCATCGGGGTCGCCATGGGATTCGGGGTGAGCGGGTACCGTTTTCCGGCGGTTTTCAGGCCGGCGTTTGAAACAGGCTCCTTCGGACCCGAATCATCCCCCTTTCTCACCGCGGTTCTGCTGCTCATGGTGGTTCCGGGCGCCTTGAAGCTCTTCGGAAGAAGGCGGGATGGCTGACTTTCTTGTGACCCTTTTCTTTTTCGCCTCCATGGAGGTGGTCAGCAAGCCCCTGATGGCCGTGGTGGAGCCGGTGACCCTGACCTTCTGGAGGTTCCTTGCCGGGGCCGCGGTACTGGCGGCCATCCTGCTCCGCCGCCGGGGCCCGTCCACCCTGCGGGCCCTGAGCCGGCGCACCCTGATCACCCTGGCGGTGATGGGGGTGGTGAACATCACCGTGGCCATGACCCTGCTGCAGACCGCGGTGAAACTCACCTCCGCCGGCGTGGCGGCCACGGTGTTCTGCGCCAACCCGGTGCTGGTCTTCGGAATCTCCGCCGCGGCGGGGATGGAGAGACCGGTACCGAGGCAGGTCGCCGGGCTTCTCGCGGGGCTGGCGGGGCTGGCCCTGGTGAGCGGCCTTCACCGGTTGTCTGTGGACCGGGGAACGGCCCTGGCGGTGGTCTCGGCGGCGGCCTTCGCTGTATTCACGGTTCTGGGAAGGAAGGTATCCCGGAGCACCGACCCCTTCACGGTCAACGCAGTCTCCTTCACCGCCGGGGTGGCCGTCCTGGCGCCGGTCATGGCGCTGACGGGGGTTTCCTTCTCTCCCGCGCCCCTGCTGGCCGGGCCGGGCCCGGTCATTTCGACGCTGTACCTTTCGGTTGGGGTCAGCGGTCTGGCCTACCTCACATTCATCCGGGCGGTGAGAAGGATGGGCGCCCTGGCGGCCTCCATGGTTTTCATGCTCAAACCCGCGGTGGCATCACTCCTGGCCGCCGGATTTCTGGGGGAGCGGCAGCCCCCGGCGTTCTGGGCCGGGCTGGTGCTCACCGCCGCGGGAAGCTTCCTGGTGATGGGACGGGCCAGGTGAAGACGGGCATCGAGACCCTGGAACACCGGAATTTCGGCCCGGTGGCGGTGGTATGGAGGCCCGGCCCCAGGGTGGTAAGAGTATTCCTCTCCCGACCCGGCCTTTCGGGAACGGAAGCGGCGTCGACGGTGTTTCCGGGCGCCGCGCAGGGAAGCTGCCGGGAGGTGGACCGGCTTGTCCGGAACATGAGGGCCTTTCTTGAAGGGGAGCCGGTGACTTTTTCCCTGGAGCTGGCCGACATGGACGGGCTGGGAGAGTTCCGGAAGTCTGTGCTTCTCGAGGAGTACGGAGTTCCCCGGGGGAAGACAACCACCTACGGCGGACTGGCCCGCCGGTTGTCCACCGGTCCCCGGGCGGTGGGAAACGCCCTGGCGGGAAACCCGTTTCCGGTTATCATTCCATGCCACCGGGCTGTCAGATCGGACGGCTTTCCCGGCGAGTACCAGGGCGGAAGAGCCATGAAGAGGGCCCTGCTGGAGATGGAAGGCGTACGGTTCGACGGAAGGGGCCGGGTCTCCGGCCGGGGAAACGGATTCTGAAAAGGAAGGGAATGGGATGACGCAGGACGAGAGGGTGCTGGATCTGCTGGGAATCTTTCATTACGTGGTGGGCGTATTGATGATCCTGGGGGCCTCCATATTCCTGATTCACCTCACAATGGGCATAGTCTTCATGACGGGCGACTTTCCCGAGTCAGAAAACCCTCCCCCGCCGATAATGGGGCTGGTCTTCGTGGTTCTTGCCGCCGTGGCCATCACCGTGGGCTGGACCCTGGCTGGGTTCGTCATCGCCGCGGGAAGAAGGCTCCGGGGCAGGAGGAAGCACGGTTTCTGCATGGTCATGGCGGGTATCGAGTGCATCTTCATGCCCTTCGGCACCATACTCGGGGTCTTCACCCTGGTGACCCTGATGAAAGAGGAAGTCAGGCTCCTGTTCAAGTGAAAAGGTCTGCCGGCACAATGGCAGGCATAGCGGTCCGGGAACATATTCCTACCATAATGGTATAGAGTCCTCTGTGAACCCCATGGAAAGGAGTTCCTGTGAGAAAGCTGGCGGTAGCGGCCCTGGTGGCGGCCGCCCTGGCATTCGCGGTTCCGGGGGATCCCCCCGAGCGCTGCGGGGAGTGCGACTGCGAATGCACCCCGGACTGCGGGTGCCTGGAGGGCGGGGAGTGCACCTGCGGGGATGACTGCGGGTGCGCGGATTCCTGTTCCTGCTCGGACGATTTGGCGTACGTGTGCAAGCCTGTCCGGGAAGTCGCCGCGCCCTGCGGCGCAGGCGGCTGCGGAGGCTGCGGGAGCCGGTAAAAGGAAACGCCCCGGGGGAAGTGTCCTCCGGGGCGTTACTCCATCCCTGTCTACTGCTCCAGGGAAACCTTCATGAACTGCACCCGGAGGAACTCCGCCGGGTTGGCGGCGGCCGCCATGTTTCCCATGAACGAGTCTATGGACTGGTGGCCGTGCCTCTTCATCCAGTCCGACAGGAAGGCCAGCATCGGGGCAACCGCCCCGAGCCCGTTTCTATAGAGCACGCTGCAGACCTGAACCGCTCTCGCCCCAGCCAGGATCTGCCTCACCAGCCCCGGGCCGTCGTGGATCCCGGTGGTGGCCGCCAGATCGCACTTCAGCAGGGGCCTGAGGATGGATATCCAGCGGGTTACGGTCTGGGCTTCCTGCGGGTTGCTGAGGTTGGCCCCCGGAACGATCTGCATCTTCTCGATATCTATGTCCAGCATGTAGAACCGGTTGAAGAGCACCAGGGCGTCGGCCCCGGCGGCTTCCAGTTCCCGGGCGAAGGTTGAGAGGCCGGAGAAGTGGCTGCCCAGTTTCACCGCCACGGGGATGGTGACCACCTTCCTGATACCGGAGACGATGTCCAGGATTGACTGCTCGTTCTCCCGGCCGGTCTTCCGGGGGTCGGAGGGGAGGATGAAGGCGTTCAGCTCGAGCGCCGGAGCGCCGGCGTCCTGAAGTCTGGCGGCGAAGTCCACCCACTTGCCGGAGCCGAAGCAGTGGATGCTGGGAATCACCGGAATGTCCACCCTGGCGGAGGCCTCCCGGAACAGGGCCAGGTAACGGGCCACCGCGTCGTCCATGCCGTACCTGCCGATGTAGTCCGCGGCCTCGGGGTACCAGGAGGAGCCGGACAAAAGGCCCAGATCCCGTTCTATCTGCTCTTCGAATATAGATTTGAGAACAACGGCGCCGGCCCCGGCGTTCCGGCAGGCGGCGACCTTCTCAGGTGTGGATGTGAGGCCGCTGCTGCCCACGATGACCGGATTCCGCAGGCGCATGCCCATGTAGATCGTCGAGGTGTTCAAAGACGTCCTTTCCCGGGAGGCTACCTCCCGATCGCCTCTCGGATGAGGGCGCTGAGGCGTTTAACCCCTTCGACGGTCTTTTCGTCGTCTGAATAGCTGAAGTTGAGCCGCATTCCGGTGTGGTCGTCGCCCTCGGGGTAGAAGGCGCTTCCGGGAACGTAGGCCACGTTCATGTCTATGGCCTTCTTGAACAGCTCCGTGGTGTTGTTGCCCGGAGGGAGCCGCAGCCACAGGAAAAGCCCCCCCTCGGGACGTGTCCAGTGGACCCCCGGAATTCCCGAGAGGTGCTCGTCGAAGCACTGCAGCATCAGGGCGCAGCGGTGCCTGTAGAGCTTGATGGTTTCGGCAAGACCTTTCTCCAGCACCCCCTGGGAGAGCATTCTCGCGGCGATGGCTTGGCAGAAGGGGGTGGTGCACAGGTCGGCGGACTGCTTGGCCATTACCAGTTTCTCCACTATCCAGTCCGGGCCGTAGGCCCATCCGATCCTGAAGCCGGGAAGGAGAATCTTGCTGAAGGTGTACAGCGAGAGAACCCGTTCCGGGGCGAGGCTCTGAAAGGTGGGCTGATGCTCTCCGGTGAAGCGGATCTGCCTGTAGGGCGTGTCCTCCACGATCAGGTAGTCACGCTGGCGGGCGATCTCCACTATCCGTTTCCGCCTGGCCGCGGGGATGGTCACCCCGGCGGGGTTCTGGAAGTCAGGAATGATGTAGAGGAACCTGGGCCTTCTGTTCTGTGCTTCCAGGGTATCCAGGGTTTTCTCAAGTTCATCGGGGATCATTCCTTCGTCGTCCAGCGGAGTTCCCACGGGGATGCCTTCGTAGCTCCTGATGGCCTGAAGGCCGCCCAGGTATGTGGGGAGGCCGCACACGCAGGTGTCGCCCGGATCAAGGAACACCTTTCCGATGAGATCCAGCCCCTGCTGGCTGGCCGTGGTCACCAGGATGTGGTCCGGATCGGCGTCAATGCCGTCGGCCTTCATCACCCTGGCCAGTTCCCTGCGAAGATTGCCGTCGCCCTCGGTGGCACCGTACTGAAGGGCCAGGTCGGCGGATGTTTCAAGAACGTCGAGAACGGCCTTCCTCACATCTTCCACCGGGAAGGTTCTGGGCGCCGGAAGGCCCCCGGCGAAGCTGATGACCTCGGGTTTGCTGGTGAGTTTCAACAGCTCCCTGATCACCGATCTTTTCATTCCTCGGGTTCTCGACGCGAAGTATTTCTCCCGTTCCAACGGTGCACCCCTTTCCTGTCCAATAGAGAAAAAAGGATCATGGGCTTTCGTAGTATCGGTAATGCCCTCAACCCCTGTCAACACCCGGCGGACCCGGTATATTTGCGGCGTTCCGATTCACGCAGTTAAAGGAGGATTCAGTGAAACGACTGGTTCCGTTCGCCCTGGCTGCCGCTCTCCTGGCGACGGCGTGCGGTCAGGAACCCGTGCCGGGGGACCAGGTTCAGCCCCCGGTGGAGGACGTTCCGGTGGAAGTGCCGGACACGACGGCAATCGAGGAGCAGGAAGTGACAGCAGTCGGTGCCAGCCACATTCTGGTCAGCTATGCCGGAAGCCAGGTCCAGGGGATCGAGAGAACCCGGGAGGAAGCCCAGGCTCTGATCGGCGAGATCCAGGACAGGGTCGCCGCCGGAGAGATCGGCTTCGCCGAGGCAGCCAGCGAGTATTCGGATTGCCCCTCCGGCAGGGACGGCGGCGCTCTGGGGGTCTTCGGCAGGGGAGCCATGGTGCGGGAGTTCGAACAGGCGGCCTTCGCCCTGGAAGTGGGCGAGGTGTCCGGCGTGGTGGAAACCCAGTTCGGCTACCATCTGATACTGCGAACCCAGTAGCCAGTTGCCGGCGCTCTGTTTCTCCGTCGAGGAGGATGAGGAGGGAGTGCGGCTGGACAGCTTCCTGGTGAGCCAGGAGGATGTTGACCAGAGCCGCAGCTACATCAGCACCCTTATCCGCAACGGCCATGTGTCAGTGGAGGGGGAGGTGGCTTCCAAACCCTCCACCAGGCTCCGCCGGGGGTGTACGGTCTGTCTGAACGTACCCGACCCCGAACCGATCGAGCTGGCTCCCGAGAATATTCCGCTGGACCTTGTCTTCGAGGACGACCATCTGGTGGTGGTGAACAAGCAGCCCGGTCTGGTGGTCCATCCCACGGCTTTCGCCCGGAGCGGGACCCTGGTGAACGGGCTGCTCTTCCACTGCAGGAACCTGTCGGGAATCAGCGGGGAACTCCGCCCGGGGATAGTCCACCGGCTGGACAAGGACACGACGGGTCTGCTGGTGGCGGCCAAAGACGACGTCACCCACCGGGGCCTCTCCTCCCAGCTCTCCTCCAGAAGCGTCAGGAGAAGGTACCTCGCTCTCTGCTGGAACCACCCGGATCCCCCTCAGGGGCGCATAGACGCCCCCATCGGCAGGCACCCGGTGAACCGGCAGAAGATGGCCGTGGTGTCGGGGGGGCGCCGGGCCGTCACCAACTACAAGGTAATCAAGCCTTTCCGGTTCGCCGACCTGCTGGAGTTCCGGCTGGAGACCGGCAGAACCCACCAGATAAGGGTCCATGGGGCCACCTGCATGGGGTGTCCGGTGATAGCCGACGCCAAGTACGGCGGCATGAAACCCGCATGCCACTCCTCGGTGAAAGCCGACAGGGAGCTGGTGGCTGATGTCCTACGGCTGGCCGGGCATCAAATGCTCCACGCGGAAACCCTGGGATTCATTCACCCGGTGACCGGGGAGGAGATGGAGTTCAACTCCGCTCCGCCCACCGAGTTCAGGCTGGTTCAGCGGTTGCTGGCCCGGGACATGGAGGGAGCGGTCTGACCGGGGCGATACTGGTCTTCGCCGCCCTGGCGGGAACCCCCGGGTCTGCTTTTCTGTGCAGGCCCGAAAGTCTGGCCGGTTTCGGTCTGTTCCCGGTGGCCGGTGCTCTTCAGGGGGGGGTTGGCTACCTGAAACGGCTTTCGGCCCTGGCGCTGCCCCCGGGGCTTGCCCTGGGCTGGGCCCTGCTGCGGTCGCCTGAGGCCGTCATTCCCTCGCTCCGATGGCTTTCCGCAGCCGCCGCGGGATCCTACTTCGCCTGGTCCCTGGGGGCAGCCGGGTGCGCCGGAGTTCTGCGGAGGCTGGCTGGAAAGGTCCGCTTCCTCGAAAAACCTCTGGAACCGGTGATATTCGCCCTCCTGGCCGGAGGAGCCGCAGCCGCAGCCGCCCGGAAAGCATGGACCCGGGGGGCGGGAAAACCGCTCCTCCGCGGCAGGCTGGCGGGGGTGGCGGAGGAGGTGCTGGCCGGTATCGAGCCGCCGGAGGAAAGAGTGCCGGAGATAGGTTTCACACCGGCGTTCCTGGCGGGAGCGGGATGGCTGTTTCTGGCCCTGGCGACGGCCGGGGTTCTCTGAGGGGGCATGGGAAGGTATCTGATTTTCCTGGAGTACGACGGGACCGGTTTCAGCGGATTCCAGCTCCAGCCCGGAAGGCGCACGGTGCAGGGGGAGGTGGAAAACCGCCTGCGTCGCATAACCGGTCGGGAGACGAGAATCACCGGAGCCGGAAGAACCGATTCGGGGGTCCACGCCCTGGCCATGCCGGCCCACGTGGACGTGGACCGGGGGCCTGAAGCCCTGGAGGCGGCTGGAAGGATACTCCCCCCGGACATCGCGCTGAAGAGAATCGTTCCGGTACCGCCGGAATTTCACGCCAGATTCCACGCGGTGAAGAGAACCTACGCCTACAGGATAGGCCGGGAAAAGAGCCCCCTACGGGCCCGCACCGAGTACCAGCCAGGGTTTTCGCTGGACGGGGCGGCCATGAACCTGGCCGCCGGAAGGTGCATCGGCAGGGGCGACTGGCGGGGGTTCGCCAGGACCGGAGGCGGAAACCGCACCTGGACCATGGACGTAAGGGAAGCCCGGGTCACCGGAGACCCGGCGGGGTGGACGATCACCGTCACTTCCGACAGATTTCTCCGGGGCGTGGTGAGGATATGGGCCGGCACCCTCCTCAGGGTGGGCGCTGGAAGGATTCCGCCCGATGTGCCGGAAAGAATACTCAGGGGTGATTCCGGATGCTCTCCCGGCCCCTCTCTGCCCGCCCGGGGCCTTACCCTTGTGGAGGTTGGGTATGATGGAATTCCGGAGGGATAGACTCAGGCTGGGAAGCCTTCGGGACAGGACCGCCCGGGTGCGCCCCGGGGATCTTGCCGGTGACTGGAACGCCGGAACTCCCCTTGCAGACTTCGTGAACCAGTTTCCGGACGTTCTTGCGGTAAGGTCCATGAGGGTGCTGGCCGAAGCCCTGGTCGAAGCCCGGAACAGGGGGGCGGAAAGGCTCCTGATGTACGGCGGGCACGTCATCAAATGCGGGCTGGGCCCCCTTCTGTGCCGCTGGCTGCGGGACGGCGTGTTCACGGCGCTGGCCACCAACGGAGCCGGCTCCATCCACGACCTGGAGCTCGCCCTGTACGGCCAGACCTCGGAGGACGTGCAGGAAGGCATCCGCGACGGAAGTTTCGGAATGTGGAGGGAGACCGGGGAGCACTACGCTTCGGCTCTGGACAGGGACTCCGGTCTGGGAAGGGCCATGGGGGAGGAGATACTGGCCGGAGGCGGGGACCCACGGTTCAGCCCCCTGGCCATGGCGGCCCGGATGGGCTTGCCCGCCACGGTGCACCCCAGCCTGGGCTGCGACATAGTCCACCCCCACCCGGGGGTGTCCTGGGAGAAGCTCGCACGTGCTTCGGAAAAGGATTTCCGCACCTTCGGTTCGGTGGTCGGCTCCCTGGCCGGGGGGGTTGCGGTGAACGCCGGCAGCGCCGTGGTAATGCCGGAGGTTTTCCTAAAGGCCCTCACCGGAGCCAGGAATCTGGGTTTCCCCGTGGAGGGGATGACCCTGGCGGACTTCGACATGATAAGGCAGTACCGACCCGCCCAGAACGTTCTCGCCAGACCGGCGGCGGCCCTGGGCGGCACCGCCCTGAGCATCACCGGCCACCATGAACTGATGCTCCCCCTGCTGGACGCCTTCATCCTGGCCCGGAGGAGCGGGGATGTCTAGGATTCCGGTCCTGTTTCTGCTTAGTTTCGCCGTCGGATGCGGCAGTACGGTGACCGTTCCGGAGGGTTCCGAAGGCTCCTCCGGGGCTGTTCCGGACCCATACGGAGACCCGCCGGGTTACGGCGCCGACCCCTTCGCGGGGTTCGGCGACGTGGTGTCACTGGCGGTTCCGGGAGGGATTGCCGGGCAGAGCGAAGCTGCCGCCCAGGAAGGTCCCTACTCGGTCCAGGTGGCGGCCTGCTCAACCCCCGAGGCGGCGGCGAGCATTGCCTGCAACCTGGAGAACGCCGTCGGACAGAGGGTTTTCGTGGACCGGGAGGGAGGATATCACAAGGTCCGGGTCGGCGCCTTCGAAAGCTGCGAGCAGGCGGGCGACCTGCTGCAGACCCTGAAATCCATGGGGTACACCGACGCCTGGGTGGTGCTAAGAATCCCCGACGGCTCCCGGTGACCGGGTATTGACAGATTCCCCCTCGGGGAGCATATAACCGCAAAACTCACGGAGCGGGAATAGCTCAGTTGGTAGAGCCCTACCTTGCCAAGGTAGTTGTCGCGAGTTCGAGTCTCGTTTCCCGCTCCACTTCTTTTTGTTATCTTCCTCCCGGACCATCCCGGGAGGTTTTTCATGATTACAGCCTTTCTGGCGGTGCTTGCCGCACAGATTCCCGTGCAGGACCATCCCGGCGGAGCGTACCTGCTCTACCGGGTCCTGCCCGACGGAACCGCAGAAGTCGCCCTTTCCGGCGACGGCGAATCGCCTTCCACAGCCTTCGTTCCCTTTCCCCTGGAGTTCAACCCCGCCAAGGCCGGCGCCTTCTTCACTCCGGAGGGCTCCCTGCTGACGGTGTACTCCCAGGCGCCCTTCTCCTCGGCCACCGTCTCGACGGTCTACCGGGCCGACGGCTGGGAACTGGTTCCGGTGGAATCGGGCCGGGATGACCCCTACCGTGATGATTTCGACGAGGTTTCCGCTTTGCTGGACCAGGGCAGGCTGGATGATGCCGCGGACCGGGTGGACCTGATCATGTATCCCATGGAGATGCCCGAAGGCAGGGAACTTTGCTTCCGGTTCATGGAGGCGGCCCTGAGGTGCTCCCTGGCGGGGGCCGGAGGGGAGTGCTTTCAGGCGGCGGACCGGGCCGCCATGATACTTCTGGGAATACCCGCCCACCAGCTTCTGCTTTCCGGCGATGACGCTCCTCCGGGATGCATGAGTCCGGAGGACTACCGGCGGGCCCTGGAAGCCTACGCTGCAGCCATGGAGGAGGCGGGCAACAGGGAGCTCTCGAGACGGATACTGGAGAACGCTCCATGATCGCAGCGTTTCTCGGAGCGACGCTGACGCTGTCCGCGGTCACCGAAGACGACCTGACGGGGTTCTGGCACGGAACGGACTGCATACCGGCGGGGCTCTGCGAAGCGCTTTTCCTCTTTCCCGACGGGAACTACTTCTACTACGTTCCCGACGGTTTGAGCACGTTCCTCGGTTCGGCGGGAACATGGAGACTGGACGAAAACGGGCTCGATCTGGAACTCCGGGAGGACCGGATAGTCCTGGCCCGACTGAACGGGCCGGGTCCGGAGGTGCTCCCTTCTCCCGGAGAACCGGTCCTGTACTTCAGTTTCGGTGGCGAGATCCACGAGGAGGCCGGAGGAAGACCCATGATCACGGACCTTTTGTCCCTTTCCCTGTGGAGGCTTTCGGACGACCCCCTGGACGCCCTGGGGTTTTACTTGGACAGCGGGCTTTACCGTGTCCTTTTCGAAAACGGAGGGCAGCCATGAAACCGGTTCCGGCGATTCTGAGTCTGGTTCTGCTGGCGGCCGGATGTAGCCCAACCGGCCCGTTGTCACTCTTCTGGGCCAGGTTCAGGGTGGAGGAAACCAGCGAGTTCACCCTGTGCGGCATTCCGCTGGACGACCTGGAAAGCCTCAGCCCGGAACAGACCGCGGATGTGCTCTTCTACTGGCTTCAGGGGGAATGCCCGGTGGACTTCAACCTCGGAATCGGGATGAAGAACCTGAACATTGCGAGCCAGTGGGTTGAGGGTTTTCCGCTCACCCTGGTCAGGCTCGACTACGACGTGTTCCTCGACCCCGGGGATCAGCCCCGGGGGGACAGCGTCCAGGTGGCCACCGGGGTGTTCACCGGGGAGTTCGGAATTCCCGAGGACGGAAGGATAGTGGTGCTGGATCTGGGGGTTTCCTTCGACGCCTTCGATCTGCTGGAGATTCTGGGGCCCGCAGGGGTGATAGATCTCATGCTGGCGGTGGGAGGCATCGACGGCGACATTCGGGATTCGGAGCACCTGGGTCGCCTGAGTCTCTTCGCCGTTCCCGAGGTCGACTCCCCACTGGGATCCATGGTCTGGGAGGACGGATTCAGCATCGGCCTCGACTGGACAAGCGGAGGCAAACCATAGTATTTTCGGTGTTCCGCGGAAGGCGGCGTAGCCAAGTGGGAAGGCAGTGGACTGCAAATCCACCATTCACCAGTTCAAATCTGGTCGCCGCCTCCATCCTTCCCAGGGTGCTGCTTCTGACAGCGGCCCTGGCCCTGACCGCCGCCGGCTACCTCTTTGGCGACCCGCTGGTGATTCTCAGCAAGGCGGTGAACGTCTGCCTCGAGTGCATCGGAGTGGGATGACCGGGCTGAGCCCCACCAGAACCGCTGTCCAGGCAGCCTCTTTCCTGGGGGCCAACCTGCACTTCTCCGGCTGGATCACCGGCGTCATCTATCAGGGAGTCTCCAAGATGTTCTTCGTGCCGGGGATCTGGTGCTACAGCACCCCCTCGGCGGTTCTGTCGTGTCCAGCCGGATCCCTTCAGGCAGTTCTGGCATCGCCCGGAGTGATGGCCGCCCTGACCTCCGGCAGGCCCGACGCCCTGGCGCTTCTGGCGCCCCTGGGGTTCATCGCCGCCGTGGGGCTTGCCGGAGGAAGGCTCGCCTGCGGATGGATATGCCCCTTCGGGTTCATACAGGACCTTCTTTACCGGATACCCTTTCCAGGCATACGGATTCCCGAGGGGTTCCGACCCCTGAAGTACGTCATGCTGGCGCTTTTTCTGGTTCTCCTCCCCCTGCTTTTCAGGGCGTCCCCGGAGACCACCGGAGACCCTTGGTTCTGCAAGGCTGTCTGTCCCGCTGGAACCTCCCTGGCGGGATGGCCCCTGGTGTCCGGGGATACCGGCGGGGTCTTCCGCACGGGTTTCCTGTTCGCGTGGAAATCCGCCCTGGCCGTTGCGGTATTGATCCTGGGGGTATCCGTGGAGAGGCCCTTCTGCAGGTATCTGTGCCCGCTGGGCGCCGCCTGGGGGCTCCTGGGCCGGGCCGCGGTGCTCAGGATGAGAGTGTCGGACCGCTGCACCAGGTGCGGCATGTGCGGGTCGGTTTGCCCCATGGGCATAGAGATATGGCGCCGGCAGAGTTCCCCGGAGTGCATCCGCTGCATGAAATGCCTCGAGGTGTGCCCGGTGAAGGCTATCAGCCATGGCCCGTAGTTTTCCCTGGTGGATTCCCGCCACCCTGCTCCTCATCGTTCCGGTTCTCAGGCACGGAGCCGGCTCCGGGGTGGGGCCGTCCGGCCAAGGAGGGCCGCTGCTGAAGGGAGCGGGTTCCCTGGACAGCCTGCTGGAGGCGGCCGGGGAACGGCCGGTACTTCTGAACTTCTGGGCCACCTGGTGCAGCCCCTGCGTCCATGAGCTGCCGACGCTGGACAGCCTTCACGCCGAATACCGGGGAAGGGCCGATTTCGCGGCGGTCTCCCTGGGCGATCCGTTCCTCGGGACCCTGGAATCCTTTCTCGAAGGTTCCCCCGTGGCCATGCCGGTGGTATGGCTTTCCCCGGAGGAGGCGGAAAGGGTCCGGGAAAGGTTCCGGCTTCCCCCAGTGCTGCCCGTGACCATTCTTCTGGCCGGAGGCGAAGAGACGGGAAGGATCGTTGGGGCATCTGCCGGCGAGGGGTTCCGGGGGCTTCTGGAAGGGGCTCCGGCGCTGGAAATCCCCTCCGACGGCACACGGGAGGAACTCCACATATACGTGGTGGGTCCCCCGGGTGATCCGCTCACCGTGGCGCTTTACCGGGAGGCCCTCGCTCTGGCCGGCGGGGAGGGGGTGGACCTGGTGGATCCGGAAGACCCCAGTGGAGCGGCGTTGATGGAGGAGAACCACCTGCCCGACCCCGGCAGACCATACGCCCAGGCGTGCGTCGGGCTGTTGTGCTTCGCCCCGGCCTTCACCACCGAGGATCTCAGGTCGGCTCTGGAATCCCGATGATTCCTGTTTCCGCGGTTCTTCCCTTCCGGGACGAGGCCCGCTGGCTTCCCGGCGCCCTGGAGTCACTGGCCCGGCAGAGGATGGACCGGTTCGAGGCTGTGCTGGTGGATGACGGATCCTCGGACGGGTCGCCGGATACAGTCCGGGAGTTCTGCCGCCGGGATTCCAGGTTCAGGCTGATCTCCTCCCGGGGGCGGGGGCTGGTGGACGCCCTGAACACCGGGCTCGAGGAGGCCCGGGGGGAATGGGTGGCCAGATTCGACGCCGACGACTTTTCCCACCCGGACAGGCTTTCCCTGCAGCTGGACCTGGCCGGGAGCCTGGGTTCCCGGTCCGTGGTGTCGTGCCTGGTCAGGTGCTTTCCGAGGAACGCGCTAAGCGGCGGGTATCGGAAGTACGAGGCATGGATCAACAGCCTGGTGAACCACGGTGACATCACCAGGGAAATGTTCATCGAGAGCCCGGTGCCCCATCCCGGAGCCTTTTTCCACCGGAAGGAGGTTATCGGGGCCGGGGGCTACCGGGACCAGGGGTTGCCGGAGGACTACGAGCTCTGGTTGCGGTTATGGTCCCTGGGTTTCAGGTTCGGCAAGGTTCCCAGAAATCTGCTGGCCTGGAGGGAGAGGCCCGACCGGTTCAGCAGAAAGTCCTCGAACTATTCGCTGACCGCCTTCTACAGGACCAAAGCCATGTACCTGGACCGGGTTCCATTTCTCAGGGAGAGGAGGGTGGTGATAGCCGGGAGCGGCCAGACCGCCAGAAGGCTCTCTCTCTGGATGATCCGCAGCGGCTTTCGTGTGGAAGCCTTCATCGGAACCCGAGGAAACGGCACCGGCGGCTTTCTCCGGGGAATCCCGGTGGTGGGTCCCGAAGGGCTGGACGACTATTCGGGGATTCCCGTGGTGGCCGCGTCCCGGGAACCTGGAGCCAGGGCGCGGATCCGGTGTTACCTCGCCGGCCGGGGGCTGGTGGAGGGAAGGGACTTTCTGGTGTGCGCCTGACCCCTTCCCCTTCTTGCCCGGAGTCCCCGGTTTGCCTATGCTAAAGGCTATGGTTTGCCGGTGTGCGGTCACAATTCAACCCGGGAGGGGATCATGAAGATCAACGAGGAGAGCAAGGGTGCGGTGAGGGTCATCCGACTCGGTGGAAAGGTCATCAGCGGGCCGGATCTGATGGAAGTCAAGGCCTCCTTCGAGAGCGCCGTCAATAACGACTACAAGAAGATAGTCGTGGACCTCGGGGGGGTTTCCTGGATGGACAGCTCCGGTCTCGGGGTTCTGGTCAGCGGCCACACGACGGTTTCCAGGGCCGGAGGAAGGATGGTCATTCTCAACGCCACCAAGAAGATCCATGAGCTGTTCATCATCACCAAGCTCATCACCATCTTCGAGACCTTTACCGACGAGACAGAGGCCCTTGCGGCCCTGGAGGGATGAGGTGCTCAAAGGGATCTGCCTCACGGTTCCAAGCGACGAGCGGATGCTGGAAACCGTGCAGGTCTTCGTGGAAAGCGTGGGCATGGCCGCGGGCGTGGTCCCCGACGAACTGACCAGTATGTCCATCGCCGTGATGGAACTGGTCCGCAACGGAATGAAGCACGGCAACTCGATGGATCCCTCCAGGCCGCTCACCGTCAGGGCCGACGTGCTGCCCGGCAGGGTGTCCTTCCAGGTGGAGGACAGGGGCAGCTGGCACCCCGGAAGGGAGCTGGGCCATCGTCCCGGCGAGGGGGAGGAACTCCTGGACGACCGGGGAAGGGGCATACTGATTGCCAGGAATCTTGCCAAATGGGTCGAGTTCGATCTCACTCCCGAAGGGAAGACCAGGGCAACCCTTATCTGGCCTCTGACCTGACCTTCGAATGAACAGCGTCTTCAGGCTTCGGGTGCTGGCCGAGAAAGCACCCTTCCCTTTCGGCGCGGACGGCGTGGTGATCTCCGAAGCCGCCAGACTGCCTCATCCCCGGTGGGCCGACTCCATGGCAGTGACCCCGGACGACTCGCACCCCGACGCGGTGCTGCTGGTGTGCAACGGAACGCCCTCCGCCGCCCTTCGGCACGCCTACTTCAGCTCATTTCGCAGCAGGATCCCCGTGGCCGCCCTGGCGGCGGGTGAAATTGACCCGTCGGACCGGGTGGCGGTCAGGCTCGAGGCGGAGGGGCTCTTCTGGCGTTTCGGCACCCTTGAGGAGGCCAGGCACCTGATGGCCGGACCGGTGGCGGCCTGGCTGGCGTCGGTGCGGCGGGACACCCTTCCGTATCCCGCGGGAGAGGATCTCCTGAACGGATGGGGCCTTCTCCGGGAGGATACCATAGATCCGGCGATCATCCGGACGGCGGAGCAGATCCTTCAGGAAAACGGCTTCATATGCCTCTCGGGCCCGCTGGGTTCCGGAAAGACCACCCTGGCCAGGATACTCATCGCCAGGTCGGCCCGGGCGGGGATGCTTCCCATCGAGCTTGTGGAGGGCGACGTGAACGCCCAGGAGGTGGACCTCATCCTGAGGGGGCCCGAGGACTGCGCCATACTCTTCGATCTAGACAGCATGCGCAGGTACGCCGGCGACTACCCGGCCCACCTGTGGCACGTTTTCATAACCACCATGGCCCGGGCCACGGACAAGCGCCGAAGGCTGGTGGTCTGCTCCTCTTCCTCGAAGATGGAGGCGGTGTTCAGCCTCTTCGAGGGGAAACACCTCATCCTTCCCCAGCCCGCGGAGAACAGGTCCTGGAGGCTCCGGGAGGGGGAGCGGGCGCTGGCAAGGTTCTGGGACACGGACCCTTTCGGTCAGGCGGCTCTGATCATGCTGTCCCTCTTCGAGCCCATCGTTCCCGAATCCCTCTTCCGCCGGGCGGTATTGGAAGCGTGGGAAAGGTTGAACCTTCTGTTGGCCGGCGATTTCGCCGGAGTGGGAAGCCTCGAGAAAAGGTACGAGACCTCGGACGCATCCCTGGGCAATCCCCCCTTCAGGAGGCTGATACTCCGGGGCGAAATGCACCTGTGCGCCGGCGACACCACAGTGATGGCGGCGGTGGACATGGGCGCCCAGGAATTGATAATGCAGGGTTCCGCGGTGGTGACAGCGGTGCTGGATACCCTGCTGGGCAGCCAGGAGTCCCCCATGCGAAGGGCCGGCTTCGCGGCGGTCCAGCATTACAGCAGCCTCTCCAGGGAGAAGAAGGCCGCCCTGCTTTTCGCTGCCTCAAGGGAGACCGAGGCGGTCAACCTCGGCGACTTCTTCAACAAGCTGATCCTCAACCGGAAGAGCTTCGACACCCAGGCCCTCGGGCTTTGCCGCTTCATCGTGGAATCCGGCCGCGAGCCGCTGCGGGTGGAGCTAGCCCGGAGCCTGGCCATGTACTGGGTGAGGAAGGAAACCAGAATGGAGGACATCCTCCGGAGGCTCCTAGACGGGTCGTCTCCGGGGGTGAGGCAAGCCTTCATGTACGGCATGGAGACGTGGTCCGTGGGGGACGACCCCGGCGGCTACTACGGGATGCTCCTGGAGGACCCGACCCCGGTGGTGCGGAGGCAGGTGCTGGTGCACATCGGAGGGAATTTCCCGGAGATGTCGGAAAGGGAGAGGGACGTCCTGAACGAGGCTCTGGAGGGGGGCAACCCGGAAGACCTCAGATTCCTCGCCTGGGGCCTTACCAACAGGAAGCTGGAGGGGGTTACCGGGGAAGTGGGAGACCTTCTCTGGGTACTCATCCAGAGGCTCAGGGAGGGGGGCCGGGCGCTGGTGGCATTTCAGCTCGGTTCCCGGATAAGATACCTTTCAACGGAGGTTCGGGACGCCATGATCGCCGACATTCCCGACGCCGATCTGAAGGGGGTGGCCCAGTACCTTCTGATGAATTACCAGTGGCTGAACCGCCGGGAAAGGCATACCCTCTGGCGCATCGTCACCGAACGGATGCCCAGGGACAGGTCCATCGCCGAGATGGCGCTGCCCTACCTTAGAATCATCGAATCCTACGGCCAGCTGACGGTCGTGGTGAGGGTGCTTTCCGACGAGTCCTACGGCGGCCGTGAGGCCCTGAGCAGGCTTCTCGCCTCAGGCCGCAGGGACATCGCCGAGGTCTCCCTGGAAGCGGTGGACAGGATCATCGGGAAGAAGGGGGTGGAGGCCAGGGTAAAGCTTCCCTGGTTCCTCCTCTGGAATCGTGAGTCCCTGGGCTCCAAAGCGGCGCAGGCCCTCGGACGGCTGGCCGAGGACCAGTCCGGCACCGTCAGGGCGGCGGTGGCCGCCGCCGCCAGACAACTCGGAGTGTGCACCGAGGAGACCGGGACCCTCCTGGAGAGCCTCGCCGGGGACCCCGAAAGGTCCGTGAGGGCCGCGGCGGGAGAGGCGGGGGGGGAATTCTGGGGCCGGGAGGAGACCCGGCGCTACTCCATAGCTGAAAAGCTGATCCACGACCAGGACTCCTTTGTGAGGCTGAGGACCTTCGCCGGATTCTTCCGGTCGGTCAGCCTCTCCCCCCAGGACCGGATGCCCCTGATCGCCGTGGCCCTGGGGGACCCGTCGGCCCCGGTGAGACTGGAGGCTCTTCGGGCGGTGGAAAGGCTGGGCTGTGTGGACAGCCCCGCTCTGGAGGAACACCTGGCGGACCTTCTCACGGATTCCGCGGAAGAGGTGAGACTGGCCGCGGTGAGCATTGTCACCAGGCACCCCGACATCACCAACAGCAGCGCCCTGAGGGCGAAGATGCCGGACCTCTTCCTGGGCAGGCTGGACAGCGGCGGGGGAATCGCCGGGGAGTTGAGTACCGCCAGAATGATTCAGTACGAGTTGATGCCCTCGGCGCCGCCGGCGGTGGAGGGCTACGACATCGCGGCGTACTACAGGCCGGCCCGGGAGGTGGGCGGCGACTACTACGACTTCTTCCACCTGTCCGGGAACAACCTGGGGCTGGCGGTGGCTGACGTGACCGGCAAGGGGATTCCCGCCGCCCTCACCATGGCCGGCCTCAAGGGAAGCCTCTCGGCCAACGTCCAGAGCATCTTCAGCATCAGCGAGGTGATGCACCGGGTGAACAACGCCATGCTCACGGGCACCCAGGCGACCGGTCTGATCGGTCTTTTCTACGGCGTTCTGAACCACGAGTCGGGACGGCTCACCTACGTTAACGCCGGCCACAACCCGCCGGTGCTGGTGAGGAGGAACGGCGATACAGAGGTTCTGGACACCGGCGGACTCATTCTTGGATTCGGACCCGATGTCTCCTACGACTACGGAGTGCTCGAAATCCGGGCCGGCGACGTGCTGGCTCTCTACACGGACGGTATCACCGAGACCATGGACGAACGGGGCGAGGAGTTCTCCATGGACGGCCTGGTGGCGGCGGTTCGGCGGCACATGGACCTGGGCTCGTCCCAGATCGTGAGAAGGGTTCTGGAGGAGGTGCAGAACCACGGCGGTTCGGCTCCCCAGGCGGACGACAGAACCCTGGTCATCGTGAAACACAGGTAGATCCGTGGGTCCTTTCTTCCTGCTTTCCGATTTCGGCGGCGACGACTGCTACGTGGCCCAGATGAAGGCGGCCCTGATGGATCTCTGCGGCGGCAACGCTCCGATGGTGGATCTGACCCATCGGGTGGCCCCGGGGTCGGTGAGGGAGGGGGCCTTCCACCTCATGACTTCGGTCCCGCGGATTCCCGAGGGTTCCGTGGTACTGGCGGTGGTGGACCCCGGGGTGGGCACCGGACGCCGGGGGCTGGCGTGCATGACGGAAGGCAGAATTGTGGTGGGGCCCGACAACGGCCTCCTGTCCTGGCTGGATGCGGAGGACCTGCGGCTGCTTCCTCCCCCGGGGCCCGGCGCCTCAGGAACGTTCCACGGCAGGGACTGGTTCGCACCCATGGCGGCCAGGCTGGCGGTGAACCCACAATGGATGCAACGCCTGGAACCGTGCTCCGACCCGGTGCTCCTGCCCAGGGGATGCTTCCGAAGGAACGGCGGGTCGGCCGAGTTCCAGGTGGCCCACGTTGACAGGTTCGGCAACTGCATTCTGTGGATCCGCCCCCGGCAAATTGAGGGTTTCCATCCGGGATTCGTGCGCACCGGCAGCGGACGGTTCCCCCTGGCGCGGGCCGTTTGCTACTCCTCGGGGAAGGAGGGGGTTCTGATGCTGGAAGGAAGCCAGGGGTTCATGGAACTGGCTGTTGACTCGGGCCGGGCCGACGTGTTCCTGGGGCTTGCCCCTGGGGACCGGGCCATGCTGGAGGAATGATGAAATCGGTGGTGGTGGTGCTGCATTTCTACCAGCCTCCCACCCAGGATCCTGAGGTGGTGAGAAGAATCGACAGGGAGTGCTACAACCCTGTATTCAGTCTGCTTCGGGACCTGAAACTGCCCGTCACGGTGAACGTAAACTACTCCCTCACCCGGCAGCTGGCCTGTCTGTGCGGCGAAACCCTGGACATTCTCCGGGAGGTCCGGGGATGCGAATTCACCCAGAGCGGCGCGTTCCACCCGATATTCCCGCTTATTCCCGAGGACGAGGTTCTCAGGCAGCTGGAGCGCAACGGAGAAGGCAACCGGAGCCTGTTTCCGGGATTCGGGAGTCCCGTCGGGGTCTTTCCCCCCGAGATGGCCCTGGACGGCGGAACAGCCGGAATACTGGCCCGGGCCGGGTACCGGTGGACCGTCACCGACGACGTTCCATGGGTTTCCACCGGGAGGGAAGCCCCGGGGGACTGGGTGCCTGAGTTCCGGGGCATCAGGGTCCTTCTTCGATCAAATTTCTGGAGCAACCTGATCTCCTTCCACGGCGACGACGGCCGGATGATAGCCGCCAGGATGGTGAAGGAGATGCGGGGATGGATGGGGGACGACGATTCATACCTGGTCGTCGCCATGGACGGGGAGACCTTCGGCCATCACCGTCCAGGCGGTATCGAGGGCTTCCTGAAACCCTTCCTTGAAACCGTCCGGGACACCAGGGGAGCCAGAATAGCATCCGCCGGCGAAACAGCAGCAGGTTTTCCCGGCAGAACGGACGAGGTTCCGGCCGGCAGCTGGTCCACCCCTCCCGGGGATCTGGATAGGGGAGTGCCATTCCCGCTCTGGGACGACCCGGACAATCCGGACCACGCCGCCCTGAGGCTCCTGCTGAACATGGTGCTGAAAAGGGCCAGGGACTGTCAGCGGGGAGCCGTTGGCAGCCTGGCCGACGAAATGTTATACTCATGCCCGTTTTGGTGGGCTTCACCCGGCCGGTACGATCCTGTTCAGATCCGGCGGGGTGTTTCCGCGATTCTCGAGACCGCCCTGGCCGTTTCCAGGGAGTGCTCGGACAGGACTTTCATGGATACCGTCATGGCCATGGTCTGCGATATACCGGCCATGACCCGGAAGGACGACTGATGCCCAAGAAGAAAGACAGGACCTTCGCCGCCAAGCTTGCCCACGAAACCCGCACCGTCCACGTGGAGATATGCAAGGTGTGCGGCAAGGAAAAACAGTCCATAGTACACCTGGCGTGCTCCTGCGGAGAATCCGGCGCATGGCGCCCCCAGAGGCGCAGGGTCAAGGTCTGCGACTGCAACCGCAAAGAAGTCTACGGATAAAAGGCGAAAGGCCGTGAGCGGCCTGCAGGGGGTTCTGCTCCTCACCGCCGGTTTCGGCAGAAGGGCGGAACCCCTTTCCCTTTTCCGACCAAAAGCCCTGCTACCCTTCCGGGAGAAGACCCTTCTGGGGCTGCTCGCCGGGGAAGCAACCGTTCTGAACCCGGAAGTCATGGCGGTGAATGCCAGCCGGTGCCCGGAACTCGTGCACCGGGAAGCATGCGATTCCGCGGGAAGGGAAGTCCGGCTTCTTTTCGAGGAGAGACCCCTGGGGCTGGCGGGAACTCTGGCCCGGCTTTCCCGGGAAATCAGCGGTCCATGGATGATCATGAACACCGACATGGCGCTCAAGGCCGATCTGCGGGGGTTGCTCCGGAACCACCTGCAAAGCGGCGCTCTTTGCACCCTTCTGTGCGGCGACCCACCGGACCGTGGAGACTACGGCACCGTCGAGGTGGGCCGGCGGGCCAGGCACTACTTCGGGGTGTGCGTGATCGAGCCCCAGGTAGCCCGGCGCTGCGTCGGGTGTCAGGGCTTTCGGAACTTCCTCTCCGGTTTTATTGTCGGTGAGCCGGCGGGCTTCGAGGGGGTGGCCGGATGGATGGACATGGGCACCCCCGAACTCTACCGGATGAACCTTCTTTCGGAGGGATCCTTCGTCCACGGGAGTGCCGAGGTCTCGCCGGACGCGGTGCTTTCCGGCGTCTGTCACGTGTACGGGGGTTGCAGGGTGGAGGCCGGAGCTTTGGTGGAGGGCTCGGTGATGCTTCCCGGTTCGGTGCTTTCCGGGGGAACCCGGCTGCTGAACTCGATACTTCCCTGGTTTTCCCGAGGAGGGCCGGTCAGACGTGATCAGTGACGAATTCCGGGCCTGGATCAGTGAGCGTTACCCCGACGCCAGGGAGATCACCGCGCTGTCCGGCGACGCCTCGAGCCGCCTGTTCTACAGGTTCAAGACCCGGAGCGGCACCCTGGTGGCCATGGACAGCCGGCGGGTGCCCCTGTGGCCGTGGATGGACGTGCACAACCTTCTGCGCACCAATGGATTCCCGGTCCCTGAACTCTACAGCGCCAGCCCATACAGAGGGTTTGCGGTACAGGAAGACCTCGGTCCCCTCAGACTTCTGGACATCGAAAGCCCGGAGGCCTTTCTGGTGCTCACCCGGCAGGCCCTCGACCTTCTGAAACAGCTTCACAAGAGCATACCGAAGGAGGCGGCCAAGGTATCGGTGGCGGGCCGGCGATACTTCACGGCCAGCTTCTTCATGGCGGAGATGGAGCACACCCTCGAGCACCTTTTCTTCAGGCTTCTGAGGGTTCCACTGGATCAGCTGCTGGACCTTCAGCAGCACCTCCGGGCGCTCTGCGAGAGGGCGATGGAGGGGGACACGGTGTTGTGCCACCGGGACTACCACAGCGCGAACCTGATGGTGAAGGACAACCGGCTGCGCCTGGTGGACTGGCAGGACGCCCGGCTGGGTCCCGCCACCTACGACGCCGCAAGCCTTCTCCGGGACAGCTACCGGGACATCGGGGAGCAGTGGAAGAACATCGCGCTCCAGTATCTCACCGGCCCCGGGGGATCGAACATATTCCACTTCATCTTCTCCGCGGTTCAGAGGAACGTGAAGGCCATGGGCACCTTCGCCTGGCAGTACCGGGCCCTCGGGAGGAAACGCTACCTGGCATACATTCCAAGAACCCTCCGTTACCTCGAGCAGTACCCCGAGCACTGTCCCTCGGTCAGGCCGGCGGTGGAGAGGATCATCGGCCTGGTGGAACATTACACGGGGGAAATCGATCTCAGGGGCTTCCGGGAACAGGACGACCCTGTGATTCTCGAACAACAGGGGAGAACTCCGCATGGATAGGATACTCACCGGGGACCGCCCCACCGGTCCCCTTCACCTCGGCCACTACGTGGGTTCACTGAGGAACCGGGTGAAACTGCAGGACACCCTGGACACCTTCATCATCATCGCCGACGTCCAGGCCCTGACCACACACTGGGAGACCCCCGGAATGCTCAAGGTCCACGCCCGGGAGGTGGCCCTGGACAATATCGCCGCTGGCCTCGACCCCCGGCGGTCGAAACTGTTCCTGCAGAGCATGGTTCCCCAGATTGCCGAACTGACGGTTCTTTTCGGGCTTTTCGTCACGGTGAGCCGCCTGCGGCACAACCCCACCATCAAGACCGAAGCAAGGCAGTACGGGTACACCGATATGACCTACGGTTTTCTGGGCTACCCTGTGAGTCAGGCGGCGGACATCCTGTTCTGCCGGGCCGACCTGGTGCCCGTGGGGGAGGATCAGCTTCCCCACGTCGAGGTGACCCGGTTCGTGGCCAGACGGTTCAACGAGTTGTACGGCAAGGTATTCCCCGAGCCGCGGGCACTGGTGAGCGACGTATCCAGGCTGGCTGGGCTGGACGGGGGGGCAAAGATGAGCAAGTCCCTGGGCAACGCCGTCTACCTGAAGGACAGCCCGGAGGAGGTCTCCGCCAAGGTGATGACCGCCGTGACCGACCCCGCGAGAGTCCGCCGGAACGATCCGGGCCATCCCGAGGTCTGCACAGTGTTCTCATGGCAAAAGGCATTCAATCCGGCCGAGGTTCCCGACATAGAAGCCTCGTGCATGGCCGGTTCCATAGGTTGCGTGGCCTGCAAGAAAAACCTGGCCTCGGTACTCAACCGGCTCCTCGAACCGATCCGGGAAAGGAGGGCCGCCTACGACCGGCCCGGGGTGGTGGAGGAAATACTCATGGCCGGCACCGATGCCGCCCGGCGGGAGGGGGAGGCCACAATGGGCGAGGTGAGGGAGGCCATGAAGATAGACTACTTTCGAGAGGGCCGGCTGTGAAGCTCTACAACACCCTTTCCAGGGAGAAGGAAGAGTTCGTTCCTCTGAACCCGCCCTTCGCCGGAGTGTACGTCTGCGGACCCACGGTCTACGGCCACAGCCATCTGGGCCACGGAAAGAGCTACGTCGGGTTCGACGTGCTGGTGCGATGGCTCAGGAGATCCGGCTATCGGGTAAGGTACGTCCAGAACATCACCGACGTGGGGCACCTGACGGACGACGCAGACCAGGGGCAGGACAAGCTCCAGCGGCAGGCGTCCCTGGAGAAGCTCGAGCCCATGGAGGTCGCCGAGAAGTACACCGCCAGCTACTTCAGGGACATGGACGCCCTGAACAACCTCCGGCCGGACATCTCCCCCAGGGCGTCCGGGCACATACCCGAGCAGATCGAACTGGTTGGAACACTTCTGGAAAAGGGGCACGCCTACGTCCGGGGCGGCAACGTCTACTTCGACGTTTCCTCCTTTCCCGGCTACGGAAGACTGAGCGGCAGGACCGGCGATGAGGCCGTGGCCGGCACCCGGGTGGAGACCGCCTTCGACAAGGACGACCCCCGGGACTTCGCCCTGTGGAAGGAGGCGGAACCGGGACATCTGCTCCGCTGGAACAGCCCCTGGGGTTCCGGTTACCCCGGCTGGCACCTGGAGTGCAGCGCCATGGCCATGAGGTATCTCGGGGACACCATAGACATCCACGGGGGAGGGCTGGAGAACTCCTTCCCCCACCACGAGTGCGAGATCGCCCAGAGCGAGGCCGCCACGGGGAAGCCCTTCGCCCGGTTCTGGCTGCACAACAACATGGTCACCGTGGACGGAAGGAAGATGGGGAAGAGCCTGGGCAACTTCACCCTGCTCCGGGACCTGTTCGAAAGCTACGATCCCATGGTGGTCAGGCTGTACATCCTGAGAAGCCATTACAGAAGCCCCCTGGATTTCAGCGACCAGGGGCTCTCCAGCGCCCGAAGCGCCCTGGAGCGGCTGGTTGTTTTCAGGAACAGGCTGACGACCGTATCCGGCGGTCCGGACCGGGAGGCCCGGGAATTGGCGGAAGCCACCGGGAAAGCCTTCCGCGAAACCATGGACGACGACCTGAACACTCCCCAGGCGCTGGCCTGCCTCTTCGATTTCGTCCGGGCGGGGAACGCACTGCTGGATTCCGGGCAAGGGGGAGGGGAACTGATGGGGGACATCCTGGACTCCCTCGCGGGGGAGGCCCTGGGATTGAGGCTTCGGGGAGCTTCCGAAGCCCCGGTGCTGCCCGGGCTGTGTGAAGTGCTTCAGGAAGCCAGGTACGCCCTGAGGACCAGAAAGCTGTTTGCCGAGGCCGACGCCATGCGGGTGCGGCTGGAGGCACTGGGTTTCACCGTGAAAGACCTGCCCGGAGGCGCCAGCGAGATATCCCCGGGGGTGCGCTGAGAAGCGGAGTCAGTCCGGAAAAGAAAACGGGGGGCGCCGGAGCGCCCCCCGGGATTTCGGACGTCTAGGCTTCCGAAGCAGCCTTGGCGGCCATCCGGCTCTGAATCCTTCGGGCCTTGTTGGGATGGACCAGTCTGGTGCGTCCGGCCTTGTCCAGAAGGCTCTGGGCCTTTCTGAGGGCGGCGGTTCCGTCCTCGGAAGCCTCACTTTCGGAAGCCCTGCGCAACGCGGTGCGGAGTCTGTTCAGCTTGCTGCGGTTGCGAAGTCTCTTCTCGATGTCGGTTCTGTGTCTCTTGACCGACTGCCTGCTCCTTGCCAAAGAACGGCTCCTTTCACAGTATTGCCGAGTCTGAAACCCCGGGGCGCGCCGGGGGTATACACGTATGAAGGGCGAAACTATTCGTTTCGCGCCCGTTTGTCAATGTTCAGGAGGATGAGATGAACCGTTGCGCTACAATCTGTTTCACCCTGCTTCTGATTCTGACCCCCGCCGCCTCCGCCTGGCGTCTGGTGAGGATCCCCGCCCTTACGGACTCCGATTTTTCGGCCATCGCCTCATTTGATTACGACATAGCCAGCAGCAGCCGGAGCGGGGGTTTTGTCGATATAATGGTGGAGGACCGTTTTCTGGATTCCGTGCTGGAAAAGCATCCCGATGCCAGGGTGCTCCCCGAGGAGTGGGCCCAGCCCATGCCGGGGTCCAGGAACGAGTTCGGCTACTACTACGGCCCCAACGAGAACAACGCCTTCTGGGCCGGCCTGGCGGAATCCAGTGACATGGTCGACACCCCGACCGCCTTCGCCACCTCCTACCAGGGGCGCGACATCTACCACGTCCGGATAACCAACGCAGGGGACGACGCACCGGTCATCCTTTTCAACGCCCTGACCCACGGTCGCGAACCCGGGGGCAACTCCGCGGTGATCGATTTCGCCCAGTGGCTCACCAGCGAATACGGCAGCGACACCATGGCCACCTTCATACTGGACAACGCCCAGATATACTTCGTGCCCATGGTGAACATCGACGCCTACTACTACAACCTTCCCAGCGGCGCCCCGAACCACAGGAAGAACATGAACTGGACCCTGGGCACCGGCATAGACCTGAACCGCAACTGGAGCTACATGTGGGGTTACGACGACCAGGGTTCAAGCCCCAGCCCCTACAGCGAGACCTACAGGGGTACCGCTCCTTTCTCGGAGCCCGAAACCCAGGCCCTGAGCGAGCTCATGGAAGAACTGGCTCCCCTGGGAGGCTTCAACTACCACACCTACGGCGGATACCTCATCTACCCCTGGGGGTACAACAACCAGCCCACCCCCGACCAGGCAACCTTCCAGAGCTGGGGCGCCCAGATGGCCGGTCCCATCGGTTACGAATGGGGAAGGTGCTACGAAGTTCTGAGCTACCCATCCAACGGCGACGCCTGCGACTGGGAGTACGGCGATCAGGGCATGTTCTTCTTCACCCCCGAGGTTGACGACAACGGCTTCTGGGGCTCCCAGAACGACACCACCCTCATCGTCACCAACAACCTGGAATGCCGCTTCATGAACAAGCTTATCTGCATGAACCTCCTGGGCAGCGTGGGCATCACCGACACCGAGACCGCCGGAATGGGCGGAGCTGCGGAACCGGCGGTGTCCGTATCCCGCAACCCCGTGTCCTCTCTGCTTTCCTACGAGATATCGGGCTTTTCCTCGCCTGACGTTTTCGTGATGGACATCGCGGGCAGGATGGTGGCGAGGCTGTCGGGACAGGGCGTCTGGACCGTGCCCTCGGAGCTCGCCAACGGAGTGTACCACATCGTGGCCCGGGAGAACGGAGTTTCAGCCGGAAGCGCCTTCACCCTGCTGAGGTAGGGATGCCCGGGGAGGAGTCCTACGGCAGCCACTACCACGTGCTGGGAATCGGCAGGAAGGCCTCCAGGGAGGCCATAGACCACGCCTACTTCCAGCTGGCCAGAAAGCTCCATCCCGACGTTGCCGGCGACTCCCCGGAAACCGTGGCCAAGTTCGCCCGGATCAACGAGGCCTATCTGGTGCTCAGCGATTCCCAGGAGAGACGGAAGTACGACGAGGAGATAGCCGACACGATTCCCTGGGAGCCGGAACCCGTTATCACCCGGGTTCCGGAGCCCCGCAGGGCGCCTGCGCCAGAGCCGTCGGAGGACAAGCCCCCGGAGGAGGAAGCGGCCGCTCCAACGCCGGTGAAGCCGGCCAGGCCGAGACCCAAGGAGGGTCAGGCCACCGGAGGTGCCATGCCTCCGGCGACCCTGGCGAGGCTGAAGTCCGCCGCCGGCAGGATGATCCGGGAAGGCGACTTCTGGAGGTCCGGAGACCTGCTGAATCGGGCCGCCATGACATTCCCCAGGGATCCCGAGGTGAGAAGGCTTCAGGCCATGGCCGCCGAGGGCAGGGGAAGGCTCCGGGAGGCGGCGGAATTTCTCAAGAGCGCGTGCGAGGCGGAGTACTTCAACCCCGAAAACCACGTCATGCTGGGAAGGGTCTACATGAAGGCCGAGCAGTTCGCCATGGCCAGAAAGAGTCTCGAGAACGCCCTGTCATGGCAGGAAGACCATGAGGGGGCCATGAAGGCACTGGAGGAACTCGGCCGGCTGGAAGGCCGGAAAGCCCCGATCTGGAAGAAACTCTTCGGAGGCCGCGGAAAATGACCGAGAGGCTCTATTATCCGATAAGCGAAGTCTGCCGGATGCTGGACTTGAAGCCCCACGTCCTCCGGTACTGGGAGACAGCCTTTCCCATGCTCAATCCCCACAAGAACAAGGCGGGCAATCGGGTCTACCGGCCCGGCGACGTCAGGACCCTTCAGTACATCAAGAAACTGCTGTACGAGGAGGGATACACCATTGAGGGCGCCCGGAAGAAGCTGGAGGATATCCGCAGGGAACACGGCCAGATGGCCCTGGAACTGGAGCCCGGGCAGCCCTCCCAGGCAGCCCCCGGTGACGCCCTTCTGGACTCCGTGGCGGCGGAGATCAGAGAGATCATAGGCATCCTCGGCCGCGACCCCATGAAGGTTGACGGCGGTTCAGGGCAGGATTAGGATTGTGGCTCCGCCGGGGCGTAGCGCAGTCCGGTAGCGCACTTGAATGGGGTTCAAGTGGTCGCTGGTTCGAATCCAGTCGCCCCGACCATTGGAGGAAGAGGCCTTCGGGCCTCTTTTTCCAACAGGAGAAGCATGGAACCGCTGAATCTGGCCGCCGCCAGGGACATGGCACGGCGGCTGAGAGACCTCTTTCCCGAGGCTGATTCCCGGGTGGCGGCAGCAATGGCGGACACTCCCCGGCACCTTTTCGTGAGCCCGGCGTTCGCCCACCTGGCCTACACCGACGCGGCGCTGCCCATCGGCTTCGGCCAGACCATCAGCAAGCCGGCCACGGTGCTGAGGATGCTTTCGGGGGTGGCTGATTCCTTCGGGGGAATCCTGCTCGAGGTAGGAAGCGGCAGCGGATACCTGGCGGCGGTGGCCTCGAGACTCTTCGACAGGGTGGTGTGCGTGGAGATGGTGCTTGGACTGGCAAATGCTTCCAGGTCCCTGTTCGACAGGATCGGGGTGAACAACGCCGTGGTCCATTTCGGGGATGGTTCCCGGGGCTGGCCGTCCTCGGCCCCGTACGACGCACTGCTTTACAGCGCCGGCGCTCCGGCGCTCCCCGGGGGGCTGGAGGAGCAGTTGAAGCCCGGAGGTCTGGCGGGGATACCCGTGGGGGACAGGAACACCCAGGCATTCAGGGTGCTGAGGAAGGGACCCGGAGGCATGGAGGAACGGAACTCCTTCAGTTGCGCCTTCGTTCCCCTTCTTGGAAAGGCCGGCTGGAATGGGTGAGACCGCCGCGCTGTCGGTCATTCGATGGCTCTCGGGAGTTCCGGGGGAACTGGTGATGCTTCTCATCTCCGGCCTGCCGATTACAGAGCTCCGGGGGAGCATTCCCGTGGCCATGACCGTGATGGCCGACACCTGGGCGTGGCCATGGTGGAAGGTGTACCTGCTGGCGGTGGCCGGGAACATGATTCCGGTTCCCTTCATTCTCTGGTTTCTCGATCCGGTAAGCCGTTTCCTTTCCCGCTGGAAGCCCTTCAGAGCTTTTTTCCAGTGGCTGTTCGACAGGACCAGGAGAAAGGCGGGAGCCAAAGTGTTGAAGTACAGGGCCCTGGGCCTGGCTGTTTTCGTGGCGATACCCCTTCCGGTGACCGGCGCCTGGACCGGAAGCGTGGCGGCTTTCCTCTTCGGAATCCCCCGAAGGCTCGCCCTGCCGGCCATAGCCCTGGGGGTTGCGGCGGCCGGAGCCGTGGTGACCCTTATCGTTTCCGGGGTGTTTGCGGCGCTGGGCTTTCTTCTGTAGATTTCAGTCCTGTTGCGGTCGGGGCGTAGCGCAGTCCGGTTAGCGCGCCTGGTTCGGGACTAGGAGGCCGGAGGTTCAAATCCTCTCGCCCCGACCAATCTCCTCCGGAGTGCGGATGAAGCTTGTGAGCATCATTGGGGGGGCGTCCGCATCATCTGCCCATCTGGATGCCGCCCGGAAGCTGGGTGAAAAGCTGGCGGAAGCCGGTTACGGCGTTGTATGCGGGGGACTGGGGGGCGTGATGGCCCGGGCCTGCGCGGAGCCTCCTCCCGGGGCGGTCTCACAGTGGGAATCCTGCCCGGCGACGATCCCGGGGAGGCGAATCCCTTCGTCCAGATCAGGATAGCCACCGGCGCCGGTTCCGTCAGGAACCGGGCGGTGGTTCTGTCGGGTTTCGCGGTGTGCGCCGTGGGAGGCGGTTACGGAACGCTTTCGGAAATCGCCTTCGCCCTGCAGGCAGGCAGACCGGTCTGCGCCATGGGCGACTGGGCTTCGGTGCCCGGTGTCACGCCCGCTTGCACTGTCGAGGAGATGGCGGTCTTCGTTGAAAATGCCGAGAGGGGGCTTGATGCACACAGTTGAAGAACTGGCGGGGCTCATAAGGAATGTTCCGGATTTCCCCATTCCCGGAATCCAGTTCAAGGATATAACCACCCTGCTTACCCGCCCGGGCGCCCTGAACGACGCGGTTTCACGGCTCGAGGAGATGCTGGGAGACCTGGAGTACGACGCCGTGGCGGCGATAGAGTCCAGGGGATTCGTATTCGGGGCGGTTCTGGCCGCCCGGCGCAACCTGCCCCTGATTCTCGTCAGGAAGCCGGGCAAGCTTCCCGCCAGGACCCACAGGAGGGAATACACACTGGAATACGGAAGCGGCGCCGTGGAAATGCACGTCGACGCGGTTCCCCGGGGCAGCAGGGTGCTGCTGGTGGACGACCTTGTGGCCACCGGAGGCAGCGCCGCCGCGGCGGCGGAGCTGATCAGGATGGACCGATCGGCTCCCGTTGCCGCCGCTTTCATAATTGACCTTCGCACCCTGGGAGGTAGTTCCAGGCTCAGGGAAACGGGTCTTCCGGTCTACGCTCTGCTGGAGATCGAGGTGGACGAGTAGGCCCGTGGCTGAGGAAACCGACTGCAGACCCTGCATGTCTTCCATGAAAGGAGAAGGAATGGTTCTCAGAAGGACGATGCCGCTGCTGCTGGTGCTTGCCGCGGCGCTGTGGACGTCGGGTTGCGGGGAGGAGCCGGTTCCGGCGACCCCCGAAACCCCCCCGGCGGATGAGCCCGTGAGCGGCGATTTGGACGTGGTGCTCGGTGAAGCCTCGGAGGACTTCGTGGCGGTGATGGACGAGATGCCCGCACCCGCCCCGGGACAGTGGATTTCCTACGGCAGCGACACCTCCGAGGGGGAGATGTCGGTGGCCGTGATCAGCAGCGAGGATGTGCAGGGCGTGACCTGCCTGTGGTACCAGTTCTCCTTGGAGGACAACGTTATCCAGGTTCTCGTGGACCAGGCAATGTTCGACGGTCTCCGGGTCGAGATGCAGGATTTCATGCGGGAGATGGGCGACGACCCGTCCGAATGGATCCAGGCCAACCTCGAGGGCGGCGACCCCTCGGCCCTCTTCATCCCCCGGGACGACCCGGAGCGGATGCTCACCATGATCCGTGCCATCAAGATGGTGCGTATCAAGGACGGCGAGCAGATCATAGCCCTGGACATGGCCGGCGTTCCGGAACTGGTGGAACAGATGATCGCCGAAAACCCGGATCTGTTCAGCCAGGCCACCGCCGGCATGAACGCTGAGCCGGATCCCGAGTTCCAGGAGTTCATGGACCAGGTCCAGGAGGCGGAGTTCCTTCTGGACCATGAAGAGATCGCCGTCGGCGGCCGGAACATGGGTTGCGTCACCCTGGCGATCACCCACCCCGACGAAGGCACCATAAGCCTGGCCTTCAGCAGCGAACTCCCGATTTTCCCGCTGGCTGAAGCTTCCGTGGATCCCATTGATCCCGCCGAGGAGGGGGGAACGATCTTCGTGACCGGGTTCGCTATGGAGGGGGCCGAAGACCTCATGCCAGGGCCCGCCACCCAGACCATCCCCGCCGCCATGATGCTCCAGGGACTTATGCAGCAGGTGCAGCAGCCTCCCCGGATATAGGTTGAGGGCAGTTTTCCTGAAGGGGGCGCTTCTGCGCCCCCTTCCCTTTTCCGCAGCGTATTAGCGATTTCTTTCGAGCCTTTCTATAATGTCCTTCATGTGCGGCACACTCTTCGAAAGCCCCGCCGGCGTTCCGCTGGCGGAGGCCCTGAGACCCGGGAACCTCGACGAGATCCTGGGGCAGGATCACCTCCTGGCCCCGGGAGCACCCTTCCGTGCAGCTGTGGATACCGGGTCCCTGGGTTCCTTCATCCTCTGGGGTCCTCCCGGGACCGGCAAGACCACCCTGGCCCTGGCGGTGGCTTCCCGGGTGGGGGAGAACTTCGTACGGTTCAGCGCGGTCACCGGGGGGGTGGCGGACGTGAGGAAGATAGTGGCCGCGGCCGGTCAGCTGAGGAGGACCGGGGGCTCGACCATGCTCTTCGTGGACGAGATACACCGTTTCAACAGAGCCCAGCAGGACGCCTTCCTCCCTCATGTGGAGAACGGAACCATCCGGCTCTGCGGCGCAACCACGGAAAACCCTTCCTTCTACATCAACGCCCCTCTGCTGAGCAGATGCTCGGTCTACGTTCTGCGTCCCCTGGGAGTGGATGCCCTGCGGCTTCTTCTGGACAGGGCGACCGGCCATCGGTCGTACCGTGAGCGTTACCCGGCGGAGGTTCCGCCGGAAGCTGTGAGAGTGTTGGCTCTCGCCGCGGACGGCGACGCCCGGCGGGCGCTGAATCTGCTGGAGACCGTGGCGGGCAGCGCCGGCATCGGACCGGTGACCGTGGAGTCAGCCCGGTCCGTTCTCCAGTCGGCGCCGCTGTTGTACGACAAGAGCGGCGAAGAGCACTACAACCACATCAGCGCGCTGCACAAGTCCATGAGGTCCAGCGACCCCGATGCATCCCTGTATTGGCTGGCCAGAATGATGGATTCCGGCGACGATCCCCTCTACATCGGAAGGCGTGTGGTCCGATTCGCCGTGGAGGACGTGGGCATGGCGGACCCGGCGGCGCTCACCGTGGCCATGAGGGCGGTGGACTGCTACCGCTTCCTGGGTTCCCCCGAGGGGGATCTGGCCCTGGCGGAGGCGGTGATCTACCTGGCCATGGCTCCCAAGTCCAACTCAGTGTACACCGCATGGGGACGGGCCGTGGAACTTGCCAGGGGGCAGGGCAGCCTTCCGGTGCCCCTGCACCTGAGGAACGCGCCCACGGGGCTCATGAAGGAACTGGATTACGGGAAGGGCTATCAGTACGCCCACGAGGTGGAGGACGGCACGGTCACCCACTCTAACTTTCCTGACGGTCTTCCGGAACAGCGGATATACCTTCCCGGAGACCGGGGCAGAGAGGAGAGGCTCCGGGAGACGCTGGAGCAATGGATGAACCGGCGCAGCGCCGCCAGGCGGAAGGGGGAGGTATGAACGCCTTCGAGACCTCCGACGGTCTGACCATCGGCATCGGACGGACGGACATCCCGGGCATTTTCACCAGGGCCGCGCAGCCCGCGATGATTCCGGTTGTAAGGGCCGCGGCGGAGCCGGGAAACCAGAGGCTGACCGCCAACGCCTTTCTCGGACTCCTGCTCCCCTACCACATTCACAACATCAACAACATGCTGGTGGGAGTCCTTGGCAATACGGAGCTGGCCTCGATGTTTCTTCCCGACAACATCGCCCGGGCGGTTCCGAAGGTCCGGGAGGCGGCGGAGTCCGCGGGAGGGGTCACCAGATTCCTCAGGGATCTGTCAGAGGCCACCCACCCCAACCTCGACAAGGCCGCCAGCGACCCGTCGCCTCTTTCCCGGCTGGCCAGGTTCATAGCCCTGGCCTGCGGCAGGAGTATCGCTACCGACGGTCTCAAACGGCTCGAAAGCCTTCCGATTCCCGAAAACCGCGAACCCTCCTCGGCCTTCGGAGCCTTGGTGGGGATGGGAGCCTGGGCCGTGCTTTCCCTGGGGGGCGCCGGCACCGTGGCCGGATCCGGCGGCAACGGCATGGTGAAGGTGAGCTGGAGCAGACCCGCTGGAGCAGGGGAGCCGATGCTTCCGGGAAGCGAGATGGCCGACAGCGTCATTCACGCCGCGGGAGGGCTTGCAGGCCGGGCGGGATGTCTGTTGAGGGTGGAAGCCCTTCCCGGCAGCGACGGATGGGCCGCCCTGGAAAGCATGACCGATGCCCGTTGACACCCCGGCGGCAATCCTGAGCCTGCTGGAGGGCGGTGCCAGGCTGGACCTCAAGGCGCTCCGGAAAAGACTTCCCGAGGAATGCAGAGATCTGGACGGAGCCCTGGAGGAACTGATCAGATCAGGCCGGGTCCGGCGCACGGGAAAGGGCGCCTACGCCCTGCTTGAGACCCTTGGCATGGCCGCCGGGGAGCTGATCGCCAGAACCGACGGTTCAGCCCGGGTCCGGCTGGAGAACGGCGGGCAGGTGAACATCGAACCCCGTGACACCCGGGGCGCCTGGCACGGCGACAGGGTTCTCGTGAGGGTTCTCGAACCCCTTCCCGACCTTCGCAGCTACCGGGGCCGGGTGGAGGAAATCCTGGTCCGGGCACAGGCCGCAATCGCCGGAGTGGCAAGGCGGGCAGGGGACGGGTGGGTGCTGGACCCTGTGGATCCCCGGTTCCCCCGGGGCATCCCTATGGAGACTCCGGAAGAGGAGCCCCGGGCGGGTTCAATCGTCACCGGAACTCTGAACTTCGGCGGGGCAAGGCCCAGGGCGCTTATGGAGGCTTCTCTGGGCGAACATGGCTCCCCTTCCGTCCTGATAGACTCGGTGTGCACCGATCGAGGTCTTCCCGGGGAGTTTTCCGGAGAAGTTCTGGAGGAGGCGGAGCGTTCCGCAATGGCCGCATGGAGTTCCGGCGACAGAACCGACCTGAGGGGCCTGTTCACGGTGACCGTGGATCCGGTGGACGCCAGGGATTTCGACGATGCCGTATCCGTGGAGGAACTGCCCGGAGGCGGGTTCCGCCTGGGAGTCCACATCGCCGACGTGGCTTTCTACGTTCCCCCCGGTTCTCCCGTGGACGCCGAGGCGAGAGCCCGGGGCACCAGCGTGTACCTGCCCGACCGGGTTATTCCCATGATTCCGGAGGTTCTTTCCAACGGCGCCTGCAGCCTTCGTCCCGATCAGGACCGGTTGACCCGCACGGTTTTCCTGGAGTACGACGGATCCGGAAGGAGGACGGACTTCTCCGTCGCCCCCTCGGTGATCCGCTCCCGACGCAGACTTACATACGAGCAGGCCCTGGACCTTATGAAGGGCGACTACACCGGAGATCCCGAGTTGGAGGCCTTCTTCGCCGGGGTGACCCGGCTCAACTGCACCCTGGAGGCCGCCGGGGTCGCCCGGGGGGCGCTTGACCTGGGTTCCGCGGAGTTCCGCACCAGGTTCGGCGGCGACGGCATGCCGGAGGGTTTCGACCCGGTGCCCGACGACATGGCCCACGGGATGATCGAGAACTTCATGGTGGAGGCCAACCGGGCGGTAGCCGACTACTGTCGCTGGCTGGATCTGCCGGTGCTGTACCGGGTTCACGGCGAACCCACCCCGGATTCCATGGACAACCTCAGGAACATGCTTTCGCCGCTGGGGCTCGGTTTCGGCGGAAGGGGGGTGCCCGAACCGGTGGATTACGCCGTGATGCTCACCAGGGCGAGAAAGCTGCCGGAGTGGCCCCTCATCCGGGACGCGTCCCTGAGGGCCCTGCAGAAGGCGGTGTACTGGCCGGTGAACCAGGGGCACTACGGTCTTGCCCTTGACAGCTATATGCACTTCACCAGCCCGATCCGCCGGTACCCCGATCTCATTGTACACCAGGCGCTGGCCCGGTACGAAAAGACCGGGATGGCTGAAACCGACGTTAATCTCGGTCCCCTGGCGGACTGGTGCAGCAGCCTGGAGCGCCGGGCGGCCCAGTCCGAGTGGGACTCGGTGGAACTCATGGCCCTGCTGTTCCTCTCGGAACGGCGGGGCTCGGTTTTCAAAGGTATGGTGAGTGACGTGAAGGACTTCGGTGTTTTCGTCAGGCTGCTGGACGTGCCCGTCGAGGGTTTCATTCCGGGGCCGGTCCTGAGAAGGGCCCCGGTGAAGCTTTTTCAGGGAGGCCGGCCCGGAATGCAGTTGTCCGTGGCGGTTCTGGAGGCGGATCCGCTCCTCAGACGCCTGACCCTTACGCCGGTTCCGGACAGGAGCGGGGGATGATGGAACAGGAATACGGCCGGCTGGCCCGGGCCATTTCTGACTGGATTGCCGGAACGGTTGCCGGAGCCGGGCTGAACCGTGTTGTTCTGGGGCTCAGCGGCGGGTTGGACAGCTGTGTGAGCGCCGCCTTGTGCGCCGAAGCCCTGGGGGGAGACAACGTGCTGGGGATCATGATGCCCTGCGGGAACCACCCGGACGACCTGCGGGACGGCCGGAGGATCGCCGGGTTCCTGGGAATCCACAGCAGCACCGTGGACCTGGAGGCTCCCTTCGGGGAACTGGTCAGGGCCGCGGAACTGGACCGGTCGGACACCCTGATGATGGGTAATCTCAAGGCCCGGCTCAGGATGGCCGTTCTTTACGCCCATTCCCGGGGCCGGCTGGTAGCCGGCACATCGAACCGGTCGGAGTACCTTGCCGGGTACTGGACCAAGTGGGGGGACGGGGTGGCGGACTTCCACCCCCTGCTTGACCTGTACAAGGACCAGGTGCTGAAACTGGCTGAAACCCTGAACCTTCCGGAATGGGTGACCGCAAGGGTGCCCTCGGCGGGTCTCTGGCCGGGGCAGAGCGACGAAGGGGAGATGGGGGTAACCTACAGGGATATCCGGGAATACTTCACGGAAGGGCCCGGGTCGGTTTCCCCCGAGGCTGCCGGGATTATAGGAAGGCTTCACGGCGCCAGTGCCCATAAACGTGCGCCGATACCGCACTTCGACGCGGAAAGGTGGTTCCGGGACCATGGATAGGGCTGCGCTGATCAGCGTTTACGACAAGACCGGGCTGGAGGAATTTGCCGGGGGGCTCCACCGATCCGGTTACAGGATATTCGCATCCGGCGGCACCGCCGGGGTCCTGGAAGCGGCGGGTGTTCCGGTGACTCCCACCGAGACTCTCACCGGGATAGTCTCCATGCTTGGGGGGCGGGTCAAGACCCTGCACCCCGCCCTGCACGCGGCCATCCTGGCGGACGGAGATGACCGGGAGCGGATGCGAGCCTCTGGACAGCCGGTGTTCGACCTGGTGGCGGTGGACCTGTACCCGTTCCACAGAGCCGGGAACCTTCCTCCGGATTCCAGGGAGACCGTGGAGCTGGTGGACGTGGGAGGGCCCACCATGGCCCGGGCCGCGGCTAAAAACTGGGTTCACGTGGTGAGTGCCCTGGGGATCGGCTGTTTCCCGGAGGTGCTCCGGACCCTGGAGGCCGGCGGCAACACTCCGGAGTTCCGCAGAAGAATGGCCGCCAGGACCTTCAGCCTCACCTCGGACTACGACCTTCAGGTGGCTCTGAAGCTGGAGGAGGGGTTCGCTCCGGAGCTCAGGTACGGCGAGAATCCCCACCAGAAGGCAAGGATCCATTTCACAGAACCCCCCAGGGGCTTTGCCGGGGTGGCGATTCCCGGAGGCCGGACCATGAGCTACAACAACTATGCCGATGCTTCGGCCGCCTGCGCATTGGCGGCGGACCTTCCCCCGGACATGGCCGGGGTGGTGCTCCTGAAGCACGGCAACCCATGTGGAGTCGGTGTGGGTGAAACACTGTGCGAAGCCTTTGAAAACGCCTTCAGGTCCGACCGGCAGAGCCCCTACGGCGGCATTCTTGCGTGCAACGGGACGGTGGACGGGGAACTCGCCGCCAGGCTCAAGGACCTCTTCCTGGAGGTGATAATTGCCCCCGACTACCGGGAGGATGCCCTGAACAGGCTGTCCCGGAGGAAGAACCTTCGGGTGATACGCCTGGCGCCGGGAAGGGACACTGGTCCCTCGGTGAAGAGCATCTGGGGCGGGCTGCTGATCCAGGAACAGGACGGCTCCCTGGAGCGGCCGGACAGATGGACCGTGGTGACCGCCAGGGAGCCCGGACCCGGGGAGATGGAGGCGCTGGACCTGGCCTGGCGGGTGGTGAAGGGTGTCAGGAGCAACGCCATAGTGATAGGCGACCAGAAGGGGACCCTGGGAATCGGCATAGGGCAGCCCAGCCGGCTGGAGAGCCTGGACCTGGCGGTCCGGAGAGCCTTGAGGGAGGGTAACGACCTGTCCGGTTCGGTGCTGGCCAGCGACGCCTTCTTCCCCTTCAGCGACGCCCCCGAGGCGGCGGCGAAGGCGGGTGTCAGGGCCATCGTCCAGCCGGGTGGCTCCATCCGGGATCCGGAGGTGGTCGAAGCCTGCAACCGTCACGGAGTTGCCATGGTGTTCACCGGGGTGAGACACTTCCTGCACTGAAGAACGGCGGACGGCTTTGATTCCTCTCCCGGCCCCGGTATTTTTCGGAACGGTTGGACGGGTGCCCGTGGAACCCTTTCCGGAGGTCTTCAGTTGAGGTTTCTATTCCTGATTTCCCTGGCGGTGTGGCTCGGATCCGGCTGCCGGGTGGTTTCCGAGGAGAACGACGCCGGAGAGAACACCCTGCCCGGCAGGACCAGCCCCTTCAGCACCGTCGACTCCCTGATACAGGTGGGCATGCAGGACCAGGCGGTGAGGGAGCTTAGGGAGCTCTGGCGGAACTTGGAGAGCCCTGCGGGTCTCCGGGGTGATTTTCTCTGGAGGTTCGCGGGGTGCTACCACGGCCGGGGGCTTCCGGTACGGTGCCTGGAGGTGCTGGACAGCCTCTCCCGGGCGGGATGGGGAGACCTTACCGGATGGAAGGTCTCGGTGATGGAACTGAACAGGATGGGGAACTCCGCCCTGCCCCTGGCCGCCGGAGACCGTCTTCTGGAGGCGTGGCTCCGGCGTGATTCCCTCGAGACCCTTTCCCCCGGGGTGACCCCGTCCCCGGAGGGGCCCGCTGAGAGAACCGTGAGGGTGATCATGGCCGGAGGCGGAACCCTTACCCCGGCCCAGATAACGGCCGCGGCCCAGGACGCCCAGCTGTTCCCGGCAACCCTGGCTACCAGGGTACGGGAGGAACTCAGTCTGGCCGTAAACAGCCCCGAACAGTGGTGGGACAACGCCCTGAAGCTTCTGGATCCGGGGCTTTCCACCCCCGAGGGAGCCCGGCTTCACGCTGCCCGGATGAAAGCCCGGAACGCCGGCGGCCTGGAGGAGTGGACCGCCATGCTGGACAACCCAGGCATGCGGGTGATCGCAGCGGAGATGCTTGCCTCCAAGTATCCCGACCGGACGGACTGGCGGGTGGCGGACATACTCTATGAAAACGGCATGGGTTCCATGGCCGACCGGATCGCCTCCTCTCGGGGCGGCGAGTTCGCCCTGGGGGTGGAGATGGCCAGACTCAGAGCCCTGGGCAGGCACTCCGAACTGCTTAGCCTCTGCGGCTCCACGGGTTCGGAAGCATCGGAGCAGCTTCGGGCCAGGGCCGCCCTGTTCAGGGCCCGGGCGCTCAGAAGCCTTAACCGCACCGCCGACGCCTGGGCCGCCTATTCGGAGTTCGCCCGGCTCTACCCCTGGCATCCCACAGCATCCGAAGCAGGCTACCTGGCCGGTGTCTACTACGACTGCGAGCAGCAGTGGGGGCCCGGGGCGGACGCTTACCTGGCGGGCCTGCGGGCGTATCCCGACTTCGAGGCCGACGAGAGGGGGCACTGGAGGGGCGGGTTCTGCCTCTACATGAACGGCAGGGGCGCCACGGGCGACTCCCTCTGGGCCGCGGCGACGGAGTTGTGGCCCTACGGCTACTGGCGGGACGAGATGCTCTTCTGGCGGGCCAGGTATGCGGACAGGAAAGGGGACGAAGGCCGGGAGGCATCCCTTCTGGCCCAGGTGGCCCGGGAACACCCCTGGGAGTACTACGGCATGCTGGCGGCCCGGAGGCTGGGCATCCCTTCGCCTCTGGAACTGACGGTGGTTTCGCCGGTGCTGGCGGACTCCCCGGAGACATCCCTCGCCATGGACCTCTTCGGACGGGGTTACGGAACCCTGGCGGTGGAGATGCTGACTTACGGGCCCGGGGACCTCGGCATGCGGGCCGCCTCTCTGGGCATTCTGGGGCAGCACGGCGCGGGCATAGGCCTGATGCGCTCCTGGGACACGGAGCTGCGAGAGGCCCACCGGGGAATGCTGCCGGACAGCATGCTGGGCTGGTACTTCCCGTCGCCCTACCACCGGGACGTGGTCCGGGCGGTGGAGGGGCTTTCGGTGGAATCCTGCTGGATCGAGGGGATATCCCGGGATGAGAGTTACTTCAACAGGTTCGCCCGTTCCGGCGCCGGGGCGGCGGGGCTCATTCAGCTGATGCCCGGCACCGCCGGGGACGTGGCTCGATGGTACGACCTGCCCCGGCTCTCGGGGGAGGACTTCTACGTTCCGGAAAACTCCCTGCGATACGGAAGTATTTACGTAAACAGACAGATGAACAGCTTCGGCCATTCCCCTCTCTTCCTGGCGGCCTACAACGCCGGCCCCGGAAACGCCTCCCGCTGGGTCCGGGCCCACGGGTGGGACCCGGATGACCCGGAGATGTTCATTGAGCAGATTACCTTCAGGGAAACAAGGCTTTACGTGAAGAACGTCCAGAGATCCGTCTGGATATACGAAAGGATAAGGCGATGACCTCACTGGCACTGGCGGCCCTCGTGGCCCTCACCGTGGAGCCGGACCAGCCCAGTACCCTGGTGTACCCGCCCTACGGGCACTGCATGGGAATCTACCGGGCCGGGACGGAGCAGCTGAACATGCTCCTGGGAGGAATGGTGACCTTTGACGATCCCCAGGGGCTTGCCGCGGTGAAACTGTCCGAATGGGACTCACCGGAGCCGTCCGATGACGATGAGCTGGCTGTTTACGGCGTGAACAGCGGCTCCGGACAGATCATCTACAACGCTTCCATGTACACGCTGGGCTTCTACGACGGCGGAGGAAGGCCCGCGGACAGGCTCTCATCACCCCACGGGATCGCCGCCAACGCCGCGGGGGACGTCTATGTGGCGGACACCGGAAACGGCCGGGTTGCGGTACTGTCCCGGAGGGGAGCCCGGATCAAGCCGTCATCCTACATCAGGGGGCTGGTGGAGCCCTGGGGCGTAGCCCTTGACGGCAGGGCCATCTGGGTGACGGACCGGTCCGGAGGGGCCCTCCACAGGTACGCGTCCCCGGAGGACCAGGCCCCCCTGACCGTCTCCCTCGACAGGCCCAGGGGCGTGGCCGCCACGGGTTACGAGCGGTGGAGCAGCGGTCACCAGCCCTTTCAGGCGGTGGTGGTGGAGGACGGCATGGCCCTGGTGAAGGTGGTGGACGGCAGAGTGGTGGAGCGGGTAACCCCCGGTGACTGCGGCGGCTCGTTCTTCAACTGGCCGGCTGTGGACTACCACGGAAACGTATGGGTCACGGACTCCGTGAGCTGCCGGATACACAAGTTCAGCCCCTCGATGGATTACCTGGACAGCTACGGGAGGGGATTCGGCAGCGCCGACGACCAGTTCGAACACCCGACGGGCATAGCCATATGGACCAGGTTCGGTCAGGTCTTCATCGCCGAGAGGGCCGGCGCCAGGTACTTCTGGGTGGGCACCGACATCCGGAATTTCACGGTCCGCCCCGGGGAGAGGGGACTCACGGTCTCGGGGTTTCTCACCGAGCCCACAATACTCATAGTCAACGTGCTGGACGCCCAGGGGTCGGTGGTCAGGAACCTCCGCACCGGAAACACCCCGGTGGGGCATTTCAGCTACAGCTGGGACGGAACCACCCTGGGAGGCTCCCACTCCCCGGCGGGGCAGTACACCCTGGTTGTCACCGGGGAGGCCACTTACTCCAGCCGCACCTATTTCAGCAAGACCTGGCGGGAAAGCTTCACTCTGGGCGAACCGGCTGTGGAGCCCGACTCGTCGTCCCGGGGGGAGCGGGGACTCTGACGGACGCTCTCCTTCTTCTGGTTCTCCTGGCGCTGTCCGCCTTCTTCAGCGGCACGGAGACGGCTTTCTTCAGCCTGGACGGGGTGCAGAAACAGAGGCTCTCCGCCGGAGAAAAGGGCCGCAGGGCGCTCCGGATCCTGTCCCACCCGGGCAGGCTTCTGTCCGGGGTTCTCATGGGCAACACCCTGGTGAACGTGGCCATAGGGACCGTCAGCGCCTCCGTCACCAGGGCCCTCTTTCCGGGTCCCCTGGGATTCGGGCTGGGCGTGCTGATAATGACCTTCATCCTTCTGGTGCTGGGCGAGATCACGCCAAAGACCCTGGCCCGCCACAACAACGAGAGGTGGGCCCTGTCTGCGGCGCCCCTGATCCGGCCCGTGACCCTCGCCGCGGCGCCGGTGACAAGGCTTCTGGAAAGGATGTCGCTGCGCACGGAAACCGGAAGACATCTGAACAGGAACGAGATAATCACCCTGGTGGAGATGGCCAGGGGGGACGGAGTAGTCGGGGAGGAAGCGCTGGTGGCCGGGGCTGTGCTCTCCCTGAGCGACCGGCAGTGCCAGAGCGTCATGGTCCCCAGGCGCGAAGTAGTTGTGATGCGAATGGATTGGAGCCTGGCCAGGATGCAGGCGGAGGCCAGGTCCAACCCGTTCATGCGCTACCCCCTGGTGCGGGGTCCCGGGGAGGAGATCCTGGGGATGACCCTGGTGAGGGACCTGCTGGGTCTGGAAAAACTCGAGATCAGGGAGGTGTGCTTTTTTCCCGAGACTGCGCCTCTCGACAAGGCTCTGAAGGATCTGAGGAAGAGCGACGGCGGCCTCGGGGTAGTGGTGGACGAGTACGGCGACTGGAGCGGCATCCTGACGGAGAACGACGTGCTGGCCAGGGCCGTTTTCGACCCGGCCGGAGGGCTCATGCCTCCCGGTGTGAGAAGGCGCCGGGACGGGTACCTCGTGCCCGCGGGGCTCTCGCTGGAAAGCCTGGGCCGTCTCGTCGGAGAAACTCCAGACGCCCGGTGGGCGGAGTCCTGCGGCGGGTACGTGGAGGAGATATCCGGCAGGATACCCGGGACCGGGGAAAGCTTCAGGTCCGGGGGGCTGGAGTTCAGGGTGGAGTCGGCCTCGCCCGGGAGGGTGAACCACATCCTGGTCCGGAGGGTGGAGGAATGACCGGGGAGATAGTGGCGTTCATACTGGCCGTGCTTCTGTCCATGGTGTGCAACGCCACCGAGACCGCCTATTCCGCCGCTGGAAGGATCAGGATCGCCGCGGCCTCCCAGTCGGGACACCGGCTGGCGAAACTGGCCTCATGGTTTTTGAATGACCCCTCCCGCTACCTGTCCACCACCCTGGTCGGAACCAACGTGGGGGTCATCCTTGCCTCGAGCCTCAGTTCCGGTTGGTTCGCCCGGCTCAGCCCCGGCTACGAGACCCTTTCGGTGGTCGTCACAGCGTCGTTCCTGCTGGTCTTCGCGGAGATCGTTCCCAAGCAGAACGCCCTTCTCAGGGCGGATTCCCTGACCCCTCCGCTGGCCCCGGCGCTGGTGGTTCTGAGGGTTCTGTTCTTCCCGCTCATTGCATCGGCTGGGTTCATCTCCCGGATCATCGCCGGCCGCCCTTCGGTGAACAGGCTCTTCGAGAGCCGGGGAGAGGTCAGAAGCCTTCTGGAGATGTCCGGCGGATCCGAGGGAAGAAGAGCCTGGGATGCCATAGAGCTGGGAGAGAAGAGTATACGCTTCCATGCCAGACCGGTGTCCGACTTCCCGCGGATAACCCTCGGAGCGTCTCGACAACAGGCGGTGCAGAGGATCATCGAGACCGGGTCCGATTTCCTGCTGGTGATTGAGGGGGAGGGCAGACCCCTCTCTGGAGTGCTCGAAAGCAGGGCGGTGCTGAAGAGTACGGGTTCCTGGAACCCCGGCAGGATGCTCACGGGCATACCGGCGTTCCCCGAGGACTCGGTGCCCCTGAAGGTGCTCCTGGACATGTGGCGATCGGGCGCTGGAGCCGCCGTGGTGCTGGACGACCGGGGCCAGCCCGGGGGGATAGTGGTGCTGGGCGACGTGCTGGACTGTCTGCTGTCCGGGGGCCCAACCTGCGCCCCCCTTGACTGACATTATTTTCGTTCCTATGTAAAGAATCGGCTTGCATCATCGAGTTACAGGGAGGTCGAACCCTGGCGTCGGACCGTAACCCCCTCACCGGACTTCCCGGGAACAGCTCCATCATGAGGGAGCTGCAGAGGCGGGTGGTGCGCAGGGGAGGCACCGCGGCATTTCTGGACATCACGGGCTTCAAGGCCTTCAACGACCATTACGGGGTTTCCCTGGGGGATCTGGTCATCAGGAGGCTGGGGGAAATACTGTCGGAAGAGGTCAGGCCCGACTTCATCGGGCACGTGGGCGGCGACGATTTCGTCTGCGCCGGGGATAACGGGGTTTTCCGAACCCGGGTTGAGGGGGCCAGGCTCCGGTTCAGGGCCCTGGCACCGGGATTCTACAAGGATCGTGACCGGGAGGCCGGGGGCATCGAGGCCTTCGACCGTTACGGCGGATACCGGTTCTTTCCCTTCCTGGACCTGACCGTGGTTCTCATCCGGGCCGTGGGCCGCCGCGAAACCGTGGAGGAACTGTGCCTGAGGGCGGGACGGGAGAAGTCCCGGCTCAGGGGAACACCGGTGGCAGGGGAGTTGGCGCCCCTCATCACCGATCCCTCCTTCCCGGAGTTGCCCGACATGGACAAGAAGGCTTTGCTGGAAGCCGCTGGAATACTCCGGGAGAATGGCGCGGTGAAGGGTATCGCAGACATACTGCTGGGCAGGTTCGGTTGGAATGTCCGGAAGAGCGCCGCCCTGGCACTGGGCAGGATCGGCGGCAGTGAAGCGGTATCCGCTCTGCTGCTGGCGGTCAGGGACGGGAGCCCCCACGTCAGGGCCCGGGCCGTGGAGGGGTTGGTGCTGGCCTCCGGAAGGGGCGCCGGCCCCCTGATAGCTCCCCTGGCCGAGGACTGCAGCACCTGGGTGCGAAGAGCCGTTCTCAGGGGCATAGGAGGGGCGGGATGGTTCCCCGGTCTTCCCCTGCTGAAGAGGGCGGCCATGGTCAACCGGGCCGTTCCAGTGAACACCCTGGCGGAGAGGGCGGCGGCCCTGGAGGGGATGGCGCTGCTGGGGGATCCCGATTCGAGCCCCTTCCTGGCCCGGCTCTGCGGCGATCCCCGTTACGAGCCGTCAAGGGAAGCCTACCGGGCCCTCTGCGCCGGGGGGGGCGATCCAGCGGCGGCGGAGGTACTGAGAAGGGGCTGCGTTCCGGAGAACATTCGTCTGGAAGGAATGTCACAGGAAAACCTCAAGGCCCTGGAAGCTCTCGCCGCCTCGGACCTGAGCAGGAACGGCCTCCGACTGCTGGACGCCTTTCCCGAACAGCTTTCCCCCGGAACCGCCGCGGTCCTGAGGAGGTGGCTCGGGGAGGCCCGGGGAGAGCTGTTTCTGCAACTTGTGCAGGTACTGGAAGCCCGCGGAATCTCCGGTGACGCCTCCTGCGCAGCCCGGGTGGCCGCCAGGCTCGAGCGGAGCGACCCGGCCCTGGATCCCCGGGGCATCGGCCGGTTCCTGATCTGGCTGTCCAGGAGCCAGGGTGTCCGGCCCGGTGTCTTTTTAAAACCTTTTCTGCGCATGTCCTCCGGACAGGTCAGGCTGGCCGCCGCCACCGCCCTGAGCATGGGGCGGGCGGGGCTTGACGGCGGGGGCCCGTGAAAAGAGTTTTCAGGACCGAGGGAGACCGATTTGAACGAGAGGGCCGAGAAGCTCCTGGGATACCTCAGGGCTTTTGACGATCCTACCCTGATCACCTTCACCCCCGACCACGAGGGGATGAACCTGCTTCTGCGCAACATTCCCGCGGCGGTTTTCGTCCGCGACGCCCAGAGCGGGCAGGTGCTGTTCATGAACGATCAGGCCGCGGACATCCTGGGCGTTTCCATGAAAGAAGCCCTCGGGAAGACCCTGGCTGACTCGGGCACGGGCATTACCCCGGAGGGCAAGGCGGGCCTCTCCGGAGCGGTCCGGGGCACCCTCAGGGACACCGCCGGCGCCCGGGTGAAGGTGCTCTCGTTCTCCAGGCGGGTGGACCTTCGGGGAAGAACCGCCGAGATAGTGATGATCATCGACGCCACCCTCTTCCGGGGAGAAGTTTCCGGTGAGGCGGAAGCCGGACTTGCTGCCTTCCGCCGGGCCCTGGCGGAAAGCGGTACCGCTTACCTCTTCGCAGAAATAGTAGGCAGCACGATCGAGAGGGATCTCATAGTCCTGGAAACCGGTGGCGTCCTTCCGGCTTTCCTTCAGGGCAAGACGAAGCCCGGCTGCTCAATATCGGAGCTGTTCCCCCCGGTGGAGGCCGCCCGGCTTGTGGAGACGGCCCTGGCCATGGGCAGCGATTCTGAAACCAGGGACATCACCCTGAGGGGCGGAGTGGAACTCCGGCTCATCGGTGGAGGGGGGCATCGGGCACTCATGGTGTTTTCCGGCGGCCGGGAGAAGGAATCCGCACCGAACCGGGTGCAGGCTAAAACCGGCACTCTCAGCGCCACCATCCGCAGGACCGTTCTCAGTATAGATCCCGGAGGCGATTCCGCCGCCGAGGGAATGCTCAGGATGCTGGGATTCACCTCGGTAAGCGTGGACAGCGTGGCCAGCGGGATGATCCTCCTGGAGGAAACCCCCGAGAGGTTCCTCTTCGTCCTCCTGGAGCAGGACAACCCTCCGGAGTTCGGCAACCTTGCCGCACAGCTCCTGAAGACAGGCACCGGCCTGATCGTTGTTTCATCCGGATCGGCGCCGCCGGACACTCCGGAGGAGCTCAAATTCGCCCAGGTGCCGGCCCCCCTGGGGATAAACTCCCTGGCATCAGCGGTTTCCCAGGTCTGCTGACCCTCCAGGGGCGGCTTTCCGAGTCTTTACCCGGGGTTTCCCGAAAACTATCTTCCCACCGGATGACAATATCCCAAACTGAAGGGGGAAGGCAATGAGACCTGTCGTGTTTGCGGTTCTTGCCGTCGCAGCGGCGGCCTTCGGGGATCTTCCCGGAATCACCGTGCCCATGGAACCAGTGGTCCGGTCCGGCAGCGCCGTGCACCTGGTGACCTCCCGTCCGTCGGTTCCGTCGGTCCCGCTGACCTGGGAAACCCCTGCTCCCGCCTTCGACCCCCCTTCCGAGTACCAGGCGGTGGCAACGGTTGGCTGCCGGTTCGTAGTTCCGTCCAAGGGCGGCATTTTCCCGGTGGTGGCCGAACTCTTCGACGAGAACCTGGCGGTGAATCCCGCGATTACTCTGACCACCCAGGCCCAGCAGTCCGTGGACATCTCCCCGGGCTGGCTTCAGGAGCACCTCATCTGGAAGTACTCAGTGCTGAGCCCCGAGAACCAGGACCGGTACGGGGCGCTTCTCCTGGCGCACCAGGGAACCCCGTATTTCGATGAACTCGCCTTCACAGTGGCGTACCTTTCCTGGACCATCCTGGCCAACCCAGGCTGGGACGAGGGGGTCCTGCTGGAGAACGCCCAGGGGATCTACGATGTGGACCCGCTTCTAAGCTACGTAAACGTGGTGGACTACTCCGGCGAGGACTACTACAGCACCACCGAGTACAACACCATAGTGGACGGCGACACGGTGTGGGTGGAGATCCCCAAGGAGATCTACTACCACTACGTGGTCATGCCAAAGGTGTCCGACGAGCGGCCCCTGAACGATTCCAGCGTCTACAACGAGTTCTGGAGGCAGTACCTGTGGGACATGGACGACACGGGCTACCCGGTTCTGGAGGAAGTGCTGAACCAGAACGTTCAGGTCTTCTGGGACCAGCAGACCAAGAGTTACGGTTGGTCCCACGAAGTGGCCTTCTCCGACAGCCTTCACGCCGTTGACATCGTCACCGGCTGGGTCCGGGCCGTCATAGACGCCCCGGCCTCCGGCAACAGACCCATACAGCCCAACGTGATAGCCCATGAGCACAACGGCAACTGCGGCGAGAACCAGGACCTGCTCTGCGCTGCGGGAAGGCTGGCCCTGATCCCCACCGTCTGCGTGATGGACATCCTCGAGGACCATGTCTGGTGCCAGGCCTGGTGGAACGGCACCTGGCACGGATGGTACATAGACACCTTCAGCAACGACTACTGCGCCTACGACAAGGACCGCATGACCGGCGGCAAGGACTGCAGCTGCATATGGTACTGGAGGAACGACGGCTTCATCTACGACTACGTGGCCTATTACTCCAACTTCTGCAACCTCACCGTCACCGTGACCGACTCGTCGGGAGTCCCGGTGGACAACGCCAGCGTCCAGGTGGCCAGCGAGGGGTGGCAGAGCAGCGAGATCTTCCGGGGAACCTGGGGGCAGACCGACGAGAACGGACAGATCACCTTCGAACTGGGTGACAGCCAGAACTACTACCTGAACATCTCCTCCGCCCTGGGAGGTTACGGCGGCGGCAGCTATGAGCTGATAATAGAGAACAGCATTCCCGACCAGGAGTACTTCTTCGAATGGAGCACCCCCGAGCCGATGCCCGAACTGCCCCTCACGGAGCAGCCCGAGGGAAGCTGGACGAAGTTCCTGATCCAGGTGGTCTACGATCTTCCCGCGGACCTGATGAACGGGAGGGACTACTACGCCAACCCCAGGTCGGAGTACGCCGAACCCATTCCCGGGGGAACCGCTGATTTCTTCATCGTGGATTCGGACAACTGGGAGCTTTACCAGGCCGGGGAGGAGTTCGACTGCTACGAGCTGATCCAGGGCCAGAGCGCCGGGGAGGTGTGGTTCTACGCCCCCCACACGGACGACTGGTACATCGTGTTCAGCGGCGACAGGCACCAGGGCTTTCTCACCTTTGCCAACGCCGAGATCACCCTCTGGAAGCACGACGGAACGGGGATCCACGGGGCCGGCATCACCTCCGGCGAGGCAGCGGTGTTCCCGAACCCCTGCGCCTCCGGCGCATCGGTCAGGTTCTCCACGGATGCGCCGGGGGAGGCTTCGGTGCTGGTGTACGACCTTCAGGGCAGGCTGGTGAGCACCCTTCACCGGGGCTTCCTTGAACAGGGCTTCCACAGCCTTTCCCTGGACGCCTCGGAGCTGGCCAGCGGCATGTACTTCGTGAGGATGAGCGGCAGCGGCGTGGATACGGTAAGGAGCGTGGCGGTCATACGCTGATTCCAACCGCTCTGATTGTCGAGGACGGGGCACCCTTCGGTGCCCCGTCCTGGTACCGGAGGAGGGATTTGAACCCTCATGCCCTTGCGGACAATGGATTTTGAGTCCACCGCGTATGCCGTTCCGCCACTCCGGCTTCGCCGGGGGAATCTAACCCGGCCGGAGACCCCGCGCAACTTGACGGGAAGGGGTTCCGCGGATAGATTTGCCTTCCTACGGGCCCATAGCTCAGTTGGCTAGAGCCGCCGGCTCATAACCGGCTGGTCCCTGGTTCGAGTCCAGGTGGGCCCACCAATGGTGACGAAGGGCGGGTAGCTCAGTTGGTAGAGCACAAGCTTCACACGTTTGGGGTCGCAGGTTCGAGCCCTGTCCCGCCCACCAGCCCTGCAGGGGGCACCCTCGGGTGCCCCTTTCTTTTTAATACGGCCCGGCGGGGGCACCTTCGGGTGCCCCCTTCTCTTTTAGCGGAAGGACGGTGAGATGGAGGAACCCATCAAGAGGCTCCTGCTCCTGCAGGAAACCGACAGGAGACTCGACCGGGTGAAGGCCGATCTGGAGGCCATACCCAGGGAGCTCCAGATTCACCAGAGGGAGATAGAGGAGCACAGGCTCCGGTTCAAGGGTTTCGAGGAGGCGGTGGAATCCAGCCGGGCCAGGCAGGCCGTCCTAAAATCGGAACAGCAGGATCTCAGAGCCAAGGTTGCGGAGTACCGCACCAGGCTTCTGAGCATAAAGACCAACGACGAGTACCGGGCGATGCTGAAACAGATTGACTACGCCCTGGGCAAGGTGGACGACATGGACACGGCGCTCCTGGAATCCATGGAGGCCGAGGAGGAGGCCATGGCCGAGGTGGATAAGGCCAGGCGGGAGCTGGAGCGCTACGAGAAACGCTACGAAGCCAGGAGGGGGATGCTCGGGGAGAAGACCGGGCAGCTGGAATCCGAGCTTTCGACTCTGGAGGCTGAGCGGGAGGCCATGGTCTCGTCCATAGACGTGAGGTATTACAGGAAATATCAGCAGGCCAGACAGTCCGGCAGGCCCGAGATAGTGGTGGGGCTCAAGTCCGGTGCCTGCGGAGGCTGCCTGACCAACGTCCCGACCCAGAACGGCGTGGAGATAAAGAGCGGCGGGACCTTCCTCTGTCCGATGTGCGGATCGTACGTGGTATGGACCGAGGACAGCTCCCTGTCCGGGGGCAGGTGAGTTAGAATAGAACTGTCCGGGCCGGGCGGGCGGTCGCTCCCTCAACGGGAGAGGAAAGTCCGGGCTCCGCAGGGCGGGACGCGGGGGGAAACCCCCCGGCGCGGCAACGCGCGGAAAGTGCCACAGAGACGATGACTCCCCGAGGGGAGGGTGAAAAGGGGCAAACCCCGTCCGGTGCAAGGCCAAATAGCGAGGGAAGCCCGCAAGGGCTGGAGGGCGGCCCGTCCTCCTGGACCTCCGGGTTGGTCGCTAAGACGGATGGCCGCCGCCGCGAAAGCGGTACAGAACCCGGCTTACAGCCCGGCCCGGACACCGTGAGGTTTTTTTGAAATACAGGTGGGTTCCCAGATCATCTGTGGATACCGAATCCACGGGGATAGCAGGGGTTCCGGCCCCGGTGGCGGCGGTGCTGGCCAGGCGGGGATTCTCGCCGGGGTCCGCGGCGTCGTTCCTCTCCCCGGAATGGGACAAACTCTCTCCATGGGGAAGTCTTCCGGGGGCCGACCGGGCGGCGGAGGTTCTGGCAGGGGCGGTGCGCCGGGGCGACAAAGTGCTGGTCCACGGCGATTTCGACGCCGACGGGATAACCGCGGCCGCCACTGCGGTGAGGGTGCTCCGGGCCCTGGGGACCCCGGCCGACTGGCACATTCCCTGCAGATTCAACGAGGGTTACGGCATCGGTGACGCCGGAACGGAGAAGGCCCTCTCCGAGGGGTACGGCCTGTTCCTCACCGTGGACTGCGGCATCGGCGCGGTAGAACCGGTGGATCGTCTCCGCCGGGGGGGGATCGCAGTGGTGGTCACCGATCATCACCTTCCCGGGCCGTCGCTTCCGAACGCCGAGGCGGTGGTGGACCCTGAGGTTGATGGAGAGGACGGCGCCCCATGGAGGCGTCTCTCCGGGGCCGGGGTGGTTCTGATGGTCCTTCGGGGGGCCGCCGAAAAGCTCGGCCGCGGCGCCATCCCGGAACTGGAGCCGGACCTGTGCGCCATAGGAACCGCCTGCGACGTAGTGGACCTGTTGGGGGACAACAGGATACTCATGAACCGGGGGCTCTCGGTGCTCAGGAACGCCCCCTCGACCGGGGTCGCGGCGCTGATGAAGAGGGCCGGAGTATCCCGGGAGGCGGTCCGGGCCAGGGACCTGTCCTACGTCATCGGCCCGAGGCTGAACTCCGCCGGAAGAGTCAGCCACGCGGACCTTGCGGTGCGGCTTCTGCTCACCGAAGATCCCCGGGAGGCATCCGAACTGGCGGACCGGCTGGAGGAGTGCAACTCCTTGAGAAGGGAGCTGGACGCCGGCGTCTTCGGCGATGCCAGGAGCCGGGCGGGAGAAGGCTCCTGCGTGGTTCTGGGAAGCGATTCATGGCACCCGGGGGTTCTGGGAATCGCAGCCAGCAGACTGGTGGAGGAGCTCGCGGTTCCCGTGGTGCTGGTGTCCTTCCGCCGGGACGGCCACGGGCGGGGCAGCGCCAGGTCGCCTGACAGCGTCCCAATCCACGACATCCTTCAGGAGGCCCTGGAAAGAGGGCTTCTGACCCGATGCGGGGGGCACAGCGTGGCCGCGGGACTCTCCATGGAACGGGAAAAACTGGAGCCCTTCAGGGAGTTCATGGAGCACAGGACGGCTCCTGAGAACGGCCGGGAGGCTTCCAGACCGCTGCTGCAGATAGACGGCAGGCTGCTGGGAACCGAGTGCAGCGCCGAGACCCTGAGGGGCATCGCCATGATGGAGCCCTTCGGCCCGGGTAATCCCGAGCCGGTCTGGATAGCCAGGAACGTCTACGCGGTCGCCCGGGACGTGGTGGGCCGGGGCAGGCATCTGAAGATGACCCTGATGGTGGACGGGGAGGCCAGGAACGCCATCGGCTTCCACATGGTCGAGCGGTCTTCGGAATTCGAGCGTCTCGTGGACCTGGCATTCATGCTCCGGGAGGATTCCTACCGGGGAGGAGACGCGGTGCAGCTTCACCTGCTGGACCTGCGTCCCGCGGCCGGAGCGGCTCCTTGAACCTTTCCGAAAGCGTTCTGGATGCCTTCGAAGGACCCGGAGTGATCCGGGCGCTTCCCGGGTACGTCCGGAGGATTTCCCAGGTGGAGATGGCCGCCAGGGTGGCTTCGATAGCCGAATGGGGCGGAGTCGCCATGCTCGAGGCGGGCACCGGGGTGGGCAAGAGCCTTGCATACCTGGTCCCGGCGGTGATGTCCGGTAGGAAATGCGTCGTTTCCACCGCCACCATCGCCCTGCAGGACCAGCTTCTGGAGAAGGACATACCGGCTGCGGCTGAAATCGCCGGCGTCAGTGTGGAGGCGGCGTTGCTGAAGGGCAGAGGGAACTACCTCTGCAGAAGGAAGACGGCCCTGCCCGGAGAAAGGGTGCCGGAGTGGTTCCGGACGTGGGCCCGGGACACCCCCGACGGAGATCTCGGGGGCGCGCCCTTGGAGATCCCCCCGGATCTGAGACCCCGGATGGCCGGAGACGTGCTGGACTGTCTGGGAACGATGTGCCCGATGTTCCAGGAGTGCTTCTATTTCCGGGCCAGGAGCGAGGCCAGGAAGGCCTCGGTGCTGGTGGTGAACCATCACCTCCTTCTCTGCGGCCTTGCCGCCGGGGACCTGGTGCCCGAGGCGGGACTCCTGGTGGTGGACGAGGCCCACCAGCTTCCCGAGGCGGCGGGTCAGTGTCTGGGCGACACCCTCTCCCAGCCCATGCTTGACCCGGTGATAGACGCCGTGGCGGGAAGCTCTCTGCCACACGAGAGGAAGGAGGAGCTCCTGGCCCGGGTCAGGACAGCCGCCTCCATCATCGAGACAATCACCGGGGCGGGCGCCGGCCTTGAGGAGTACCCTTTGGCGGCGATGCTGCAGGAGTTCGACGGCCTGATGAATATATGCTCGGCTCTGGGCGAAAGCCTCTCCGGCCGGGAGGACACCGCCGGAGGCGCCCAGGCCGCCCTGACCATCGCCCAGGCGGCCCGACGTATGGCGGAGATGGAAGGGTCGGACTGGTGCGTCTTCACGGAGAAGACTGGCAGGCACCAGATACTCCGGGGCGTTCCCCTCGAGCCGGGCGGGGTCCTTTCCGCTCTGGTGTGGGGTTCGTTTCCCGGTTCGGTACTCACCAGCGCCACGCTCTCAGTTGCAGGGAATTTCGACTACTATTCCGAAAGGCTGGGAGTGCCGCCGGAAACCATGCAGGAGATTTTCCCGAGCCCCTTCGACTACCCATCCCAGGCGGTCCTTGCCATTCCCGAGGATCTTCCCCCCAGGGACGACCACAAGGCCCTTTCCGAGTACGCGTGGAAGGTGGCTTCCAGGCTGGCCTCCATATACAGAGGCAGGACCATGGCCCTGTTCACAAGCTACAGGAACCTGGAACTGGCCCTGGCCGCTGCTCTAAGCAGGCCGGTGCCGGGAATCAGGGTGATGGCCCAGGGAACGATGTCACGAAGCGCCATCCTGGACAGCTTCCGGGAGAACCCCGAGGCGGTGATACTGGGGACAGGGAGCTTCTGGGAGGGGATAGACCTGGCCGGCGACCTTCTCCAGGGGCTGGTGATAGACAGGATACCCTTCCCATCCCCGGGCCATCCCCTGATGAGGGCCAGGATGAATTACCTGGAGGCCAGGGGCCAGAGTTCCTTCACCTCCCTGATGCTTCCGATGGCGGCGATCAGGCTTCGACAGGGAGCGGGAAGGCTTATCAGGTCCTCCTCGGACCACGGAGTGCTGATCATTCTGGACGGCAAGCTGGAATCTGGCTACGGAAAGATTCTCCAGCAGAGTCTTCCACCGTTCCGCAGGACAGGATTGAGCGGCGCCTTCGCCTTCGCCGAGGAACACGCGGCCCGTGCGGGTGTATCAGGCATGGAGGCGAAGGGATGATTATTGGAGCCCGGGTGCCGGGGACAGGTTGGACGGTGTTCGTCGGAGGAGTGTCCGCTCGGTCCGGGGAGATTCCGGGCGGCGCGGTGTTCCTGAGCCAGGTGCACGGCAACCGGGTGCTGGATTCCCCGGAAGCCCTTTCCGAAGGTGACGGAATGGTTCTTCCGGCGGATGGAAGGAGGTTCCCCGGGGTTCTCACCGCGGACTGTCTTCCGGTTTTCGCGGTATGGTCCGACAGGGTCGGGTGCGCCCATGCAGGATGGCGGGGTCTTGTCCGGGGGGTCGTCGAGTCCCTTCTGGCCGCAGGAGGCGGCCCGCCCGGGGCGGTGGTTCTGGGGCCGTGCATCTGCCCCGGCTGCTACCGCGTGGGGGAGGAGGTTCGAAGGCTCGCCTCCCGGCAGGGGCACCCCCGGGGCGGGTTAGACCTGAAGCTGGAAGCGGCGTCCAAGGTGCACCCGGAGACCCGGTTGTTCACCCTGGACCTGTGCACCCTCTGCGACCCCGGATTCCACAGCCACAGACGCAACGGGACCCTCCTAAGGAACCGTGTCTGGCTTGCGCCGGATGGAATGAGGCACGATATTTTTCAGTTCAAAGCCATTACAGCCGACCCTTACGAAAACCCAGGAAGGATGCAGTCATGACCAGGCTGACCGCGGCGCTTTTCTTCTTCATCTTCGTGACGGCCTGTTCCACGGCGGTTGCCAGTGGAACCGGCGGCTCAACGACCGTGGGAGTGATCCCCTTCGGAAGCAGCGACGACAATTCCAGATGGATCAGCGAGAAGCTTCAGGACTTCCTCCGCTCTACCCTGGAGGAACACTCGGAATACAACGTAGTGGCCGCCAGGGACCTGAACCGGGCCTTCGAGGACGCCGGTTTCGATCCCTCGGGTTTCCGTTACGGTGTTCCCCCGGAGTTCATTCCCCTGGCGGGCAATGCTCTGGGGGCAGACCTGATGATCTTCGGGTTCGTGGCCCCCACCGGGGGAACCGAGTACCAGGTCATCTGGAACATCATGGTTGTCTCCAGCGGCAACACCATAAGCCCGGCTCCCAGCATGGTGCCCAAGAACACCGGGCCGGTGCAGGAACTGGCGGCTGCCATGGTGGACGCCATCGGTGAGCAGATCGGCGGCAGGGTGGAGGAAACCTTCAACATGGCCCGTTACCACGCCAGCGTTGAGAACTGGCCCATGGCCATCATGACGTACAGACAGGTGCTGGACGTGGTTCCGGCACACACCGAGGCCAGGCTTGCCCTGGCCGGGATCTACATGATGACCGCGGTTGACTCCCTTCCCCAGGCGGAGACCCTTTTCAACGGCATACTCGCGGAGCAGCCCGGCAACTCCGACGCCCTGGCGGGTCTGGGTGAAATCGCCCTTCGACGTCAGCAGTACGAGACCGCCAAGACCTTCTTCGAACAGGCCATAGAATCCGATCCCGACAACGCCTCGGCCTACGCCGGGCTCGCCTCGGCCTTCAACGGGCTGGGTATGGTTGACCAGGCCCTGGCCAGCTTCGAGTCGGCGCTGGCCGCCAATCCCCAGAACCTCCAGGCCAGGTACGCTCTGGGGCTCCTCTACGCCCAGACCGGCGACTACGTCCACGCCATCCCTCACATGGAGGCCATACTGGAGGTCCGGCCCGACTGGGACAACATCAGGATGCGACTGGCCAAGGCCCAGGAGGAGACCGGTGCATACGGCTTGGCCGCGGACAACGCCGTCATCGTCCTGAACAACAGCTACGACGATCAGACCGCCCTGTACGTGGCGCAGCTTGAGGCGAAGGCAGGGCGCACCTCCTCAGCGGTGAACAGGCTCGAGGGTATCATCGGTTCGTCCGGCAACCGGCAGGCATACCTTCTCCTGGCCACGGTCTACCGCGACAGCGGCCAGAGGTCGGCGATGCAGGGGGTTTTCAACAGGCTTCAGAACGCCTACCCCGGGGATCCCACCGCCAACTACATGGTGGGCTCCTTCTACTACCAGAGCGGCGTCAACAAGGCCCAGGTCTCGGAGCTTGTCCAGGCCAACATCCCCGCCTGGGAAGCGGCCATCAACGATCTTAACGCGGCAATCGGCTTCCTGAACCAGGTCACCGGTTATCGGGCCTCCCAGGCCCAGAACATGGTGGCGGCGGCAAGGAACGCCATCACATTGTGCGAGGAGAAGATAGACCGGGTCCGGCGGTACTCCGAGTAAGCCGCGCCGCCGGGATCGCCGTGGACGGCCGCTTCATCGACAGAGTCGTCATCCTGGTCCGGGCGGGCAAGGGCGGCGACGGAATGGTGGCCTTCCGGCGGGAGGCCATGGTTCCCAAGGGGGGGCCGTCCGGAGGCGACGGAGGCGACGGGGGAAGCGTTTTTCTGCAGGTTGACCAGAAGCTCTCCACCCTGGCGGACTTCATCGGGGGGAGCCTTTTCCGGGCGGAGGACGGACGGCCCGGGGGCTCCTCGGACTGCACCGGAGCCGGCGGAAGCGACCTCGTTCTGAGGATTCCCCCGGGAACCCAGGTGTACGACCACCGGACCGGAGAACTCCTGGCGGACATGACAGCGCCGGGGGAGCGGTTTCTTACGGTCCGGGGGGGAACCCGGGGCAGGGGAAACTCTTCCTTCGCCACCTCCCGGAACCGCACCCCCAGGCAGGCCACCAGGGGAAGACCCGGGGAGGAACGCCAGATACGCCTGGAACTGAAGCTCATGGCGGACGCCGGTCTGGTGGGTTTTCCCAACGCCGGCAAGTCAACACTGGTACGCACCGTGAGTTCCGCCAGGCCCAAGGTGGGCGACTATCCTTTCACCACCCTGCACCCCTCTCTGGGGGTGGTGAAGACCGGTTTCGGTGAGAGCTTCGTGATAGCTGACCTTCCAGGGCTCATCTCAGGAGCCGCCAGGGGAATCGGCCTGGGGTTCAGGTTTCTGAGGCATGCCGAGAGGAACAGGCTGCTGGTTTTCGTTCTGGCGCCGGACCTCGAGAAGTCCCCCCGGGAACAGCTGGAGGCGCTTCAAGCTGAACTTCTCGAGTACGGCGGGTTTCAGGACACCCGCTGGCTTGCGGTGCTGTCTAAGTGCGACCTCCTGTTGGAAGAAGAATTGCATGGGGTTCTCGATACCCTTCCGGAAGGCGTCCTGGCCCTTTCTTCCGCCACCGGGAAGGGGGTGGAGGCATTTCTGAAACGTCTCGCGGAGATGGTCAGGGAACTCAGGAACTGAGGGCCCTGCTCAGACTGGTACTAAGGGGCTCATGGAACCGGGGTGAACTCCGGCGGCTTCTGTCCGGCCGGGGGCTCATGGAAACCGCCGCCATGGCGCCGGAACCTTCCCCCCGACGGATGGAAGAGGCCATGGAAACCTGCGGCAGGCTTTCCATAGGGTGCACATGGTTCGGGGCCGACCACTATCCTGAACCTCTGGCTTCCATTCCCGACCCTCCGGCGGCCCTCTTCTTCCAGGGCTGCATCGCCCCGGGCGACCTGCCTCCCTGCGTCGCGGTGATAGGTTCCAGAAGGTGTTCCATGTACGGCCGGAGGGTGGCCGGAACTCTGGCCGGGGAACTGGCCGCCGCGGGGTTGGCGGTAGTAAGCGGGCTGGCCAGAGGGATAGACGCGGAGGCCCACCGGGGTGCGCTAGACAGGGGCGGCATCACAGCGGCGGTGCTGGGCAGCGGAGTGGACGTCATCTATCCCGCCGAGCACCGAGGGCTGTCCGAGAAGGTTGTAACCAGCGGATGCCTGATCAGCGAATATCCGCCCGGAACCGCTCCCGCCAGGCACACCTTTCCCGAGAGGAACAGGCTCATCAGCGGCCTGAGCCGGGCGGTGGTGGTGGTGGAGGCCGGGGAGAAGAGCGGCACCATGATCACCGTGGGTACCGCTCTGGACCAGGGTCGTGAGGTGCTGGCGGTCCCCGGCGAAATCACCCGCTCCTCGGCGGTGGGGAGCAACAGACTCATTCGTGACGGGGCGGGAATGGTCCTGGAGGTTTCTGACGTGCTCCGGGCCATGGGTATGGAGACGGCCCCGCAACGACCGCATACCCCGGACGATCCCCTGGAGGAGCTGCTCCGGGAAGGGGAGGCTTCCCCCGGGGAACTGGCGGCCAGGCTCGGGGTGGACCTGGCCACCGTCTGGTCGAGGCTGCTGGACCTGGAAATCAGGGGTCTGGCGGTCAGGAGGCCCGGGGGACTGTTCGTGTCCCCCAGGGTGTGAAACCGGTTTCACAGGAGTGAATGGGCTTTGCATACAAGCCCCTGCATATATGAATATTAACTATTAATAATTCCAATAATAATCGGATATGTTTTGGCAACCTTTTTGCTCATTAATACTTCATGGAAAAAATGAATGCCTCGAAGGAGAGCCGGGTCTCCGGAAGCCGGGGAGCCGCCATACTGCTAGCGGTGGCCGCGGCCATGATCGTCATGATGGCGGTGGGGATCCTGTTCTTCATGCTGGACCGGATGGTCTCGGACCAGCTCCGCCGGGAGGAGGAAGTCCAGATGGGGCTCACCGAGGAGGGAGCCCTGGACGCTCTGATGCTGGAGGTTTCCATGGGCGGTCCCCTGGAACGGGGCGCCGTCAGGTGCTTCCAGCTGGGGGGCGTAACCACCACCCTTACGGTGGGCGGTTCGGAGCCAGCGCCTCCCCGCACCGCGGGATTTCCCGTGGGAGGCGAATCGGCGCCGGTCCTGGTTCCCTCCGGGGAATCCATTTTCGCCGTCACCCCCGATGACGGGCATACCGTGACGGTTTTCTCCGGAGCCTCAGGGGAGCGCATAGGGAGCTTCCGGCTGGGAATAGAAAGGGAATTGACCGGCGCGTGCCGTGCCCAGTGGCAGGGAGCCGACGGGGCGGTGCTCGTCTTTGGTACGGGGGAATCGTGCAGCGTGCTGGTGGTAAACCGGGAGGGTGTCGTCCGGACGGTGGAGACCGGGCTCGGCCGGGTCGGTCCCGGTTCGGTGATAACCTTCGGGGGCGACCCCGGGGAGCCCCTGCTGGCGGTGAGCGACGGTCACAACCTCGGAACTCTGGTGGATCTTTCCGAAGGAGCAACCGGAAGGCTCATATCCCCTCCGGGCACCTGTCCCCTGGTCACCCCTTCGGGCAGGGTCTTCGGGGAACCGGGGGCTCCCAGCTCCTTCACCCTTGCCCCCCCCGTCAACGATGCCTTCTTCGGCGACTTTAACAGGGACGGCCGGGAAGACATCGCCTGGGCCGGTCCCCGGTCGCTGGTCTGTCTCACCTCCTCGGGTCTGTACCGGGGGTCTCCCTCTCCGGACGCGTTTCTCTGCGCCTGGGGTTCCGTGGAGGGCAGCCTGGGTCTGGGCGGCCGATGGATACTGCCGGGAGGCGTTACTCTGTGGACGAGGCTCAACCACGACGGATTCGGCGAGTTCACACCCGCCGGCGCCCTTTCCCTGCCATGGGAGGGGGCCTTCTACGGAAGCGTGTCAGGAGTGGCGGGAGTATCGGAAGGCCGGGCGCTGCTTGCAGCCGGCGGAGGATACTCCACCGTCCTGCTGGAGAACGGCCCGTACACCTGGGGCGACGGTGACGGAGCTGACGTGGACCTTTTCTCCGCTTCCCCCGGGGAGTTCCTGGCGGTGTTCAACCCGCTGTCCGGCGACGGTCTCGCCCAGACCGTCAACTCCAGGAGCACCGGCGAGAGGATCGTCAGATCGGGGGTGTACACTCTGCTGATCTTCGACGGACCCGGCGAATGGAGGGTGTTCGCCCAGCGGGAAAGGCCCGGCAGATGATGAAGAGGAGGGGATTCACCCTGGTGGAGGTGGTGGTGGCGGGCCTGGTGATGGTGCTCGTGCTGGGCGTGCTGGCCATGGCGCTGCGCTATTTCTTCCGGGGAAGCAGGAATCTGGAGATGCGCTCCGACGCTCTCACCCTGGCGACCCTGGAGGCGCAGGAGATCCAGGCCATGCAGCCCCTTCCGGAACCCTTCACGGCCCAGAGGGAGGATACCATCATGGGCCGTGGATACGGAGTCAGAACATCCCTGATCTGGACCGGCGACCACACCCGGCTCCTTTCGGTCAGGGTTTTCAGGGGAGATTCTATTTCTGTGGAGTTGTCAAGGGAGTTCAGCGTTAGAAGTCAGGAGGCCTGTCCATGAACAGAATCCGCGGCAGCGGCGGTTTCACCCTTATGGAAGTGGTCATCGCGTCCATTCTGCTGGCCATCATCGTGGCGGGAATCGCGGTGTTCTTCTTCCACATCGTCAGAAGCTCGAACGAGATGGATCTCATGACCAAGGGGCTTCAGTACTGCCGGGAGAAGCTCGAGGAGATGCGCACCCTGGACGTGGCTTCCATGCCCGACGGCGCCGGCCCGCTGGAGGTGCTTCCGGAGGGTTTCGAGAGGGTCGTGGTCATCTCCACACCCTATTCGGAGTACCCGGCGGCGAAACTCGTCAGATGCCGGGTCACCTGGAACGGCCCCGAAGGGGCCGATTCCACCAGCCTCAGCATCCTGTTCTAAGGGGGGTGAAGACGATGAGGCTCAGTGAATCAGGCAACCGCCGGCTTCGGGGAATGTCCCTGGTGGAGCTGGCGATAGTGATCGGCGTCCTCGGGGTGATTTTCGCCGCGGTTTTCCTCTTCTTCACCAAGGGAATGCAGCAGTTCCACTTCAGCCGGAGGCAGAACGAGCTGGCCACCGCCGGAAGGCTCGCCCTGGAGCAGATTGCCGACGAGGTTATATGGGCCGGTTATCTGCCCCACGGAGGGATAGACGGAGACCTCTGGCACCCGGTTGAGACCACCGAACCGGGAAGCTTCTCGTTCTACGCAGATTACGAGGCTCCCTGGGGACAGGTGGATGACGACGAACACCGGAACGTGCTGCTGGGAACGGACGGCTTCGTGTACATAACCGACAACGGCTCCATGCAGCGCCGTCTGGGGCACAACATCATCAGCCTTCAGTTCGAGTACCTGAGCGAGACGGGCAACGTCTTCACCCAGCCCCTGAGCCTGCAGGACCGTGACGCGGTGAGGCACATCCGGGTGAGGCTGGTGCTTCAGGACACCTACATGGGCAACGTTTACCAGACCTCGGTTCGAACCACCATCAGCCCCAGAAACCTGGGGGTATACAGGGACATAGACCCGTCGTTCATTCCGCCGCCTCCCCTGGAGGGCAACGTGGTGATGAACGTGGCGGGACAGCCCGACTCCCTCACCCCGACCCCGGGCGAGTACACCATGATCCTTCTTATGGAGTACTGGGGGCTGAAGGTCATTCCCCTGGCGGACGATGCCCTGCCCACCTACGATTACGTCAGCAACGAGATTGACCTGGTGATCCTCAGGGATATCACCAGCGGCGGCTCTCTCTATCACTCCGGAATGAGCGGCGCCCTTCAGGCGATCCCCTGCCCGGTCATCTGCCTGGATCCGGACGACGCGTCCCTGGTCTTCTCCATGGGGCTTACCCCAATGACCTCATCCCTTTACGAGACCTGTTTCAAGGTCGTGCACGACCATCAGATACACAAGTTCCCCTATGAGATTCCATCGGCCCAGCCCGACGCCGACACCTTCGAGATGTTCCCGGCTCCAGGGGTGATGAACTACCTGCTGGACCTGTCCCTGGAAACCACCAACATCACCTCAATAGACAGTATTCCCGGAGACGTGCCGGCGCTGGTGTGCGTGAGGGACGAGTTCCTGCCGGTCCGTCGGGTGCTCTACGGGCTGCCTTCCGCCAACACCTACTCCAGCGACGGGCTCGACTTCTTCTACAACGTACTCTACTGGGCCCTGGGAGGGAGCGGCGGCGGCGGCACTCCGGGGGATCCCATAACAGCGGAGGAGAACTTCGAGGGAGAGAGCGGGCAGTCCACCAACGTTGTCCTGTGGGAGGACGATCTGAACAACCCCCAGATCATGCCCGACTCGATTCCCATCCACTCCGACGATTTCGCCGCCAAGGCGCTCGCCTGGACCATGATGCCTCTGGGCCCCATGGGCAGCGTATCGGTAGTGGATGAAACCCTGAGGATGCAGAGGCTCGACTTCGGAGCGGAGACCAGGAACGTGGCCGGCACCTTCATGGACATGACCGGCTACAGCGCCTGGGTGGACGACATCTATCTGAAGGTGGCCACCCTGACCGGTTCCCTGGAGACCGTGGGCCTCAACGACGGCGTTTTCTTCATCGACCTCTCCGGCTCGCCCCAGGTCCTGCTCACCGAGGACTTCAACTCGGTGTTCCTGGCGCCCGGCGACGTGACCTTCTGGGGGGACCTTTACGGAAGAAGCCGTATCCACAGCCCCGACGGCTGGCAGGGGGACGGCGGATTCGCAACCCTGGACAGCAGGACCGACAACACCTACGGCCGGGTGCGGATGATGATAGAGGTTCCAACCACCGGGCTGGGAAGCAACACAGAATTCACCGTGAACTACAGGTTCCACGACCACGGTGACCTCGACCATCCCTACGATCCGGTGGCTGAATCCGGCGACTTCATCGGCTGGAACTCCACAGGAGTCATTGAGGGGCCGGTCACGCCGGCGGCTGAACTTACCCCCGAATCCTACAGCGACGACCAGTGGCACGAACGCTCGACCACTTTCTCCATTTCCGGCACTCCACCGAACCCTCTGTACATCGTCTTCGGCCAGTACGACAACGGCAGGGCCACGGACTTCACGGGCAACCGGGGGATAAGCCTGGACAACGTGGTTGTGATAGCCGGAGCCTCCGACACCATATACACCCGGATAGGGACTCCGTCGGCCGGCCCGGACTGGAACACCCTGGCCCTGGACCTGAGCGCAGCCCTGAGGAACCACGGAATGGAGTTCGACGATTCTCTCGGAGTGGTACTCAGCCAGTCAGGAACGGGCCCCTGGAACACCCACGGGATAAGCTGGGACGACTTCGAGGTGGGGATCATAGAACAGATTCTCACCATCCCCGGCTGGTCCCATGGCTTCTTCCCCGGCGGGGTGGACGACTGGAGCGTCAGGCAGAATCCCGCCAACCCCCTGGACTTCATGTGGTCGCTCTTCGCCAACAATCCAGGCTCCTACAGCAACAACAGCGACTGCTGGCTCGCCACGCCGGAGTTCTCGGTGCCCCTGGAGGCGGTGGACCCAGAACTGTCCTTCAGACACGCCCTGAGCATGCAGACCGGGGTGGACTACGGCTACGTCCAGGTGTCCGTTTCAGGGGGACCATGGACGGACCTAGGCCCGGAGAGCGGCCTGGCGTACAGCCACACCGTGAACGGACGCAGCGTGTTCTCCGGGAGCAGGGGCTGGTTCATGGAGCACGTGGACCTGGACCCCTACAAGGGGGAGAGCGTCAGGTTCCGGTTCGTGTTCTTCTCCGACGCCGGGGTGACCCAGACCGGATGGTACCTTGACGACTTTCTTGCGGAATGCACCATCAACGGCTACGAGATTACGGAGATCGCCTTCAAGAAGACCTGGGTGCCCGAGTACACCTTCGGGCAGCTGGACGTGTACCTGGGCGCCACGGACCTGACCAGCTTCCCCTCCGGGGGCATGCTGAACACCGAAAGCCTGTTCCACGCCTACAGCGGCCCGTACACCCTGAACAACCTGGAGGAGTGGCAGACCATCCCCGTGAGTCCAAGCTACTTCCTTCCCGCGGGAATGAACCTGGTGGTGAAGGTGCGCACGGTGCAGCCCCCCCTGGGTCCTTCCGGGAACTTCGTCCACGGGGAGATCACCAATGCCTGCAGGTCGGCCCAGAGCCTGGCCTCGCCGCCCACCTTTCTGAACCTCATGACCACCAGACCGGCGCTGCGGGTCAATATCGGCGGCAAGACCGTGTTGATCCACGACGACGGCACCCAGTTCAGCCAGAACGTACCCATGACCTTCCTCTACAACTACGGCGACTGCGAGGCCATCTACACCGGCGAGGACATGGAACTGGGGAGCGGAGTCACCTGGACCTCCGGTGGCACCGGAAACGACTGGGAGATCGGGGCGCCCCTGTTCTTCCCGGCGGTGGATCCGGCCCTGCTTCCCGCTAACCTTAACATGGTCGCGGGGACGGACCTCACCACCGACGGCTACTACAACAACAACTCCTGGGCGTGGTTCGCCTCAAGCGGTTACCCCATGGAGGAGGCGGCCGTTTACGACACGGTGAGCGTCAGGTTCTTCCGCTGCCTCCGGCTGGCCACCAACGACCTGGCTCACGTGCAGCTGGCCTTCGGCACCGACCCCGAACAGATTCCGACGGAGGGCGACTGGATCACCGTGAGAACCTACAACGGCTTCTACGACAACAACTGGCAGTACGAGACCATCAACCTGACCCAGCACTTCAACGACCACCCCTCCTACCTCTGCTACTACATCAGGTTCGTTCTGGACTCGGGCGTCTTCGGAGTCCGGGGCGGCTGGAACCTGGACAACATTCAATTCTTCGGCCGTACCGCCGGTGGAAAGTGAGGCAGGAGATGCGGACGACACACCGCTCCCGGGGATCGGCGCTGGCCCTGGTGGTCATATCGGCGCTGGTCCTGATCATCCTTACCGGGGCCGCCTACACCTACCTGCGCTCCAGCGGGCGGTCCCAGACCTGGGCCAGGGAGAGGATTCAGGTCAGGCTCACCGCCGAGTCCGGAGTCAACCTGGCGATTCACATGATCATGGGCGGAGCAGACGTTCCCCAGGGCACGGAGCCCCAGTGGTTCCTGGGCGGCGAGGGCAACGACTGGTACGACCTTCCCGCGCCCCTGGGGGTGGCCAAGGTGGCGGTGGACCCCAACGACCTCAACGACCGGGTCCTTTCGGCCAACGCCTACGAGGTGAGATCACTGGGGCGGATAGCCGGGATCAGCGGCACCGGAGGGCTGCTGACCTACGGGTTGCGCACCGCGGTGATGCCCGAGAACGTAGCCCGTTTCAGCGTGTTTATGGATAATCCCAGCACCTCGGGCTACTACGGCGACGGCTACAAGTTCGACGGTCCCTTCTACGCCAACGGACCGGTATGCGTTTACAGCGGTTCCTCCGGCCACAGCAACGACCCGTTTTTCTACAGTTTCACCAATACGGCGCCCTACTACCTGTACGGAACCTCGGGCTTCAGCTCGGTGCAGGCCACCGGACCGGAAATCGGCAACCTTCAGATGCAGCCCATAAACAGGCACAGGATGGGGGTTCCCTGGTTCGAGCTGAACGCCGAACCTATCCCCTTCGGCAGCGACGAACTGGACTGGACGTCGGTCAGGACCGCAGCCCAGACCGGGGGTCTCTACCTGTCGGGGGACAGCGTGGCCAACAACATGAGGATTCTCATCCGTCGGGATACCCTCATGGTAAGGCTCAACTCCCTGTCGCCGGTGGTGAAGTACGCCCTCTCCGAGTACACGAAGAACGCCGTCTGGCTGGCTCTGGGCCCGAATGAAAACGTTTACATCAGGAGCTACGGAATGCTGCAGGAGGACGGTCTCAGCATTCCGCTCTCGATCGGCACCATGGGCAACATCGGCCTGGCGGGGAACCTCTTCTACCAGAACAACGACCCGCTGGACCCCGACAACGACATCATGTTGGGGCTCATGTCGGTGAACGGCGACATACTGATAGCCCACCCGATGAATCACACCAACTGGAACCAGGGCTTCAGCATAAGCACCAACCAGAGCATCGAGGTGGACGCAGTGCTCCTGGCCCTGGACGGTGAACTGAAGTCTCAAATCCTGAGCGGAAGCTACAACCAGAACGGGTACTACTTCCCCAACCCCGGGGGGGAACTGACGATAGTGGGGGGGTACATGATCCAGGAGGAGGGGTACACCAGCACCAATAGCACCGGGCATGACATCCAGGTGTACTTCGACACCAGGCTCATGACCATGCATCCCCCGTACTTCCCCAACAACGGCCGGTGGCACACTCTCTACTGGACGGAGGATCCGGCGCTGAACGACAGTCTGATAATGTTCAACAACTACTAGAGGCTCCGGTGAAGGTTATGAGAAGGGGAACCAGCCGGGGCATGGCGCTGGCCATGGTCATCGCGGTGGCCGCGGTTATGATGATCCTTGTGCTGGGAGCATGGGCCTACTTCCGGAGCAGCGTCAATACGGCGGTCTTCCGGCGCGACCGGATGGCTGCGGCCTACGCAGCGGAGTCCGGGGTGAACCTTGCCCTGCATCACCTGGCGGGCCTGGATCCGCTTCCGGGGGTTCCCTTCGATATTTTCCCCGAAGGGCTGGACCTGCCTGACGGTTCCACCGTAACGGTCGCGGTGCACCCATTTCCCGCCGGCGACCCGGCCACGTCCAACGGAGCCGCGGAAATCCGAAGCACGGGGTCCTACAGGTCCCAGGAGTACAGGATCATCGTCAGGGCGGTGCCAAGGTTCCTCTCGGGCTTCGCCCTGGCGGTGAACGGAGACATCCCTTCGGGCTTCTTCACCACGGGGACCATGGTGGACGGACCCGTGCATTCCAATGGAACGATCCACTTCGACAGTTTCTCGCCGGACTCCTCCGACGACCCATGGCTGTACGAGGTGAGCGTCACCTCCCGGGGGGGCGTCTGTTTCTCGGACGTGGGCATGGCACGGGTTCCTCACCCCGAGGGAAGCCGCACCTGGGTGCGGCCGTGGCCCAGACACAACCGGGGCAGACCATCATGGAGGATGAACCAGGAACCCGTGGACATGCAGCAGGCGGCTCTCGATCTGAGAGCGAGCCTTCAGGGGGCCGTTTCCGTGAGCGCATCCAGGGTGCTTCTGGACGGCAGCCGGGCCATTTTCCGCCGGGGAATCCAGTCTCCCCCGGAAACCCTCTCCCTGAGGGGCGTGAACTGCATACAGCTCTCCGGAGGCTACAGCGGCACGGTTCTGAAATCCCTGAGCCCCCTCGCCGCTCCCCTCACGATTTTCAGCGCCGGAGACCTGGTGCTGGGAGGGAGCATCACGGGAGCCCTGGCCGGCGCGGGAGGCCCCCTGGGGCTGGTATCCCTGGGGGACATAGTGATCGAAACAGACCCGGACTGCATCGGGGGGGAGGACTGGGAATCCCCCTGGGATATAGAGACCGACAGATCGTTCATGGTCAGAGCCTTTCTGGCGGCTCCAACCGGCAGGTTCAGGCCCAGAAGCAACACGTATCCCGGGAATCCCGCCAGGGTGGCCATTCACGGCGGGCTGGCGACGGGCATGTTCTCCTGGACCTCTTCGGGAAGCACCGGCTACACCCTGGGCATCGCCATGGATCCGGGACTGGTGTCCCGACATCCGCCGGGGTTTCCCCAGGTATGGAAGTGGACACCGGTCTCGTGGCTAATGGACGTGCCGGAGGAGGATTTCTGAAGGGAATCGGATGACATTATGATAGAATCGGCAATCACTGTTTCCTGGAAAGGCGGCGAAGAATGAGAACCAAGAAGGGATTCACCCTGGTGGAGGGGCTGCTGGCCATGGTCCTTCTGGGTGTGGTCCTGGCAGGATTGTACCTGTTCATCCAGGGGACCGGCCGGGCCACTGAAAACGCTGCCAGACAGGCGGCGGAGGCGGACGCCGGACTGGTCGCGGCCCGACTGGAAGTGCTCCTGTCGAACGCCGGCTACATGGGCAACGTGTTTCCCGGTGTCTGGTGCCCGGTACTGGCATCCGAAAACCACAGACTTACCGTGGTGGCCAACCTGGACGCCCCCGAAGCCTTCGGCCCCGAGGACACCATCACCGTGATGTCCGCCGGAGGAACGGTCACCGTTCGCGACGCCGCGGGCCGGGAAGTCCATCCCGGTTTTCCGGGTGAGCTGGTCTTCGACTATTTCGATGCCTCGGGGAACAGGGTCGCGGAACCGGCACTGGTGAGGCGCATCGACTACACCCTCTCCTCCCCGGGCGGGGCGGAGGTTTCCGGAAGCGTCTCCCCGTACAACCTGGCCGCCGCCGGCGACCCGGCGATGCTCCGGGACCTGTTCGCCTCATACGGTGAAGACGGCGGGTCCCGTTACCAGAACACGGTCTTCCAGGAGAGCTTCGAGGTCGCCAGCAGCTTTGCCTTTCAGGACTTCATGGAGGCCGGAGACATGTGGGTTCCCGTGATCACCGAGTACTTCGAGGATCCGGTCAGCTGGAACGCCGACTGGCAGCTGTGGATCGAGGACGACGGCTACGGAAGGATCCGCCGCTGGACCGATCCGGAGGCCTTTGAGGGAGCCAGTTGTCTGGCCCTGGACTGCCACCGGCAGGGGTACAGCACCCAGATGGCCATCTGGCGGGTGGACCTGTCGGAATACACCTGGAGCGATGAGCTGCGGCTCCATTTCTTCTGGAGGGAGTTCAGCGACCTTCTCGACTACGAGGACGGCGTCTTCCTTCCGGTATGGGTGCCCGACAGCCAGGTGGAGGTGCTCAACGAGGACTTCAGCGGTTTCCGGAACGGTTTTCCCAGGAGCTGGACCTTCTGGACCAACGATTACGGAAGGGTTCAGGTGACCGAAGAGTTCCCCGCCACTGGTCCCTACCTGAACCTCGACACTCGACGGCAGGGTTACACCGGCACCAACAGGGTGATGGCGACCCTGGACCTCTCCGCCTATGCGGGTTCGGACATCGCCCTGACCTTCGACATGTGCAACCGGGGCGACATCACCACCGCCAACGATTTCGTAGGAATCATGGGGCCCGGGGGGATCAACAGCACTCCGCTGGCCCAGGTGGCTCTCAATCCCGGGGCGTACCCCCCGGGGTCCTGGTCCCAGGTGGTTATCAACCTTTCCGATCTGATCCCCGAGGGCTACGATCTTGCCAACACCCGGATAGTGTTCGCCCAGCAGGGAACCGGTTGCACCGTCTCCCCCACCGGCGACGGAGGAATCAGCATAGACAACGTGGTGGTCTCCACCGGCAGCGAAGGCTACTGGGACATGAGTCACAGGATCCTCGCAGCCCCGGAGAGTTTTCCCGGCTGGACCGAGGCCACGGTGGACCTGACCCAGGCCGCCCAGCAGGCCGGAATACCCTTCACCGACTCGTTCCTCATCGGCTTCGCCCAGAGGGGCGACCAGCCGATGCCCGTCAGGGGAATAGCCTGCGACCAGATAGCTATCGAGGAGATGGGATGGGGCATGGCCGGATGGTCCCACGGACCCTGGCCAGGCTACACCACCGACGAATGGATTCCATCGAACCACGCCGCCTACTCAGGCAGCTGGTGCTACGCCACCGCAGGAAGCGGCAGCTATCAGCAGACTCCGACGAGGGCGTGGCTGCAGAGTCCCGTGATTGACCTGTCATCCTACGCCGAGGGTCAGAGACTGGCGGTGGCTTTCTTCCACAGGTACAGCTTCGGCAGCCAGGGGGACGGATGCAACGTGAAGATAACCGAGAACAACGGCGAAACATGGCGTCTCATCGTTCCCTACTGGGGCTACTACACCGCGGCGGTTCCGGCCCTGGAAATGGAGCCGGGCTGGACCGGCAGCACATCGGGCACCATGTGGAACTTCTCGGTCATAGACATCACCGAGTACGCCGGCAAGCAGGTACGTCTGAGGTTCAACTACGGCACCGTGGGCAACTCGTCAAACACCGGCTGGGAGGTGGACTACACCCGGAGCAGGCCCGGGGCCGACTGGCCGCAGATAATCTGGAACATGCAGGTCTACGAGATGGCCGACTGGATGGCCTACACCAAGGTAACCGGCGGATCGTACGACCCGCTTTCCACCCCCGACGGCCAGAACTGGGCCGGGAACGACATGTACAGCGGGTACTGGTCCGACCGCTGGTGGAACTACCGGTACGAGAACAGCCAGCACAACGCTCTGATCACCCCTCCCATGCACTACACCCTGGACAACTACGACACCTACGCCTACGTCGAGTTCTACGCCTGTCCCCGCTTCGAGTCCGACCAGGACTACGGATACCTGGAGGTGGCGGAATTCGGCAACGTGGCCCCCTCAACATGGCATCCGGTGCTCACCACCTCCGGCATATCCTCGGGATGGGGCTACTACCGTTACCGGGTTGACAACCTTCCGGTGTTCGGGGCCGGAAGGAAGGTGATCTTCCGGTGGCGCATGCTGAGCAACTCCGCGAACACCGAAGGCGGATGGAACATCGACGGGCTCAGGTTCTTCAGCTCGGATACCTGGTTGTCCAACATCACCCACGGCGCTATAAACGGCGTGTCGCCCGGCGGCTTCGTCCCGGGGGCCGGCGACCCGTCGTCCGCCGCCGGGGGTGGGCCTCCGACGCCCAGGTTCGACAACCCGGTCGTGATACCTCTCCACGACCTGTCCGGGGAGGTGTCGAGGTGATCCGAAGGCTGCCGGCTGCGGTTTCCATGCTGTTCCTTCTGCTGCTTTCCTGCGGGGACGACCCCTCGGGACCCTCCGGAGGGCTCGCGGTGACGGTCACCGCGCCACCGGTCCAGGGAGCTTCCGCCTCGGACTCCTACACCGTGGAGTGGACAGGCCAGGGCAGCGGTTCGGTGGCTCTCTACTACAACACCGTCCAGAGCCCCTCAGGGCAGCAGTTTATATCCGGGGACCGGCCGGTGTCCGGAGCCTTCGAATGGGACCTGGCGGCCGTCCCCAACGGCGACTACTACGTCAGGGCCGTGCTCACCAGCGGAATGGAGGCGGTTTCGGACTACTCCGACGGAACCCTCACGGTGGACCACAGCCAGGGCCAGCCCGGAATAACGGTGACCGCCCCTCCCGCCGAGGGCGCCATGGCGGACGGATCGTATACGGTTATGTGGGTTTCTTCCGGGTTCCAGGTGGGAACGGTGACCCTTTGGATGGACACCGACACCCTTCCGGACCAGGGGCTGACGGAGATAGCTTCGGGGCTCGAAGATACCGGGCAGTACCTATGGGACTGCTCGCAGGTCCCTGACGGATTCTACTTCGTCCGGGCCGAGATAACCGACGGGGAGGAGACCGCCTCTGGGTACAGCCTGGGAACCCTGTACGTCAACCACGGGGAGGATCCCTGGATTACAGTCGAGAAACCACCAGCCGGAGGGGAGTCCGCCGACAGCTACTACACCGTCGAGTGGCTCAGCGAAGCTCCTTCCGGGGCCACGGTGACCCTCTGGTACGACACTGACACCGACCCCTCCGAAGGGCTCGAACCTGTCGCCCAGAACCTGTACAACGACGGCTACTACACCTGGGACTGCTCCGACGTGCCGGAGGGCTCATACTACGTCTACGCCGCGCTCATGTCCCCGGCCAAGGGGGCCCGGGGCGGAGCTGCCCCCGTGGGTGGAGCGTGCCGGGGCATCCTGGCCTCGGACTACAGCCAGGGAACCCTGAACATCGCCCACGACACCCAGTTCTACGTCACGGTGACGGCGCCTCCGGAGGAGGGGGCCCAGGCGGATGAAAGCTATCTGGTCGAATGGGAGTCCGATGCACCGAGTTCAGCGACGATGTCGCTGTTCTACGCCGCGGACACTTCCGGAGCGCCCCTGTATCCCGTAGCCTCCGGGGTGCAGAACACCGGGGAGCACCTCTGGGACACCTCAATGGTTCCCCAGGGCGACTGGTTCGTGTTCGCCGCCCTGGAGAGCGACGGCCAGGGCAGTGACTGGAGCGCCGGCGCAGTGAGCATCGTCCACGGGCAGGAGTACACCTTCACCTTCACCGCTCCACCGCCGGAAGGAGCCTCGGCGGACGAGGAGTACCTGCTGCAGTGGGACACCGACGCCCCCTATGGATCCACCTGGGTGTATCTTTTCTACAGCACCACCAACCAGCCCGGTGGAACCCTGCACAGCATCGTGGCGGGCACCCCGAACTCGGGGCAGTTCAACTGGAACTGCTCGGACGTTCCCGAAGGTGTGTACTGGATCTACGGTTTCGTGACCGACACCAGGCAGCGGAATCCACGGGATCTGAAGGGTTCCGGCAGCGCCTGGAGCGAGGGCACCCTGACGGTTGACCACTCCGGCTACAGCATCACAGTCACAGCGCCTCCGGCGGAAGGAGCTTCCGCGGACAGCAGTTATGCCGTGCAGTGGACCGCGGCAGGCGGTTCGGGCAGTGCCATCGCCCTGTACTATGACAGCGACAACAACCCCTCCCAGCTGTACCCCATCGCCGAGGGGCTGCCCAACACCGGAAGCTACCTGTGGGACACCAGCATGGTCCCCGAGGGCGACTGGTACGTCTACGCGGTGATATACGATCCCTCCCTGGGAAGACCCGATCCAGGATCGGACGGTTTCGCGGCTGACTACAGCGACGGCACCCTCTCGGTCACCCACGAATACAGCTACATCATCGTCACCGCCCCGCCGCCCTGGGGGGCCTATGCCCAGACCGAGTACACCGTCCAGTGGGCAGCCGATACTCCCTACGGAGGCACTGTGAGCCTCTACTACGATGTGGACACGGATCCAGGGAACGGAATGACCTTCATAACCGGGGGCATCCAGTGGGACGAGTTCGAATACTCCTGGGACTGCTCCGCCACCCCGGAGGGGGTCTACTACATCTACGCGAAGCTGGAAAACCCCCAGCAGACCCTTGCCGACTACAGCGAAGGCACTCTGACCATCGACCGGGAACCTCTCTGGATGTCATTCTACTCACCGCCGCCCCCCGGGGCCACCGCGGACGACAGCTACAATCTGGAGTGGTATTCGGTGGGGCCCTCCGGGCGAACCGTAGACCTGTACTACGACACCGACACCGATCCTTCGGGGGGACTTGTTCCCATATCGTCCGACATCCAGTGCCCGGACTACCTCAGCGACTACCTGTGGGACTGCAGCGGGGTGCCGGAGGGCAGCTACTACATCTACGGCGTGCTTTCGGATCCGACGCTGGACGGGAGTTTCGAGGTCTACAGCGAGGGAATGCTCACCATCGACCACTGACGGACACGCCGGACGGCTCCTCCGGGGCCGTCCGGCGTTTCAACTCGGTCAGGGCCAGCGCCAGGGAAGGGTCGTAGAGCAGGCCGCTTCCTATTCTCATGGCCTTTTCAGCTTCCCTGACGCCTCCGGCAGTGAAAGCCTTTTCCCAGCCTATTCCCACGGCCAGTATTCTGGCGGCCATGGGAATGTCCTCCCCCCGAAGCCCCCTGGCGCCCGAACCGTCCCAGCACTCTCCCTGGTACTTCATGGCGTCCAGGGTGATCCGGGAGATACCGGGGGATTCCGGTTCGGAGTCGTCCCTTTCAAGGCTTCCCGAAACGGCTCCTGAGCCGGAGTGGAGCAGCGAAGCGATCCTCAGGGAATGAACGGTCCAGCTGTCGAAACCCAGGTGTTCAGCCAGGCCGGATACCGTCTGGGCAACCCTCTTGCTGAAGTCCGCCACCTTCTCATCGGTTCGCTCCAGAGAGAGCACCAGGGTCTCGACGCTCTCCCATGTCTCCCGGGTGATGGTCTCGCTCACGGTGATCCACTGCAGCATCACCCCGGTTCTGGTCAGGAATGCATCCACCCTCTCCGGGCTGACCAGGGGCATAACCGGAAACTCCAGCACGGCTCTCAGTCCCTGGACGTCCCTGCTCACGCTGCATCCCGGAGGCGACGGCTGTACAGGCAGTGATACGGAAAGGTTGTCGTGGGTGACGGTAACCCTGGTGGCACCGCTGCCCCGGAGCAGTTCATCCGCCACCATTCGAAGAACCTCCGCCCGGTTGCCGGCGGAGGACAGGGCCGAAGTCAGGTCCGCCAGAGCCTTTTCCATTTCCATGCTTCTCTCCAGGGACCGGCGTCTGGAGCTGAGCAGGAAGGTGCCGACCTGAACCACCCCCACCAGGAACACCGATCCGGCCAGAGGGACCGGGAGGGAACCGTAGTCCGGCATGTATTCCAGCAGCGGAAAGGCGACCGGGATCGGCAGCAGGTTGAAAAGAAGCCTTGTGGCGCCGCCGGTCCGGAGTTCCGGGGGGGCCGGCAGAATCCGCAGGGCCAGCACCGACAGACCTGTGAGCACCGGGAGGATCGCCAGCCCGGCACCCAGGGAATGGCCCGGAACCGTTTCCTCCCCGATGCCCGCCAGCAGGGAGAGAATCCGGCAGAGCAGGAGAGTCGAGGCGATCATCTCCGCCAAACCCTTTCTTCCCTGCCATTTTTCCAGCCCGAGCCTGGACTCCAGGAACAGGGAACCCACTCCCGCCACCGTCGAGAACACCAGCCCCGCCGCGAGGGAGCGCTGAAGGACCGCGGAAACGGTGAGCATGAAGGGGAAAACCGAGAGCGGGGTCCCGGAGGTGGAAAACCCGTTGAACACCACGGATATGAGAATGCCCGCGGAAAGTGCCAGCATAACGGGAAGCTGCGGAGGTGAATCGGCGCCCGGGGCGGAGGGTACCGCTATGGCCGCGGTGAATATGGCCGCGGCGAAGAAGGGGGATACGGCGCGCCTGGTGGTCTTCACCATTTTCCGGCCTCCACCAGTCTGGCCAGGGCATCCACCACCCGGGCGTCGTACAGGGTTCCCCTGCCCGCCTGGATCTCCCTGAGGGCGCTGCCGCTCTGAACCTCCGGGTGGTAGGGTCTGTCGGCGGTGATGGCGTCGAAGGTGTCAGCCACCGCCACTATCCTGCTGTGCAGGGGAATACCGGAGCCCCGAAGCCCGGAAGGGTAGCCGCTGCCGTCCATCCTTTCGTGGTGGTGCAGAACCGTTTCAGCAGCCTTCCGGAACCTGCTGAGGCCCGATACCAGGGCCGCGCCCTCACCAGGATGGTCCCTGATTACTGCCCTTTCCCGGGAAGTAAGGATGCCCTTCTTGCCCAGGATTTCCGACGGCAGGCTTACCTTGCCGATGTCGTGCAGCAAAGCGCCGGTCCGGAGCATCGCCAGTTCCGGTTCCGAAAGCCCCAGTTCCGATCCGAGGGCCGAGGAAAGGGCGGCGACCCTGAGGGAGTGCATCTTCGTGTACCTGTCCTTCAGGTCCGCTATCCTTGCCAGCAGCAGGGCGACGCTGAAAAGAGCCTCCTCCTGGTGGATTCTGGCGGAGGCCACCTGCCAGGTTCTTGCGATCTGCTCACTGAAGTCCCGGGCTTCGCTCCTGACGTGACCCGAGACGGCCTCGGCCGCGGGCCCTTCGGCGGTGATCAGAAGCCCGGGTACAGCGGGGCTCGAGTAGCTGAGACCTCCGGGAAGGGGTTTCGGGAGGGCGGAAACATTCCCGGACCCGGAGGAGGTCCACCGGGTCCACCCCTCGGATCCCTTCTCGTAGAAAGTGAAACCGGGTCCTGTTCCGGCCTCCAGGATTGAAATGAACTCAGGCAGGGAAGCCGACGAGAGCAGAGCCCTGGAAACGCTGTTGTGCCGGGTGATGCGGCGGAGCGTGACGGCCCTTTTCTCGATGGCCAGCGTTTCCCGTCGGACCAGGATCAGGTAGAAGATGCAGAGTCCGCACAGCACCAGGGTTGCCGCCCTTCCGAATGCCTCAGTTACGTGGATCGCCAGCAGCACGGCTGGCACGTTGGCCAGGAAACCCAGAAAGGCCAGACTCCTCCTGGGCCTCCGGTGCGGGACGGGTGCGGCCAGCCTTCTGGCGAGGAAGAGCAGGGGCACCAGCATGAGGTAGACCGGCGGCGGGTATCCTCCGGAACCACCGGGGAAGAGGAGCGCCATGGGGAGGATCAGCAGCCCCTGAATCACGGTGCCCACGTGGAAGGCGCCCGTACGGAGGGAATCCCGTGGGTCCAGAACAGACCCCGAGGCCAGTACCGGCACCGCAAGAAGACCGGCGCCGACGCCGCCGTACCAGAAGCAGAGGAAAAGGAGCATGGTGTGGACCGTCTCGTACTCCCGGCCGTCCACGGATATCCTCAGGGCGGCGCAGACCATGGCGGTGAGGGCGAGCATGAGGGTGATTCCCGGGTCGGGCGACAGAGCCGCCGCTCCGGCGGCGGAAAGGACGCCCAGGAAGCCGGCGGCGAAGGGGATCAAGGGAGTCCGGCGGAGCAGAGGGTCACTCATCGGCAGCCTCCGACAGGATGATAACAAGGGTCGCTCCCCGGCCGCCGGAGACAGTTCCGGTCCCCATGAAGCGATACCTTTCCTGAAGGCATGAGGCCAGGTGGAAGGGGCTGACCAGGATCATCTCCAGGGCCTCTTCCACGGTGGAACCGGTGGCGATGTTCTCGGCCCAGGCGCCGAAAGCGGGCGGCATCATGGCCCCCGTCCCGGGGCTTCCTGGAAAGGAGTGAAAGGCCCCTCCCCAACTGCCGGCCTGCCTTGCCCTGATGCCGCATAGTACGTTGAGCACCGGGTTTTCCCGAAGTTCCCCGATTCCGAGCTTCCTGCGAAGCCCGTTGATTCCCTCGATGATCCTGTCACGACCCCAGCCGTTGCCCGGCCATCCGCCGGGTTCGCCGGCGGTGACCGGGGTGAGCATGAGCACCTGCGGACCGTAGGGGGTATCGGCCATGAACTCCACCCACCAGGTCCCCTCCCGGAAAGCCCGGAACCCCGGTTCCTTCAATGGGATCACATCCAGACAGGGGGAGAGCACCGCCCCCCTCATGTCCCGGGGCTGACCCCTGGGGGAAAGCTCCACGAATTCTCCGGGATCCACCGATGCCGGGGGCAGGGGGTCCAGGCGGAAGGACGGCGCCGGAGCCGTGACCAGGCAGAAGCCGTCCGCGGACTCGCCGCTGCCCCAGAAGGGGGAGTCTGGCTCCGGTTCCTGCGGTTCCCGCAGCAGGGACACCTCCCCGAGAGGCCAGACCCATCCTTTCAGGGCGGCCATTCTGAGAAGGTCCGTTCCCGTGGGGATGCTGTCCATGGCCAGTATGGAGGCCGCCAGGCTGTCGAGAGCCGGGTGCCTGCCTCCGGTGGGGGGTGGCGCCGCCAGGAGAAGGATGAGGTACAGGCCGCTTTCCATGGTTTTCATTATAGTTTTTCGGCACGTCCGGTCAAATCCCCCCTGAAAGGGCGGTTCCATGAAGGTTCTTCTGATCCAGTCACCCACGGGACGCCGGGAAGCGCCGATCTATCCCCTGGGGCCGGCTTTTCTCTCGGCCCACCTCAAGGCCCGTGGACACAGGGTTTCGGGGGTGGACCTTAGTCTCCACGTCAACCCCGTTCCGGCGCTCCTGCTGGCGGTGAGGGAGACGGAACCCGATGTGGCAGCGGTGTCCCTGAGAAATATCGACGACAGCAGCTGGCCGGTCACCTGGTCCTATATGGATGCCTTCGGAATGGTCATGGACGCGCTGCGGGACTTCCGGGGGACCCTGGTGGTTGGCGGTCCGGGCTTTTCGATATACGCCGAAACCATTCTGCACCGGTGGCCCGGCATACGGTTCGGCATCTCCGGAGAGGGAGAGGAGGTGTTCCCGGAGCTGCTGGAGAGCATCGAAGCCGGCACCGCGCCGGCGGAGAGGCTTCTGACGCCGCCCATGACGGATGCGGGAACCCTTCTGAACCCTGACTACACGGTTTTCCCCCTGTCGGACTACCCTGACAGGGGATCAGTAGGGGTACAGAGCCGCCGGGGTTGCCCCTTCGGATGTCGCTACTGCACCTACGGCCGGATAGGCGGCCGATCCTTCAGAACCCGTCCCGTGGAGGAGGTGGTGGAGGACGCACGAAGGCTTGAAGAGCTTGGGGCCCGTTCCTTCATGTTCGTGGACTCGGTGTTCGACCATCCCAGGGATTACGCCGAGGATCTGGTCAGGGCCCTGGGTGCGTCCGGGATCTCTATTGAGTGGGGAGCCTGGCTTTCGGAATCCGTGAACCGTGATTTTCTGCGTCTGCTCAGGGCGAACGGGTGTTCCTGGGTGGATTTCTCGCCGGACGCCGTCACCCGGAAGGGTATGCGGCTTCTCGGAAAGCCGTCCGGAGGAAGACCGCTCTTCACGGTGGTCAGGGACGCCCGCAGAGCCGGGCTCACGGTGGGGGTCAACTTCTTCAACGGCAATCCCGGAGAGGGATTCCCGGCGCTGGTTCTGAAACTCGCCTTCATGGTCGCCGCAAGGCTTCTGTTGGGCTTCCGCAGAACCTTCGTGAACATCGGGACCATCCGGATATACCCGGGAAGCCCAATGGCCATGGACCTCCCCCGGGGGACGGACCTGATGGAACCGGTGTTCATGGCCCCCAGGGGTGTTTCTGCGGCCGTCCACAGAATGCTCGCGGCGCTGCGAAGAAGGAGGCACCGGTGAGGTTCGGGCTGGTGGGCTTCCCCGTGGCCCACTCCCTGTCTCCGGAGATACACCTGCTCTTCCTGAAAGAGTCCGGGCTGTCAGGCGAGTACGTGCTTCTCCCCACCCGTCCCCGGCGGCTGAAGTCGGTGCTGGAAGCCCTCAGGGGGGGAGAATACGCGGGCATGAACGTGACTGTTCCATTCAAGAGAAGGGTTTTCGACCTTTGCGACGAAAGGTCGCCGGAAGCCCTTGGAACCCGGGCCGTGAACGCCGTCAGGGCTTCGGGCGGGATTCTGGCCGGGCACAATACGGATCTGGAAGCCTTTTCCCGGGAGGCGGCCCGGCTCCGGGAACCCTTCCTGGTGGTGGGTGCCGGAGGGGCCTCGTCGGCAGTCGCGGCGGCGCTTTCCGGAAGGGATTTCACGGTTTACTGCAGGAACCCCCGGGACCCGTCGCAGCATCCCCTGGACCAGGCTCGGACGGACATGGAGGGGCCGCCGGGCACCCTGGTGAACGCCACCCCCCTGGGCTGGAACGATGATGACCCCTTTCCCCTCATGCCGGGCAGGGGCTGGACTTTCATGGACCTTAACTACAACCCCCGCTGGAGATGGAGGAACGGCCTGCGGGAAGGGGGTGTGAGGGTGGTCACCGGGGAAGGCATGCTGGTAAGACAGGCGATCCTTTCGTTTTCATACTGGACCGGAGTTGAGCTGCCCCCGGAGGCGTACCACTCCGCTCTGGAACATGTCAGGAGGTTGATGGGTGGATGAGCGCTGGGTTAGGGACAGGGTCCGGAAGGGTTTTGCTCCGGATGATCTGCGGGCGCTTCTGGAAGCAGGCGAAGAGGATTTCGGGGTGATCTGCCGGGAAGCGGCAAGGGTAAGAGAGACTCACTTCGGTCGGAAAGCCTACCTCAGGGCGGTTATCGAGTTCTCGAACCGGTGCCGGTGCAGCTGTCTGTACTGCGGAATGCGTCTGGGAAACAGGGGCGCTGAAGGTTACGAACTCAGCGCAGAGGAGATATTGGACACCGCGGCAACAGCCCGGAGGAACGGAATCGGGACCTTCTTCCTGCAGGCGGCGGAAAGCGAGACCTACGAGGCGGGATGGCTCACCGGGGTGATCTCCGGGATATCCGCCATGGGCATGGAGGTCATACTCTGCGTGGGATTCCACGGGGTGGAGGAACTGGATGCATGGCGACGGGCCGGAGCGGGCAAATTCATACTGAAGCACGAGACGTCGGACCCGGAGCTCTTCTCCAGGATGAAGCCCGGTTTCTCCCTCCGGGACAGGATAGCCATGCTCAGGACCCTCCGGGAACGGGGGTTCAGCGTGGGGTCCGGCACGCTTCTCGGCCTTCCCGGCCAGACCCTTGAAAGCCTGGTGGGGGATCTTCTGCTGATGAAGGATCTGGCCGTGGAGATGTCCAGCGTCTCCATCTTCATGCCCGCGGCGGGCACGCCGCTGGAACACCAGCCTTCCGGAGACCCGGAACTGGGGCTGAGATTCGTGGCCGCCATGAGGCTCTACCTGGGGAACACACTGATTCCCGCCACGAGCACCTTCCAGAAACTGCTTCCCGACGGACAGCTCCGGTGTTTCCACGCCGGGGCCAACGTGATCACGGTGAACATGACCCCGCCCGGGCTTCGGGATGAATACACCCTCTACACCGACCGTTTTTACGTGGGGCTGGCCCACGCCCGGGAAACCATCGCCCGGGCGGGACTCACCGAGTCATCCGAGTAGGACCGATCCTGGCGGCGATGAGCCGGGCGGCTTCGGCAGGGGAAAGCCCGCGGATGTCCACCCGGTTCGGCAGGGACAGGTAGTGCTCCCGCCTGTTTTCGAGGAGATCCCTCAACTCCCTTCGGTCCCGGGAGAGTGGGCGGCCCGGGGCGATCCTGGTTTCCAGTTCCGCCTCTCCCGGGACCAGGGTGAAGATAACGGCCCTCTTCATGACGGCATGCAGGTTTTCCGGGGAAAGCAGCGTCCCGCCTCCCAGAGCGGCCACCGCGGGTCCGGTCATCTCGAGGATTTCAAGAAGGCACAGTGTTTCCATGCTTCGGAACGCCTCCGGGCCCTGAAGCCTGAAGACCTCCTCCACGGAAGCCCCCGCCCGAGAGGCCACCATCTGGTCCAGGTCCACGAACGGGCAGCCGAGAATTTCCCCCAGAAGCGAGCCTATCGTGGTCTTCCCGGAGAACGGGGGCCCCGCGATCACCCAAAGGGACTGCACACGCACCTCCTGACGGCAGAGGCCCGGGGCTTCCCGGGCGGATTATGACTATATTCAATCCATCATGACATGAGAAGATACCCATTTGCCAGGGGAGGTGCGCCTTGACCAGGGAGGAGCTCGCCAGGGAGGCCGCCAGAAGGACCGGGCTCACGGTACGCGAGGTCCAGTCCCTGACGGTGGTGCTGCTGGACATCATCACCGAGACCCTCAGTTCCGGGGAGAGCGTTTTTCTCAGGGGTTTCGGCTGTTTTTTCGCGCGAAAGGGAAAGCAGAGGAGGGCCAGGGACCCCGGCAGGGGGGGCGTCATGGAGATTCCTCCCCGGGTGAAGCCGGTCTTCAAGCCCTACGATGGTCTCAAGGAAGCCGTGCACCTGGGCCTTTCAGAGAGGGTAAGGGTGGAATTCCTCTGCCTGGGCTGCCCCGGAGCCGCGGCGGTTTCCGTGGTGGGCGACTGGAACGGCTGGGACCCGGCAGCGAATCCCATGCAGAAGCTGCCTGACGGAAGCTGGGTCGCGGAGATTTCCCTGCACGCCGGGCGGACCATCAGTTACTCCTACAACGTTGACGGCGTTCTGAGGCCCGATACTCTCTATCCGCCGAGGGTTTCCGGCGGAACCTCGGCGAGGCGGGTATGAAAAGGAAAGCTCCCCGCAGACCCCGCCCCGTCAGGGCCGTCCTGTTCTTTCTGTCCCTCTTCCTGTTCGCGGCCCTGGTCTCGGCCCTGATTCTTCCACCGGAAAGGTCCGATATACTGGCCCAGACCGGACTGCTGCTCAGGGAAGCCGCGGGTCTGCTGGCCTTTTTCATTCCCGCAGGGGTTCTCCTGGCCGGGTGTCTTTCCATGGGTTTCGGCTTTGCCCGGCCCTGGCTGAAGACCCTGTTCGGAATCTTCCTCACGGCGTTCTTCCTGGCGGCCGCCGCCACGGTGATCCTGGCCAGAGTACTTCCGGAGTCGGCGCTGTTTCCTGGCGGCCGGCTGGCCATGAGGCTGGTGGCCATCCTGGAGGAGTTGATCGGAGGGGTGCTCACGTGGCTGGCCATGTTCCTCCTTTTCACCGCGTCCCTCACGACCCTCACCGGGTGGGACATCGGCGGCAGTCTGGAGGGGCTGTTCCGCAGGTTCGGATCCCGCAGGCCCAAGCCAAGAGCGGTGCCCCAGGTCGTGGCCGGGCTGCCCCCGGAGCCTTCTTCCAGCCCGTGGGTCCGGGGCGCGCCGGTGGAAACGCTCCCGGAACCGTCCCCTGTGAAGGTGGTGTTCCACGACTCGCCGGTTCCCGCGGTGGAGCAGCGGAGCACCGGGTCGCCCTCCGGAACGGTCTCCAAGCCAAGGCTTCGGATTCCGGCGGACACCGGTGAAAGAGACGAATCCGCCTACACCCTTCCGGACGTCAGGTGCCTGAAGATGCCCGCGCCTGGGGAACGCACCAGGCAGTCCGCCAGGGAGATCCAGGAGCGGGGCGCGGTGCTGGTGGAGAAGCTGGCCGATTTCGGTATCGAGTGCCGCCTGGAGAACACCGTCTGCGCGGGACCGGTTCTCACCCGGTACGAACTCACTCCCGGGCTCGGGGTGAAGGTGAACCGGATCGTGAACATGGCCGACGACCTCGCCCTGGCCCTGGCAGCCAAGAGGATAAGGATACTGGCGCCCATACCCGGCAAGGGTACCGTGGGCATCGAGGTGCCCAACAAGAATCCCGAGATGGTCTACCTCCGGGAGGTTCTCACTTCCGTGGAGAACGAGAGGATTCCAGTTGCCCTGGGCAAGAACGCCGAGGGAAGACCATTGGTGGTGGACATCGCCGACATGCCCCACCTGCTTATCGCCGGAGCCACCGGAAGCGGCAAGAGCATTTGCATCCACTCGATTCTCACCTCCATCCTCATGACGAGAACCCCGAACCAGGTGAGGATGGCCCTGATAGACCCCAAGATGCTGGAGCTTTCCATTTACGAGGGGATTCCGCACCTCTGGTCTCCGGTGGTGCTCAACCCCCAGCGGGCCAGGGCCCTGCTGGACAGGCTGGTCAGGGAGATGGAGGACAGGTACGCCCTTCTCACCCGGCAGGGAGTCCGTTCCATAGACGAGTACAACGGCAACATCCGGAGCGCCGCCCAGGCGGAAAAATCAGGCAGAGCCGATTCCGATTCACCGGAAACCCCCGATACCATGCCATCCATAGTGACGGTGATCGACGAGCTGGCCGATCTCAGGATGGTTCTGGGGAACGACATCGAACAGCCCATAGCCCGGCTGGCCCAGAAGGCCCGGGCGGTGGGCATACACCTGGTGGTGGCCACCCAGCGGCCCTCGGTGGACGTCATAACAGGCATGATCAAGGCAAACTTCCCCTCCCGGATAGCCTTCAACGTCAAATCCAAGACCGACTCAAGAACCATCCTGGATATGAACGGCGCCGAGAAGCTCCTGGGCCAGGGGGACATGCTCTTCATGCCCGCCGGGGCGCCGGACCCCGTGAGGGTTCACGGCTCCTTCGTATCCTCCCGGGAGATCAAGGAGCTGGTGACCTTCTGGAAGGGACAGCCCCACATGCCCTACGACTACGAACCTTCCGACGACGAGCAGGAGGGGCCGGACGCCCTCGGCGACATAAGCCTCGACGATCCTCTGCTGGACGAGGCCCGCAGGGTGGTGGTGATGTACCAGAGGGGGTCCGCCTCGTTGCTGCAGCGCAGGCTGAAGGTGGGTTACACCAGGGCCGCCAGACTCCTGGAGATGCTGGAGCAGGTGGGCGTGGTGGGACCCTATTGCGGAAGCAAGGCCCGGGAGGTGTTGCAGAAGCCGGAATCCGGGGTGCTGCCTCCCGACGACGAAATGGAGATGTGATGAAGCTGCTAGAGGCTGCGGTTCTTCTGCCGGCGCTTTTTTTCGCCTCCTGCGGCGGCGGGGGGGAGAATCTGGACGGGAACGGGCTGGCCGAGGGGGAGTCGGCTCTGGTCCAGTTCGCCAGGGCAAGCCAGCTCTACTGGAGGGGAAGCCTGTCGGCGTCCAGGGAGGAGTTCAACGGGGTTGTATACAGGCACCCTGGCTCGTCCCTGGCGGAGGACGCCCGGCTGGCGGTGCGCAGAATCGAAGCCGAACTGGGGGAGGAGACCGGCGGGATTGCAGATTCCGGGTCGGACAGCATCCTCCGGGGGCTCTCGGTGGTGGTGGTGGGCCAGTCCGCCGGCGGGGAGGTCATGGAATGGATCTCCGGACGGCTCACCGGGATGGGCTGCTCCGTGGAGACGGTGATGGACCCTGAAGCGCCTGAGGTGACCGTGGTGCTCCACCGCCAGGGAATGGAGGCCGAAGCGGAGGCGTTGTCGGATTCCCTGAGCCGGTGGCTCTCAAGACCCGAGTCGGTGGAACATCAGGGAGGCGGGAGCCTTATAGACGCTGTGGCGCCCCAGGGTGGAGGGGTCATGGTGGTGGTGGGAACCGACGCAATGCTGGGACAATCGTTTCCCTGACGGAGGAAGCCATTGATGTTTCTGCTGATACTAGCCGCGGGTCTTCTGGACCCGCTGACGGCCAAACTGGAAGACTCGGTGTTCCTCACCGGGAATTTCGTGCAGACCGACACCTGGGCCCTAACCCTGGAAACCGAGGTCAGCCGGGGCGTCATGTCCCTGGCGCACCCCAACCTGTTCAGACTGGACTTCACCGACCCCCCTGGCAGGATAACCGGTTGCGACGGCACTGCGGTCTACACGGTGGAGCCCCTTTACGGGGAAGTCATGGTCTACGGGGACTCCAGTCCCGAAGGCTTTCTCCATCTCCTGCACCGTGCCGGGGACGAGGGCATGGACATCCGGGGGGAGACCCTGGACGGTCTTGTGACGGTGACGGTCCAGGGGGACCTGGGCGGAGGCATCTCGATGCTCCGGGTACGTTACTCGGCCGCGGATTCCCTGCCGGTTCTCTTCTCCACCTCCGATGTCAACGGGAACGCCACCGAATGGGCCCTGAGCGGGCTGGAGACCGGGATGCGGGTTCCCGGAGGACTCTTCGACATGCCGGTTCCGGAAGGATACGCCGTGGTATCCGGGGACGAGTGATTGAACAGCTTCCACGTGATTACCCTGGGCTGTCCCAAGAATCTGGTGGATTCCGAGGTGCTCGGGGCGGTGTGCAGGAGCGCGGGACTCCGGTTCCGGAACGATCCCGACCGGGCGGACCTGATAATCCTGAACACCTGCGCCTTCATCGCCCCCGCGGTGGAGGAGAGCCTGGAGAGGCTCGGGGACGTGCTGGCATGGAAGGCTTCGGGGAAGGGGAGAAAGGTGGTCCTGGCGGGCTGTCTGCCGGGCCGGTTCTCCGACGACGGCAGCGGTGGTCTGGAGGACATAGACCTGGTGATGAAACCGGGGGAAGTCCACCGGCTGGCACTGTGGCTGGGAGCATCCCCGGCTGCGCCCCTTCAGGAGGGACGGGGGGTGTCGCGGTTCGTGAAGATCGCCGACGGGTGCGGCAACAACTGCAGCTACTGCACCATCCCCATGATCCGGGGACCGTTCCGCCCGACGGACTCCCGGGAGGTTGAGAAGTCAGTGGACCACGTGGTCCGGCAGGGCGCCCGGGAGATCGGGCTGGTGGCCCAGGATTCCGGGGCGCACCCGGACCTGACGGGAATGCTTGACAGGGTGATTCTTGCCCACCCGGAGGTCTGGTTCAGGCTCTACTATCTTCATCCCGCCCACTTCCCGAAGGGGCTGTTGAAACTTCTGGAGAACCGCCCCAACCTTGCCCCCTACGTGGACCTTCCCATTCAGCACGTCTCCGGGCGGGTGCTGGAAAGGATGGGAAGGGGTTACGGCCCCGACCGGATCACCCGCATAATGGAGGACCTGGAGGGGCTTTCCCGGGAGGTGGCGGTCAGATTCACCGTGATAACCGGCTACCCGGGGGAGACCACCGGGGACTTCGCCGCCCTGGAGTCGTTTCTCGGCCGCTGGCGGTCGCTTCGGCACATCGCCGCTTTCCCCTGGTGGCCCGAGGAGGGCACCAGGGAGTACCTTCGAGCGGCCGCAGAGGGGGACGCCGTAGCGGGCCCCGAGGCTTCCCGACGGCTCGCGGCGCTGTCGTCCCTGGGGGAGTGCCTGTACCAGTCATGGGCGGAGAGGCTTTCCGGAGCCGCCGTTCCGGTGCTGGCGGATTCACCGTGGGAGGGGCATTCCTGTTACGATTCCCCGGAATCTGACCCCCCGGCGGAGTTCACCCGGCCGGTGGAACCGGGAAGGGTCTACAATTGCAGTCTGGTGGAGGGGGGAGACGGGTTCATGGTAGTCGAACCCCTTCCATGAACCTATATTTGCCGGGAAACAGCGGAATTCCACTTTGAAGGAAGGGTGACCAAATGATACCATTCGCGCTGGTGCTCTCGATCCTGACCGGTGTTCAGGGAAACCTCGAGATGCTCGAGGAAGCCGTCTACCAGGCGGTGGTTCCGGTGGCCGACGCCGTGGCCCTCGAGGGCGTGGAAAGCCTTTTCATCCTCGTGGAGGGAGAGCACGAGGGCGGATGGCTCATCCGCCAGTCCGTCACCGACCTTCTGGCGGGACGGGGTGTCAGGGTGGAAGCCGAGAGAACCGAACGCCTGGGTTGCCAGCTGATGGTGCGGCCCATGGAGCTGGGGGTCCTCTACGGGGCCGTGGAAAGATCATGGCTGCTGGGAGGCAGACGGATGGGAAGGTCCGCGGTCTGCCGCCTCTCCTTCACCCTCACCGACGAGAGCGGCACGGTGGTGGACACCTGGAGAACCGAGGGGCTGGTGCAGGACACGGTTTCCCCGGACGACGCCCAGGATTTTGAACACCGGACGGAGCGCTGGGTTAACGACGAGATACCCGAGGCCACCGGGAACAAGGTCCTGGAACCGGTTGTGGTCACCGGGGTGGTGGCGGCCCTGATCTACCTCTTCTATTCCAGCAGGGCGGACTGATGCGCAACGCCCTGCCTTTTCTTCTCTGCCTGATTCTCACCCTGCCGGGTTGCGACACGGGGGCCTCCCGGGAGCAGGCGGGGCTTCTGGAACAGGCCAGGGCGTTCATGGCCTCGGGACAGTATTCCCAGGCGTTGCTCTTCTATCAGGAAGCCGCCCTCCTGCAGGAGGAATACGATCCCGCCCTTCAGCTGGAACTGGCGGAGGCCGCGGTTCTGGCATCCCAGGTGGAGAGGAACAGGACCGCCAGGCAGAAGGCTCTGGAGGCGCTGCAGGTACTCACCGGATCCCCCGGGGAAGCAGAGCCCCGAAGGATCGGTGAACTCTGGCGCAGACTCGGGTGGGAGATGGCCAGGGACGCCGACTCTCTTCAGGCGTACACGGCCTTCGGACAGGCCGTGGAGTGCTCCCCTGAACTGGCGGAGGTTTTCGAGGAGGAGTGGCTCGTCCGGGGGGCCTTCGCGGCGGGACACCTTCCGGCGGTGGCCGGGGTTCCCGACAGCCTTTCCGGAACCCCCCGCGGGGACAGCCTGCTGGCGGTCCACGCGGAACGGCATCTGGTGGAACTGGACAGGATTCCCCTGGTGAGAACCGATCTGCGGACTCCCAGGCTAAGGGCCGCTGCCAGGCTGATGCAGTACGTGCCCGCCCGATGGAGAGACGAGATGTCGGTTCTCACCGAGCTGGACCGGATGGACGAGATTGACCCGGGCTGGAGGTATCGGCGGATGGAACTCCTGATCCGTTCAGCCCGGCAGGAACTGGAACAGGGGCAGGGTCCCCTGGCCAGGGAGTTGCTGATGGAGGTCTGGAACTCCAGTTTCACAGGTGTGAGAGTGGAGGCCGCGGTGATCCTCGGGGAGATCGCTCAAGGCTCCGGCGACCCGCAGACCGCGCTGCTCTGGTATACGAGGGCCTGCCAGGTCTCCCCGGGGCTGGGAACCCAGGCCGCCATGACCGCCGCAGCCCGCAGGGATTCCCTCAGGTTTTTCGTAACGCCTTAGGAGAGGAATGTACCGGAAGCTGATAACAGTCGCGGCGCTTCTGTGGATGTGCGCCTGCGGAACATCCGCGGCCTCCGAGGGAATGTCCCGGGAGGCTCTGGTTCAGGCCGCCGCCGAAAGGTTCGACCAGGGACAGTGGTCCCGGGCCTCCCTGCTCTACACCGAGCTCCAGTTCAGATTCCCCGGTGACGAGCTCTACGACTTCTTCCTTCTCCGGGGAGCCCTGTGCAACCGGGAGATGAGGCTTTGGGCCGACGCCGAGTTCGGGCTCTACCGGGTGGTGAACGAGTTTCCCAGGGGAGCCTGGGCGGACGACGCGCAGCTTGCCCTTGCTCAGACTCTCTGGATGCAGCGGCGCGACCATCGCCGGGACCCGGCTCCGGTGATCCGTGCCCGGGAGGAGGTCGAGCTGTTCCTCGACAGGTATCCCGGCTCCGAGCTGAGGGAGCAGGCGGAAAGCCTTCTTTCCAGAATCGACGATCATCTGGCCCTCAGGGCGTTGGACACCGGCCGCTTCTACCTTCGAAGAGACAGGCCCGACGCCGCCATCCTCTACCTCAGGGAAGCGCTTGACAGCTATCCCGAGGCCTCCAGCCGCGGCAGGATAATGCTCACCATCGGCGACGCCTACCAGGCCCAGGGGAACGACTATTCCGCCAGGAGTTATTACCGGAGGGCCGTGGACGAAGGCGCTCTCTCGCCGGAAGAACTGCTCAGGGTGGAGGAGATCCTCTCGGAGGAGAGATGACTCCCGGTTTTCTGGGAGGCACCTTCGATCCGCCCCACCTGGGGCATCTGGTCCTGGCCCAGGAAGCCATGGAGAGGTTCCGCCTGGACCGAGTCCATTTTATCCCCGCCAGGCATCCGCCCCATAAGCGGCTTCCCCGGGTTACCCCTTTCGCCCACAGGCTGCGGATGCTTGAGATGTCCATCTCCGGCGACGACCGGTTTTCCGTGCTGGACATGGAACCCGTGACCGGTCCTTCCTACACTGTCAATCTGATAGAACGCCTTTCGGCTCATTCCCGGGGCAGACCCTGTCTGATCCTGGGAATGGACAGCCTGGCGGAGATGCACCTGTGGAGGGAACCTGACAGGATCCTCCGGGAGGCCGACGTTGTGGTGGGCACCAGGCCGGGTTTCTCGACCGAGGGCGTTTCCGGGGACTGGCTGTCCGGGGTGAGGCTGTTCGAGTTCCCGGGAGTATGTCTGTCCTCAACCCAGATAAGGGAAAGGGTATCCCGGGGAAGCAGCATCAGATACCTTGTAACCGATGAAGTAAGAGCATATATACGGGAAAAGGGGTTGTATGGCTCGGGACAAGGCTATTGACCAGATCCTTGACGCACTGGTTGACGACCAGGTAAGCGATATTCACTTCAAGGCGGGTTCTCCGCCCATCGTCCGCCGTTCCGGCCACATCATCCACGCCAAGGGTTTTCCCGAGTTCGGCACCGAGCACCTGCAGCGGATCATCGGCGAGATGGCCAGCGAGAAACAACTCGCGAGCCTCGGTGATGGGAACGAGGTGGACCTTGCGTACAGCCTCGGGGGCAAGGCGAGGTTCAGGGTGAACATCTTCCACCAGCGGGGAACCCCGGCGGTGGTCATGAGGAAGATCCCCTTCACCGTTCCCGACATCGAGAAGCTGGGCCTTCCCCAGGCGGTGAAGGACATCGCCATGACAAGAAGGGGGCTGGTGCTGGTCACCGGGGCCACCGGGAGCGGCAAGTCCACCACTCTGGCGGCCATGATAAGACACGTCAACGAACACAGGAAAGCCCACATCGTGACGATAGAGGACCCCATCGAGTTCCTCCACGCCGACAGGAAGTCCAGCGTATGCCAGAGGGAGGTCGGCATAGACACTCCGGGCTGGGCCAACGCCCTCCGGTCCGTTTTCCGGCAGGACCCGGACGTCATCCTCATCGGGGAGATGCGAGACGCGGAAACCGCCCTGATAGCCCTGACCGGGGCGGAAACCGGCCACCTCGTCATGAGCACCCTGCATACCACCGACGCTCCGGAAACCGTGAACCGGATCATTGACATGTTCCCGGCCCACCAGCAGAAGCAGGTCAGGATTCAACTGGGCGGTCTGCTCCGGGCGGTGATAAGCCAGAGGCTTCTTCCCCGGTGCGACGACAGCGGCGAGAGGGTGCTGGCGTGCGAGATAATGATGCACACATCCACCATCATGAACTGCATAACCGACCCGGAGAAGACCTACCTCATCCCCGAAACCATGGAGCAGAGCGGCAGGCAGTACGGCATGCAGACCTTTGACATGGCACTCTACAGGCTGCTCTCCGATGGCGCCATAGACCAGGAGACCGCCCTGTCCGCGGCCACGAACCCTACGGGGCTCATGCTGAGGATAAAGGGTGTGGAATCCGCTGAGGATTGGAGGGTGGAATGAGCCAGATCGCCTTGATCATCACCGCCGCATGCGTCCTTCTTATACTGGTGTTCCTTCTGTTTCTGGGTCTCAAGGCCCAGAAAGGCCCCAGAATGACCGGCTACGACGGCATGGTCGGGGAATGCGGGATCATCAGAAAAGCCCGGGGCTTCAGGGGGAGGCAGGTGATGGAGATCAGGGGGGAACTCTGGTGGTGCAGGTCCGGCTCCCCGCTGGCTTCCGGCGCCGAAGCGAAGGTTGTGGCCTACGATCCGGACGACCCGGTTCTCATAGTCGAACCCTGTTAACCGAAAGGAGCTTTCCATGGGTCCTGTCTGCATTCCGCTGGGCATCATCGGGTTCTTCCTGCTCATCTCCCTACGGGTCCTGAAGGAGTACCAGAGGGGAGTGGTTTTCCGGCTCGGCAAGGTTATCGGCCTCAAGGGGCCGGGGTTGGTGCTGGTGTTCCCGATCATAGACGTCCTCAAGAAGGTGGACCTTCGAATCATCACCATGGACGTGCCTCCCCAGGACATCATCACCCGGGACAACGTCAGCGTGAAGGTCAACGCGGTGGCCTACTACCGGGTCATGGACCCCAAGAAGGCCGTGCTGGAGGTCACCAACTACATGTACGCCACCAACCAGCTGGCCCAGACCACCCTTCGGAGCGTTCTGGGCGAGACCACCCTGGACCAGCTCCTGGCGGAGCGGGACGAGATTAACGGCAAGCTCCAGGACATCCTCGACCGGATGACCGACCCCTGGGGCATCAAAGTCACCGCCGTGGAGGTCAAGCACGTGGACCTGCCCGTGGAGATGCAGAGGGTCATGGCCAAGGAGGCCGAGGCCGAGCGTGACCGCAGGTCCAAGGTAATCAGGGCCGACGCCGAATTCCAGGCCTCCAAGAAGCTCAGCGAGGCAGCCCAGGTGATCGAGCAGCATCCGGTGGCCCTTCAGCTGAGGTACCTTCAGACCCTGGGCGAGATCGCCACGGAGAACAACTCCACCATCGCCTTCCCCATTCCCATCGAGCTTATGAAGCCCTTCCTGGACATGATAGACAAACGGGAACAGAAATGACCCTCAGGGGAACCTTCACCGCCCTGGCTACCCCCTTCGCCCAGGGGGCGCCGGACTACCGGGCCCTGGGCCGACTGGTGGACTTCCAGATAGATCAGGGAGTTGAAGGGCTTCTGGCGTGCGGCTGCACCGGAGAGCCGGCCACCATGAGCGAAGCCGAGAGGCTCCGGGTCATGGAGACCGTTGTGGAAAGGGCTTCCGGGGCGGTACCCGTCCTGGGGGGCACCGGCACCAACTGCACGGAGACCACCCTGCGTTTCACCCGGGAAGCTGTCAGAACGGGAATAGACGGGGTGCTGGTGATAACCCCCTACTACAACAAGCCCACCCCGGCCGGCCAGATCGCCCACTTTTCCGCGGTGGCCGACGCCTCGGAAAAGCCCGTGATGATGTACAACGTTCCGGGCCGTACCGGCGTGGGAATGAACGTGGACACCGTGGCGGCTCTGGGCGGGCACCCGAACATAGCGGCCATCAAGGACGCCGCCGGCACTGTGGAAAGGGTTACCGAGATCCGGAAGGCCTGCGACATCGCCTACTTCTCCGGTGACGACCATCTTGCCCTGGCCCAGGCTTTCCTGGGTTCCCGGGGGGTGGTCTCAGTGACCTCCAACGTCGCTCCCGCAGCCATGGGCGAGATGATCCGCCAGGGGCTCGCGGGAAACGTGGAGGCCGCCAGGAGGATCCACGAGAGGCTGTTCCCCCTGTTCAGAGCCCTGTTCCTGGAAACCAACCCCGGGCCGGTCAAGGTCGCTCTGGGCCTGCTGGGAATCTTCCCGGACCCGTCGCCCCGGCTTCCCCTGGTGGCCCCGGGGGAGTCATGCCGGGAGGCCGTCCGATGCGCCCTGGCCGGAGCCGGAATCCTCCGATGACCATAGGCGTCTTCGGGGCTTCGGGGCGCATGGGAAGGCTGGTGATCCAGGAAGCCTTGGAGCAGTCCATTATCGTGAGCGCCCGGATAGACCGGGACACCCCCCTGGACGTTCCCCCGGGAACGGAAGTCCTCGTGGATTTCAGCACACCCGACGCCTGGGGCAACCTGGAGGGGATTCTCGAGGGCACCCCCGCCGCGCTGGTGACGGGAACCACGGGTCTTTCCCGGGAACATCGTTCAATGTTGTCCCGCTGGTCCCGGGACCGGGCGGTTTTCTACAGCGCCAACATGAGCGCCGGGGTATTCGTGCTGAACCGGCTGGTGAGGGAAGCCCTGTCTATGCTGGGCGGCGGCTTCGACATGGAGATCGTGGAGATCCACCATCGGGGCAAAGCCGACAGCCCCAGCGGCACCGCGGCGGCCCTTATGGAAGGAATCCCCGGGGAGAGGGTGTACGGCCGCTCCGGTCGAGGCGCCGGACGACCTCCGGGTGAGATCGGAGTCCACTCCCTCAGGGGAGGCGACGTTGCGGGAGAACACCAGGTACACCTTCTGGGGGACGGGGAGAGGCTCTGTCTGACCCATGCCGCCACCGGAAGAAGGGTTTTCGCCCTGGGCGCCCTCAGGGCGGCGATTTTCGTCCTCGGGAAAAAGCCGGGGCTCTACGGGATGGAGGACCTGCTTGGCGAGAACCCTTGAACCGGGGTTCGCCGGGAGCTTCTACCCCGGAAACCCCGTTGTTCTCCAGGAAACCGTCGCCAGGCTCACCGGCGACTTCCACCCCCTGCCGGGAGCCGTGGGGATGGTGGTTCCCCACGCCGGCCTCCAGTACTCCGGCGGCACCGCGGGCAAGGCTTACGCCGCGGCGCCGGACGATCCGGGCCTGGTTATCATCTGCGCCCCGAGCCATCGGTTCTACGTTCGGGGTGCGGTGATTCCCGACGTGGACGCCTTCGAGACCCCCCTCGGGCCGGTGGAGGTCGAGGTGGAAGCCGCCGGAAGGGTTCGCCGGATGGGCATCGGTTCCGGTGTATTCCAGGAACACAGCCTGGAGGTGCAGCTCCCCTTCGTCAAGCACCGCTGGCCGGGAACCAGGATTCTGCCCGTGGTAACCGTTTCGGACGATCCCGTTTTCCAGCGGGAACTGGCCTCGGTTCTTTACCGGGAGACCGGGGGCGCCTTTTTCGTAGCCAGCAGCGACCTTTCCCACTACCATCCCCTGGGGGAGGCGGTCAGACTCGATTCGACGGTCAGGGACGCGTTCATCTCCCTCTCGCCGGAAAGGCTGGCCTCAGCCCTGGCCCGGGGCGGCGAGGCGTGCGGTTCCGCCGGAATCGCTGTTCTTCTCTACTACGCGGCTCTGGCGGGGGCCGACCGGGGGGTCGAGGTCCACTACTCGACCTCCGCGGACGCCGGCGCCGGCGAGAGCCAGGTGGTGGGCTACTTCTCGGGAATGATACTCAGGGATGAGGTCAGGAATGGTTGACCATGACGAAGCCGTCGCCCTTCTCAGGCTGGCCCGGGCGGCGGTGGTCAGGGCTGCGTCTGAAGGGGCGCCCCCGGAGATTCCCTGCGACCCCGTCTTCTCCCTTCAGGGAGGCGCCTTCGTCACCCTGAAGAAAGACGGGCGCCTGCGGGGCTGCATCGGGAGCTTCACCGGAACCGGTTCCCTGGGGGCCACCATCCGGGCCATGGCCCGGGAAGCCGCGGTGGGGGACCCCAGGTTCCACCCGGTGACTCCGGAGGAAACCGGTTCGCTGGATCTGGAAATATCCCTTCTGTCCCCCATGAAACCGGCCTCCCCGGAGGAAGTGGTTCCCGGGGTCCACGGGGTCTACGTCAGAAGGGGGCACAGGGCGGGAACCCTGCTGCCCCAGGTAGCCGTCGAGGAGGGCTGGGACAGGGATACATTCCTGGCCCACGCATGTCTCAAGGCGGGGCTTCATCCCGGGGCTTTCCGGGACGGATCCACCGAGTTGTTCGTATACACCGCCCAGGTCATCAGAGAAACGGAGGAGAGGGAACCATGAAGATTTCTATTACGGTCGCGGTTTTCGTGCTTCTACTGGCCGCTTGCCAGGTGCCGGGGGTCAAGGAGGTGGAGGAGAAGATCGAAGGCGTCTCGGGACAGGTGAGCCAGCTCCGGACCGCCGGAGAGGACATCGAGGAGAGGCTGGAAGGCCTCGAGGATCAACTGGACGGCCTCCGGTTTCCGGATACCGGCGACATAGAAATGCCGGACATGAGCCTCCTGCTCCAGGACATTCAGGCGGGCATAGACTCGGTGAAGACCGAATTCCAGGCTCAGGCGGACCTGGACCGGGCCGAGATAGACAGTCTCAGAGCGGTGATCACCGACCTGGAGGAGGAGATCGGATCTCTTTCCTCCCGGATAACCACCCTGGAGAACAGATCCTCCGGTTCCTCCTCGGGAAGCTCATCCAGCGGCCGCGGCAGTACCACGGGAGGCACCAGCGGCAGGGGCGGCACCACGGGAGGCACCAGCGGGGGGCGTTAGTTTCCCGCCAGAACCGCCCTGCAGTAGCGTTTCTTGCCGGCTCTCAGCAGAAGGCCTCCGCCGGCCAGTGATTCAAGGGTCACGGGCTCCATGGGGTTCGTGACCCTTTCCCCGCCGGCGTAGAGCCCCCCCTGTTCCGCCAGCCGCCGGACCTCCCCCCTGGAGGGGCAGAGGCCGGATTCCACGAACAGGTCCACCAGTGTCATGCCCCGGAAAACGCGCTCACCGGAAATCTCAACCGTCGGCGCGCCCTCCAGGCCCCCCTCCCCAAGGAAAAGGGCCCTGCTGGCATCCCGCGCGGCTTCGGCTTCCCGCCGGCCGTGGGCGATGGAGGTGGCCTCCAGGGCCAGAACCTCCTTTCCCCGCCGTAGCCCCGCTCCAGTGTCCGACTCCAACTCCAGGATGGCCTCCATGGGCAGGAATGTGTAGAGCCTCAGGAATCTGCCCAGGTCGCGGTCGTCGGTGTTTATCCAGAACTGGTAGTACCGGTAGGGGCTCGTGAGTTCGGGGTCCAGCCATACGGCGCCTCCCGGCTGGGACTTGCTCATCTTTTCACCGCTCGTGGTGGTCACCAGGGGGCACGTGATGCCGTGAACCTCTACCCCCTCCACCCGGCGGACCAGGTCGGCCCCCGCCACGATGTTTCCCCACTGGTCGGCCCCGCCCAGCTGCAGTTCGCAGTTCCACGTCCTGAAGAGGTGCAGGAAGTCGTAGCTCTGCAGCAGCATGTAGTTGAATTCCAGGAAACTCAGGCCGGTCTCCAGTCTGGACTTCACGCTGTCCGCGGTGAGCATCCTGTTCACGCTGAAATGCCTTCCCACGTGGCGAAGGAAGTCGATGTAGTTCAGATCCAGCAGCCAGCGGGCGTTGTTCAGCAGCACCGCACCGCCGGGGCCGAAATCCAGGAAACGGGTCATCTGGGTTCTCAGGGCTTCCGCGTAGCGCTCCACGTCGTCCTGGGAAAGCAGGGGCCGCTCGGTGTTCCGGAAGGAGGGGTCGCCGACCAGGGCCGTGGCGCCGCCCACCAGGATGAGGGGTCTGTGGCCGGCCCGCTGCATGTGGGCGGCGGCCATGAGGGGAACAAGGTGCCCCAGGTGCAGACTCTCCGCTGTGGCGTCGAATCCGGCGTAGAAAACCCTGGGCTTGTCCTCGAGAAACTTCCCAAGAACCCCCACACCGGTCATCTGGTAGACCAGGCCTCTTTCCTCAAGCGCAGCAAGAAGTTCCATCGAACCGCCTTTCCCCTGTTGCCTCCGCATCTGGCGACAGTAAACAGTTCGGTGTATCTTGTCAACAAACAAACCCAGGGAAGGGCGGTCAAATGAACCTTATAGAGTTTGAACATCCGATTGCCCGGGATCTGGTCACCAGGTTGCGGTGCAAGGATTTTCCCCCTTCCCGGTTCCGGGCCTACACCCAGAGGCTGGCGTGCCTGCTGGCTGTCGAGGCCACCAGAAACCTTCCGACGGCGCCGGTAGAGGTGGAGACCCCCCTCGAGTTCACCTACGGCGAGGTCATCAGAAGGCCCCCGATCCTGCTGCCCATTCTCAGGGCCGGTCTGGGGCTTCTTCAGCCGTTCATGGACCTGCTGCCCGACTCGCCGGTGGCCTTCGCGGGGCTCAGAAGGGACGAAACCACCGCCAGGGCCCAGTGGCAGTACCATTTCATACCCAACGTCTCCGGCAGGACGGTGATCATCCTGGACCCTATGCTGGCCACCGGAGGAACCGCTTCGGAGGTTCTGGAATACCTCATGGAAAGGAAGGCCGAGTCGGCCATCCTGGTCACGGTCATAGCGGCCCCCGAGGGTATCGCCAGGCTCAGGGATTTTCAGGAACTGACCCTCATCACCGCAAACGTTGACCGGGAACTGGACGAGAACTGGTTCATCCGCCCGGGCATGGGCGACTACGGGGAAAGGCTCTTCTCCGGCGGAAGCTGACGGAAGGTTTTTTTGCAGAGAAGCAGACGCAACTTCGCGGCGGTGACCATCATCGTTCTGGCGGGCCTCATTACGTGGCTGTCAATTCCCGGATACGGCAGGGGAGAGAGGGCGTCCTGGCCCTTTCACAGGGATATGGCGGCGCTGAACTACCACCGGGGGCACGCCATGGCGGTAATGGCGGACACGGTGGACACCATGGTCGGAGTGGTGGGTGACGGCTTTCTCGGCGGCGCCCTTCGGGACGCCGGACTCTCGGGGAACTGCTACGGCCAGGCCTGCGTCCTCCTGGTGGACAGCCTGGGCTGGAACGTCCAGCAGGCCGGTGATTCCATCGTGGCTGTGTACCACCGGGACCGGCTGGCGGAACTGAGGGCCTACCCCCGCAACCGAAGGGGATTCTTCAGGGTCTGCTGGGCCGACGGGGCTCCGAGCCTCTGGGAGTTCTCGCCCCAGGAAAGCTGGATCCGCACCCGGGCGGTTCAGTGCCGGGTCACCAGCACTGTCTGGGGGGCCCTCTGGGAGTCGGCTATTCCCTCCGACCTGACGCCCAACGGCATGCTGCTAAGCTCCCGGGACACCTCCAGAGCCGTCGGTTACGTGGCCGAGCTTCAGCACGAACTGACGGACCGGCTCTTCTGCTACGACATCGACTTCTACTACGACGTGCGCACCGGTGACAGCCTGTGGCTCCTCATCGAGGAAACGAGGTATCCAGAGGACGGCGAGTCGGGGTTCCTGAGGATCCTCGCCGCCAAGTACAGGTTCGCCGGAGGAGGCCTGGTGGAGGCGCTGCCTTTCTATGTGACCCCGGAGGGAACCGAAACCGCATACCTCGACCACTTCCACCGGGACGGGGCTTCCCTGCGCACCATGTTCCTGAAGATGCCGGTACCCTACGGAAGGGTTAGTTCGCCGTACTCCAGCGCCAGGCTTCACCCGGTTCTGGGATACACCAGAGCCCACCGGGGAATAGATTACGCGGCCCCGCTGGGAACCGAGATCTACGCGGTGGGAGACGGGGTGATAACCACCAGGCAGTGGCAGGGAGGCTACGGAAACTTCGTCAGAATCAGGCACGCCAACGGCTACGAAACGGCCTACGGGCATCTGAACGGCTTCGCCTCGGGGCAGGCCGTGGGAACCCATGTCCGCCAGGGCGAGATAATCGGATACGTCGGGTCCACTGGGCTGTCCACCGGGCCCCATGTGCATTTCGAGATGCTGAGGAACGGAAGCCACGTGAACCCGGCGGAAGAAATCGTTCCCCCTTCGGACCCCCTGGAAGGTGACGACCTGGCGGCATTCCAGGAACAGCTTCCCGTACTTGAGGCAGCCTGGACGATGCTGAACGGTTCCCCTACCCCGGTTCCTTCCCAGTCCCCGCCCGTACCTCCGGCGGTGGAGGATTCGTGACCAGGGGGGTTTACATCGCAGGTTCCGGCAAGGACGCCGGAAAGACGACCCTGTGTCTGGGCCTTGGGGGGCTGCTTCAGGATATGGTTCCCGGGGGGGTTTCCTTCTTCAAACCCCTGGGTCAGAAGATAACCGTTGTGGACGGCGAATCGGTGGGCCAGGACTCGTGGTTCATCTCCAGGGCTCTGGGGCTGCCGGACTTTCCGGAGGATTCCACCCCGGTGCTGGCCGCCCGGGGCGCCGCGGAGCGTTTCGTGCGGACCGGCGAACCCAGGGGGCTTGGAGAATCGGTGAAGCGGTCCTTCCGGAAGTTCTCCACGGGGAGCGGGCTGGTGCTGGTGGAGGGAACGGGACACCCCGGAGTGGGTTCGGTCTTCCGGCTGGGAAACGCCGATGTGGCATCCCTGCTGGGGATTCCCGCCATCCTGGTGCTGGACGGCGGCGTGGGAAGCACCATAGACAGCTTCTGCCTCTGCCGGTCGGTGTTCGAGTCCCGCCGGGTCCCTGTTCTGGGAGTGGTGATAAACAGGGTTCTGCCCTCCAAGATGGAAGCCGTGGAGCCTGTGCTGAGGATGTGGTTCCGGGAGAACGGAGTTCCGGTGTTCGGAATCCTTCCCTTCGACCAGAGGATCGCGCAACCCTCGGTCTCCACGATCATCCGGGAGATCGGCGCCTTTCCGATGTTCGAGTCCTCGGTCCCTCTCGGAGCCTCCGGAAGCGGTTTCATCACAGCCTTTGATTCCGCCGATCAGGTGCTCTCGAGGATGGACCGCGACCCCGGGAAGGTGCTTCTGGTAAGCAGTTCCCGGCCGGAGGTCATGGACTCCGTAATCGTGTCGGCGCTGTCGGGAGGATCCCGTCCTCCGGCGGTCGTGCTCTGCGGCGGCGAACCGGACCGCCGCCGCCGGGACGCATGCGCCGCGGCGGGGATCCCCCTCTTCCACACCGGGGGGAGTCTCGAGGGTTCCGCCCTGAAGCTTTCCAGAAACCTGTTCAAGACCGAACCCGGCGAGCAGGAGAAGATCCGGTACATCAAGGGAATGGTGGCGGGCTCCGTGGACGCGTCCGCCATTCTGCAAGCTCTCGACCGGCTGGAAGACGGCGGCCATGGCAAAGCGGGCAAGGGCATTGTAGGCTTTTTGAAGAAACTGCTCGGGCGTGGCTGAATCACTGATCCGGGACGAAGCATTCTGGGACGGAGTTTTCGCCCCCCTTCTCCAGCGGCTCGCCGCGGGTGCCGGAGACGTGGTATCCATGGGTGGGCTGGGGGGTGCCGCCCTTCCCCTGGCCGTGGCGGCGGCCCACCGGCTGGCGGGTCCCACGATGGTCATCGCCCCTGGAGCCAGGGAAGCCGAGAGCATCCGGGATGATCTGGCGGCCCTTCTGCCGGGGCCGGTGCTCCACTTCCCATCCCACGAAACCCTGCCTTTCCACGGTGAGGAGGCTCACCAGGGGGTGGTGGCCGACAGGATCGAGTGCATGGCGGGGCTGCTGAAGGGGGACAGCGAAACCCTGGTGGTGGCGTCCGCGCCGGCCCTGATCAAGAGGATGCCCCCTCCCGGGGAATTCCCGTTTCTGAAGGTGTACGAGGGTATGAGGCTGGCGCCGGACACCCTCGGGGACTGGCTCCTGGCGGCGGGGTTCAGGAGGGAGACCGGGGTTTTCGAACAGGGCAGATGGTCCCGGCGGGGAGGAGTGGTGGACGTGGGGTCATACGGCCACTCCAACCCTGTGAGAGTCGAGTTCTGGGACGACCAGGTGGAATCCCTGAGGCTTTTCGACCCCCAGTCGCAGCGAAGTGTCAGGAGCCTGAGGGAAGTGGTCCTGATACCCGCCCGGGAGCTGTTCCTCACCCCGGACCACTGGAACCGGGCACTGGACGCACTGCCCCCGGAGCACCCGCTGGAGGAGCAGCTCTCGGGGTCGTGCGACTTTCCCGGGATCGAGCATTACACGCCGCTCTTCTTCCGGGAGACCGGCACCATCCTGGACTACCTTCCGGCCATAGGCACCCTGGTCCTGCTGGAGCCCGACCGTCTGCAGGCTTCGGTGGAAGCCTCCCTGGAAGCCCGCAGGTCATCCTTTCCCCAGGGTGTGCCCTTCGCCCCGGAGGACCTCTACGCAGGATGGGACGAACTCTGCCTGGGCATGAAGAAGGCCGGGCAGATCCTGGTGCACCTTCCGGAAATCAGCGATGACACCGACTTCTCCATGCCCACCGCACCGGTCTCGGGCTTCGCCGGGCATACCCGGGAGATGGTCAGGCAGTTCAGGGTCTGGTTGTCGGAAGGGTATCGGATATTCATCGCCTGCGACACCAGGGCGGAATCCGAGACTATCGCGGAACTGCTTCCCGAGGAGGTGAGAGGCGCCGTGGACATATCGGTGGCCTCGCTTTCAGAGGGCTTCATCGCCTCCGACACCCCGGAAGGCCCCCTGGCCTTTCTTGTGGAAAGGGGGCTTCTGAGCAGGCGCCGGAGGCCGGAGAGGGTGAGGAAGTTCCGGGGCGGACAGACTGTGTCTGACTGGGACGAGTTCACCCCGGGGTGTTTCGTGGTCCACGAGGCCCACGGGATAGGGAGGTTTCTGGGCATCCGGCGAATCATCACCTCCGACGGCTCCTGGGACTGTCTTGAGATGGAGTACGAGGGGGGCGACAAACTCCTGGTCCCTCTTCACGAAATCGGCCAGGTGAAGAAGTACCTGTCCCCCGGGGGAGCCCAGCCCGGTCTGGACAGGATCGGTGGAACCCTCTGGGAGGGAAGGCTCGGACGGGCCAGGAGGAAGGCCGGCGAGATAGCCGGAAGGCTGGCGATGCTCTACGCCGAGAGGAAAGCCAGGACAAGACCGGTACTCCCCCCTCCGGGCAGGCACATGCAGGCGCTGGTGGAGAGTTTTCCCTACGACGAGACCGACGACCAGAGGAAGGCCATAGACTCGGTTCTGTCGGACTTTGACCGGCCCAGCCCCATGGACAGGCTGGTATGCGGGGACGTGGGTTTCGGGAAGACCGAGGTGGCTGTCCGGGCCGCCTTCAGGGTGGCGGAGACCGGCAGGCAGGTGGCGGTGCTGGTGCCCACCACCATCCTGGCGGAGCAGCACTTCAACACCTTCAGGGACAGAACCGCCGAATTCCCCCTCACCGTCGGTCTTCTAAGCAGGTTTCAGACTCCGCCCGAACAGAGGACAGTGCTCAGGGGGCTGGCGGAGGGCCGGGTGGGAATAGTGGTCGGGACCCACCGGCTCCTTCAGAAGGACGTGAGATTCAATGATCTCGGGCTACTCATAGTGGACGAGGAGCACCGGTTCGGGGTCAGGCAGAAGGAGTACCTCCGGGAGATACGCTCCACCGTGGACACCCTCTCCATGACCGCAACCCCGATACCCAGAACCCTGCACATGTCCCTTTCCGGCTTCAGGAACATCAGCCTGATAACAACGCCGCCCAGGGACAGGTATCCCATCCAGACCCAGATCATCCCGTGGGATGAGGCGGTTATACGCCGGGCCGTGGACCGGGAGCTGGAGCGGGACGGCCAGGCCTTCTTCGTGCACAACCGGGTTCAGACCCTGGACCGGGTGAGGGATAGGCTGGAGAAAATCCTTGATCTGGACGTGGTCACGGGGCACGGCCAGATGCCCCCGGCAATGCTGGAGGATGTGATGCACTCCTTTATCGAGGGTAGGTACAGGGTGTTGCTGTGCACCTCCATCATCGAGTCGGGTCTGGACCTGCCCAGGGTTAACACGATCTTCATTGACAACGCCCATGCCTTCGGTCTGGCGGATCTGTACCAGCTCAGGGGAAGGGTGGGGAGAAGCCATCACCAGGCCTACTGCTACCTGATAACCCCCGAAGGGAGGGCCAGGCTGAAGCCCGAGAGCAGGGGAAGACTGGAGGCGGTGCAGAGGTACACCCAGCTGGGCTCCGGCTGGCACGTGGCCATGAGGGACCTGGAAATAAGGGGCGGGGGCGAGCTCCTGGGTTCGGGACAGCACGGCCACGTGGATGCGGTGGGATACGGGATGTTCGAGGAACTCCTGGCCCGGGAGGTCAGATCCCTGCGGGGGGAGGAATCCGAGGAGGTCCGGACGGTGAGGGTGGAGATTCCCGGAGAGGCTTTCATCCCGGAGGAGTACGCCCCGGACACGTCTGAAAGGGTGAACCTCTACCGCTGGGTGTGGCGCGCCTCCGGCGAGGAGATGATCCGGGAGTGGTTGAGCTACATTCAGGACCGGTTCGGGGAGGTGCCGGAACCTGTCACAGGAGTGGCGGACCGGTCCAGGATTCACCTGCTTGCCCGACAGGCGGGGCTGGAGGAGGTTGTGGTTTCCGGCGGATCCGTCAGACTCGTCTTCCACGCCGGTTCGGCGCCCAGGAAGGACAGGGCGCTGGAGAAAACGGGCCCAGGATGGACCGCCTCCACGGAATCCACCGGAAGGCTCGTCCTGCACAGGAGGTTCCGGGAAACCTTTCACCAGGGCGAGAAAGAGACGCTCCTCAACGTTTTGCGTATATTCAAAGGTTGTTCGGCTTCAAAATCCGGGAAGGAAGGCGCTCTTGGCTAGGTACGCACTCATCGCCGCTTTCGCCCTCACGTTGTCCTGCGGCGGTTCCGGGGACACTCTGGCTACAGTGGCCGGTGAACCGGTGACCGTGGACGATTTTCTCGAGGCTTTTCAGGGGCTTCCCCCCGACCGCCAGGTGGCGGTCCTGGAACCGGGAGGCCGGATGGCCCTGGTTCAGAGCATCATCACCAAGAGGCTCCTGGACGAAGCCTCGGAAATGTCCCCCGCGGCTGACGAGAGCTTCTGGGTGGAGATATACTCGGACTCGTGGCTCTCGGATTCCCTCGTGAGAAGCATGGCGGTGGAGTTCGACCCGCAGGAGGTGCTGGCGGGTCTCGATTCCTCGGTATACCTGCTGACAGTGGCCCTTCTGCCGGACAGCGCCACCGCCTCGGAGACCGCCGCCCGATGGAACTCCCAGGGCCCGTCCGACCCCGGCGGCACCCTGGTGGCCCCGTGGAGCATGGGTTCCGGAACCAGCTTCAGGCTCATGTCAGGACCTGTATGGCAGTTTCCGGCGGGGCTGGTTCCGCTGCTCTCCCTTGATTCGGCTGCGGTGATTCCTCTGTACGGGGCCTGGGTGGTGGGTATGGCCCGAGAGACCGGAATCACCGCCGAACCCGATTACAACGCATCCATGTCGCTTTTCGGCTGGGAACTGGAACGGGCCGCGGGGGTTTCGCTGTCCGCTCCGGCGGTGAACGCCTTTCTGGGGAATTCCCTGCGGGATTATCCGGAGGACGGGGAGCCCGTGGCGTCATGGGAGGGAGGTTCCCTGAGCCCCGGTTTCCTCCGGAAACTCCTGACCGACGTCAGGCGGTCCTCGTTCCCGGACAGCGTCCCCGGAGAACTGGCCTCCTTCACCCCCCTGAGCGGGCCGGCCGACACGGCTTCGGCGGTCTGGTTCATGGTGATGTCCGCATCCAGAACCATGGCCATGGCCGACCTGGCCAGAAGTCGAGGGGCTTCAGCTCCCGACGGGGTGGGGGACTACGCCAGGATCGAAGCCCTGGTCAGGGAACGGGCGGTCCGTCCAGCATTTCCCGACAGCTCCGGAGTGCGGGCGTTCTACAGCGCCAACCATGACAGGTATTGCCTCCCGGAGCGGAGAAGCGTGCTCCTCGGCTACGTGGAGGAGGATCTCCTGCCGGGCCTGGAAGGGGCCGGGGGGTTCGAAGACCTCCACCAGTTCCATACCATGGCGGACTCCGCCGGCGACCCGGTGCCCACTCCCCTGCAGCCGGTCGAGGCTTTCGGCCCGGAACTCGGCGAGCGGATTTTCCAGGCGCAGCCCGGCGATTTCTGCGGACCCGTAATCACCGGGGGAGGCCTGGCGGCGTACTTCCAGGTTGTGGAAGCGGCCCCGCCGGATACCCTTCCCCTCTCTGCGATCTACCGTACCGTGGAGGACGACCTCTTCCGGGTCCGGTTCGATTCCCTCTTCGCCGCCCTGGTGGACAGCCTGGGGGCGGAACTGGAAGTTGACGTCGACACTGCCGCGGTGGAGCGGGTGGACCCGTGGGCCGCTTCGTCCCGGCGATGAAGGATGGGATGACAACATGAAGACCTTTGCTCTGCTGGCTCTTCTGACCCTGGCTGCCTCCGCCCCGGCGGAGGTCCTGGCCCAGGTGGACTCGGAAGTCCTGACATGGGAGGAACTCCTGGAGCAGGCCGGAGGCGAGGAAGCCCTGAGCTACATGGGAATCGCCTCGGAATCCGAGGCCACCCAGATACTGGACGCATGGGTCCGGGAGCGCCTCGTCCTGGCAGCGGCCAGGGCATCCGGAATCGCCTTGAGACCCGACGTTGAGAAGGCCGTGACGGAAGCCGTGGACAGGGTTCTCATAGAAGCCTACATCGGCGACGTGCTGGACGGGGTAGAGCTTTCCAGGCTGGAGGTGGAGAACTACCTGGACATCTGGGGTGAAACCTACACCAGGGAGTACAGGGTGAGACACATCCTTCTGGACAGTCCCACGCTGGCTGCGAGCGTTCTCTCCCGGCTCTCCGGCGGGGAAACCTTCGAGTCCCTGGCGGCGAACTTCTCCTCCTGTCCCAGCTCCCGGGAGGGGGGACAGCTCGGGTGGATCCGCCGGGGCATGACCAGTTCGACTTTCATGGAGGCGGTGTGCTCCCTGGAACCGGGGCAGGTCTCCGGAGTCGTCGAGACCGCCGCGGGATTTCACATCGTAGAACTCCTGGAAACGAGGAACCTGGCGGCGCCGCCGAACCAGGGGGAGCTGATTCAACTGGCGGGGGAGGAGCTTCTTGCCAGCCGTCAGGAGGAAGCTCTGATGGAGCTTCTGCGGTCTCTGGAATCGGAGCATACCGTCGTCACCTACCCGCAGAGGCTTCTGGAACGGCTTTAGGAGGGGGTTAATGAACAGCTTTCCCCGGTGGGTCTTTCCGGCGCTCTCCGCCGGGATGGCGGCGGTTACGGTTCTGGTGGCTGTTCCCCTGCTGAAGGCCGACTTTGCCGGCCCCGGCGGGTCCGGGGAGGCTCTCCCGGCGGAGGGAGCCGTGGCTGCCCGGGTAGGCGACGCGGTTCTCTACATGGAAGACCTTCCCCTGCTCGGCCTCGATCCAGGCGATGTGCGGGAATGGAGCCGGGACGAACTCCTGGCCAGGGCCGCCGAGGAGGCCGGGCTGGAAAATCCCCGGCTGAGCGGGCTTCTGCAGCACCGGGCCCGGCAGGTCTACCTCAGGGACCTGATGGTGGACAGGTTGGAGGGCTCCCTGGCTACACCCACGGAACAGGAGGCGCTGGCCTACATGCAAAGCAATCCCGGCGAGTTCCTTCTGGAAAGGCATTACTACCATATTCTCCTGGCGGACAGCGCTTTGGCCGACTCCATCCACCGCAGGCTCGCCGGGGGCGACAACTTCCAGACCACCGCCCAGAGAGTATCCCTGAGCCAGAAAGCCGCCGTGGGGGGGGACCTCGGTTTCGTGACCGGGGGGGAGCTCTTTCTGGCCGGTCTACCCCGGGAGACCGCTCAACTCCAGGGAGTGAGCCCTGTCTACGAAACCCCCGGGGGCTGGCAGATTCTGATGGCCACCGACACCCGCCCCCTGGAGGATACCACCCGGGTGGCGGCCATGGTTCGTGAATACCTGTTCAACCAGAGGCTCGAGGCGGCGCTGGACAGCGTGGCTTCCGGCGCTTCCCTGAGATTCGACTGCGAGGTCAACCTGTGATGCTATCCCTTATCCTTCTGACGCTGGCCGGGGAACCGGCCCTCCTTGACGGAGTATCCGCGGTGGTTGGTACGGTGCCCATCCTCCATTCCGATGTGGTGGCCCTCCTTTCGGAGTCCGGAGTGGAACCCGCCGCCGCCCGGGGGATGGGTCCCGGGGAGGTGCTGTACGACGCGGCCCTGGCGGAGCTGGTGGACGAGAAGCTTCTCGTGGAGGCCGCCCGGCGGAACGGGCTGTACCCCACCGCCGCGGAGATCAGCCAGAGTGTGGAGCGGTTCCTTGCCCAGCGTCGGGAGGAGTACGCCAGTGAAGCTGCCTTTCAACAGGCCCTGGCGGGCACTGGACTCTCCGTCGCCACCTACCGGGAACTCCTGCAGACCACCATTGCCCACAGAATCGCCGCGGAGAACTTCGCAAGAACCGTCGGCGGCTCCGCCGGCGCATCCATGCCCTCGGACCCGGCCGGATACCTGATGGAAAACATGGAGGCCTTCCGGGAGGAGATGGGGGTCGTGAACCTGGAATGGATCTACCTTCCCGTCCTTCCCGGAGCCACCGCGGAGGCGGAAAGCCTGCTGGCCGGGGTTCGAGGCAGGGTTGAATCGGGACAGGCCGACTTCGAATCCATGGCAATGGAGTACTCCCAAGACGCCACCGCCCGGACCGGCGGAGATCTGAACTGGTTCAGCCCCGGCGACATGACTCCGGCCTTCGAGGCCAGGATCGCCGATCTGTCCCCCGGGGAGATGGCGGGCCCCTTCGTCACACCCTTCGGTGTGCATCTGGTGATGATGACAGACCGGAGCGGCGACAGCCTTAGGGCAAGCCACATCCTCAGGCTGGTGCCCCTGGAGGACCTGGACAGGGAACGGGTCAAAACCCTGGCCGGAGCCCTTCGCGACTCTCTGACGACGGGCGGGATATCCTTCGTCCAGGCTGCGGCCCGGTACAGCCTCGATCCGGAGACCAGGTACCGGGGCGGCGAACTGGGCACGGTATTCCTGAGCGCATGGGATGAGAGTCTTTCGGGGCCCGTGGAAAGGCTGTCACCCGGGGAGATAACCGAGCCCCTGCCCATGGAAGGGGGTTCAGCCCTGGCCATTTTCAGGCTGTCCGAGGACCAGACGCCCGATTTTTCCGGTTATTCCAGGGAGGACCTGGAATCGGCGGTGTCGTCGTACATCTGGCAGAGTTCCTTTCGGCAGACCCTGGATTCGCTTCGGGCTGAGATTCCGGTCTTCTACCCGGGAGTCGAATGAGAATAGACCTTTTCCTGAAGCTTTCCGGTATCCTGAAGACCAGGTCCCTGGCCGACAGGGCCTGCGGATCGGGCGCCGTAACGATAGACGGGAAAACGGCCAAGAGCGCCTCAAGGGTTTTTCCCGGTTCCGTGGTGACGGTGGTTCGACCCCAGGGAGACACCCTCACATTCCGGGTGGAATCGGTTCCCGAATCCAGGAGCGTCTCCAGGGCCGGAAGGTCGTCTCTTTTCACGGTGGTGGGAGAAAACCCGGATGCTGATTGATATCCAGAACGTCTCCAGGAGCTACGGCCGCTGGCCGGCGCTGGATCAGGTCAGTCTGCAGGTCGCGGCGGGGGAGTTCGTCGTGGTTTCCGGGCCCAGCGGAGCCGGGAAAACCACCCTTCTCAGGCTGATATGGATGGGCGACCTGCCGGACCGCGGAGTGGTCCAGGTGGCCGGTTACAGAAGCGATATGATGAAACCCGGGCACTTTCCCAGGCTCCGGCGCAGGATAGGGATAGTTTTTCAGGATTTCAGGCTCCTGCCGGACAGGACGGTTTTCGACAACGTGGCGCTTCCCCTGGCTGTGTCGGGCTCTTCCAGCCGGGCTGTGAGGAAGCGGGTGTTCAGCCTTCTGGCCATGATGGGTCTCAGCCATCGCAGGAACTCCCTTCCCCACCAGCTCGCCGGAGGCGAGCAGCAGAGGGTGGCCATCGCCAGAGCCATGGTGGCTCACCCGGAGATTCTACTGGCGGACGAACCCACGGGGAACCTGGATCCTGACGCCTCCGCCAGGGTCATCTCGCAGCTTATGGACATCAACCGGGGAGGAACGGCGGTGGTGATGGCAACCCACGATCCCCGAAGAATTCCCCCGGGAAGCGCCAGGTTTCTCTTCCTCGACGGCGGAAGACTCGCCGACTCGGGCAGATGGAGCGATCTGGAGGAGGAGAGGTGAGTCTCTGGAACGCCCTGGCGAGGGAAACCCTGGGACACCTGGGCAGCAGACCGGGGGCCCGGGCGGTCACCCTGGTGATGGTCAGTCTTGCGTTCGTGGTATTCAACTCCTTCCTTTTGGTGAGCTGGAACCTTGAGGAGATGCTCCGCAGGGAACTCCAGGCGGTGAGGATCGAGGCGTTTCTCGACCCGGAAGTCACCCCTGCAGGAGGCAGGGCGCTGGCCGACCTGATCAGCGGCATGCGGGGAGTCAGGTCGGTGTACTACGTGTCCGTGCAGGAGGCCGAGGCGCTGTTCCGGGCGGAAATGCCGGAACAGGAGAGGCTCCTGGACCTTCTTTCCGGCAGGTTCAGCCTTCCCGCCTCGATACAGGTGTCCCTGGATCCCGGCTGGGACAACGAGGACGGCGTCAGATCCATGGCGGCGGCCATCTCCGCCATGGCAGGGGTTTCCGAGGCGGTGTACGGGGAGGAGTACCTTCCCGGCCTGACGAGTACCGTGTCAGCCTTCCGGAAGCTCCTGGTCTTCCTGGGAGCGGTGCTTGCGGTGAGCATAGCCATGGTGGTGGCTTACACCGTGCGGCTTTCAGCGGTGCAGAGGTCCCTTACCGTGGAGATAATGAGCATAGTCGGGGCACCAGGCTGGTTCATCACCGCCCCCTTCCTGATCGAGGGTACCGTCACCGGCTTGGCCGGAGCCCTTGGGGGCCTGCTGATATCAGCGATACTGAGTATGATGCTCCAGGGGGCGGTGGGCCATTCGTTCCTGCCCCCGGAGCTGTTCTGGGCGGTGGTACTCCTGGGGGGCGCCACCGGCGCCGTGGGGGCAGCTCTGGGCATCAGGCCCGGAAAGGCCGCCTTCGGCGGAAACAAATAGGGAGAAACGGAATGAGGATTTTCACGACCCTGCCTCTGGCGGCCGCAGCGGGCCTCATGGCCCAGGAACAGTCCGCCCAGGATCCGGCCCAGGCCGGCTGCCTGGGGTCCGGCGGAATAACCGGATTCCTGCCGATCATAGCCATGGTGGCCATCTTCTATTTCCTGATCATCAGGCCCCAGCAGAAGCAGCAGAAGAAGCTCACCCAGATGAGGGAGGCCATGAAGCGGGGGGACAGCGTGGTGACCGCTGGGGGTATCCACGGAGTGGTGACCAACATCAAGGGATCGGTTGCCACGGTCCGGATCGCCGAGAGCGTGAAGGTGGACGTGGACAAGACATCCCTGACGGTGGTGGAATCCTCCCAGGAAGCGGGCGAGCCGGACACGAAATGAGAGAAATCGTTCTTTACGGCCGTGATGTGCTGAGGGAGCGCTGCCGACCTCTGGAGCCCGGAAAAGATGACGATTTCCTGAAGACCCTGCTGCTCGACATGAAGACCATTCTCCGGGAACACGACGGCCTGGGGCTGGCGGGTCCCCAGGCGGGGGAACCGGTGCGGGTGTTCATCGCCGGCGAGGACACGGGGCTTCCCCTGGCGGGACACACCGTGTTCGTAAACCCTGAACTGGAACCCTTCGGCCCCCAGGTCCGGGGGGAGGAGGGGTGTCTGAGTTTTCCCGGCATATGGGCGGACGTGGACAGAAGCCACGGGGTGCTGATCCGGGCCCTGGACAGGAACTGGGAACCCATCGTCCTCGAACTCACCGGCCTGGCCGCCAGACTGGCCCAGCACGAATTCGACCACCTGGAGGGAGTTCTCCTGGTGGACAGGATGGGGGCTCTCAAGAGGAAGTTCCTTCGGAACAGGCTGAGGAGGATCCGGGAGGAGAGTTGCTGAGGCTGCTCTTTCTGGGTTCCTCCGATTTCGCCGTACCCATCCTGGAAGTGCTGGCAGGCTCCCCTGAAATCAACATCAAGGCGGTGGTCACCAGGCCGGACAGCCGTGCCGGCAGGGGACGCAAGGCTTCCTGCACCCCCGTGGCCCTGGCCGCGGCGAGGCTCGGTCTCCGGGTGGCAAAACCGGAGAAACCCGACCCGGAAGCCCTGGACAATCCCTCCGTGGACGGCATGGTGAGCGCCGCATACGGATGCTGGCTTCCCGGAAGCCTTCTGAGATCCTCCTCCCTCGGGGTTGTCAACGTTCATCCCTCCCTCCTCCCGGACTTCCGGGGGGCGGCGCCGGTGGCCAGGACCATTCTCGCGGGAAGAAAAGCAACCGGGGTATCCTTCATGATCACCGACTCGGGATGGGACACCGGACCCCTGCTGAGCACGGTCGAAACCGGAGTGCTGCCCGGCGAGACCGCGGGAGAACTCTCCGCCAGGCTCGCGCTCATCGCTGCTGACCGGATCCTCCCGGTTCTCATGGACTACGCCTCGGGCAGGCTCAGGCCGGTGCCCCAGGCAGGGGAGGGCACCTATGCCGAGAAGATTTCCAGGGAAGACGCCCGGCTGGACTGGAACCGCTCCGCCGAAGAGCTGGAAAGAGCCGTCAGGGCCTTCAATCCCTGTCCCGGGGCATGGACCATCTTCCGCGGAAAGGTGCTGAAGGTTCATCGCGCCCGGAGGATTGACGGATCCGGGGAAGCCGGGACCTTCACCGATACCGGAGGCAGGCTTCTGGCGGCGGCGGCGGAGGGCATGCTGGAACTCCTGGAGGTGCAGCCCGAGTCGGGCCGTCCAATGGACGCCGGTTCGTTCCTGCGGGGGGTCAGGGGGACCCCGGGGTCGTGAGGAGGAACAGGCTTCCCGGTCTCTTCTGCCTTCGGGTGAAGGTGTTCTACCTTCTCCTGAAGCTCCTGGAGACTCTGAACCTCATGGGAAGGGAGGAGCCGGAGAAGAGGGTGGTAACCATGGTGAACCGGAGGACCCTGAAATCAGGTTTCAAATCCCCTCCCGGGGGCATACTCCTGCTGCTTCCCCACTGTCTGCAGTTCCACGGCTGCCCTCACAGGATCACTTTCGCCATGGACAACTGCAGGGAGTGCGGGAAATGCCCCATCGGCGATCTCTCGGCTCTTTCCAGGGAACTCGGCGTAACGGCGGGGATTGCCACCGGCGGAACCCTCGCCCGAAGGCTGCTGCGGGAGAGGAAGCCGGGGATCGTGGTGGCGGTGGCCTGTCCGAGGGATCTGGGCCAGGGCATTCTCGACGCTCTTCCCATTCCGGTTCTGGGCGTGGCCAACCTGCGCCCCCACGGTGACTGCTTCGACACCGGAGTCTCCCTGGAGGAGGTCCGGGGAATGATATCCCGGGTGATTTCGGATCAGTAGGGTGGGAGGGCGTAGCCCCTCTGCATGAACAGGTGCACGCAGATCTCGGTCATCTTCCTGTCATAGAGGATTCCGGACCCCATGGTCACCGTCTGCAACGCCTCGTGGATGCCCTTGCCGGCCCGGTACGGCCTTCGGGTGGCCATGGCCTCGACCACGTCGGCCACAGCCAGAATCTTGGCCTCGATGCAGATGTCCCTGTCCGTGAGCCCCGAGGGGTATCCGCTCCCGTCCAGCCTCTCATGGTGCTGGAGCACGTAGTCCGCAACCGGCCACGGAAACTCGATGTTCCGCAGGATATTGTAGCCGCTTGCCGGGTGGGTTTTCAGAAGGCGCATCTCCTCCGACGAGACGGCTCCGGGTTTGGTGAGGATTTCCGCGGGAACGCACATCTTGCCTATGTCATGGAGTTTTCCCGCGATGTTAACCCCTTCGATCCTTTCGGGGCTCAGTCCGGCCTCGGTGGCTATCGCCGTTGCAAGATGGGCAACCCGCTCCTGATGACCGGCGGTGTAGGGGTCTTTCATGTCCACCAGCCGGCCCATGGCGGAGACCGTTCCCATAACCGTCTTGTGAAGCTTCTCCAGGGACTCCCGCCGGTGGCTGATGTCGGTTATGACGCCCTGCATTATCAGGGTGTCGTCGGTGCTGTGGAGCCTTATGGTCATGGAACCCCAGAAGTCGCCGCCGTCAGCCCGGTGCATCAGAAGTTCCACGTCGTCGGCCCTGCCGGTGTCCAGAAGCCCCGGGATGGCCTCTGCGGAGAAGTCCGGGTCGCTTACGAAGGCTTCCAGGGGCATCCCTACGGGAGTCTCGTGTTCCTGGAAACCGAACATTCGCTTGAAGGCGGGGTTGCAGAAGAGGATGGGGCCCCCGACCCTGAGTTCCGCCGAGAAGATTCCCGCGGGAACGTTTTCCGAAAGGTTTCTGTAGTTGATCTGGCTCTGCTCCAGGGCCCTTCTGCTCCTGACCTGCTCGGTCAGGTCTTCCGTAAGAACCACCACCTTGTCCACATCGCCCTGTCCGTCGTGCAGGGCGTAGTAGTGGTGGCTGACCCAGGATGCACCTCCTGGCCTGGGTTCCTTCACCCGGAGCTGGGGAATGTAGAGCTGACCACCCTCGTTGTATATCTTGCTGACCTCCTGGGTGTAACCGCCCAGGTAGCTGTCGGTTTCATCGAACTGGACGCCGGGGCGGCGTTTGTCCATGTCCTGTCTGACCTCCTGGTCCTGCAGGGCCCAGATCTTCTTCCAGGCGTCGTTCACCATCACGAGATTGCCTGCGGAATCCCTCACGGAGACTCCCAGGGGGGCGTTCATGATAACCGCCTCGTTTACCGCGGCGTCTGCCTGAAGTTTCTTAAGGCGGGACTCCCTCTCGGTTGTGTCGCGACTGACGCTGAGAATTCCCCACAGGCTTCCGTCGGTCTGGAACAGGGGGCTCTTGAGGCACTGGAAATCGTGCACGCTTCCGTCGGAAGACCGGTAGTTCAACAGAACCGTCCTGGTCTCCATGCTGTCCAGAACCTGCCGGTCCGCGATCTCCTCCTCCCTGGCCGTGTCCTCCCCGAGAACCTCGCCCAGGGTTTTCCCCCGGAAGGCGAAGGTGTCGTCGAAGCCGAAGAACTCCGCCAGGGATGAACTCACGGTGGTGCAGCGGAGGGCGCAGTCCTTCACGGTGATCAGGTCCTGGCCGCTGCCGAGAAGCAGGTTCAGGAGATGGTCGGGACTATCCTTTTTGCCCAAGCGTTTCCTCCAGCATCGCCACGGTCCGGGCGAACCGGGCAACCGCGGTGTCCACCGGTTCCGGGGACTCCAGGTTGATTCCGATCCCCTTGAGCTGGTCCAGCGGGGGTCTGCTCCGGCCTCCCCCCAGGAAATCCATGTATCTGTCCACGTACCCGTCGGCCCCCCGGAGGACGGCCTCGCCCGCGGCCACCGCGGAGGCCATGCCGGTGGCGTACTTGTAAACATAGAAATTGTAATAGAAATGGGGGACCCGGGCCCACTCGGTCCCGATCATTGCGTCGGTGTCGTCCCAGGCGAAGGCGTCCCCGTGGTATGCCTTCACCAGGGAGTAGTAGCTCTCCCTGAGGAAGTCCGGTGTGAGAACGCCGTCCGCCTCTACGTGCTCGTGGATCAGCAGTTCGAACTCGGCGAACATGGCCTGCCGGAACAGGGTGGACCGGAAGGCGTTCACAAGGTGGTCCAGAACCGGCACCAGCTCCTCGGGTCCGGACGCCTGCCTGACCAGGTGCTCGAAGAGCAGCACCTCGTTGGTAATGCTGGCCACCTCCGCCAGAAGGATGGGATAGTCCGATTCCTGGTAGGAACGGTTCTTCCGGGAGAAATTGCTGTGCATGGAGTGTCCGGCCTCGTGGGCCAGGGTGAACACCGAGTCCAGGGTGCCGGTGAAGTTCATAAGAATGTACGGGGCGCTGTCGTAGCATCCGCTTGAATATGCTCCGGAGCGTTTTCCTACGTTTTCGTACCGGTCGATCCACCGGTTCTCTATGCCCTGAGCCAGGGTTTTCTCATAGACGCCGCCCAAAGGTTTCACAGCTTCCAGAGTCAGGTCCGCCGCTTCCGGGAAGGTGTAGCGCCTGGGGCTTTCACCGGCGATGGGGGCGTACAGGTCGTACATGGCCAGTCGGTCGAGCCCGAGGATCCGCTTCTTCAGCCGGTAGTAACGATGGAGAGCGGGAAGGTTCCTGTGGACCGAACAGATCAGCTCCCGGTACACCCCGCCGCCCACACGGTCATTGAACAGGGATGCCTCCAGGGCCGAAGGGAAGTTCCTGGCCCGGGCGTTGAACACGTGGGCTTTCACCTGGCCCTCCAGCAGGGCCGCCAGGGTGGCGGTGTTTCCGGCGAGCTCCCTGTAGAATCCCTGGTAAGCGTTCCTGCGCACCTCCCGGGAGCCTTCCGTGAGAAGCCTGATGAAATTGCTGTTGGTGAGTTTCACCCTGGAGCCGTAGTCATCGGCGACTGCCGGAAGCCTGGCGGGCATCTCCACGTTGGTGAGCTTGCCCGAGGCTGCGCTGAAACAGCGGGAAACCTCGAAGGCCCTGGCCAGAAGCTCCTCCCGGGGGGCGTCCAGGGTGTGGGGTCTTGCCCTGAGAATCTCGTCAAGCCACGTCCTGTAGGGGGCCAGCAGGTCCAGTTGCAGCCACCGTTCCATGGTCTCCGGGGGGACGGCCAGAATCTCCGGGGCCAGGTAGCTGGTTTCGGCCATCAGTCTGGCGTTCAGGGCGGCCGCCTTCTCGAACATCTCCACCGCCCCGGAGTCGGAAAGGTCCTGGTCCTGTCTGAGGTGGGCGTAGACGTAGAGCTTTTCAACCGTTCTGTTAGCCTGAAGGACCTGCTCCAGGACGGCCGCGAGGTTCTCGGGAGACGAGCCCAGGGTGCCTTTCCACCGGGAGGATTGCACGGGGAGTTGCGACGCCTTTTCCAGGGCGGCGGTCCAGTGTCGGTCCGAGCTGTACATCGGCGTCAGGTCCCAGGTGTCCTCCCCTGGTACTTCGCTTCTCCTGAGAGGGGCGGTATCGGTCATAACATGCCTTTCCCGGAGAGGGACATGAATTTCTCCATGTTCACCACCGCTCTTTCATGAATCCCGGAACCCACTTCCAAGTCGCCGAGGCGGACGGCGACCCGGAACAGCAGGGTCCGGCCGATGATTTCGACAACTTTACTCTCCACGGTGACCTCGGCACCTACGAAAACTGGGGCCGTGTGCCGGACGTCCACCCGGGTGCCCACCGTGGTATAGCCTTCCGGAAGGTGCTTCTGAACCGCGGCGCGGCTGGCGGACTCCATCATCGCGATCATCCACGGGGTGGAGAGAACCTCCAGGCTTCCGGAGCCCAACGCGGCTGCGGACATCAGGGGTTCCACCAGTCTGGTGACCACCGTTTTGGAGTTAAGGGCCGGGGAAAGATCCACTGTTCCTCCCTTCGATGATCGAGGAAGGAATATATCTCCTTTTGCCTCAAACCCTCCGGCAGTCCCCGGCCAGAAGGAGCCTCCGCATGGCTGAGTTCATAACGGCCCGCAGCTCCTCCAGCCTCTCCCTTCCGTGGGAGTCGGGGATGGCGCAGCAGACCATGAACCCGCCGGGGCTCTCCCCGTTGGAGAGGGGCAGCACCGAGACTTCCTCGGGAAAGGGGTCGTCCTGCGGCCATCCGGTGATCGATGAGGCAGAGGTGTAGAGGGGGGGGGAGGAAGGGTCGTCCAACAGTGGTATCCTGCCCATCGCGGGGGGCAATCCGGTTCCACTCACCAGGGTGTAGCCTTCCCGGTTCTCCCTGTATACCCCCGCCGCCACCGGGCCGGCCACCTCCCTCATGGCCTCCACCATGACCGCGGCAGCCTCCTCCAGACCGAAGGCGCCGTTTAGTTCCTCCAGAACCCTGATTCTAAACGGCGACCTGGAGTACTCCATGAAGGGCCACTGTATTATCTCCAGCACGCTCCTGCCCTCGGGTCCGTGCAGCACGGGTACCGCCGTGACGAGCCGCTCTCCCAGGGATAGCCCCCGGGTGACCAGCGACGAGATGCGCCATTCCCTGAAAGCGTCCGCCACCGGGCAGTCGTCCCGGCAGGGGGCGCCGCTGGGGAAGACCTGATCGCAGGAGAGCCCCCGGGTCCGCTCCAGGCTGACCCCGAGGAACACCTCCGCTGCGGGGTTCATCCAGTTAATGTGAAGGGAATCATCGTAGGAGATGACCGGTTCCGACAGGTTTTCCAGCACCACGAGAAGATGGTCGGCGCGGGAGATGTCAGGCAAGTGAAAGCAACCCTTCTGCCCCTCCGGGTTCCTCCCCGGCCGGAGTATGCTCAAACCTCCGAGGCGGCGCAATACCCCGGAACGGTCAGGTCGTCTGTCTTCTCATCGGCGGAACAGGTTTCTCGTCCGAAGACAGAACCTTACTAGAAGGAGCATAACGGGTACTTCGATCAGAACCCCCACGACGGTTGCGAGAGCTGCTCCCGAGGACAGACCGAAAAGCATGGTGGACGTCGCGATTGCCACTTCGAAGTGATTCGAGGCTCCGATCATCGCCGCAGGGGCCGCATCGGCGTAGGACAGTCGGAGCCGCCTGGCCAGCCAGTAGCCCAGACCGAAAATCATGACGGTCTGGATGAACAAAGGTACCGCAATCCACAGGATGGTTAGAGGATTGTCCAGGATGACCTCTCCCTTGAAGCTGAATAGAAGAACCAGGGTCAGAAGAAGGGCTCCGACGGTGACCGGAGTCAGCAAGTTGAGGAACCTTGTTTCGAACCATGCCATGCCTTTTGAGGCGATTATCCATTTTCTGGATAGGTATCCCGCAGCCAGGGGCAGGGCGACATACACGCCGATGGACAGCAGAAGAGCTTGCCAGGGAACCGGCAGACGGCCCACACCCAGCAGGAACCCCCCGAGAACTCCATAGAGGAGGAGCATGGTCAGGGAGTTCACAGCCACCATGATGAGGGTCAGACCGTCGTTGCCTTCCGCGAGGTAGTTCCAGACAAGAACCATGGCGGTGCAGGGGGCGATTCCCAGAAGGATCGCCCCCGCCAGATAGCTTCTCCAGAGAGGGATTTCCAGCATGGGAACCCCTTCCCTCAGAACCACCGTTCCAGCGCCGTGTACGGCGCCCGCGGGGAGATCCAGGCCGAAGGGCAGCTTTACGATGTCGGTGGCTTCAACGCCGATGAGAGGCTTGAAGAGCAATCCAAGGAAAAGAAGCGCTATGCCGTACATGGTGAAGGGTTTCACACACCAGTTGATGAAGAGGGTTAGCAACACCGGCTTCGCATTGCCTCCGGTTCTGAGCGCTCGGGTGAAGTCGATTTTAACCATGATGGGGTACATCATCAGGAAAAGGCAGACTGCAATGGGGATAGAGACCACCGGGGCGCCGTTCACGGTCAGGGCCATGGAATCGAGGCTCGCAGCCAGACCGGGAGCGGCCTTGCCCAGCATGATACCGGCGATGATACACAGAGACACCCACAGGGTAAGGTACCTTTCGAAGGGGTTGCTCATTCTTCTCTCAGCCATTTTGCGCCGTCCGGGGTGGCTTGCAGGAATTCCCTTCGAGCCTTTCGAGCACGGTCTTCATCCCCGGCATTTCCGGCGCCCGGTTCCTGAAATAGGAGAGAAGGAGCGGAAATACGCCTTCCGTGGATTCCGCCGGACTGTAATGCATCCAGGTTCCCTCTCTTCGTGCCTTCACAAGGTTTTCGGAGCGCAGTATCCGCAGATGACGGGAAATCGTGCTGCAGGGGAGGTCCAGGGCCTCTGCGAGTCTGCAGACGCAGGTTTCCCCGGCAACCGCCAGCAGGGCGGTCAGTTTCAGCCTTACGGGCTCCGAGAGGGCCTTGAGAACCCCCGCATCTCTTTCCATGGCAGATCCTTTCGTCTATACATATATACAAATATATGTCTTTATGGAAAGATAGTCAAGGCGACCGGTTCCCCGCCGATCACGAAATTCACTCGCAGCCGTTCTAGGACATGCTCTCCATGAAGGTGGCCGAGGCTCTGGCCATCATTTCGCCGCCCTCCCATATCTCCGATTCAAGCCGGTGAACGGGCCCGCGGGAGGCTCTCCTGGCGGCACGTATCGCCAGCCGCCTGCCCCAGGGCACCGGGCGGAGGAACCTGACCCGCAGGTCCCCTGTGTAGGCCCGTATTCCCAGATGAAAGAGGCAGTGGGTCATGGCGGCGTCCATCAGGGAGGCCAGGATCCCTCCGTGAACCATGCCGTCGTAGCCCTGCAGGGTCTCCGGGGCCGTGAACTCCGTTTCCACTGCCCCGTCGTCGCTGGCTCTGAAAACAAGCCTCAGGGAATGGGGGTTCAACTCCCCGCAGAAGAGGCAGTGGCTGTGTCCAGGGAAAGCCAGGGGCTCAGTGGTCGCAGGCATTTCCGCCGAGACTCAGGGTTCCCCTAAGATAAGATTCCGCCAGCTCTTCGGGAGTCTCCCTGGGGGCTCCCACCAGCACCCTGATGCCGTGGGCCAGGAACAGGTCCTGTGCCCTCTGACCCATGCCTCCGGCTATAATCATCTCTGCTCCCCTCTCCGCCAGCCATGGGGGAAGAAGGCCGGGCTGATGGGGGGGGGCCGGAAGATCCTGCCTGCCGGTGACGGTTCCGGTGGCCGGGTCGGCGTCCAGAAGGGCGAAAGCCTCGCAGTGTCCGAAATGCAGTGCGAGCCGGCCTTCGGCCAGGGGTACGGCTATCTTCATGGCGAATCCTCCATTGTTACGGTTCCAGGTCCAGTGTTTTCCATACATCCACTATATCGGCGGCGCACTGTGTTTCTGCCTCAACGGGAGTCAATCCCGCCACCTGAGCCCTGGTGACCCCTGAATCGTACCTTATCCTGCCCGCCGGAAGGGCTCCGGCTTCCCGGGCCGCCGTTTCTATCCGCCTTGTCATGTCCGGGTTCAGGTCCCACTTGTTTACTACGACATGGGAGGGGATCCCGAAGTGAGAGGTCAGTTCCAGGGCTCTTCTCAGGTCGTGTTCGCCGGAAACGGTTGGCTCCGTCACCAGCAGCGCCCGATGGGCGCCGGTCAGGGAAGCTATCACCGGGCAGCCCACTCCGGGAGGGCCGTCGACGATCACCAGCCCCCTGTCCTCCTCCCGGGCCAGCCTCATGGCCTCCCTCCTCACCAGGGAAACGAGCTTTCCCGAATTCTCCGCGGCGATTCCCAGACGGGCGTGGACCATGGGGCCCACCCGGGTGTCCGAGATCATCCACCGGCCGCAGACACGCACAGGGAAATCTATGGCTTCGGCGGGACAGAAGCGCACGCAGACTCCGCACCCTTCGCAACCGTGGGAGTCCACGAAGTACACGGTGTCTCCCGGGGCGGTGACCACCCGGCCCACCGCCCCGTACCGGCAAAGATCCATGCACTTGCCGCACCCGGTGCAGTCCTCTCCCCGGATTACCGCCAGTCTTCCGCTCTCGAAAGCGTGGCCTTCCCTCTCCCGGGGGGCCAGAAGCAGGTGCAGGTCCGCGGCGTCCACGTCGCAGTCGGCCACCAGGGGTCTTTCCGCCAGAACCGCCAGGGAAGCGGCAACGCTTGTTTTTCCCGTGCCGCCCTTGCCGCTGATGACCACCAGCTCGCGAATCATGGTTTCTCCAGTTCCACCAGAAGCCCGACGAACAGGTCCCTGAGCCCGGGAAAGGAGTCCACCAGGAGTTCACCCCGGGAGTAGGCCTCGGCGTAGCGCCGGTCGTCGGGTATTTCCACGAGAAGGGGTATGTTTCTTGAGGAGCAGAACTCCTGTACCCTGCCGTCTCCGGAGCCTGACCGGTTCAGCACCACACCGAAGGGTATGCCCAGTTCCTTCACCGTTTCCACCGCCAGTTTCAGGTCGTTCAGGCCGAAGGGAGTGGGCTCCGTGACCAGCAGTACCCTGTCGGATCCCTTCATGGCGGCGATCACCGGGCACGAGGTTCCCGGAGGACAGTCGATGATGCAGGGGAGTTCCGGGGAGGCCATGAGTTTCACCTTACGGATGAGGGGCGGGGCCATGGCCGCCCCGACGTCCAGCCTGCCCCGGATCAGGGTGATGCTTCCGGACCTGAGGGTCTCGACCACTCCGATCCGGTGGTCCGTTTCCTTGATGGCCCTTTCGGGGCAGACCAGGGCGCACCCACCGCACCCGTGACACATCTCCGGAAAAACCATGGCTGAGCCTCCGGCGCAGGCGATGGCGTTGTACTCGCAGAAGGCGGAGCAGATGCCGCAGCCCGTGCACAGCGATTCGTCCACCACGGGAACCGGTACTCCGGCGGTCTCGGTCAGCAGCAGGTCACCTTCGAGGAAGAGCCCCGCGTTCGGCGCCTCTACATCGCAGTCAAGCAGCTGGATAGGGCCGTTCCAGCACCGGGCAAGGTTCACCGCCACCGTTGTTTTGCCTGTGCCGCCCTTGCCTGAAGCCACCGCCAGCTTCATACGGACTGCCTCCGGTAGAAGAGCCGGCACAAGCAGTGTCCCAGGGAGCCGATCTCTTCCTTCCATTCCGGGCATGGGCAGGTGGTGTCGGTATCGGTGTTCAGGGGATGCGACTGCTTGCACGGGCAGAACCTGCCACCGGTCAGGGCAAGGTTCTCGGTCATGAGACCCACAACCTTTTCAAGCCTCTCGCTGTCCGGGTTCAGCACCAGCCCCTCCCCGGCGGCTATCCGACGGAGCTCTTCGAGGAGGGCCAGGTACTCCCGGTGCCGCGCGGTCCATCGGTTCATTGCCAGTGGCTCTCCCTGTCAGGCCCCCCAGCGGGAGACAACCCGCCCGACTGAAGGGCTTCCAGAGCCTCGGCCACGGTGGCGAGGCCCGTGTTGTAGACCTTGATCCCCGCCCGGGCAAGAACGCTGAAGGCCTTGGGGCCGCAGTGCCCGGTAACCACCGCGGAAACCCCGGCGCTGCCCAGGTTCTGGGCCGACTGGGTGCCGGCGCCCTGGACCGCATTGAAGTTCTGAATGTTGGAGATGTACTCCACCGAGCCACCGTCGGTGTCATAGATGAGAAACCCGGGAGCCCTTCCGAACCGGGGGTCCAGAAGCGAGTCGAGGGTTCTGCCGGAGGTTGTGAAGGCGATTTTCAAAGTAGTCCTTTCATGTGGAACCGCCCCGGTCGCCCGGGGCGGTTCGGGCCGCGTCCTAGGAGGTTTCCCCTTTCTCGATCGCGGAGAGGCGTTTCCTGATCGAGTCGAGTTCCGCCTGCAGCGAGTCGGCGCGGCTGTTGAGGTAGTTTCTCTCGGCCTCGGGGGTCGGGACCGCCTGCTGCGCAGGCCAGGCCTGTAACCAGCCCCGTCCCCTTCCCGCACCCATTCCTCCGAATCCGCCCCGATTTGAGAACCCGGGGAGGGAGAAACCGGCGCAGAATCCCATCCTGCGTCCTGTCATGGCACCCATTCCGTTGGGTCCCGTTCCGTCTCCTCTGGGCATATCAATGCCTCCCTTCCATGTTTTTCGTCATGGGAGCGCCGCATACCGGACACTCCCTCGATCCGCAGGGCACGCCGGGCATCAGAAACTCACGGTGCCCGCAGACCGGGCAGACGCATCCGCCGGAACGCCTTCCGGCCCCCGGCCCTCCGATTCTTCTTGCGCCCATGCCGCCGCGGCAGGCGCCGGGGAGCCCTTCCGTTTTTCCCCTTCGTCGGTTACCGCAGCAACCGGGCATCAGGAAGGCCTCGTCCAGGGATAACTTTCCCTCCAGCCATGCCCCTATGACCTTCTCCAGGTCGCCCGCCACGAAGGCGATCACCTGGATGCCGCGGGAGGCCAGGAACCAGAGGGCGGGCCTGGTCACGGCGCCGCACACCAGGGTCTCAACCCGGCGGTCCGCCAGGAAGTCGGCCTTCCCGGAGGGATGTCCCTCGGGAAGTTCGACGGTTTCCCTTCCGGGAGCCCTGTCAACTCCGGATTCCACGATGCATGCCCTCCGGGCCACGTCGAAGACCGGTGCGATCCTGTTTTCCCAGACGGCGAAGGCCGCTTTCATAACCCTGTCCTCCCGCAATTGAGATAGCACGAAGATTGCCAGTATGAGACGAAAGCAGAAAACCTCGCAAAAACATGGTAAATATGATGTTAGTCAGGCAGCAGGTAATCGGTAATGTTGCACATATGCAACAGTGCCTCCGATACGTGTTGTGAATATGCTACGTATTACCGTTGGGATTATTCCTCGGCTCTTCCGGTTCCGAAAGGAGTCCCAGCTTTTTCATCCGCCGGAACAGGGTGCTCCTGTGGATTCCCAGTTCCCTGGCGGCGGCGTCCCGGTTCTGCCGGTTCCTGTCCAGGGCGGCTCTTATCAGGGATGCGTCCAGGATCTGGTGCGCCCTGACGCTTCCGGGAGAAGGGGAAGGGAGGGAAAGCTGCTCCCTCATCTCCCCGGGGAGGTGTTCGATTCCTATGGGGCCGTCGCCGCACAGGATGAAGGCCCTCTCGACGACGTTCTCCAGCTCCCGGATGTTCCCGGGCCAGTCATGGGCCATGAAAAGGGACAGGGTCTCCGGGGATATCCCCGAGACATGCCTGTCCTGGAGAAGATTGAACTTCTCCACGAACCTGGACACCAGCAGAGGAATGTCCTCCCTCCGGTTCCGGAGGGGGGGAAGTTCCAGCCTGACCACGTTGATCCTGTAGTACAGGTCCTCCCGGAAAGCCCCCAGGATCATCTTCTCGCGAAGATCGCAGTTGGTGGCGGCCATGATTCTGGCGTCGGAGGTCTCCGGGGCCACCGATCCCAGGGGCTCGAAGGTCTTTTCCTGAAGAACCCTGAGAAGCCGGACCTGAAGGGCCGGGCTGACCTCTCCGATTTCGTCCAGGAACAGGGTGCCCTTCCGGGCTGCGGCGAAACGCCCGGGCTTGTCCCTCACCGCCCCGGTAAAGGCGCCGGCCTTGTATCCGAACAGCTCCGATTCCAGAAGCGTGTCCGGAAGCGCGCCGCAGTTTACCGCCACGAAGGGGCCTCCGTTCCTGGGGCCCAGGGAGTGGATGGTTCTGGCCAGAACCTCCTTCCCTGTCCCTGTCTCTCCAAGAATGAGCACCGTGCTGGGGCTGGCGGCCACCGCGGGCAGCACTTCGAAAATCCGCTGCATCAAAGGGCTTCTGCTGTCCATGCCACCGATGCTGTGCTTTCCCTGTAGTTCCCGGCGCAAGGCCTCCACCTCGGACAGGTCCCGGAAGGTTTCCACTCCGCCGGTGACCCGCCCGGAGGAATCCCTGAGCACCGCCGTGGAAGTGCTGACGGGAATCCTTCCGCCCTCGGCGTCCACGATATACCCAGTTTTTCCAACCACCGGCCTGCCGGTTCTCATGGTCTCCCTCAAGGCGCAATCAGATTCGCACATGCTGCACCGGAAGACCTCCGAGCAGAGCCTTCCCAGAGCCTCTTTCCTGGAAACGCCCGTGATCCGTTGAGCGGCTCTGTTGAAGGAGGTGATCCTCCATTGGGAGTCCACCGTGAAGACGCCGTCGGAGATGCTCTCGAGTATGGCTTCCGTGGGGTCTGATTCACATGGGGCTTTTATGCGGCCCAAGCCGAAGGCTCCTTTCCTGCAAAGGTGCTTCATTTCAAACATACCGCCGGCCCGGTAGAACCGGAACCCCGACAAAGGTGTCGCTCCGGAGGTCAGCCTTGACAAATTTAGGCTAGCCTAAAATAATCGCCTCTACATTCTTAGTCAGGAGGACGAGCAGTGACAGCCCTTCTCACAGCGAGTCTGGAAGACTACCTGGAGGCGATCTTTCAGATACTCAGGGAAAAGGACGGGGTGCGCCCCAAGGACATTGCCGAACGACTCGGTGTCACCGGCGCATCGGTCACCGGAGCCCTGAGGTCCCTGGCGGGAAAGGACCTTATCAGCTATGCCCCCTACAACGAGATAAGCCTCACTTCCTCCGGAAAGGCCGCCGCGGGAGACGTGGTCAGGCGTCATGAGGTTCTTCGGGATTTCTTCGTGAAGGTTCTGGCGGTGGAGCAGTCCCACGCGGACCAGGCCGCCTGCCGCATGGAGCATTCGATTCCCCGGGACATTCTGGAGAAGTTCGTGAGGTTCGTCGAATTCGTGGACCTCTGTCCCCGGGGGGGCGAGGCCTGGATCGAAGGATTCAGCTACAGGTGCGACTGCGGCCGTAGTCCTGAACAGTGCGAGAAATGCGTATCCGGGGTGATGGAGAAGGTAAGGAAGGCGGCGGCATCAAAGGGAGAAGGAAAGCTGATGAAACTACGAGATATGAAACCCGGCCAGAGGGGCAGGGTTTCGTCCATCGGGTCCGGTACGCCGGCGGTTCGCAGAATGGTGGAGATGGGGGTGACCCGTGGCACCCTGGTGGAGATCGAGAGGGTCGCGCCCCTGGGAGACCCCGTGGAGATCAAGGTCATGGGCTACCATCTCTCGCTGAGACGGGACGAAGCCGATGGCATAGAAGTGGAAAGGATCTGAGAGGTATATGCCCCTCTCACTGATACAGCCCGGAAGGTCCGTAAGGATAGTCTCCGTGAACGCCGGGTTCGGTCTTCAGGGAAGGCTCTCGGCCCTGGGACTGGTGCCCGGTGCGGTTGTGACCGTTCTGCAGAACTGCCTGCGGGGACCGTTCATACTCGGACTCGGGGGCGGAAGGATCGCTCTGGGGCGCGGAGTCGCCAACAGGATAGTGGTGGAGTGATTTTTTTGCCCGCAGGTTTAGGGCTTCCTAAAATTATGCTCCAGGGAGTAGAGAGAGGTTGAGACATTCATGAAATCCCGACTCACAGTGGCTCTTACGGGCAACCCCAACTCGGGCAAGACAACCATCTTCAACGGTCTGACCGGAGCCCGGCAGCACGTGGGCAACTACCCCGGCGTCACCGTGGAGAGGAAGGAGGGCACGCTCCGTCATGGAGAGACTGAGATCACCGTTGTGGACCTTCCGGGAACCTACAGCCTAACCGCCTACTCGGTGGAGGAACTGGTGGCCAGGAACTTCATCATCCACGAGAAACCCGACGTGGTGGTGGACATAGTGGACGCCTCCAATCTGGAGAGAAACCTTTATCTGGCGGTTCAGCTCATGGAACTGGGGATTCCCCTGATCCTGTGTTTCAATATGAGCGACATGGCTGCGGCCAGGGGATTCCGGTTCGATCTGGAGAAGCTGTCCCGGTTCTTCGGGGCGCCCATCGTCAGCACCACCGGTCACAAGGGGGAGGGATTGAAGGAACTCCTCTTCCGGATCGAAGAGGTTGCCCGCCGGGAAGACCCCGGACCCGGACCTGAGATCAACTACGGTCGGGAGATCGAGACGGAACTGGCGTCTCTGGTGCCGCTTCTGAAGACCGGGGACCCGGATTCCGAACGGTACGGCCCCCGCTGGCTCGCCCTGAAGCTCCTGGAGAGCGACAGGGAGGTCAAGGCTTCGGTGTCCTCCCCGGAAATCCAGATCCAGGTTGAAAAAGGGGCCGCCCGACTTAGAGCCATCATGGGCGAGGATCCCGAGACGGCAATCGCCGCCGGCAGGTACGGATTCATCTCCGGGGCATGTCAGGAAGCGGTGGTGTCCACCATCGAGTCCAGGCACAACTCCTCGGACATGATTGACGCGGTGGTGACCAACCGGGTACTGGGAATCCCCCTGTTCCTGGGACTGATGTTTCTGGTCTTCCATCTTGTTTTTTCTGTCGGCGATCCGTTGATGGGGCTCATTGAGGCCGGATTCGGTTGGCTCGGGGACACGGCGGCCGGCTTCTGGCCCGAAGGTTCCGACAGCCTGCTCCGATCCCTCCTGGTGGACGGGGTCATAGGCGGGGTGGGCGGAGTGGTGGTGTTCCTGCCCAACATACTTCTGCTGTTCCTTGCCGTATCGATCCTGGAGGACTCGGGCTACATGGCCAGGGCGGCCTTCATCATGGACAGGCTGATGCACAAGATAGGGCTTCACGGGAAGAGCTTCATCCCTATGCTCATCGGGTTCGGCTGCACAGTCCCGGCGATAATGGCCACAAGAACCCTGGAGAACCGGAGGGACCGGCTCGCCACCATGATGGTGGCCCCGCTCATGAGCTGCGGCGCCCGGCTTCCCATCTACGCCCTGATCATTCCCGCCTTCTTTCCAGGCAACTGGCACGCGCCCCTGCTCTGGATCATCTACGTCACCGGCATCACCCTGGCGATCCTGGCCGCGAAACTCCTCCGGAGCACGATACTGAAGGGCGAATCGGTGCCCTTCGTTATGGAGCTGCCCCCCTATCGAATGCCTACCCTGAAGGGTGTTCTGATACACATGTGGGAAAGGGGGGGCCTCTACCTGAAGAAGGCCGGCACCCTGGTCCTGGGGGTGTCCGTGCTCCTCTGGGCCCTCACCACCTTTCCCCGACCGGCCGAGGCCGATAAGGCCCGGTTCGAAGCCGCGAGGGAGGAGGCTCTCACAGGTAGCCGGGGTTACGGGGAAGAGACCCGGGCCCTTCTGGAAGCGGTGGACTTCCGGGAGGCCGAGGCCGCCCTTCGACACAGCTGGGCCGGAAGGCTTGGCGCCGCAATGGAGCCGGCGATAAGGCCCATGGGATTCGACTGGAGGATAGGAACAGCACTGATCGGAGCCTTCGCCGCCAAGGAGGTTTTCGTGGCCCAGTTGGGCATCGTCTACTCGGTTGGAGAGGCGGACGATGAATCGGAATCCCTCAGGGAGAAGCTCCGGGAGAACTACAGCCCCCTGGCGGCGCTGAGCATCATGCTGTTCAACCTGATAAGCGCTCCCTGCATGGCTACCATCGCGGTAACCCGCAGGGAGAGCAACTCCTGGAGCTGGGCTCTCCTTCAGCTGGCAGGCCTGACGGCGCTGGCCTGGATGGTTGCTACGGCGGTCTTTCAGGGGGGAAGCCTGCTCAACCTCGATGTCTGAGCACCCCGAAGAGAAAGGATACACCCATGGAAACCGCGGTGATCGTTCTGATGGTGGCGGCCGCGGCGGTTTTCGCCGGAAGAATGCTGCTGAGAACCCTCAGGGGAAGGGAAGCCTGCCTGGGAGGCTGCGCAGGCTGTTCAATGAATTGCTCAGAGACGCATGAGGAGTGACGACCCGGGTAGAGGGATTATGATACAGGGTTTTCGCCGTGGGCCGGGACTTTCCTCGAATCGTCAGGGGAGCAAGACCATCGTTGAAACGGCGGAGATGCCTTCGCCGTAGGCTACCACCCGGTAGACACCGGGGAGCAACCCTTCGATCGGAAGGGATGCCCTTCCTTCTGATGATTGAAGGGTTTCCAGGAAGACCGCCCTGCCGGCGACATCGAAGATAACAATGCCCACGGAGCCGCCCGGATAGAGCAACTCCACGGTGCACTGACCGGTGGAGGGAACGGGAACAACCCGCAGGAGCAGCTCGGTATCGACCGCCGCCGTAAACTCGTCCGCGGTGCTCGTACTCTGACCCTCGGTTATGACCACATGGGTGTCCGGGGAAAGGCCCTGATAGGTCTCCACCAGGCCCGAGGGCCAGTGGACGGTTATCTCGAAGGGGCCGACGTAGTCCCCCAGCCCGAACCCCAGGGTTCGGCTGTCGGTGTCGCCCATGCCGTGACCGCCGTCCACTCTCTGGAAAGAGGAAAGCCCCCGGAGCTGGCATTCCACTACTGCTCCCATGGCGTTCCTGTTGGAATCGGTGCCCACCAGGGTCACCCTGACGTAATGGTTGGCAACCCCGTCGCACCGGAGGAGCTTGTTGCCGAGATGGGTGGCCAGGAACACGTCTATGTCGCCGTCGCCGTCGTAGTCGCAGAAACCGGTTCCAAAGGGGTCGGGCGGGTTGGTGAGGTTCAAGGCCGGGGCGATGTCCGAAAAGGTACCGTTGCCGTTGTTCCGGTACAGCCGGTTGGGGTTCACGTGGTTGGAGCTGAAGAGGTCCACCAGGCCGTCGTAGTCTATGTCCAGGAAGGTCGCGGTCCTTCCGTCGCCCACATCCGCGGTGCCGCTGGAGGAGGTCACCTCCTGGAATGTGCCGTTGCCCAGGTTCCTGTAGAGCCTGTTGGAGGTGCTGCTGATGTTCACGCTGTACAGGTCGAAGAAGCCATCGCCTTCGTAGTCGCCTGAGCACACGCCCGAGGTGCTCCATGGATCCGCCACCCCAGCGGAGACGCCCACCTCGGTGAAGGTTCCATCGCCGTCGTTCCTGTACAGGAGGTTGGTGCTGGTGCGGCCCACGTAGCAGTCCTCGTCGCCGTCGTTGTCGTAGTCCAGCCAGGCGCAGCTCCGGCCTCCGGCCTGCATTCCCGCGGTTGAGGCCATGTTCTCGAAGGTGCCGTTTCCCAGATTTCTGAACAGGTATGAGGTGGTGCCGCAAAGGTACAGGTCGAGCAGGCCGTCGTCGTCGTAGTCGCTCCAGCTGCACCGCCAGGAATAGGTTCCATAGATCCCCGCGGAAACGCTCACATCCTGGAATTGCATACCTCCCAGGTTGTGGTAGAGGCGGGTGTTCTCGTACCCGAAGGAGATGAAAGCCACATCGTCCAGCCCGTCGTTGTCGTAATCACCCACGGCGAAGTTGCGGGCTTCGTTGCCAAGCCCTGAAGCCGCCGTCACATCGGTGAATACACTGCCGTCATTTCTATATAGATATACCCCATATGGGTAACCGGACTTTGAGACAAGCAGATCCGGATCTCCATCAGCGTCGAAATCGCCCCAGGCGGCGCCGCTGCCCAACCCCGGGACGCTTATGCCCATGGCCGCGGTTACATCGGTATAGCTCTGGGTAGATGCAGCCGGTGTTCCGAAGACCGCTGTCTGGAAATGCCCCCAGACCGTTAGCATCATCAGGAGCATCGAGAACCGCCTTTCCTTCCGGTGAGGCAAGACAGGGAAGAGCCCGACCCGGTATGCATGCAACTCCATGGACACTATCGGGATTTACGGTTTCCGGGTCAATGCCGGAAGAGCGCGGCAAAGCCGCCGGGGGATCGCGTCGCCTGAATGACCGCACCCGAAGAAGGGGAATTGACAGAAGGCTTTCACTTTCGCAGTCTATATATGGTTCCCTGAAGCGGCTCTAACTCAAGGAGTGGCTATGAGAGTTTTCATTCTGCTTTCCATTGCGCTGGCGGCCTCCGCCATGGCGGCCGGCAGCAGCCTGGGCCACATAGACGCGGTTCAGATAATCCCGGAGATCGCCGGCGACGACGTCTTCTCTTCTCAGCCCTTCGAGTACGCCGCCCTGGCAAACGGCCTCGGCTTCAACTCCGCCAACAGCTGGATGCTCGCCGATGATTTCACTTCCTCCCAGGATGGCATCATGGATTTCATCCAGATATGGGCCATCTACTCCTCGGGCAACCCCACCAGCTTCGTTATCCAGATCCGCAACGACACCGGCACGTCGGGCCCCGGTTCAATCCACGCCACGGTGAATCCCTACGCTGTCAACCACTACAACACCGGCCTTTCCCAGTGGGGCTACTCCCTGTGGTACACCGAGATCAATGTCTACGACGCAGTCTTCTACTCAGGCACCAAGTATTGGCTCGTCCTTCAGACCCTCGGCGGCGCCGGCTCCCACTACTGGCTGGTGGCTCTTCAGACCTGGGCCGACATGAACTACTTCAGCACGAACAACGGCAGCAGCTGGGTCAGCAGCCAGTCCCAGTGGGGCACCGCCTACGAGTGTTTCATGGTGATCAGCGGCAGCACATCCCTTACCCGGGACACCTGGGGTTCCATAAAGACACTCTTCTAAGGACTGCTTACCTGATGATGGGGGAGGCTTCGGCCTCCCCCTTTGACATATACCTGTTGTCCTCGTCAATCAACGGGGTTCGTGACCTGCCCCCCGGAAACCAGTCCACAGATATCTGTTGGGCAGGTCAGACGTTGAAGAGTGAGGGAACAGAAAACGTACCGGGGCACCCGCCCACGAACCCTCGAAGCAACAGAATCAAAGTGTCGAATCAGAAAGAACCAAACGATCTTCCTACCGGGAACGCACAGCAAAGATCCGCCCGCCGTAGTCGGAGTTGCTGCGGTAGGACCAGTATTCGCCGCCACCGTAGAAGTCGAAGACCCAGGCCGATGAAGAATCTTTTGCCTCCCCGGACCATACCCCATAGCCGCTGTTCTCAAAGGGACCCCAGTTGTCGGACCTGATACCCGCATCCCATAGGCCTCGTAGCTCCGCCCGACTCGGCATTCGCCAGTTGCCGCCGAGACCGTCGACCCATGCTTTCGCCTCAAACCAGGTCATTTGCTCATCCGGCCCCACCTGCCAGTAAAGCCCGTTGTACTCGAAGCCCCCTTCGCCACCCCCGCAACCGGAAAGGAGCATGACCCCGGAAACCAGTGCCAGAACAAGTTTCCA
>CAZSKU010000002.1:0-154792 GCA_964607515.1 uncultured bacterium | reverse complement strand
CGACCGTGTCGTGTCGGACCTGATACCGCCTACGAAGAGGGGCTATTCCATAAGGATTCCAGAGAGTTCCCCCCGAATCGAGGGGTTCAGGCGCACCGCCTCGGCGGCTGCCTCCCGGGCGGGTCCAGTCCTTCCGTAGTTCCACAGGAAGGCCGCCATGTTCCTCCAGACCGTGGGCGATTCGGGGGCGGCCTCCAGGGCGAGGCCGAACTCCAGAAGCACTTCCCGGAAGTCCATTCCCGCCACGGCCATGGCCGAGGCCCTTATGTTGTGGATGTCGGCCCCGGTGAAACCCTCACGCCGGGCCTGTTCCAGAAGAACCATGCAGCCCCGGGGATCGCTTTCCCGCAGCCGGTTCTCCGCCGACAGCAGGGTGTTGAGCCCGGGCCTCACGTGGCCCGGGTAGGGCAGGAACAGGCTGAGGGCGGCCACCGCCGCGGCCCCGGGAATCAGCCGTTTCCAGGGGGTGGAGGCCGCGGCCAGGGCGAAGGCCGGCAGGAAGACCGCCCGGTACCGAACCGACGGAAAGAACAGGAAGGCGCTTATGACCCCGGCGGCCATGAAAGCCGAGGGAACGTCCCTTCGGAATCCCGCCGCCCCGGCAAGGAAAATGCCCGTGACCGCAAGCAGCGGAAGCAAGCCCCCCAGGGCGTCACCGGGATCCAGGTTCCGACCCGGCCCGGGCAGGGTGAAGAAGGCGGAAGCCTTCAACAGCCCCCGGAAGACCCATCCTCCGGGATCGGAGCCTACGACCGAAAGGGCCCTGTCCGTGAAGGCTCCCCCGGAGGACAGGTTCATCAGCTGCTCGAACTCCACCCCGGGCGGGGTGCCGAGGAGATTCCATTCAGAACCGATCCACAGGTTCAATCCGCCGTTGGAAGCCACCGACGGAGGACCTCCCGAAACCAGGTTGGCGGCGGCCAGGGGCAGTACCGGAAGCACGGCGAACAGCGCCATTACCCGCCCCTTGCGGCGGATCATGAGGAACAGGGGAAGGAGCAGCAGCATCTCGCCCCTGAAAAGGGCCGCCAGCCCGGCGGCATAACCGGCTGACCTGTACCTGCCCCTCGCCGCGGTCACCACGGAGAGGGAGGCCAGGGCCGCGGCCGGCGCCTCGGGCAGGATCTGCACGCCGCTCAGGGCCAGGGTGGGTTCCACCGCCGCCAGGAGGGCCAACGCCCCGGTGGCCCGGTTTCTCGGGGGAACGGCGAGCAGGAGGACCGCCGGCGCAAGGGAGATCGCTCCGAAGAGGATCCTCGGCCAGGGGAACGAAGCGGGCAGGTACGTTCCCGGTGGTCGTTCGAAGGGCATGCCTGGAGTTTCCAGATATTCCATCTCGTCCACCTGGGGATGTGAGAAAAGGGGTCTGTTGTGAAGGTAGACAGCCAGGCGCACCCCGATTCCGAGGATGATCACGAGAAGGGGCAGAAGCCGCCTATTCATCCTTCACGAGAACCCTTCCGGATGCGGGTTCACCGTTCACCACCACCTCGGGAGTCCCCGGGCAGGACCATTCGAGCCGGGGAGTCCGCTCCCTCCAGGTTTCGGATGAGGGCGCCAGTATCCCCCACGCCTCCAGTGTCGCGGGGGTCGAAAGGTCGTGGAAGTCCGAGGTGGAGCAGGACGTGGGAAAGAAATGGACTCCCGACTTCCGGAACCACTCAGAAAGAACCAGCACCGCGTCCTCCTCGGGCATTCCTCCGAGTCTTCCCCGGAGTTCCGTGTCGAAGGCCCCGCGGCAGTCCATGGACAGGGTGAAACGACCGGCATCCGGGTCCAGGGTCCACTCCTCCCTGCAGTAGTCCGCTTCCGCGCCGGGTTCAAGAGCCGTGAGACGGGTGGCGTTCTCCAGAAGCACGAAGAGGGTGTCGTCCCCCCGGATATAGCCCGCCGGGGTGAGGGGGGCCGAGGGTTCGAACCACTGGGGGCCGTCCGGGGTCTCCACCCGGACCAGGAAGCGGCGCCAGCCAACCGGATAAGGGAACGGCGGCCTGTCCTCCCGGGCGGCGGCTATCGCCGCCTCGTGTCCCGCCATCCTGGCCATGGCGCAGAAAAGCACCGCCGCCTCCAGGGGGTTGGCCCGGCGGCTGTCCAGGATCTCCTGCACGGATCTTACCTCCAGGGCAGCCTCCCCGACGGGTTCCACGGTTCTGATGTTGTCGGATATCAGCGTTCTGGCTCTGACCAGGAACCGTCCCGTACCCTGGGCGCCCGCCTGGATGACGGCCTCCCGAAGGTCCGGCGGGATGGAGTCCGAAGCGAGAGCCTCCAGGGCGTCCCTGAGCACCATGGAGCCCACGGCGGGCCAGTCCGACGGGGTGGCAATCCATATCTCCCGCTCTCCGCCGCCCCGGGAAACGAAAACGCCGGGCTCGGTTTCCATGAATCCTTCGGTGTGCACGAGGCGTGGTTCCCGGCTCTCCACCTTCACCGTAACCGTGTCCGGTCCGCCGGCCCCTCCGGTCCAGTGGTACCAGAAGCCCTCCTCCGCCAGCCTGCCGAACTCCCCGGCGGCAAAGGACCAGCGGACCTCCATGCCCGGCTCAAGGCCCGGAATTGCGGCCACGATGCTGCTCGGCCAGCCTCCTCCGCCAGAGAGGGTGTCCAGCCCCCAGGCGGGAACCTCCCGGGAAGCCCCCAGGAACTCAACCGACATGTATGAGGGATCGAAGTCCCTGCTGACCCTGGAGAATCTCCTGTCGTCGCCCTGCAGACCGGTCACGGTGAATATCCCGGAGGTCAGCCCCGGCTCCCTTCTAAGGTTGATTTCCAGGGACGTCACCCGGGACAGGGAGGAACAGAGCAGCAGGATGAGCATCGGGCTCACCGGAGCAGAACCGTTCTCTGGGCTGAGCCCGAACGGAGGAGCAGTGTCTTCCGGATAATCTCCGGGTCCGGCAGAATAGGAGCCACAGCGGCGCTCTCGGTCATTTCCAGGGTGTCGCCGAGGACCCTCCAGCGGCAGGAGTAACGGGCGCCGACCACTTCCTCGGGAACAATTGCTGCGGTTCCCTTCAGGACCACCCTGAGAAGGAGCCGCTCCACCGCCGGCGAGTCCAGTCTTGGATGCCGGGGCATCCTCGGCAGAAGCAGGAAGGCCGCCCGGGTGCCCGGCAGGGCGATGTCCCGAAGCCCGGGGAGCAGCACTGCCCCGTCCTCCGAGGGTGCGCTCCATGATCCCTCCACCCGGAGGGTGTCGCCCTGAAGCTCCGCGGAGGTCACCTCGAGGGCTCCCAGGAATCGGGCCATCATGGTGTTGAGGTGTTCTCCCGGCACCCGTTCCAAAAGGGTGTGAACCAGTTCTCCCGGAGCGCCCGACGCTGAAACAGTGAGGGTCCCCCGGAGGGTTTCGCCTTCCAGGGAGCCCTCCAGGGCCAGGAGAAGGCTGTCGTTCCACCCCTCCAGGGGCACCCTCTGAAGGGCGGCTCCCCGGGGGGTGAGGGGTAGAAAGGCCGCCCCGCGCAACCCGTAGCTGTGCCCCCTGACCCCCCTCACCGAGGGGTCCAGGATGGAGAAAGCGTCGCCCCGGGGCAGCGCCACCACCATGTGGTCGAAGCTCCGGCTTCCCACCAGCCCTCCCTCGCCTCCGGAGGTGTTCAGCATCGCCAGCCAGGCCGTGCCCCCGGCCCTCCTTATAAGGGAGGCCAGAAGCACCGCCGAGTCGCGGCACACTCCGGCCCTTTCCGAAAGGGTCTGCCCGGGGGACTTGGGGGTGAAGCCGGGCCAGTCGCCTATGTCCGCTCCGGTGTACTCTACGTGGTCCGCGACCCATCTTCGCAGAATCTCCGGGTCCGTCTCCCCCGAAAGTCCTTCGGGGAGATCACCAAGCGGGGGTTCGAACAGGTCGAGGGCCGTGAAGAGTTCCCTGGAAACCTGTTCCGGAGAAGCGGTGGCCACGCAGGCGTATGGCCTCGATTCGGCCGCCAGGGGATGGCCGTCCAGGGGTGCCAGGGGCCCGATCCTCCAGAAGGTGGTGATGCCCGAGACCTCCGGCGGGCCCATGTCCGGGGACCATTCCCGAAGGAGCTCGATCCCTGTGTGGTTGATCACCGTGAACTCCCCCGCCGACAGGCTGTCCCGGGTCCGGGGGCTGTAGTGGTAGCTGTAGCAGTCGGCCAGGGGAAGCCTCTCCACCACCCGGCGCGTGTGCACGACCACCGTATCCCCGGTCTCCAGCCCGGGCATGGTCAGGACCACTTCCCTCATGCTGGATTCCAGCCTGCCCTGGGGCCCCAGGGCGATGTGGGGCCGCTGGGTCACCCGGGCGTCGGCTCCCCTTCTTCCGCTGCGCCATAGGCCGGTCCGGGCCTCGAGAACCTCGATCCTCTCCCACCCGGCCCTGAAGGGAACGGTCATAACGGAGAATCTGGAGACCCCTCTGCCGTTCAGGGGCACCACGACGAGGCGTGTTGTTTCTGTGTATACCGAATCCAGTTCGATGGTTACGGAGTTCTCCAGCACCACCGCGTCCGGTCGTGCCAGCAGCAGCAGGACGGTCAGCGCCGGCAGCGGCACCAGTCCTCCAGGGCCGGCGGGACCGGGACAACGTCCCTTCTGGGGTTCAGGGGGCTGATCGAGGCGTAGCCGTCCATCAGTGCGTGGACATCGGTTCCCCGTTCCTCGCGTATCCCCTGAAGTTCGTAGGGACCGTAGGAGTACGAGCCGTCGTGGTTTCTGACGAAGGGCACCTCCGAGGAGAAGCTCCCCGGCACGGTGGCCAGCACTCCCCTGGGAACTCCCGGCGGAAGGTTCACGTTCAGTATGACCCCCGGCGGAAGGAGCGACGGAATGCCGTCCTCCACGAGGCGGACCACCAGGTCCGCCGCGGCCCCGTAGGAGATGCCGGGAGTCCGTTCCACGCTCACAGCCATGGCGGGAATGCCCCAGAAGGAGGCTTCGGTTGCGGCGGCCACGGTTCCCGAGTACCAGATGTTGTTCCCCAGGTTGGCCCCGGGGTTGATTCCGGAAACCACCAGATCCGGCGGCCGGGGCAGGAGCTCGGAAAGGGCCAGCTTGACGCAGTCCACCGGTGTGCCAGTCACTCCGGTCCGACCGTCTCCGCAGGGCACCACGTCAAGGGAGGAGTAGAGCCCCAGGGACATGCCGACCCCCGAGCAGTGGCCCAGGGGAGCCACCGTGTGCACCCGGTGTCCGGAGAGGGCATCCTCCAGGGCCGAGAGACCCGGCTGATGAATGCCGTCGTCGTTGACCAGGAGGATCAGCATCGGATCAGAGTGATCGGGTCAGGGTGAACCTGTGGGTGTCTCCCAGGGTGAAGTTCCCGGGAACGTAGGCGTAGTCGAGGGTCCAGCCGCTCCAGGAGAGCCCCATGCCCGCGGTGAGGGAGGCGGACGGGTCGTTTATCCGCAGTCCCACCCGCATGGCGGCCCAGGAAAGGGGCTGGTACTCCAGTCCCACACCGCCCCTGGGGCGATTGTCCAGGGGTTTGAGGATTTCGCCCGAGACCGTGGCGCCGCCCAGGGGGGTGGGCATGGTGAAGGCCGCCCCTGCCCTGATGGTCCGGGGGAGACGGAACTCCTTCATATCCATAACCACTCCGGGCCCCATGTTCTGGGCCGCAGCAGCCAGGGTGAGCCCCCGGACCGGTGAAGCGAGGAGCCCCAGGTCGAAACACACCCCGGAACTCTCCTCCGTCCATACCTTTTCCCGGACGTACTTCAGCCCCGCCCCCAGGGCAAAACCAGGCCCCAGCCGGGCGCCGAAGGCGGCGTGAAGGCTCACGTCCGTGACCCCGAAGGTGCCCACGGGTTCCGAGGAGGGGGATTCCCTGTATTCGAGCCCTCCGGTGTTCAACACCCGCAGGGCCGCGGAGGCCCCCAGGGGGCCCCAGGGTATGACCGCGGCGGCCAGGTTCTGGCTGGTCCGCCCGAACCATGAGTTGTGGGACCCGACGATGGAAGCCTCCTGAAACGCCAGCAGCGCCGGATTGGAAAAGGCCGCAAGGGCTCCCGAGTGCAGAAGACCCGTTCCTCCCAGGGCCGCTGCCCTGGCGCCCGCGTCTATCTTCAGAAAGGGCCACGAGGAGGCTCCGGCGTCCCGGTAGACGTCCTCCGCCAGAGAGCCTGCCGCCAGTGCCATGATGACCCCGGGAATCAGTATTCGCCTCATGTGCCTCTATACCGCTTTCATGGAAAAGGGGTTCCAGCCGGGATTATATTAGACGCCGGCCCACCGAGGAAGGGAAACCTTGAAAGCACTGGTACTTCACGATCCCCCGCTGCCGGGCCCCCTGAACATGGCCGTGGACGCATGTCTGGCGGCCATGGCCGGCCGGGGGGAGATAGACCTGGCCCTTAGGACCTACACCTGGGAACCCCACACGGTATCCCTGGGAAGGCTTCAGAGGGGATGCGGAGATCTGGACGCCGAGAAGCTTCGCCGGGACGGTTTCGGACTGGTCCGGCGTCCCACCGGGGGCAGGGCGGTCTGGCACGGGCGGGAGCTGACCTATTCCGTGGCGGCTTCCTCCGGCCACCCGCTGTACACCGGCGGCATAGAGAGCAGTCTCGGGATGGTGGCATCCCTTCTGGTGACGGCCCTGGAGGACCTCGGGGTGCCCGCCGTGGCGAACCGCTCCACCCCCGGCGGCGGATTCGGCCGGGGCCCGTGCTTCACCACCCACGGCGCGCTGGAGGTGATGACCGGCGACGGAAGGAAACTGGTGGGAAGCGCCCAGGCCCGTACCCGGGATTCCTTCCTGGAACATGGCTCCATTCTCTTCGATAACGACCAGCCGAGGATTCTCGGGTACACCAGAGGAATGAGTCCTGACCGGGCGGAAACACTGGAGAAAAGGTTGTCCGAGGGCACGGGGACGGTCCGGGAATTCCTGCCCGGAGCGTGTCCCGGCGACCTCGTTCCCCTGCTCCGGAACGCTTTCACCCGCTGGTGCGGCTGGTCCGGAACCCCTGCGGACCACACCTGTCTGGACCGTCGGCTGCTGGACGCCCTCGCGGAAGGGTTCGAAGTATGAGACCGGAGTGGCTCAGGGTACCGGTGTCCGGAGGAGAGAAGGCCGGCGAAACCCGCCGGCTGCTGGGCCGACTGGGGCTGAACACCGTGTGCGACCAGGCCAGGTGCCCGAACCGGGGCCACTGCTACCAGAGGGGAACCGCGGCCTTTCTGATCATGGGAAGCGTCTGCACCAGGAACTGCCGCTACTGCGCCGTGGAATCGGGCACTCCAGGGCCGCCCGACCCGGACGAACCGGAAAGGGTCGCCCGGGCGGCACTGGCCATGGGGTTGCGCTACGCCGTGGTGACATCGGTCACCCGGGATGACCTGCCCGACGGGGGCGCCCGGTGGTTCGAGGCGACGGTGGCGGCCCTTCGGAACACCGTGCCGGGAATCAGGATCGAGGTTCTCACCCCCGACTTCAGGGGCGTGCCGTCGTCCCTGGAAACCGTGGTCCGCTCCCGTCCGGACGTGATCAACCACAATCTGGAGACTGTGGAGAGGCTGTTTCCCACTCTGAGGCCCGGAGGGGACTACGGTCTTTCCCTTCAGGTGCTCCGGCGATTCAGGGGGCTCTCCGCAGGCACTCCCGTGAAGAGCGGCCTGATGCTGGGGCTCGGGGAGACGGAGGACGATCTGGATAAAACCCTGCGGGACCTTCGCGGGGCGGGGGTCGTCATGCTGACCCTGGGCCAGTACCTCCGTCCCACAAGAAGCCACCCGCCGGTGATCAGGTACGTCACCCCGGAGGAATTCCGGCTGTGGGGCGTCCGGGCGCTGGAAATGGGTTTCGAATCCGCGGCGTCCGGACCGCTGGTGCGCAGCAGCTACCACGCCGATCTTCACGCGGCCCCGTTGCTGTGAGTCCGACGCCCCCCCGCTGCTTCACCCACGGGCTTGTGCTGGCCCCCATGGCGGGGTACACCGGAAGCCCCTTCCGGATAATCTGCAAGGAACTGGGGGCCACCGGCCTGGTCACCGAGATGGTGACGGCGGCCGGGGTGTCCAGGAGATCCGTGAAGACCCTGCGAAACATCAGGCACCACCCCATAGAACGCCCCCTGGGCATCCAGCTTTTCGGGGCCAGGCCGGCGGATTTCGCCAGGAGCGCAGAGTTGGTGGCAAGCCTGGGGTTCTCCTTTATAGACATAAACGCCGGTTGTCCCGTGAAGAAGGTTCTGAAGAGCGGTTCGGGCTCCACGTTGCTCAGGGACCTTCCCAGGCTCGCCGCCATCGTGCGGGAAACCTCGGAAGCCTCCCCCCTGCCTGTCACGGTGAAAATCCGGCTTGGTTTCACCCCGGAGGAACCCCTGCATGAGGATGTCTGCCCCATGCTGTGCGCCGCGGGCGCCACGGCCTTCACCATTCACGGCCGCTACCGGTCGGACATGTTCGGAGGCTCCGTTGACCCTGCGGGAATTGAGCGGCTCTCCAGAAGATCCCCGGTGCCGGTGGTGGCAAACGGCGACGTGAGAACCCCGGAAGACGGCCGGAGGCTGCTGTCCCTGGAGGGAGTAACCGGGCTCATGGTGGGCCGTGGCGCCCTGGGAAATCCCTGGATCTTCCGGGGCCTCTCCGGAGGCGCCCCCCGCCCCTTTCCCGGGGAGCTGAGGATCGTTATCATGAAGCACATTGACCTGGTTCTCTCCGAGGGAGCGGGGCCCGGAGCCGTACATTACTTCCGGGGACATCTCGTCCATTACCTGAAGGGTTTCCAGGGTGCGGCGGGTCTTCGTGAAGCGGCGGTGAGGGTGAACACCAGGGAGGACGTGGCGCAACTGGTGGAAATGGCCGAGGAGAGGGCTTTCGAATGAATTCTACCCCGGCGCTGAAAAGGATTTTTCCGTTTATTCTAATCCCTGTGGTTCTATCCGGCTGCGGCACCCGCAGAACCGTCGCCGAAGCTTTCGTCATCCGCCCGCCGGAGCTTTCCGGGGGCTGCTCAATGACCTGGGAGGCGGGAGACTACTGGGGGCTGGCGGCCTGGGCTCTCCTGTCGGACACCTCCTCGACGGAGGTGTTGGCCATGTCCGCCGGCTACCCACCCGACAGCCTGCCTCTGCCCGGGACGAAGGTCCTTCTGCCACTTCCCGCGGGCATGGAGGAGGATCTGGAAAGGCGGATGGCTGCGGCAAGGCTGGTCCGGGACGCCACGACGCTTCGCCGGGAGGGGCTTCCGGGAACCCTGGAACTGCTGGAGAGGGCGGCTGCTCTGGACCCGGGATGGTCCGTTCCCAGGACCGACATCGCCCTGATCCGCCTGGAGTCCGGTGACCGGGAGGGAGCCGCGGCGATTCTGGAGCCTGTGGCCCACAAGTACACCCCGGCTCTGCTTCTGGCGATGCTGGACTGGGAGGAGGGCCTCACCGGCTCGGCCCTGGACCGGATATCCGAGGCCATGTCGGAGCCCGATCCCCCCCCTGAAACCCTGGCCGCGGCGGCGGTGATGTACACGGTGACCGGCGAGGACTACCTGGCCTCCCTGGCATGGCGGCGGATACTGGAGAACCCCGACGCCCCCTCGGCCATCAGGCTCATGGCCCTGGAGATGCTTCTGGGATTCTGACCGCCCGGACCTTGCCGTCCAGATCGCCGAAGTAGATCAATCCCTCTCCCGCCGCCGGCGAACCGTGGATTATCGCGTCGCCGGGAAAAACCCAAGTCTGCCTTCCCGAATCCAGGTCCACCCCGTAGAGGTTTCCGTCGTAGCAGCCGAACACCCCGATGCCCTCCGCCTGCACCGGCGCCGACCATATCCACCCGCCTGCTGCGCATCGCCACAGCTCCGCCCCGGTGGATGGATCCAGGGCGTAGAGCCTCTGGTCCAGGCTTCCCGCCAGCACCGCATTCCCGGCGGTCACCGGCGCCCCAGGGACCTGCCCTCCGGTTCTGAAACTCCAAAGTGGCTCTCCCGTGGAAAGGTCGAGACAGTGTACGCAGGAGTCACCAGCCCCCAGGAAGACCCTTTCCCCGGTCGAAGTCGGGGGCGACAACGGGGGCTCTCCAACGCTGCGGTTCCATAGCGGCTCTCCGGCGGAGAGATCCAGGGCCCGGACCGAGCCGTCGGCTCCGCAGACGATGACCGTTCCACCGGACACCGAGGGGGGGCCGGAGATCGGGGAATCAAGGGTCAGCTCCCATAGAAGGGTTCCGGTTTCCGGTTCCAGGGCCTCCAGCCGGCAGCCTGCGCCGGCCAGCAGAAGCCCGGGGACGGCTGCCGGAATGCAGGGATTCTGGTACTTCCGCAGCCATATCTCCGATCCGGTCTCGCCGTCCAGGCAGTAGAGCCTTCCCCCGGCGGTGCCGAAGAACACCAGCCCCCTTTCCCATGCAGCACCGGCGGACACGGCCTCCTCCGCCGGGAAGCTCCACAGGGGAAGACCGGTCTGGGCGTCCAGGCAATGGAACTGCCGGCTCCAGCCTCCCAGATAGAGCCTTCCATCGGCGTAGAGCGGCGGGGCCTCGAGCATGTCGCCGGTTTCGAACACCCACGCCTGCGTCGGGGGAGTCGGGGGGCGGAAGCTCTTCGGTGAGTCCCGGACCGGAGCAGGTTCCCCGGGACGGCACCCCGCCAGGACAAGCGGCAGAAGCCACGCTTCGCGGCGCTTCATGTCAGAACAGCGCCTTGACTCCCAGGGCGATGATAACAAGCCCCGCCCCGGTTTCCAGAACAGACCCCAGCCTTTTCCCCGCGGCTGTCCCGATACCCGCCCCCAGGAGGCAGACCCAGAAGGTCACCACCCCGATGATCGCAGCGGGAAGCCAGATGGCGTTGCCCACCAGGGATAGGGAAACCCCCGCGGCGAAGGCGTCGAGACTGGTGGCGAAGGCCAGGGACAGCACCATCGTCCCGCCGGTCTCGCAGGGGCCGTTGCCACGGTTTCTGAGAGCCTGCCAGAACATTCGCCCGCCCACGGCCGTGAGAATGCCGAAGGCCCCCCACGGGGCCGCCTCCGCGAGGAAACTCCTTAGGAAGGAACCCCCGAACCACCCCCCCACGGGCATCACCATCTGGAAGAAACCGAAGGCTCCGGCCATGGTCAGGGCTGATCTGATCCCCCTGGCCCTGCACACGCTCACCGCAAAGGCATCCGCCGAGAGGGCCAGCGCCAGCAGCAGCAGTTGAACCGGGGACACCCTGTCAGTCCAGGAATCTGCCACCCTGGACGAACCGGGTGGTGTAGTAGGGGTGGGCAAGGGATTCCCGCACAACCCCCCTGGAGGTGGCTGCGTGGGCGAAGTAACCGTCCCCGAGATAGATGCCCACATGGGAGATCCCCGACCCGGAGGTGTTGAAGAACACCAGGTCGCCGGCCCTGAGGCTTCCCCGGGAGACGTGCCTGGAGGCGGCCGCCTGCCGGGAGGCCCTCCGGGGGATCTCCACGCCTACGGTGCGGTACACGGACTGGGTGAATCCCGAACAGTCGGTGCCGCTCCTGGTAGTCCCGCCGTAGACGTAGGGGGTTCCGTACCAGCGCTCCACCTCCCGGAGAAGGTCCTGCGCCGGCCCGGTTCCCTGGACCGTTCCCGTCACCGGGGGGCGGGCGTCGCCCGAGGTACCCCCGGCCCTGTCCACGGACACGGGCACCCCCGAAGGGCCCCGGCAGGTGATTCCCGGGCCGCGGTATGCGGGAAGGCTTCCACAGCCGGCGGCCAGGGCCGCCGCCAGGGGAAACGCCACACCGGGGAATCTCAAGAAAGACCCTTTCTCAGCACCGTATCCCGGGGCATCGGGGAGGTCTCCGGGCAGTCCAGGAGGTAGTGGAGCCCCCGGCTTTCCCTGCGCCGCAGGGCTGACCTTACCATCAGGGTGCTTACGGTGCACAGGTTTCTGAGTTCCAGGAGTTCCACCGTGGGCAGCAGGTTCCAGTAGTCCTCCTCCGTCTCCTCCGACAGGACCTCCAGAAGCCGCAGGGCCCGGCGCAGACGCTTGTCCGTCCTGACGATTCCCACGTAGTCCCACATGACGCTCCGCAGACTTGCCCAGGAGTGGTCCACCAGGACGCTCTCCTCCAGGGGACGGGCCCGGCCGTAGTACCAGTCCCTCACAGGGGCCCTCCGATCCCCTGCGATGGTCCCGGGTATGCTCCGGGCCGCCTCCATCCCCATCACCCCGGCCTCCAGAAGGCTGTTGCTGCCCAGCCTGTTCGCCCCGTGCAGCCCGGTGGAGGCCGCCTCGCCGATGACCCGGAGCCCCTTCATTTCCGTGGCCCCGTCGATCGCCGCCGTCACCCCCCCCACGCAGTAGTGGGCCGCGGGAACCACCGGTATCGGCACCTTCCAGGGCTCGATCCCCGCCCGGAGAACGCCGCACGTCACCTCCGGGAAGTGGCCCCGCAGAAAATCCTCGCCCAGGGCGGTGGCGTCCAGGAACACGTGGTCCACTCCGCTTTGCTTCATGTGGCTGTCTATGGCCCTGGCCACCACGTCCCGGGGGGCTAGCTCCATCCGTTCCCGGTCGTAGTCCTCCATGAACCGCCTGCCCCGGTGGTCCACCAGCCGGGCGCCCTCCCCCCGGAGGGCCTCGGTGATGAGGAAGTTCCTGTAGTCGGGATGGAACAGACAGGTCGGGTGGAACTGGTAGAACTCCATGTTCCTCACCGGAAGGCCCGCCCGGTAGGCCATGGCTATCCCGTCACCGGTGGCGGAATCGTCGTTGGACGTGTAACGGTAGGCCTTGCCTGCTCCGCCGGTGGCTATGACGGTTTCCCCGGCCAGGAAGGTAACCACCCTGCCGTCCATGAGCACGTAGGCTCCCAGGCACCGGTCGCCGGGGCCCGGATCGGCTTCCGGGGCCATCCGGGAGGCGGTTATCAGATTTATGGCGAAGGCCCTCTCCAGGATGGTGATATTCCCCCTGGAGCGGCAGATCTGAGCCAGTCTCCGGCTGATGAACCTTCCGGTCCTGTCGTAGTAGTGGAGCACCCTACGGAAGGAGTGTCCTCCCTCGATCCCCGCCACCCCGTCCCCGGCTCCGGCCAGAGGGATGCCGAAGGCATCCAGGGCGTCGATCAGGGATTTGCCCCTTCTAATGATCTCCATGGCGGCGCGCTGGTCCACCAGCCCGGCCCCGGCCCTCACGGTGTCCGCCAGGTGCATCTCCGGGCTGTCCTCGCCCGACGAGACCGCCGCTATCCCGCCCTGGGCAAGGTACGTGCTTCCGGCAGGCAGCGGAGTCTTGGAGAGGATAGTGACCTTCAGCTTCCCGGGAAGGGTCAGGGCGCACATCAACCCGGCCATGCCGCTTCCCGCGATTAGCACGTCGCACTGTCTCATCGGGTCTCCCTTTCCTGGACCAGGTCGAGGATCCTTCCGAGGAGCAGTTCCCCGGCGGCGTCCACCGAAAGGGTGATTGGCAGCACCAGGGGATTCAGAATCCTCAAGCCCTTCCTTCCCAGACGGGCCGCGTCTTTCTCGGTGGTGACGAGCCTTCGGGCTCCGGTGGCCTTCAACGCCTTCCTGAGTGTATCGCAATCTTCAGGGGTGTAGTTCCAGTGGTCGGGAAAGACCATCATTTCCAAAACCGTGAATCCGGCCTCCTCGAGGGTTTCCCGGAAGTACTCGGGTTTCCCTATTCCGGCGAAGGCCACCGCGGGACACGGGGGGGCCTCGGCGCCGTCCGGCTCCCGGGGGGGCAGGGGAACCACCCTGCTGGCGATGAATGGAGCCTTCCAGTTTTTCTGGGCGCAGAGCCGCCGGGCCAGCTTCTCCGTGGCGTCGCCCGAAGCCCTGTTCAGCCACAGGAAGTCCGCCCTGGAGATCACCGAGGGGGGTTCCCTCAGGGTTCCCAAGGGAAAGACGCCCCCGATACCGAAGGGGTGCGCGGCGTTCAGCACCACCACCTCCACGTCACGGTGCAGCCGGAGGTGCTGAAAGCCGTCGTCCACCAGGAGCACGCTGGGTGAAACCTCCGAAACGGCCCTGAGGGCTGTTTCGGTCTTGTCGCCTCCCGCGAACACCCGGCACCTCGGGTGGAGCCTGGCCCCCATCATCAGAGCTTCGTCGCCCAGGGGGAAACCGCCCCCGGCGGAGCCTGGAAGAACCGCCACAGGACGGCTGTTCCGGGCAGCCAGGTTGGCCGCCACCACCGCGGTGGACACGCCCATACGGGCCAGCCTCTCCCCGAGCCACATGGTCACCGGGGTCTTTCCAACCCCGCCCATCTCGATGTTTCCCACGCTTACCACTACCGGCCCGGGGCGGACCCTCCGGCGCAGACCGATGTCGCTGTTGAACCTGGCGGCCCGGGTCCAGCCGGCCCACACCCAGGAGAGCGGTGCAAGAAGCCATACCAGATGGGCCCATCCCCTCTCCCGCCGGGCGATGCTGCGGTGAATTGAATGAAGGTTCATGCCAGCAGCCCTTCCAGAAGCGCCGAGAGCCGGGATTCGAAAAGCTCCTCCCCCCGGCGGGCCAGTTTCCTGGCCTCACCTGGGATTTCCGTCCTTCCGGACCATCTCGCCAGGGCCTCTGCGGCATCCTCTGGCCTGGAAACCACAGCCACCACCCCGGAGGCCGCCCCTTCCTCCACCAGCGATGCGTGGTTTCCGTGATGAGGACCCACCAGCACCGGCAAACCCCCGGCAAGGGGTTCCAGAATGTTGTGACCGCCCACCGGCGCCACGGTGCCACCGAGGAAGGCTGCGTCGCCCATGGGGTAGATCCGGGGAAGCACCCCGTGGACGTCCACCACGATGCATTCCGACGGCCCCGGGCTCCTGCTCCACAGAGCCGTCCGCCATCCAAGCCTTTCCGCGGCATTGAGCACATCGGCAAGCCGGCCCGGGTGCCTCGGCGCCAGTATCACCCCCATCCCCGCCCGACGGGCGGCCCTCAGGACGAACTCCTCCTCGTCCTCCCGGGTGGATCCCGCCACCACGTACCTCAGCCCGGGGACCAGCATTCCCCTCCAGGAAGGGTCCGGAGAGCCGGGTCTCGCCAGGGCCTTTCCGTCTCCGGCCACGGAGAGAATCCGGGGATCCACCCCTAGCCCTTCGAAGGCCGAGGCGTCCTCCGGGGTTCTGCACAGAATTCCGGCAAAACATGATAGAACACCGGCAACGTATCTTCTTATGAGAGAATATCCCCTTACGCTCCTTCGGGACAGCCTGGCGTTGACCATTCCCGTGGGAATGCCCCTGAGAACCGTTTCCCGGAGAAGGACGGGCCAGATTTCCGTCTCCGCCAGGATCAGGAGCCGGGGATCGAGCCCCCTGAGGAATCTTCGGACGCAGCCCGGGGTGTCCAGCGGCAGGAAGCCCCCCTGCAGCCCTTCCCGGCGGATGAAGGCTTTGCCCGAGGGGGTGAAGCAGGTGAAGTATACCGGCACTCCCCTTCCGCCAAGCCTTTCAGCCACCGGCAGGAGTCCTCTGATTTCGCCGAGAGAGGAACCGTGAAGCCACGCGGGCCTTGGGGATTTCGGTGAGCAGATGCCCGACCTTTCCCGGCGCTCCTCTTCGGGGCGCAGGAGAAGCACCGGGCATGCCGCCGCCCCGAGGATCCCCGCAATCCCCGCCTGCAGAGACGCCCCGGGGGAAACCGCCAGCGCCGCGACCGCTGCGGTGCGGCGCATCTCGGCGTTCACCGCCCCGTGGGTGAGACGTTCCGGTGTGATGGGTATCCCTTCGGCCACCGCCACCCTGCTTCCGGGAAGGGGAATCATGAAACGGTCCCAGCTTCCCAGCCTCACCGCGGGCCAGGCGGCCACCCCCATGGTCTGCACAGGGATTCCGGCTATCCTGGCGATGGCGGTTATACCGGGTTTGGCAATCTCCCGGGGGCCCCGGGGGCCGTCCGGAGTTATGGCGCCGTCGCCCCCGGACAAGGCGCATACCAGTTCCGACGCCGCGCGGGCGCCGCCCCGGGAGGAGCTTCCCCTGACCGTGAAGAAACCCATCGAGTGGAGCAGACCGGAAATGAGTTCGCCGTCGCGGCTCCTGCTGACCATCACCGTGATGCCCCTGCGGCGATGGGTGAACAGCAGGGGGAACTGAACGCCGTGCCAGAAACCGTAGAGAACCCTTCCGCAGGGTTTTCCCGCGGAAGGCCTAAGCCTCTCGACCCTCCAGCTCTTCCCCAGAAGGGTCACCAGAATCCTTCCCGCGGATACGGGGAACCTCACGGTTCCTCCAGGAAGGCCATGATCTGCTGAGCCGCACGGAGGGCTCCCCCGGGGGGGCCCAGGTTCCGCCTCACCAGCCCTGTCAGTTCCTCCAGGCGGGGATCGGCCATGACCCGGGAGAGTTCCCCTGCCATCCTCTCCCCCGTCGCGTCGCCCTGAAGGAGTTCCGGTGCGATGTCCTCGCGGGCCACCAGGTTGGCGAGCCCTATCCTCTGCACCCCCCTGACCATCAGTTTTGCGGCCATGTAGTCGAACCCTCCGGTGCGATAGCAGACCACCTGGGGAACGCCGTGCATGGCGGTCTCCAGGGTGGCGGTGCCTGAACAGACCAGCGCCGCCCGGGCATGCCGCAGGGCCTCCCCGGGACCGTCCGCCAGGGAGATTCCGGGGAGCCGGGCGGGATACAACCGGGGATCCACGGAACGGGACAAGGCAATGGAAGCTCTCTGCACGACTCCCCGGTCCTTCAGGATTCTGAAGGCCTCGAGCATCTCCGGCAGGAGCGCCTTCACCTCCCGGGTCCTGCTGCCCGGAAGAAGCGCCACCTCCGGGGGACCCTGGGGCCTGGGTCTCGGCCGGGGCACGGCGTCCGCCAGGGGGTGGCCCGTGAAAACGGCCCTGATTCCCCTCTCCCGGAAGAACTCCTCCTCGAAGGGCAGTATCACGAGGAGCAGCCCGCAGGAGGATGCCAGCCTGGGGGTTCTCCATGGTCCCCAGGCCCACATCTGGGGCGCGATGTACTGCACCACCCGCATGCCCCGCCTCATCGCCCAGGAACCCAGCCTCATGTTGAAGCCGGGGAAATCCACCAGAATCAGCACCCGGGGATTCCTCTCCAGGGCCATTCTTTTCAGGGCACGCTCCGCGGCCAGCACCCGGGGCAGGGCCGGAAGAACATCGGTGAACCCCATTACCGACAGCCCCGAGATGTTCACCCCTATCTCCATTCCAGCCCGGGCCAGGGCCTCGCCCCCCATGCCGAACGCCTCCATCCGGCGCTCGGCGGAGAGGGCCGACAGGAGTTCCGCTCCCCGGACGTCGCCGGAAGGTTCACCGGCGCAGATCAGGGCTTTCATCGGGATTCCCGGATCCTCCTGAAGCTCTCGGCCGACTTCCGGAGAACCATTTCCGCGGTTTCCAGGGCCCTGAGGCCGTCGACTCCTGTGATGGCCGGATCGCCGCCGCCGGAGGCCGCCCTGAGGAAGTCAGCCAGTTCCACCTCCAGGGCGTTGTGGTCCGTGACGGCCACGGGAACCGGGACTATAGTCCCGTTCCGCACCTCCAGGGCGTTGACGGTCTTGGCGCCGAAGTCCACCGAGATGTATCCGCCCTCCTGAAACACCCGGAGCTTCCTGACCTGCTCCATGGATATCCTGCTGGCGTTGATCATGGCCAGGGAGCCGTTCTCGAAGGCGATTCTCGCCCCGGCGATGTCCACTGTGCCGGTGATCACCGGCACTCCCGAGGCCTGAATGTCCGCCACCGGAGAACGGATTAGGGACAGGACCAGGTCGATGTCGTGGATCATCAGGTCCATGACCACGCTCACGTCGGTGCACCTGGGGGAAAAGGGCGCCAGCCGGTTGGCTTCGATGTAGAGGGGGCGCCGGATGTGGTTCATCGCGGCGGTCATGGCCGGATTGAAACGCTCCACGTGGCCCACCGCCAGGACGGTGTTCGTCTGGCCGGCCACGGCCGTCAGGTCCGCCGCCTCCGCCACGGTGGCGGCCAGGGGTTTCTCCACCAGTACCGGTATTCCCCTGGAGAGCGCTTCCCGGGCGACCCCGTGGTGAACGCTCGTGGGGCAAGCCACCACCAGGGCGTCCACCGTGTCAAGGAGTTCCTCCAGGGATCCGGCAGGCGCCACCCCCAGTTCGGAACACACCCTGGAAAGCCTTTCTTCATCGGTGTCGAAGGCGTGAACCTCCCCGGCCAGCCCCCTCAGAAGCCTGGCATGATGGTAGCCCAGATGGCCCACGCCGGCAACTCCCGCCTTCATGTCAACCTCCAAAGCCGGATAGAACCCCGGCGGCGAAGAGCACGTCCTCCTCCGCCAGGGAAAGATGGGTGACAAGTCTGATGGTGGACGGCCCGACCGGAAGGACCCCCACCCCCATGGCCGCCAGCCGGGCCGCGGCCCCTGGGGCGTCGCCCCCGGGCACCTCGGCCATGAGAATGTTCGTGGGATGCCGGGAGGGGTCGCAGGTGAGCCCTGGAGACCCGGCCAGGGCTTCCCCCAGGAGCCTGCACATCCGGTGGGTTTCCGGAATCCTTGAAAGGTTGTTGTCCAGGGCCCAGACGCATGCTCCCGCAAGGACCCCGGCCTGTCTCATTCCCCCCCCCATCCTCTTTCTGTACCACCGAGCCCTGTCCACCAGGTCCCGGGGGCCCGCCACCACGGAACCCACGGGGCAGCCCAGGGCCTTGGAAAAGCACACCGAGAGCATGGTGAACCCTTCCGTCAGGGATGCCAGCTCCGGTGGCGGCGCCGCGTGCCAAAGCCGGGCGCCGTCGAGGAACGTCCCGGCTCCGGCTTCTCGGGCCAGGCGGACTATTTCGGCGGTATCCCTTCGGGAGCACACCACCCCGCCCAGCATGTTGTGGGTGTTCTCCAGGGCAGCCACGGTCCGGGGTGCGTTGTGGATGTCGGTCCTTCGGGAGAACAGCGCCGCCACCGCCGATGGATCGGGGGTTCCTCCGGGGGTCTCCGGCAGGGGATGCATCTGGATTCCGCCGTTGAGGGCGAACTGGGCGCCCTCGAAGTTGAAGACGTGGCTCCGGGCTCCACAAAGGATCTCGTCGCCGGGTGAAGCCAGGGAGCGCAGGGCGACGCCGTTGGCCATGGTGCCGGTGGGCACGAACAATCCGGCCTCCTTGCCCAGCAGGGCGGCGGTCCTCTCCTCCAGCATGTTCACCGTGGGATCCTCTCCGAACACGTCGTCACCCACCGGCGCGGTAACCATGGCCCTGAGCATGGGTTCGGAGGGCACGCTCACCGTGTCGCTTCGAAGGTCGCATCTGTATTTCATGCCAACCTCCCTGGAACGGCCTCGAACCTCTCCAGGGCCTCGGCCAGGATCCCTTCCATCAACCGGGCCGGAGGCACTCCCGAGGCGTCCCAGAGCTTGGGGAACATGCTTATGGAGGTGAACCCCGGAATGGTGTTGACCTCGTTGAAGAATATCTCCCCCGAGTTCCCGTCCATCAGGAAATCCACCCTGGCGTAGCCCCGCCCGCCCAGGAGCCTGAAGGCCGTCTGGGCCAGGAGCCTCAGCCTCTGGGCAGTCTCCGGGGAAACCGGCGCGGGGATCAGAAGCCTGGATTCACCGCACTCGTACTTGGCGCTGTAATCGTACCACTCCCTTCCCGGAACTATCTCTCCGGGAACCGAACAGCCCACCCCCGCGGAGTTTCCCAGCACGCTGACCTCCAATTCCCGCGGATTCTCCAGGGCCTTTTCGACGAGTATCCGATGGTCGTACCCGGAAGCCAGCGCCAGGGCATCCAGGAGTTCCTTTCGGTCGGATGCCCGGCTGATCCCCACGCTGGAGCCCATCCGGGAGGGTTTGACAAACACGGATCCTCCCATTTCCAGGGCGGTGTCCGCGAAGGATTCCAGGTTGCCTCCGTCGGTGAACACCCAGGGCAGCATGGGTATGCCGGAATCCCGGGCCAGAAGTCTCATCGTCTGCTTGTCCATGGCCACCGAGCACCCCATCACCGGCACCCCGGCGTAGGCCCAGCCGGCGGTTTCGCAGGCTCCCTGCACGGTGCCGTCCTCTCCGAGAGGACCGTGAAGCACGGGGAACACCAGATCGAAGGGGATGGCCGCCCCTCCCGCAGCCAGCTTCCAGGGACATAGGCCCGGGTAGATCTCCAGGGGTTCCCCGGAAAGCGACCAGTCCCCGCCGGAACCTATCCTGACGTCCAGAACCTCGTGTCCGGAAGCTTTCAGGGTATCCCTGACCCATGCGCCTGAAACCAGGGAGATTTCCCTCTCCGGTGATCTGCCGCCGGAAACCACCAGCACTTTCATGCACACCTCCGTGTATTGGCCAACAATGACCCTTTGGCCCGCTGCTGTCCACTTGCTTATCTTCCGGCAACCTGTCAAGGAGGTTGCCGATGCGTGTTCTTGTCACCGGCGGCGCCGGATTCATCGGATCGAACGTGGCGGACCGTCTGTTGGAGCTGGGGCACCGGGTCACCGTGATGGACGACCTTTCCACGGGATTTCCGGAGAACGTGAACCCCGATGCCGATTTTCTGCGACTGGACATCAGGTCGCCGGAGGCGGCGGAGGCGGTGGCGAACGGGGGATTCGACGCGATCTGCCACCACGCCGCCCAGATGGACGTGCGGAGGTCGGTCAGGGAACCGGTCTTCGACTCCTCCGTGAACATCGGGGGCACCCTGAACCTTCTGGAGGCCGCCAGGCTTTCCGGCGTAAAGCGCGTAGTGTACGCCTCCACCGGAGGCGCGGTCTATGGAGAACCCGAGTACATTCCCGTGAGGGAGGATCACCCCATTAACCCCATATGCCACTACGGGGTGAGCAAGCACACCGTGGAGCACTACCTCTTCCTCTACAGGCGTCTCTACGGCACCGGCTACGTGGTGCTGCGCTACCCCAACGTATACGGTCCCCGGCAGAATCCCCGGGGCGAGGCCGGGGTCACGGCCATCTTCGCCGTGAAGTACCTCGGGGGAACTCCCCCCCGGATCAACGGCGACGGCGAGCAGCTCAGGGATTACGTCCACGTCCGGGATGTAGCCGAGGCCAACGTGCTGGCACTGGACCCGGCCAGACCCCAGCTCGACGGCGGCATTTTCAACATCGGCTGGGGCCGGGGCCGAAGCGTCAACGAGCTGGACCGGATAATCCGTGGTTTCGTCGGGACCGATCTGCTCCCCGAATACGGTCCTCCCCTGCCGGAGGAGATACTGAGGGTCAGCCTGGATTCGACCAGGGCCCGGGAGATTCTGGGATGGAAGCCCACCATACCTTTCGAGACCGGATTGAAGGACCTGGTGGAGTACCACAGGGGGCGGGTTTGAGGTCCCGGATTCCGGTTTTCCTTGACCGAGACGGGGTCATCAACGAGAACAGACCGGACTACGTACGCTCCCTGGAGCAATGGGTGCCCCTGCCGGGGGTTTTCCCGGCCATGGCCGGGCTCTGCGCCGCCGGGCACCCGCTGGTGGTCGTCACCAACCAGTCCGGGATAGCCCGGGGTTTCCTACCTGAATCGGAGCTGCGGCGGATTCACGCCGCCATGGAGGAAATGCTGCTTCGGGCAGGCGGCTCCTTCGCCTCCGTCAGATACTGCCCCCACGCTCCCTGGGACGGCTGCGGGTGCAGGAAACCCGGGACGGGGATGATCCGGGAGGCAAGGCTGGAACTGGGACTGCCCGACACCGGGGGATGGGTCGTGGGCGACGCGGAGAGCGACATGGAAATGGGCAGAAGGGCCGGGCTGAGGACCATCCTGGTGCTCACCGGCAGGGGAAGGGTGCAGCTGGAACTGATCCGGGAAACCGGCTCCCCGGAACCCGACCATGTGGTGGAGGACCTGGAGGCCGCGGTCCGGGTCATCCTGGCCTGAGGTCAGTCAGCGGCGAAAAGGGCCGCCAGGTCCGCCGCCGCCTTTATCCCCTTCACATGGGTTCTCTCCATGGCATGGCTGGCATCCACTCCAGGGCCTATCAGGCCGTGCCGCACGTCCAGCCCCATTCTCAGGGCCGCCCCGGTGTCCGATCCGTAGAAGGGGTAGGTGTCGACCGCGTAGGGGATTCCGTGTTCCTCGGCCAGGGCCGCCAGCCTTCTGGACAGGTCGTAGTTGTAGGGTCCGCCGCTGTCCGCCATGCAGATGGAAACCCTCGTCTCGGAACCGGTCTGGTCCTTGCCCAGCACCCCCATGTCCACCGCCACCAGGTCCTCCACCCCCGGTGGGTACCAGCCGGCCCCCCCGTGCCCCACCTCTTCGTGGGTGGTGAACAGGAAGTGAACGGTGCGCCGGAGCCCCTTCCCGTTCCCGGCCAGGTTCTCCGCCGCTGCCGCCAGTACCGCCGCCCCGGCCTTGTCGTCCAGGTGGCGGCCCTTGATGTAGCCGGACTCGGTTAGCACCGGCCTGGGGTCGAAGTGGACGTAGTTCCCCACAGAGATTCCCAGTTTTCTGGCGTCGTCGGGGTTCTCCACCGGGTGGTCCACCCTGACGTACATATCGGAGTGCTCCCGTTTGGCGGCGGCCTTCTCGTGCCCGTAGGCGTGCACCGACGTACTGTCGAAGAGGATCGTTCCGGATATCAGCCGGCCGTCGAAGGTTTCCACCTGGCAGTACTCCCCCTCAACGCTGCCGGGGGTCAGACCGCCCACGGTCCGGTACCGAAGAGTTCCATCGGGCCGGATGGAGCTGACCATGGCCCCGAGGGTGTCCAGATGAGCCGCCAGAACCGCGGCGCTCTCGGTCTTCCCCCGAAGGGTGGCCCACAGGGAACCCTTCCGGGTGATCCACACGGAAATCCCCAGGGATTCGAAGTGCTCCTTCACCATGGATACGGCGTTTTCCGCGTGGCCCGACACGCTCCTCACCGCCATCAGCCTCAGGAGGAAAGCCGCTGTCCGATCCATTTGGGCTCCTTTCAGTAGGGAAAGGAAAGATAAGGCCGCCTTCGCACTGGCGGCAAACCACCGTGGAAAGCAATATTACCGGCATGCAGAGAAAAGGCGCGCTTCGCAGGGTTCTCTCGGTGGGGTATCCGTTCCTGCTGCCCCTGGCTGCCCTGGCCACCTGGATCGTCACCCAGTCCAACGGGCAGGTGAACGATCCCGTTCAGATCCTGGCCTCCATCGATCCGTCGGGAGACGGCACGGCCTACCTGTCCACCATCATACCGGACGGAGCCCAGGCCCTCTGGGAATGCTCCTCCGGGACCTTCGCGGAATCAGGCGAGAACACCGCCACCGGCCGGAGCGTCACCTGGAGGGCGGACCCGGGATTCTCCGATTCTGTCACCGTCCGGGTGATCACCCCCAGTGCCGCCGACTCGATCAGATTTCTGCCGGTGATCCGGGAAGTAACCCCCTCCATCACCGTGTCCAGCGCCTACCACCTGGCCGTGCTCGACCGCTCCCGGTCCGTCTCCCTTCCCGCCGGCTCCTACGCCGTGACCGCCTCGGACGAAGGGCTCTCCGGGTACGACGGGCTTACGGTGCTCATCCTCAACTCCCCGGGCGGAGCCCGCAGAGGCTGGGTCCTCTTTCCGGGAGACTCCCTGACCGTGGACCTTCCCCTGGGCGCCGATTTCGAGGCCGTGGCCCTGGACGGGCTGGAAGGGGCGCTGGACAACTCCGGCGCCATCATGATCCGCTTCCTCCGTCTGGAGGGGGCCCCTCCGATGCCCGACCAGGAAGCCGCCGTCACCGACTCCCCGGCGGAAACGATGCCCGGAGACGAGTTCGAGGGATTCTACGAGGAGTAGCCCCCCGATCCTCCTTCCCATACCCCTGCTCCGTTTCACCAGGAGAATCAGCGTCACCGCGCCGACCCACGCCCATGTTCCAGGAAAGGGAGTCTCCAGGCCCGAGAAAGCCTCCAGCCCCTTCACCCACCAACCGCACAGACGGCCCAGAAGCCCGCTGCCGGCGCCCGCCAGGGCGGCTGCTCCCAGAATCATCACCGCAGTCATCACTGGAAGGCTCAGCACGGTGCACAGGGCTCCAGCCGGGTAGACCGCTCCGTAGATAGAACCGGTGAGGGGGGCCAGGGCCACGGTGACCACCACCCCGGCCCACAGCGGCGACAGAACCATCCTTCCGAAAAGGCCGTCCCAGCCTCTGGCCAGAAGTATCAGTGACAGGACGGCCCCGTAGGACATCTGCGCTCCGGGGTCACGAAGCAGGCCCGGATCCCGCAGCAGCGGCAGGCAGGCGGCGCACCAGACCGACAGAGGGTGGATCGCCCCTCCCCGACGGTACGACCACAGGATGGCAGCACAGGCCATTAGCCCCGCCCGGACGGTGGAAGGCCGGGCGCCTGTGACCAGCACGAACAGCGCCACCCCGGCGACGGCCAGCAGGGAACCCGCCGGCAGCCTGCCGAAGAGGAGCCTTGAAAGCCAGAGGATGAAACCCGCCACTATTCCGGTGTGCATACCCGAAAGGGCCAGCAGGTGGGCGGTGCCCGAGTTTCGGAAGGATTCGGCCGCCGCCTGGGGAACCATTCCCCGGCTCCCCAGGAGCAGGGCCGATGACAGACCCAGGGCCAGGGTGTCGGAAACCGACAGACGAAGCCTGTTCATAAGGCATCTTCTCAAGGACGGAAAAAAGCCCCGGTCGTGCCTGATACGGAGAGCCCAGGGGGTGACGAACCTTCCCCTCCTGGTGCCAAGCACCAGAAGCGAATCGCCCCGGTCGAGCCTGAAGCCCAGCTCCCGGGAGGTAATCCAAAGGTCACCGATCATCGCCCCCCGGGCGCTTACCGAGGTGACCCTGCCGGCGAACACGCCTGCCCCGCTTTCACCGCTATCCGCCGGAGGAGCCATCCGGAAACCCGGACCGGCCGCCAGCAGGAGGAAAACCCCGGCGATGACCCATCCCCTCAGCCTCATGATCCGGAATACGGCCCGGAACCGGGGGTTTTCAACCCGACGGGCCCCGGCTACATTAGCCCCATGTTTCCCCCGGGCACAACCATCTTCATACTGGACCGGTTCAGAAGCGCCTACAACGTGGGTTCGGTGTTTCGAACCGCCGAATCGGTGCAGCCTTCGGCGGTGTTCCCCTGCGGCATTTCCGCCCTTCCCGGGGGACGGAAGGTGGGAAGAACCTCCCGCGGGACCCACGGTCTGGTGCCCTGGAGGTGGTTCCCCGACGCCCGGGAGGCCGCTGTATGGGCGGTGAAGGCGGGTTTCAGCCTTTTCGTGGTGGAGAACTCCCCCGGAGCGCATCCCCTACAGTCGGCGCCCTTTCCCGGGAGCACCGCCCTGGTCTTCGGAAACGAGGCTGAGGGGGTTTCGCCGGAAGTGATCGCCCTGGCCATGGGGACCGTGGTGATTCCCCAGGCCGGGGAGCGCCGGTGTTTGAACGTGGCTTCCGCAGCGGCGGCGGTGGCCTGGGAGATACTCCGCAGAAGGCTTACCGGATGTAGCCCAGTGCCCTGAGTTCCCGGTGAATGCTCTCCTGGACATCCACCGGGGGGGCCTCCGCCAGGGGCGGTGTTCCCCAGTACCATTCCAGTTCCGCCATCATTGCCGGGTCCGGAGGAAGCGGTTCCAGTTCCATCGGGTCCGTCAGCAGATCGTACCCCTCGGTAAAGCCCTCGTCCACTCCCCAGATCAGTTTGGAACCGGGCACCACGAGGCTCGCCAGGTTCCCCTCCCTCCAGAGAACGTCGCTGGCAGGCACCGGCGCTGGTTCCAGGTCGTCGGAATAGAGGGGTGTGGAAGCTCCCCCCGTCAGCCCCGCCAGCCGAAGAACCTCCGGCATCACCCTGACCTGGCCCGTCAGAGTCTCCACCACCGACCCCCGGGGCACCCCCGGACCGGAGAAGATCAGGGGAACATGGCAGATTTCTTGGTACAGGGTCCTGCCATGGTCCATTCCCCCGTGTTCCAGGAACTCCTCCCCGTGGTCGGCCACAACCACCACCACGGTGTTCTCCATCAGCCCGCGCCCGCGGAGGGTCTCCAGCAGGCGTCCCAGTTCCCTGTCGGTGTAGGCGATCTCCCCGTCGTACAGGCCCACAAGGTGTTCCAGTCCGTCCGGCGGTACCGTGTCCCGGCCCGAGTGAACGGCGTTCAGCTGCGATACCCCTCCCCAGTCGGGGCCGTACTGGCCGCTGTATTCAGGGTCCGTGAAGAGGGTGTCCCAGGGGACCGGGGGGTTGTAGGGAAGGTGCGGGTCGAAGAAGTGCACGGCCACGAAGAAAGGTTCTTCCCCGGTCTGTCCGGAGAACCACGAAAGCACCGCGTCCACGGTTTCCCCGGCGTTCCTGGACCTGGTTTCCGGACCCATGGCGGGGCAGTCGAAATGGTCGAATCCCCGGTGGAAACCGAAATCGGCGTTCATGAAGATGACGTTGAAGAACGCCGCGGTACGGTATCCCGCGGATTTGAAAACCATGGGCATCCATGGCACCTCCTCCGGAACCCCGAAGAGGGCGTCGTAATGGCGGCCGGCTCGGTGTTCCCTGGGGTTGAGCCCCGACAGGATGCTGGCCATGGCGGGGAGTGTCCAGGAGGAGTGGCTCTGGCAGTTGGTGTAGAGCGCCCCTTCCCGGGCAAGGCTGTCGAGTGTCGGAGTGGTGTTCCGCCGGTAGCCCATGCACCCCAGGTGGTCGGCTCTGAGGGTGTCTATGAGAATGATGAGCACGCTGGGTCCCGAGGGGGCCGCGCTCCCGCACCCCGATGGCGCGGCAGCCAGAAGGGCCGCAAATAGAAGGGCGGTTTTCTTCATTTCACCTCCTGGTGTCCGGCGGACAGCCAGTCGCTCCCGGCGCCGGTCTCCACCGAGAGCGGAACCTCGAGGGGGATAGCCCCCTCCATCTCCCTCCGGAGCAGAGCCTTCCCGGCCTCTGCCAGGTCCGGGGGGCACTCGACAACAAGTTCGTCGTGCACCTGGAGCACGAGCCGTGCCCGGGGAAGCTCCGCCAGAAGGCTGCGATGCACTCCGAGCATGGCCGCCTTCACTATGTCCGCCGCGGAGCCCTGCACCGTGGTGTTCACAGCCATCCTTTCCAGTTGCTTCCTGTTCTGCCCCCTGGCGCCGGAAAGCCCCCGGAAGTCCCTCCGTCTGCCCAGGATAGTCCGGGTTTCGCCGGTTCTCCCGGCTTCCGCCACGGTTTTCCTGTAGAAGGTCTCAACCTCAGGGTACCGGTCGAAGTACCTGTTGATGATTCCGGCGGCTTCCCCCCGGGAAACCCCCAGCCGTCCGGAGAGACCGAAGGCGCTTATCCCGTAGACGATGGAGAAGTTGACCTCCTTGGCCTTTCTACGGGTGTCCGGGTTCACCTCGCCGAAGACCGCCCGGGCGGTGATGGCGTGGATATCCCGTCCTTCCCGGTAGGCCTCTCTCAGGGCGCCTTCCCCGGCCAGGTGGGCCAGAACCCGCAGCTCGATCTGGGAATAGTCCGCGGAGATGAACAGGTTTCCGGTGCCTGCGGGAATGAAGCACCGTCTAACCCGCCTCCCCCTGGGTGACCTGATGGGGATGTTCTGAAGGTTGGGGTCGCTGGAACTCAACCTGCCGGTGGCGGTCACCGCCTGGTTGAAACTTGTATGTATCAGCCCTGTTTCGGGGTTGATGAACCGGGGCAGGCCGTCCACGTAGGTGTTGAGAAGCTTGGACAGCTCCCTGAACTCCATCACGGTGGCAACCAGGGGATGGGCGCCCTCCAGGGACCGTAGAACCCCTATGTCCGACGAGAGTCCCCCCTTGGGTGTCTTTCTTCCGGGCTGCAGCCCCAGCTCCGAAAACAGCACCTCGGATACCTGGGAGGGGCTGGCCAGGTTCACCGGCCGTCCCGCCAGCCGATCGCCGTCCATGGCAAGTTCCGCAAGCCTCTCCCGGAGCTCCGTCCCGGTGGTTTCCATGGCGGCGGTGTCCAGCCCGACACCCCTCTCCTCCATGTCCGCCAGAACCGGGACCAGGGGCAGCTCCAGGTCCCTGTAAACAGACAGAAGCCTTCCGTCCTCCCGAAGTTTTTCCTCCAGCAGAACCGCCAGTTCCAGGGCGGCGGAGGAATCGGCGCAGCAGTACCGGGCGATCTCCTCCCCGGGCACTTCGGCGATTTTCCTGCCGGCGGCGAGTTCCTCATAGGTCTGCATGGACCGTCCCAGCCAGTGCCCGGCCATGCTTTTGAGGCCGTGGCCGGTTTCCTCGGGGCGCAGCAGGTAGTCGGCCAGGTACGGGTCGCCGGACGGCGTCGGGGGGTTCAACCCAAGCCTTCGAAGGACGTGCAGGTCGTACTTCGAATTCTGCGCTATCCAGCCGTTGCGGAGCAGGAAATCCTCCGCCGCCTTCAGGGTCTGACGCCCTTCGGGACCGTCCAGGGGGATGTAGAACGCCTCCCCGGGGGTCTGGCACAGGGATGCCCCCACCGCCGACGCCCGAAGGGGATTCCTGGAGTCGGTCTCGGTATCGAGGGCCGGAGGAGACCCCTCCCGGAGTTTCAGGCCTACGGGGTCTCGAAGGATGACCCAGCGGCAGTCGTACCGGCCGGGTTCCTGCCTCCGGTTTCCAAGCCCCTGAAGCACCCGTTTCATCCCCAGTGCTTCCAGGAGCTCCATTGTCTCCATGCTGGGCTCACCCCGCACGGCGTCCTCCAGTCTCGTCCCCGGAGGGAGAGGAAGGTCCAGGGTCACCAGTCTGAGGCTCAGTTCCACCATTTCCCGGGATTTCCGCAGTTTGTCCGCCACCGCAGAGGGCAGTTCCCCGAGGGAGCCGTAGAGGTCCTCGAGGGTGTAGTGCTCCTCCAGAAGCCGCAGGGCCGTCTTCTCACCGATGCCTCTTGCCCCCGGAACGTTGTCCGAGCTGTCCCCGGCCAGGGCCAGCAGGAGGGGTATCCGCTCGGCCGTGGTGCCGATCTCATCCGGCACCTCCGCCGGGGTGACGAGCCTTCCCGGGTTTCCGGGCCTGCCCGGGCGGAATACGGACACCGTCTCGGAAACAAGCTGGAGCAGGTCCTTGTCGGATGAAAGGATAACCACGCCCAATCCCAGGGATCTGGCCTCCCTGGCCAGGCCTGCTATCAGGTCGTCCGCCTCCAGGCCGTCGCGCTGCACCAGGGGAATGCCCAGCCCGGGAATGATCCGCCGGGCCAGGTCCGCCTGGACCGCCAGCTCCCGGGGCATCGGGGGACGGTTGGCCTTGTATTCCGGATAGAGCTTCTTTCTGAAACTCGGGACTTCCCCGTCGAAGACCGCCGCGCAGTAGACCGGGTCGTACTTCTCGAGCAGCCTGAGAAGTTCTGTGAGCAGGTGGTTCAGTCCGCTGGTCACAACCCCGTCCGGAGAGGCCAGGGGCCTGCCTGACAGGGCGAAATGACCGCGGTACAGGATTCCCATGGAGTCCACGAGAAGCACGGGTCTCTCAGACATCCAGCACCTCCTTCGCCACTGTCCCGGGCAGGATTCCTGAAATGCATACCGGATTGCCCCGGGGACACTCCCGTCGGAAACATGGTGAACAGGGCGCGCCGGCGGAAACCACCCTGACCCGGGGTCCCCTGGGGGCGGTCCATGCGGGGCTGGTGGAACAGAAGACCGCCACCGTGGGAACCCCCAGGGCGGCGGCCAGGTGCACTCCGCCGGAATCGTTGCCCAGGCACGCCCGGGAACGGCGAAGCCGCAGGGCCAGATCCGGAATGGAGAGCCCCCACTCCGCTTCCCCGCCGCACTCCCGGGCCATTGCCTTCAGAGAATCCTTCTCCCGGGCGGTTCCGTAGAACACCGCCCGGATGCCGGCCATCCGCACCGCTTCCGGAAAGGCGTTCCAGCGTTTGGAGCCTCCGTACGCCGCCCCGGGGAAGACCGCCAGTGTGTCTCCGGCCCCGGAGCAGCTCCCGGGGATCCTCGCGGGATCGCAGCCCGCTGCATGAGCCAGGGCCTCGTAGTGAAGACTGTGGTGCCTGAGCCTGCTCTCCCCGGAGGGCAGAGAAACGGTCAGAAGGGCGCTCCTTCCCCTTCCCCCGTAGCCTATCCTCTGGGGTATCCCCGTGCGCACCCCCAGCAGGGCCGAGTGAAGCGAGTCCGTCATGAGGAGCAGGGTCCCGAAGCTTCCGCCCGGAACCGGAGAGCCCAGGGTGATGATTTCGGTCCGGGGAAGAAAATAGCCGTAGAGTCCGGCAACTCGGGGATGGCACCAGAGCACCGTGTCCGGTCGGACTGCAGCCACGCCGAGTACGCTTTCCATAGCCATGATGCCGTCGCCGAGCCAGTTGGGAGTCCGCAGAAGCATCCTACCAGCCCCTGCGAAGGAGTTCCGCCCAGTCCTCCACCAGCCCCGACTCCCCCCGGGAGGGGGTCCTTCCCCAGGGATGGAAGCACGACCGGCGGTCGTACCCCACCGCGGGTATCCCCAGGGCGCAGGCGTGCACCCATATCCTGTCCCGGTCCGTGATCACCGCGCTGGCGCCTGCGACCACCGCCATAAGCACCCCCTCGGGGGTGTCTTCGGGAAGGTCCCTTCCCTTTCCGTCCAAGAGCACCAGCCTCAGGGGAAGCTCCGCCCGGCGCCCCTCCAGTATTCCCGAGGCCTGGGCGGTGCCCAGGATGTACGGCAGGGTCCTGTTGCTCACCGGCGCCAGAATTCTTGCGGCCTCGTCGGAGAGTCTGGGAGGGACCGAAGGGCGCCACTTCCTGTCCGGCGGAATTCCCAGGGCTTCGCACATGCCGTAGACGATGTCCGGGTAGCGATCTGCCTGGAGTCTGAGCCGGACGTTGGCTGACTCGCACCCCTCGGGGGCCACGGCCAGGGCTGGAGCCATGGACAGAACCGCCTCGGGAAGCCCCGGGGGGTCCGGGGAGGCGGCGAACAGGAGTGTTCCGCCGGGAACCGGCGAGGAGAGCTGGCCTGGGTCTGACGAGTAGGTGTGCACCGATGGTTCCCAGGGAAGGGTCGAGACCAGGTCCGCCATGGATTCGTGAAGGACCAGATGCAGGCCGGAATCCCGGTAATGCTTCTGAAGGGAGCATGCCAGGTACACGCCGGGCCAGCAGGAGCCTGCGTCGGAACCGCAGAAGACGGTCACGTGTTCCGGCCGCCGGAAGACCTCCGGGAACCTGAAGGGCTCCCAGCTCCTCCCCACCCTGCGCTCCAGGCGCTTTCTGACGAAACGGCGCAATAGGTTCACTCCGCGAACTCCCTTTCCAGCCTCGCGGCCATCCCCAGGGCTCCGGCGGGCGAGCCGGGGGGCAGTTCCGAGAGCCGGCGCAGCGCAGCGGCGCTGGATCCGGAAAGCTGCAGGCAGAGCGATTCCATAATCACCGGCAGGGGCTCCGCCGGAAAGCGGTCGCACAGGAGGCCGGCTATGTCCAGGGCTCTGCCTGTGTCCCCGGAGGACAGGAAGGCGCAGCAAAGGTCCAGGTATGAGTAGAGCCCCTTCCGGGCGCTGCCCGCGGAGGCGGCGGACAAGGCCAGCTCCGTCGCGGCCCCCTCGGGGTCTCCTCCGTAAAGCAGGGCGAGTCCCCGTGCCCGGTGCAGGAGCCACGGATCTTCGGTCTGAATCCCGGAGAGTATCCGGCTCGCCTCGGGTCCGAGCCCGGAAGCCCATGCTATCCTGCCGCTCCAGAAGATCAGCAGGTCGCCGGATGCCCCCAGGGCTTCCAGTTCCCCGGCGAGAAGCCATGCCCGTCTCAGGTCCGCCGAATAGAGGGCGTCCTCCAGAAGGACCGCCATCACCCTGGCCTGCCCCTGAAGGTCACCCCTGGCCTCCCAGGCGGCTCCCGCCTGCACGAACAGCCCGGAGGCCTCCATCTCCCGGGGGGAGGACGAAGCCAGCATGAGAAGCACCAGCGCCGTCACTGCAGGAACCTCGACAGGACCTTGCGGGAGATCCTCAAGTAGGCCACTATCCCGAATACCACCGAGACCGGGGTGATGATGGAAAGAATCCACTGCAGGTTGGAAAACACGGCCTTCCAGGGAAAAGCCAGGGAACCGGTGGCCGCCAGCACCAGGGAATAGCTGGTGACGATCACCAGCCTTTCCGCCGTGGGCACCGCCACCACGGGCATCCTGACGCTCCATGACAACAGGGCCATTGCCGCCAGTACGGCGATGTGGTACCAGGCGGTGATCATCGCGGTGACCGTGTTCAGGGCGTTGATCCTCTCCAGAAGGATCAGGACGCAGAACAGGAAGAACTTGTCGGCCATGAAGTCCAGAATCTTTCCCGAGTAGCTGGCCTTCTTCAGCCGTCTGGCCGCGAGCCCGTCCAGGTAGTCGCTCATGGCGGCTGCGACCGCTATTGGAAACAGGGCTCCGTAGCTGCCGTCCAGCACTGCCAGCGCCGCCGCCGGGACCAGGAGTATCCTGACCCAGCTGATGGCTCCGGGAAGGAAGGAGGGTCTCCCCTGGGTTCTCTTCAGGGCTTCCAGCAGCGCGTGCGGGGCGAAATCCTCGTTTCTCAAGGCAGCAGCGCCTCCTCCACCAGGGCGTCGAGCTCCAACCTTCCCGGGCGGAAGGAAAGCCCCAGCAGCGCCATATCAGGCGGCCCCAGGGGGAACTCGGGATGGAAAAGCCCGTCGGGCATTGAAGCCATCCAGCCCAGGTCCAGCACCGCCCCGGAATGCCGGGGATAACGGCTGTCCTCCATGTCGGACGGCGGTTCGCAACCCATGCTCAGCCGCTGCACCACCTGGGACCGGCCGAACCACACCAGCGCCCCGAGAAGGTCGTTCCTGGTGGCGGGCACGTCCGTTCCACGGGCGCCCCACAGGGCAAGGGCGCCGTAAATGTCGCCCCTGCGCACCAGGTCCGAGGCCTCCTCCGGCATGGCGGAGGGGTCGCCGGGAAGGGTTCCCGGGCTCTGGGTGTAAGCCGAGACGGAAGCTCCGAGACCGGCGCCCTCGGGAAAACCCGCCCGAAGGTTCCAGAGGGATTCGGAACCCCGGGAAGCCGTAACGCATGCCAGAAGGAGGATCAGCATGAAAACCGCCCGGTTGACGGGGGTGCAATGGAGCGGGCAACGGGGGTCGAACCCGCGACTTTCAGCTTGGGAAGCTGACACTCTGCCAACTGAGTTATGCCCGCTCCGGAAAGCCAGCCATAGATATTCACCGGAAGCTCCATCGTCAAGTTTTCTCCGATTCTTCCGTCATCAGGGTGCCCCGGTACACCTCCGCGGCCTGGCCTGCCAGCCACCACCCCGAGGAATCCTGCCCTACGGTGAGCTTCAGGCCGCTTCTTACGAGGATTTCAACCGGAAGACGGAACTCCGGCCTGGTTCTTGCCATCACCAGTGCCGCCGCCACCGCGCCGGTGCCGCAGGCCAGGGTTTCCCCCTCCACCCCCCGCTCGAAGGTCCGGATCTCCAGGGTTCCGTCGGGCATGGGTTTCACCCAGTCCGCGTTGGCCCCCCGGGGCCCCAGGTCCGGGTGGGACCGGAGGGCCTCGGCCCACTGTTCGAAGGATCCGTCGTGAATGTCTTCCCTGAAGACCACCGCGTGGGGAACCCCGGTGTCCACCAGACTCACCGGCCATTTCCGTCCGAAATCAATCTCCCTCGTCAGGAATGCCACGGAAGGCTCTGTCATCCATACCCGGGCGGTGTTCCGGGAAGTCACAAGACCCCGGTGGGTTCCGGAGTCCGAGGTGAAGAGGAATTCCGAGCCCTCCTTCACCACCCCGGCGGTGGCGGCGAAGCGGCATATGCAGCGGGCGCCGTTGCCGCACATGGCGGCCCTGCCCCCGTCGGAGTTGTAGTAAACCATCGAGAAGGCCCCTTCCCGGGCCGGGGGCAGCAACTCCAGGAGTCCGTCTGCTCCGATGCCCGTACCCCGGCGGCAGATTCGGGAGATGAAGTCACGGGTCAGAAGAGATGACAGATCCTCCGCGGTGTTGTCCACCACCACGAAATCGTTGCCGGCGCCGGACATCTTGGTGAATCGGAACGTCACTGAACAGCCCCCTCGGAAACCGCCAGACCGTACTGGCGAACCGCCTCGTCCCTGAGGCCGGACCTTTCCAGGAGTCTGACCAGGTCGAGCCTGATCTCGGGGTCGGGCCCCCAGCGGTCGAGGTAGCCCAGAAAATCCTCCTCCAGCTCCATGATTCCGTAGGCTCCCTCAAGATGGGCATGCACCAGGAACTGCAAAGGCCCCACCGCCGCGCCGGCGGGGACTGCGAAGGGATCGCGGCTCATCAGAAGGAGGCCGGCGGAGACCCGTTCGGGATCGCCGGATGCCATTCCCGCCGATGCCAGTGACAGCCCTGCCCCCACAGGGTCCGCCGTGGCCGCCAGGGCCGCGTCGTAGTCCATGAAACCCCGGTACCTCTCCCGGAAGAGGGGGTTCTGCGGAAGGTCCACGGCCTCTCCGTCAAGCCGGAAAACCCGGATGGACCAGCCCTGCCATACCGGCGCCAGCCTTTCCAGGGACCCGGGCCGGTAATGCAGGAGGTAAGCCGCGCAGGTTTCCGGAGGGGAGACGACTCCGCCCAGGTACGCCGCCCCCTGCCAGGAAAGGTCCAGCATGAAGTCGGCCTGGTAGACCAGGTATTCCGCCCGGTTCCTCTCCATGAAGGCCGCCAGGTCTTCTTCGGTTCCGTATAGGGTCGAGGCGAATTCCTGTATCCTTCTCCGGTTGTGCCGGTTCTCGAAGAAGGTGTGCAGCACCGTGGGCCGGCCCGCGTAGGCGCTGGTGAGGCCCGACAGGTGCCAGTACGCCAGGAACCCGTCGCCGGGTTCCGTGGAGGCGGTCCACTGCAGATAGTCATCCAGCTCACCGTCGGTGAGGAGGGAGGCCCCGGGTCGGAATCCCAGACCGGCCCCCTCCAGGGCCTGCGCCAGTCGGGGAGCAAGAAGGGTCTGGGTTCCAGCCAGCAGGAACACCACCGGCAGAAGGGCGCTCCTGCGGAAGGCCATGGCCGCCGCCGGAGCCGCCGCCACCGCCAGGAATACATGCAGCCTGTCGAAAAAGAGGAAACCCGCCAGGGCCAGGGGGATGAAGGCCGCCAGAAGACTGCCCCGGACGGTGCGCAGAAACCTTCTTGCCGCCGCCGCCGCCAGGATGCCCGGCACTCCGAACAGCCAGAGGAATTCCCCAGGAGTCGGGCTTGTGTACCCGCCCACCCAGAAGAGTCTGGCGTCCGGGGACATTAGGGTCGGGTCCCCCGGGTGCCGGAACAGGAACCTGGCCTTCGCCAGTGCCACGGCGGCCACATGCCCTCCGGAACCGGGCAGCAGCAATGCCGATAGAGCCGCCGCTCCGACGCCGAGCCATCGGGCCGCCCCCCGGAACCCTCTTGCCGGAATGCAGGAGAGCATCAAGGCCGCGGCCAGCAGGGATCCCGGGGAGAGCAGAGCCCCGTCGTGGCGCATGTGGGAGAGGATCATGGAGGCGCCCAGCTGTGCCGCTGCCAGGGGCAGAAGCACTCCTGGGCCGGCCGGGGTCCTGCGAAAGAGAAGGTACAGGAAGAGGAAGGCGGAGAGAAATCCCGCCACCTTCCAGGATGCAAGGGCCGCGAAGAGCAGAACTCCCGCGGCTGCGGACCATGCGGCCCTTCCGGTTCCCTTCCCCAGGGCTTTTTCCAGGGCCCAGCCCAGGAACACAAGTATCGGAATTGCCACGGTCTCCCGGTACAGGCTTCCGCCCCTGGCCCGAAGCATGGCCGGCAGGAGGATTCCGTAGAGGGCGGAGGCCGTCAGGGCCGTTCGGGCGGGCAGATCGGCGGCCCGGGACCAGAGAAAGAGCCCCGGCATGGCCAGCAGGGGGAAGACCAGGCAGAACCACCTTATGAAGCCGTCGAAACCGCCCCCGACGACACGGTGCAGGAATCCCGCCAGGTACTCCTCGAACAGGCTGTTCTGTCCCGTGGGAAAGCCCTCGGGGTACATGGCAAGAGGGTCGATCCGGGGAATGCCCTCCCCCCGGGAAACCATCAGGGCGTACCTGTATGCCTGGGTCGCCTCCCCCTGCATCCGTTCCGGAGGGGGCATGACGTTCTGCGCGAAGAAGGTTCGCAGGGCCAGAGCGGCACCCATGAGAAGGGGAAAAACTGCGATGCGGACGGCTGTGGGAAGATCAGACCATCGCCGCATGGCGCCTGGCCATTACCCTGGCGATCTCCTTCAGAGTTTCCGTGGGGCCGGATCCGCCGAGGGCCACTGACTCCACCGTGGGCCAGCCGTGCCTGTTGAGATCCCGGCTCATCTGTTCCACGGGCATGATACCCGGAAGGTCGCGTTTGTTGAACTGGAGAACCACCGGTATCTTGCCGGAATCGAGCCCGTACGAGGCCAGGTTGTGCTCCAGGTCGTCCATGGTGTTCAGGTTGGCCTCGGACCTTTCCTTCTGACTGTCCGCCACGAAGACTATGCCGTCCACCCCGTCCAGGATCACCCTGCGGCTCAGGGCGTAGTAAGCCTGGCCCGGTACGGAGTAGAGATGGAGTTTGACCCTGGTGTCACCGATCCGGGCAAAGTTCACAGGAAGGAAGTCGAAGAAAACCGTTCTCTCGCAGCGGGTGCAGAGGGTGACCAGCCGGCCTCTGTTCTCCGGGGCGACAAGATCCCTGATGCCCCTGAGATTCGTGGTCTTTCCGGAAAGGCCAGGGCCGTAGTAGACGATCTTGTAGGCCACGTCGTTCCCAGAACGATGCATCAGTTCTCCGTTCCCATTAAGCCCTGAACAGGAGCGCTTTCATAGAATATAGCTCTCCTCGGATCTTCTTTCAACCAGCCCGGCAAGCCTGTCCCTGGCGAACCTGCCGGAAATTCTCACTGTTCCCGCGCATTGGTCAGGGGCGCCGTAAAGATAATCGTCCAGCAGGTAGGCAAGCACTGGTCTGAGCCTTCGGGCGCCGATGTCCTCGGTTTCCTGGTTGAGGATCTGGGCCGTCTCCGCCACCGCTTCGCACGCCTTCCCCTCCATCTTCAGCGAAACCCCGTCGGCGGCCAGAAGCTCGGTGTACTGCCGGAGGAGACACCCCTCGGGTTCTCTGAGGATCCTCAGGAGTTCATCCTTGCCCAGAGGGTCCAGGGTGACCCGGAGCGGGAACCGCCCCTGCAGTTCAGGAATCAGGTCCGAGGGGCTGCTGCCGTTGAAGGCGCCGGCGGCGATGAAGAGGATGTGGTCGGTCTTCACGGGGCCGTAACGGGTGGCCACGGTGCTTCCCTCGAGGATCGGAAGAAGGTCCCTCTGAACCCCCATCCGGGAGACGTCGGGACCCGCGCCTCCGTCGGAGCCGATGATCTTGTCTATCTCGTCGATGAAGATGATGCCCTCTTCCTGGGCCATCCTGAGCCCCTCCTGGACATGGTCGCCCCCCTCCAGAAGCAGGGAGGTTTCCTCCTCCAGAAGCCTGGCCCTGGCGTCCTCCACCTTCATCCTGGCCAGGCGGCGCCTCTGGCCCATGATCTTCTCGAACATTCCTTTCAGCTGTTCCCCGGCGGAGTTGTCCATTCCGGGAACCATTGGCAGTATCTCGACGGGCGGTTTCTCCGAAACCGCCAGCTCGATGTCCCTGCCGTCGAGGGAGCCGTTTTCCAGCATCCTTTTGAGCTCCGCATCCGAGCCGAAGTCTGTGCCCGTCTTCTTCAGGGCGTCCATCAGCCGGTGGTTGACCCGCTTCATGGCTTCGGCGGTCTTGGCGTTGCCGGCCCTGGCGGTGGCAAGGTTCACGGCCTGCCGAACCAGGTCCCTGACCATGCTTTCCACGTCCCTGCCGACGTATCCGGTTTCGGTGTACTTGGTGGCCTCCACCTTGACGAAGGGGGCTCCCGCCAGCACCGCCATCCGCCGGGCGATCTCGGTCTTTCCAACCCCCGTGGGCCCCATCATTATCAGGTTTGAGGGGTATATCTCGGAACGGACCGGTTCCTCCACCAGCTTTCGTCTGTGGCGGTTCCGCAGGGCGATGGCCACGGTTCTCTTGGCCCGGCTCTGGCCGATCACGTGCTTGTCCAGCCACTGTACGGTCTGGGTGGGGGTCAGGGTTGGGGACATATCTCCTCCGACTGGATGCTTCCTCCGGTGTATATGCAGATGTCTCCGGCGATGGCTATCGCCTCCCGGACTATCCTTCCGGGGCTCATCCGGGTGTGCCGGTCCAGAGCCCTGGCGGCGGCGAGTGCGTAGGGGTAGCCGGACCCCACCGCAACAATGCCGTCCGGGGACTCCACCACCTCCCCGGAACCGCCGATGAGCAGCGCATGGGTCCTGTCCACCGCCGCCAGCATGGCCTGCAGCTCCCTGAGGTATCTGTCGGTCCTCCATTCCCTGGCCAGTTCCACGGCAGCCCTGGGAAGGTTTCCCCGGAAGCCGTCGAGTTTCTCTTCCAGCCGCTCCACCAGGGCGAAGGCGTCTGCTCCGGCTCCCGAGAATCCCACCAGCACGGTGCCTCCGCATAGGGGCCTTATCTTCCGGGCGTTCTGCTTGACCACGGTGTCCCCCAGGGTGACCTGTCCGTCGGAGGCCATGGCGGCCTTGCCGTTGCGGACCATGCCTATGACCGTGGTGGAATGGAAACGGATGTCCATCGAATCACCTGCCCGTTTCCAGGGTCATGGCCAGTTCGGGAAGCCCGTTTTGCAGGCAGATGTCCCTTACCGCCTCGGAAGGAAGGCTGTAGACCGCCCGGGAGAACCAGAAAGCGCCCTCGCGCTGGGTCTCGGGGTGGGCGGCAAGCCTTATGGCGTAACTCCCCGGGGAGGCTCCCTGTTCAGGGTAGACCGATGAGAGCACTTCTCCAAGGCAGACCGCGGTCATGACCCGGTCGCGGGAGGCCAGGTCGGCCATCCGCAGCACCATTTCTCCGGGCTCCGGAGGAGATTCGCTCTCCAGGAAGGTGAGCACCTCCGCCAGGGCCGTTTCGTGGGGGTATATCCCCCCTTCCGGGGAGAGGTCCCCGGTCACCCGGTCCAGCACCGTCCCCATCAGGGGCAGAACAGGATCTCCGGGGAAGGAATCTTCCAGGGAAGACATCCTGTTCCGGGCGCCAAGGTAGTTGCCGAAGGACAACTCCACCTCCATGAGGAGCCATTCCTGCGCCGGAGTGCCGTCTGAAAGGGAATCGGCGAAGTCCAGCAGGGCCTGCTGCTGAATCAGTTCGTCGGAAAGCCTGATCAGCTGGCTCTGCACGGTTTCCGGGCTGTAGCCGGGGTACTCCTCCGCCAGGCTCCCCAGGGAGTCGGCCATGGAAAGAACGTAGTCCGAGGCGGCCCCGGGGCCCTCCTCCCCGACCAACAGCCGGGCCTCGGCATATATCTGTATGGGAAGCACGGTGAGCCACTCCCCGGGCATTGTGGCGAAGATCTCGGAGCCCTTCTCCAGGGCGTACCTTGCGGAGGCGGCGTCCCCGGTCGCCAGGTAGTGGTTGGCCAGGGCGTTCCATGCTCCCAGGTAGTTCCGGGCGATCTGGGCCGCCTGGTCGTCCTTGTGCACCCCGGGATCATCGAATCCGGTGTATAGGTAGCTCTCCGCCAGCTCCAGGGAACGTTCCGGGTCCATTCCCCCCGGGGTCGGCCGGTCCATCACCCTGTAGGCGATGCCCTCCATGGTCAGGTAGTCCTCCACGTAGACACGGTTCTCCCGGGATACCGTTCCCGCCAGGTATACGGGTCTTCCGTGGATCGGAACCCTCTTGACCATGTCCAGGAGCAGCAGGTCCTGCATGGCCAGGGAACCCTGGGTTCCCGCCCCCATGCTGGGCACGGGAATGCAGAGCTCGCCCCTGGTCACAGACCACGGCCAGGCATGGGTGAAGGTATGGTCCAGTATCATCCGGTCCGCGGCGTCCGTCACCGGCATTCCTTCCGGGGAGACGTGGAAGAAGTTGGGGCCCCAGATGAACACCGGGCGCAGGGAGTCCACCAGCTCCCCCGGATAGCTCAGCAGCATCGGGTCCCTGGCCAGGAGCTGTCGTGTGTACCACGGGGTGTTCATCAGGCTCAGATTCGACACGACCACGTCCCGCCGGACCCCCAGGACCCCCTGGGCGAACCACAGCGGGAAGGTGTCGTTGTCTCCGTTGGTGATGAGAACCGCCTCCGGGGTGCAACTCTCCAGAAGGTTCACTCCGTAGTCCCGGGCGGCGAAGTCGCCGGAGCGGTCGCAGTGGTGCCAGTTGACCCCCAGGGCCGCCAGGGGCAGGAGAAGAAGGGCCCAGACCGCCCGGCGCCCGCCGAGGAAACCTATTCCAGCTCCCGCCCCCAGTGCAGCCAGCAGCGCCGAAAGGGCGAAGGAGGCTCCGAAGAAGTAATCCCTCTCTCGAACCTCCCCGGTGAGGGTCCCTTCCGGGCCCGTCTTGAAGTTCAGGTAGACCACGAAGGCAAGGCTTGCCATGAAGAAGGTTCCGCCCACCAGGAAAAGCAGGTCCCGGCGCCGGATTGCCAGCACCGCCAGTCCCGCCAGGACGGACAGGGAGCAGAGCACCCAGATGCCGGTGCCCAGACGCTCGGCCCCGGGTCCCAGGACCCTGCGCCATGCCTCCGGGCGCCCGATCTGCCAGGAGCCGTACTCGGCGTACATCGAGAGCTGTTCCGTAAACGGGCCCTTCCTGGTGAAGATGGAGACCTGCCCGTACTGCTTCCTCTCCAGGGCGTCACGGAAGGCGGAGTACCTGGAGGGATCGGTCTCGTTTATCTCCGGCTGCTGTATCGCCCGCAGGGGCATGTACAGGTGGACGCTGAAGGCCAGGAGCATCAGGCCCGCGAACCCCAGGATGAACCCCGGGCTCTTCCATTCGTGAGCCTTTCCCCGGAACGCGTAAAGCACGTACATGAGGATGATGGGCCCCACCACGATAAGGGCGCTCAGGTGGTTGCCTACGGACAGGGTCATCAGGTAGCCCGCCAGCAGGAGCTGCCTTCCGGCGGGAAGACCCCGGAGCCTTCTCTCGATCCACAGGTCGAACACCCAGAGGATCAGAGACGTCAGCAGCAGGGCCATGGCGTAGGTCTCCGCGGCGTTGTTGTTCCTCCAGAGGGTGTAGCTGAAAGCCGCCAGCATTCCCCCGGCCAGGGCCACCGGCCGGTAGAATCCGGGAGCGTACCCCATCCGCCGGCACCACCGCTGAAGAAGACGGCTCAGGATGCCTACCGCTGCTGTTCCCGCCAGGGCGCACATCAGGTTGACCCTGGCCGCGACCTCGGGGATGAAGCCGAACAGAAGAGTCGAGAACCTCCCCATGAGCACGAAGAAGGGTACCCCCGGCGGATGAGGAATCCCCGCGACCCAGGCGCAGGTGATGTATTCACCGCTGTCCCAGAAACTCACCGTGGGCGCGAGGGTGAGGAGGTATACCAGGAACGCCGCCGCAGAAACCGCTGCGGCGAGAATCCTGTCGGTACGGAGGGTGCTCCGGCGATACTCTTCGGGGGCGTGTGTCACTGGCGGCTCCTCCCCCTGGGATGGGCGCTTCTGTAAGAACGCATCAGTCTCTCCCCGGTGAGATGGGTGTAAATCTGGGTCGTTCCCAGGCCGGCGTGCCCCAGCAGCTCCTGCACCTCCCTGAGACCGGCCCCTTTCTCGAGAAGGTGGGTGGCGAAGCTGTGCCTGAAGGTATGCGGCGACACTCCCGCGGAAACAGCGGCTTCGTCCACCGCAGCTGCAACAATACGCCTGATGTCCCTGGGGTCAAGTTTCCGGCCCCTTACGCTCAGGAAGACGGTTCCGGGATCCTGGCGCCGGCCCAGGAAGCCGGACCTCACGGCTAGCCAACCGTCCAGGTGGACGGCGGTTTCCGCCGGGATCGGGACTATTCTCTGTTTCGATCCCTTTCCGGTGATTCTGAGGGTCAGTTCCTCACGGCTGTAGCCCCCCACCGTCACCGAAGCCGCTTCGGAAGCCCTCAACCCGCATCCGTAGAGAAGCTCCAGCACCGCCCGGTTTCTGGCGGATGCCGGGGTGTCCGGCGCAATCCCCTCCAGAACGGCCAGGACCTCACGCACGGACATGAAACCCGGAAGCCTGCGGGACCTTCCCGGGGGCCGAAGCCCCAGAGACGGATCCGCCGGGGCCCGGCCGGTCTCCGCGAGCCACCGCCCGAAGGAGCGCATGGCGCTCACCAGTCTGGCGAGACTCCGGGGGTCCAGTCCCCGGGCTGTCTCGTGCATCAGAAAGGCCCTGAGGTTTTCCCTTTCCAGGGTTTCCAGCGGGGCTTTGTACCATCGGAAAAGCCTTTCCAGGTCTCCCCGGTAGGCCCTCACGGTCTCCGGCGACAGGTTTCTTCCATGAACCAGTTCCCTGGAATACTCCTTGAGGATCAGTCCGTCTTCTTCTTGCATCTCGGGCAGTACGTCCCTTTCGCCCGCTTCTCCTGAATCGGGAAGCCGCACCGGGGGCACGGGATGTCCAGGGGCGGGTGCCATAGGGCGAAATCGCAGTCCGGATAGCGGCTGCAGGAATAGAAGGTCCTGCCCTTCTGGGTTCTTCGGGTGACCAGTTCCCCGGTGCATCCCGGCAGAGGGCACTTCACGCCGGTGGGAATCGGTGAAGTCCTTCCGCAACGGGAGTTCGAGCAGGCCAGGTATCCCCCGTACCTTCCGTTTCTCACGGTCATGGGGCTGCCGCATTCAGGGCAATCCCTGTCGGCGCTTCCGGAAGCGCCGTTTCCGTCGGAATCCCCGACGGGCATCGTGTACCGGCACTGGGGATATCCGGAACAGGCCAGGAACCTTCCGAACCTGCCCCACTTGTCCAGCATGGGTTTTCCGCACCTGGGGCACGCCATGTCGGTCTCGATGGTGAGAAGCTTCCTCACTTCCGGCAGCCTCTTCATGGCCTCGCCAAGGGCGGCTTCCATCGGGTCCGCCAGGCTTTTTACGGCGGCGGCGTAGTCCATGGCGCCTCCGGCCACCTGGTCCAGGGTCTCCTCCATCCCCGCGGTGAATCCCACGCTGAACAGGTCGGGAAACAGACCCGTCAGCAGTTCGGCGGTTCTCTCCCCCAGATCGGTTGGATGGAGTTTCTTCTCCCGGAGTTCCACGTATCCCCTCTTCCTGAGAGTGGACAGAATGGCCACGTATGTGGACGGCCTTCCTATGCCGAGTTTCTTCATCTCGGTCACCAGGGAGGCCTCCCCGAACCTGGGGGGAGGCTCGGTGAACTTCTGGGAGGTGTTCAGCTCCATGAGCTCCGCAGGACCCTTGCTGGCGGGGGCGATGGCTCTGGGGATACGGATCTGCCCGGGGTCGGCCAGGCTGAACCCCGGTTCTTTGAGGCGTCCCCCGGAGGCCTGGAACTGGAACTCCCCCCCCTGAAAGGTCACGGTGGTCTCCTCGATCACCGCGTCACGCATCTGGGTGGCGGCGAAACGGTTCCATACCAGGGTGTACAGCCTGTGAAGCCCGGGGTCCAACCTTCCCTTCAGGGAATCCGGGGTTCTGTCCATGTCCGTCGGTCTGATGGCCTCGTGGGCATCCTGGGAGCCTCCTGAGGCCCGGAAACGTCTGGGGACGGGGCTCAGAAGGTTCCCGCCGAAAACCTTCTCCACCGCGGCGCGGCACTGGTCCACCGCTTCCGGGGCTATCCTCACCGAGTCCGTGCGCATGTAGGTGATCAGACCCGCGGTCTCGCCGTCCAGTTCCACCCCTTCGTACAGCTCCTGGGCGCTCTTCATAACCGCCGCCGGGCTCATGGATATGCCGGCTCCGGCAGCCTGCAGGGTACTGGTAATGAAGGGGGGTGCGGGCTTGCGGATCTTTCCGGTGTTCTCCACCGAAACCACTTCCCACTGCAGGCTCCGGATGAGCGGAACCAGGGCCTCCACCTGGGCCGCGGTGCCGGGGGCGAATCTGGGGCCGTCGGCCCTCTTTCCCGCCACCCTGTGAAGCACCGCTTCGAAGGTCTCGCCCTCCCGGCTGAAGGTGCCGGCGACCAGCCAGTACTCGGTGCTCCTGAAGGAGCGGATCTGGGCCTCCCGGTCGGTAATCAGCTTCAACGCGGCGGTCTGCACTCTTCCCGCGCTGAGACCCTTCCCAAGGGTCCTCCACAGGTACGGGCTGATCCGGTAGCCCACCAGCCGGTCCATCACCCGGCGGGCCTGCTGGGCGTTCACCAGGTCCATGTCTATGGAGGAAGGGTGGGCGGCCGCCCGGGTCACGGCGTCATGGGTGACGGCGTTGAACCTCAGCCGTCGGAAGACCCTGTGCCTGTCAGACAGGAGTTCCGAGAGATGCCAGCAGATGGCCTCCCCCTCCCTGTCGGGGTCCGCGGCCAGATAAACCGTGTCGAATCCCTCCGCTTCCTTCCTCAGCCTCGCCACAGTCTTTCTCTTGTCGGGAAGGATGGTGTATGCCGGCTGGAAATCGGGGCCGCCGACGCCGATCCGGTGAAGGGGGAGATCCCTGACGTGCCCCATGGAGGCGGTGACCGTCCAGTCCCTTCCGAGGTAGGCCTTCAGGGCCTTGGCCTTGGCTGGGGACTCGATTATGAGAAGTTTTTTATCGGAACCCATTCAAACCCCGGTCTGATTGCGCCGTCCCCTCAGGACGCCGCGGCTACATCCCGCATATCCATTCCGTAACAGGCCCGGTAAGGCTGGCCCAGAGGGCGTCGTGGGTGCTGGCCAGATCCTGGAACTGCCCGGGACCGAAGGCTCCCGCGAGTTCCGGATATGTCATGCTGGTGTAGCTGAACAACTGGGGCTGGTGGAACCTGGTCTCCCTGTAGATCAGCACCAGCTGGTCTATTCCTCCGGGAATGAGCCACCCCCCGGCGGAAGCCAGCAGCGCGAACCTTGTTTCGTTGTTCTCCGGGTGGTTCACCGCCAGGACCAGGACCGACAGATGGTCGGTCTTCTGCGGATCGCCGTAAACCAGCAGGGCCGCCCGGTCCACGCCGATGCCGCAGTGGTGCGCCAGGGCCTCCAGCTGGGGCAGAATGGTCTGGAGCTCTTCGGAGGCGCTGGCGGCGCCGACCCCCGGGGGAACCCTGGTGTATGGCTGGATGGCGGAGAAGGGCGATCCGGAGAACATGGAGTCCGGAAGAGCGAGGGCGGCCACCCCGATGGGGTCGGTACCCGGCCCGGGGTGCGCCGTCTCCACGGTGTCCGGCCGGACCTCGGTACTCACGGTGTCGGGAACGTCCGGTACGGCGGTCGTCGTGTCGGGAACCCGGGTTACCTCCCCCGGGGGGGGCGCCGTCGTCCCGGTGAAAAGGTCCAGAGGATCCAGGAAGTAGAAGAGGGCAAGGACCGCCACCGCTATCACCCCCAGAAGGGTCTTCCTCAGCCATGTATAGTCTCTGTCGGCCTCCGGCGGTTCAGGAGCACTTGTGGATTCCTGCCGGGTCGCTGCCCTGGAGCGGCCGTGGGGCTTGGCAGCCACGGGCCGGTCCACCGCGTGCCCCTCGGCGGCGCACTTATGGCAGACATGGGCCGCTCTGTCGAAACACTCCCGGCATGTGAGTTCACCGCACGTTCTGCAGGGGGCCAGCTTCTCCCCCCCGACCGGAGTCTTGCCGCAGATGTGGCACCGGTCTATCTGAAGCATCTCGTCGCGGGCGGTGGTGAGAAGGAAATCCTCACCCGCTTCCCCCTCTTCCTCGTCTTCCTCTTCATTCCGGCCTTGAAGCCCGTATCCGGCGCCGGAGGGATGCGCGGAATCCTTCCGGTAGTCGTATCGGTCGTCGGAGTCCTCCGGCAGTTCGTCGGGGGACGAAACGAAACGGACCTTGTCCCGCAACGTGTCGGCGCTCTCCTCCTCGAGCCTTGGGAGCAGGTCGATGTAGGGATAGAGGTTCTTCTGAATGACCCTGGCCTCGCCGATGGTCACCGCTTCCCGGATCACCACCGGGGAGTTCTCCACCGCTTTCTCAGCTTCTCCTACGGTCAGGTCCAGTTCCGTGACAAGGAGCCTTGTTACCTTCTTCTTCTCCTCGTCCCCCCCCAGTCTTACAAGCAGCAGGTCCACGAGAGGTTCGTTCATCAGGCCCTTCCCTCCAAAATCTCGAACTGGCGGTGCAACCTGGTGATCACCAGCCTGCTCACGGACCTGAGGGTGGCGAATACCCCCCTGCCGTTGCTTGCCACGGCCTCGATGCAGGTCACCTTCGAAAGCCCCAGGTCCGAGACTATCCGTGAGACCGGAACGATGTCGGGCAGATCTCTCTTGTTGCACTGGAGCACCAGGCTCACTCCCTTTCTCCTCTGAACCCTGAGATTTTCCTTGAGGTCTCTGAGGCTGGCGATGTTGGCTTCCATACGCCCCTCCTGGGAGTCCGCCACGAAGACGATGCCGTCGACCCCCTGAAGGATCAGCCTTCTGCTGTCGGAGTACATGGCCTGTCCTGGAACGCTGTACAGGTGCAGCCTGATCCTGAACCCGTTTATCTCACCGGAATCTATCGGAAGGAAGTCGAAGAACAGGGTTCTCTCGTTGCCGGCGGCCAGTGATATCAGCTTTCCACGGGAATCCGACGAAACCTGTGAGTAGATGTACTTGACGTTGGTGGTCTTGCCGGAAAGGCCCGGGCCGCAGTAAACGATCTTGCAGTCTATCTCCCGGGCCGTGTAGCTGACTGTGGCCATCAGGAATCAGGGCCTTCCTGCTTTCCCTTCTCCTTGTCTTCGGGCTCCTCGGGTGTGATTTCGTCCCTCATTCCCCTGCGGAACTGGCTTATGGCCCTTCCCAGGGATCTGGCGATCTCGGGTATCCGCCTGGCCCCGAAGAGAAGCAGCAGAGCCACCAGGATCAGAACGAGTTCAAGGGGTCCTATCCGGCCCATCTTTCCTCCCGTGCGCGGTTAGCCGCCATCAGAACCACCTGTACAGAAAACCGACGACAAGAAGACCCGCGAAGGTCATGATGTTGACCCTCAGAACGATCTCTTCCAAGCGGAACCTCAGGATGAACAGATCGAATCCCAGAGGCCCCAGGGATACACCCGCACTGCCGGAGAAGAACTGCTTCAGTGCGTACGAGGTGTCGGGAAGCAGGGATGCAACGGCTTCGCCCATCACCGTTCCGCACACCATTCCCGCCACTGCCAGAAAAACCCAGAACCCGGCGGGCCTGTCGTGAAGCAACCCTTCCCCCTCTTTCCTACTCGCTATACTACAGTATGGAACTCACCGCGACAATATGTTGACGTGTTCCAGCCGATCCTCCAGCAGTCCCGCAGCGAGACCCACCACCGCTCCGGTGCCGATGCCCCAGAGACTTACCGGAAAAGCCAGGGCGCCCACCGGCAGGCCGGGAAGGACCGCCGCAGCCACCGCCAGCTGTCCCCACAGGGAAGCACATGCCCCGCATATGGATACGCCGGTCATGGAGAAGAGCCCGGGATACCCCCTGGATGCGGCGCTCATAATCACCGCCGAGGCTGCTGCTCCGGCCATGGACATGAGAAAGGCCGGTGTGGCGAGGCTGCCGGTGATCAGAGCCACGGTCAGGGAACGCGCGGTGTTCAGGGCCAGGGTGCGCCGCATCCCCAGACGCACCGCTGAGACCACCGCGGGAACGTTGGCGAGGCCGATCTTCATGAATGGCACCGGCCTTGGCAGAAGAGAATCGGCCACGCCAAGAGCGACGGCCAGGAGGATCAGGACTCCGGTGACCCGGACGCCGCCTCTTTCAGGCACTCCTCCACCTCCCCGAACAGCCTGCCGCTGTGGAACACGGTTCTGGCCCGTTCCAGCGCTCCCGCGGCCAGTTTATTCCTCAAAGCCGGGTCCCCTCGGATCCGACGGACCGCTTCCGCCAGAGCCTCCGGGTCTCCCGGGGGCACCACCAGGCCGCTCTCCCCGTGAAGGTTCACCCAGGGCACGCCTGTGGGCAGGTCGGTGGATATCACCGGGGTGCCGCAGGCCATGGCCTCCAGCTGCACCATCCCGTAGGCTTCGCTCCTTTTCACCGAGGGAAGTATCAGCGCTTCGGCCCCCCGGTACAGGTCAACCAGGGTTTCGTCGCCCGGATTGGCCATGATCCGCAGGGGAAGTCCCCGGGAGGACCTCCTTATCCACGGCTCCAGGGGCCCCCCGCCGGCAAGCACCAGGGGCGGGGGATCCTCGAAAAGCCTCCAGGCCGATAGAAGAACGGGAATCCCCTTGTACGACCGGAATCTTCCGGCGAAGAGGAAGTAGCCTTTCCGCTCCCCTTCTCCGGGGCTGAACTGGTCCGGGTTCACCCCTATCGGTATCACCCGGAGGTTGTCCAGACCCGACAGGAAAGGGGAGGTTGCGGCGTACCGCTCGCTGGTGGCCAGAACCCGGTGGGCTCCCGCCAGGAATCTTCGAAGCAGGGGTCCGTAAAGGGGAAGCAAAAAGGCCTGCCTCACTATGTCGCTGTGGTACGTGGCCACATAGGGAGGCCCCTGGGTCTCCAGGAGCCGGGCCACCTCGGCGGTGGGCATGGGCAGGTGGAAGTGTACCACGTCGGGCCGCCAGTCCCTCATGGCCCTCCGGTAGGAGAAGGACACGGGATTGGATAGGAGTCTGCCCAAACAGGGCAGTTCTATCACCGAGAACCCGGCCACCGTGGATCTCCGCTCCCTGAGGCCCCTTCCCGCGGTGAGCACCGCAACCCGGTGCCCCCGGGCCGCCAGATGGACCGACAGGTCGTGGATGTACCTTTCTATACCGCCGCTCCGGTAGGGGTGCACATCCTTGTAGACCTCCAGTATCCTCATTCCAGGCACTCCCTGTATACATCCGCCGTGGCGGCGGCCATGGCCTCGTCGGTGAACGGGGCCGCAAAGGCTCTGAGGGCGTCCGGGGCCGCGGGCCTGTCGAACAGTTCCATCATCGCCTCGCAGAGGGCCTCCGGGGTGTTTTCCGGGAACAGCCCCACCTGCCCGTACACCTCCCGGAGAGCTCCGGCCGGCCCCAGCACCGAGGGAGTTCCCAGGGCCGCCGCTTCCAGGGGCGGCAGGCCGAATCCCTCGTACAGCGACGGGTACACCATGAACCGGGCCCCGGAAATTGCCCCTTCGAGCATTTCCCGGGAAAGGGGACCGGTGAGCAGCACCCCGGGACACCTCTTCATCTCGTCCCTCAGAGAGGCGTTCTCCCAGCCCCAGCGACCGGCCATGACAAGCATCCCTCCGGGCCTTCTGGAGACGAGCATTCTCCAGGCCCTCAAAAGGGTCGGAATGTTCTTCCTCGGTTCCACGGTGCATGCGCACACGCAGTACTCCCCGGGAATCCCCCATGCCCCCGGAAAATCCGGCAGTCCGTCGGCGTCCGGGTTTCCGTGGGAGAGGTAGACCCTTCGGATCCTTTCCCTGGGAATTCCCAGCAGCCTCACCGCCTCATCCGCGGTGAAGTCGCTGTCGGCTATGACCATTCGGGCCCGGCGGGCAACCGCCGGGAACACAGCCCGGTAGTAGGCGCTCCTGAGGGCCGGAAACCAGCGGGGGTTCGCCAGAAAGGCCAGGTCGTGCACCGTGACCACCCTCTCCACCCCCCGGGGTACCGTTCCGGCGAACGAGGGAAGGTGCAGCAACCGTAGTCTCCCCGCTGAAAAGGGAAGGACCGCGAATTCCATGAAAGCCCTGGAAAGAGTGCCGTGCCTTCCGGCCCCCAGGGGGACAACCCAGTCCATCCCCGCCCGCCGGAATCCGTTAAGCAGCCGTTGGATGTAGACCCCCGTGCCGCCCCGGTTGCCGGCGCCGGAGGCGTATAGCCCGACCCGCGGTTCAGATTTCGATCGCGCAGTCATCGCCGGCGGAGAGTGACCTTTCCCGGCATACCAGAGAGGCTCTCGTCCCCAGCATGGACCCGGTCACGAAACCGCCGGCCACCCGGGAACCCGGCCCCAGGATGCAGTTTCTGACGACGCTGTCCCGGATCCGGGCCCCCTCTCCCGCGCTGACGTGGGGACCCACCACGGAATTCCGAATACTGACCCCCGCCGCGAAGGCGCAGGGCGGGACAACCAGGCTGTTCTCCAGCTCCGGCGAGCCCTCTCCCCCCCGGGCGTCCAGCAGAGCCCTGTTGGTCTCCAGAAGGGTTTCCGTGGTTCCGCAGTCGAACCAGTCGGCAACGGTCCAGGTGTAGAAAGGCTCGCCCTCCGATAGCATAAGCTGCATGGCGTCGGTGAGTTGATACTCCCCCCGGGTGCGGATGCCCAGGGTCTTCAGCCTGGCGCAGGCCTCCATGATCGCCGGCCCGGAGGCAAAGTGGTAGATGCCCACGATGGCCAGGTCGCCCAGGGGTTCGACGGGCTTTTCCACCAGCCGGAGAACCCTTCCGGTGTCATCGGTCACAACGATGCCGAACCGCTCCGGATTGCTCACCGGGCTCACTGCCAGCATGTTCCTGCCGCATCCCCGGAGCATGCCGAGGTCCGACGTGAAAAGGGTGTCCGACAGGGCCACCATCACAGGCCCCTCCTCCACCATCCCCCGGGCCAGCCCCACGGCAGCTCCCAGTCCGTCGGCCGTCTCCTGGCGCACGAAGTCCACCCTCAGTCCGGGATAGGCTCCTCTTGCCCATTCCACCAGGATTTCCCCGAGGTAGCCGGTGATCAGGGTCACCCGGTCGACGCCCGCTTCCGAGAGGGAGTCTATGAGGTGCCCCAGAATGGGCTTTCCGGCCACGGGCAGCAGCGGTTTCGGGACCGACCATGTATGGGGGCGCATCCGGGTGCCGATACCCGCCGCAGGGATGATGCAGTGCATGACTTCCTACTTTCTTATTCCCAGATTCTCGTCCAGAAGGATGTCCGGGTATCTTCCCGCTACCTGGGAGTATACCATGGCGCGGATGTCCCTGCCCGTGGGAAGGGCCAGGGCTTCGGAGGCGATCCGGGAGGCCGAAATGGTGGTGAAGACGCTGATCATCTTCTTGACGTCGGGGATTATGGCGCTGGCGACGCTAAGTTCGTCCACGCCGAGTCCCAGCAGGAGGGGCACCGCCAGGGGGTCCCCGGCCATGATTCCGCATACGCCGACCCATTTTTCCCGGGAGTGGCTGAGCCTGACCACATGGTCGATCTGCCGGAGCACCGCGGGATGGAAGGGATCGTACAGGTCAGCAACCAGGGGGCTTCCCCGGTCCACCGCCAGGGTGTACTGGGTGAGATCATTCGTGCCTATGGAAACGAAATCGGCGTAGGGAAGCAGAAGGTCCAGGGCGGTGACCGCCGCCGGGGTCTCAACCATGAAACCCACCTGCATCCCCCGGTCGAAGGGTATCCCTTCCCGATAGAGCCCGTCGGTGATTTCCGAAATCAGCTCCCGGATCCTGCGCATCTGTTCCACGTGGGTGATCATGGGAAACATCATTCTGACGTTTCCGCGCCTGGAAGCCCTGATGATGCCCCTGATCTGCTTCCGGAACTCCTCCGGGCAGTCAAGACAGATCCTCACCCCCCTGTAGCCCAGAAAGGGATTGGCTTCGTGGGCCATTCCGGGACGGAACTTGTCGCCCCCCATGTCGTAGGTTCTGATTATCACCGGGTCCGGAGCCAGGGCCGCGGCCACCTGGTCGTATATCAGGAAGTGGTCCTCCTCGGTTTCCAAGCCCTGCCGGAGCACCCTGAGGAACTCGGTGCGGAACAGCCCCACCCCCTGCCCGCCGTACTTCTTAACCAGTTCGACCTCCTGGGGAAACTCGATGTTGGCGGACAGCTCTATTCGCACGCCGTCGGCGGTTTCCGCGGGGCGCTCGGCGTTCTCGGCCATCCTCCGCTCCGCCTCCACGTACTTCGCCCTTGCCTTTCGGGCCTGATCCAGTTCCTCCGGGGTGGGGTTCACTATCACGAATCCATGAATACCGTCCACCACCAGGGTGTCCCTGGGGCTCACAGACCCGGTTATGTCCTCCAGGGCCACCACCGCAGGGATTCCCATGCTCCTGGCAAGGATGGCGGTGTGGGATGTGCTGCCTCCCCGGTCGGTGACGATGGCATTGACCAGGTCGGTGTCTATGCTGGCGGTGTCCGAGGGGTTGAGATCCTCGGTGACCAGGATCATGGGTTCCCGGGATCTGGCCAGGGCCTCCTTCTCGGTGCCCAGAAGTTTTTCGAGAAGCCTCCGGCCCACGTCCCTGACGTCCGCGACCCTTTCCCTCATGTATGGGTCGTCCAGCTCCAGGAACCTGGCCAGGATATTCTGAAGAACCGAACTGAGGGCGTATTCGGCGCAGACGAGTTCCCCGGCGATCCGCTGTTCCACCTCGCTCTGCAGCATGGGGTCCCTGAGGAGGAGCCGCAGGAATTCCACGATCTGCCTGCCCTCCACCACGTGTTCCACCGAATCCGCGAGCCTGGAGAGGTCCGAGTCCACCGAGTCAACGGCGTCCCGCAGGCGTTTCACTTCCCCGGCGGCCTCTTCCGGGTCGGCCAGCTCCCGGCGGACCACCTTGAAGTCCTTCACCTTCAGAAGGAAGGCGGGACCCAGGGCTATCCCCGGGGACGCCGCCACACCCTGGATCTTCATCAGATCATCTCCTCGCCGAATCCCGATTCCACCACCCCGCAGACCCCTTCCAGGGCGGCGTCCTCATCGGGACCGTCGGTGGAGACCGTGATGGCGGTTCCCCCCGCGGCGGCCAGGGTCATTACCCCCATGATGCTCTTCGCGTTCACCTCGTCCACTCCGTTGGAGATGAACACCTCGCTTTGGTACTCGGATGCCTTCCTGACGATCAGAGCCGCCGGTCTGGCATGGATTCCCAGCTTGTTCGGCACCGTGAGGGATCTGGCTTTCATGGCGGTTACTCCGGTCCTCTCCTCTGTTGCAGTTTTTCAAGGAGTGTTCGGTTCAGCTGTTCCGACGACGACGATCCCGTGTTCTTTCTGCGGATGTTCAGCATGGCGGCGACCTCCAGAAGGATGGTGAGGTTCCTTCCGGGCAGCACCGGAATCTCCACCAGGGGCACCTTCAGGCCGAGAATGTCGGTGGTCATGGTTTCAAGCCCCGAGCGGTCCATCTCCCCCATCCTGTCCGCGTCCACCAGGCGGACCACCATATCTATCTGCTGCCTCTCCTTCACCGCTCCCAGGCCGAACAGCTCTGGAACGTTCACGAATCCCAGTCCCCTGAGCTCCATGTGGTATCCGATCACCGGATCCCCGGACCCGACCAGGTTGTCGCCGTTCCTCCTGACACTCACCGTGTCGTCGGCGATGAGCCTGTGACCCCGCTCCACCAGCCCCAGCACCGCCTCGCTCTTCCCGATGGCGCTTCTCCCCACACAGAGGATACCCTCCCCGAACACGTCCACCAGGGTTCCGTGCATGGTTTCCCGGGGGGCGAAAACGTCCCTGAGGAAGCCGGTGAGGTCGTTGATCAGGGGGGTGGTGTCCCGGGGGCTGACGAACAGCGGTGAACCGCTTTCGAGGGAGGCTTCCAGGAGTTCTTCCGGAGGCTGGAGCCCTTTGGACACCACCGAGCAGACCACCGGAAAACCGAACACGTTCGCCAGAGCCCGGCGACGGGAAGAGGGGTCCATGTCTTCCAGCATGGTGATCTCGGTTTCGCCGAAGATCTGTATCCTGTGGCTGAGGAACTTGTGGGTGTAGCCCGTGAGACACAGGCCGGGCCGGCTGATGTCCGGGGAGGTGAGCAGCCTTTCAAGGCCCAGGTTCCCGGTAAGACACCGCAGCCCCATTCTGTCGCCGGCGTGGCGCACCATGTCCTGTATGCTGAAGGCCGAGGAGTCGGGATACCTGTCCTGCATCGGCGGTCAGCCGATCTTGTGAAGTTCCACCACGGAGGTGGCGCCGGACACGGTCCGGTAGGCGGCACTGATGGCGCCGGTCTCGTCGTTGTAGAAGACCAGCCTCTCCCCGCCGCTCATCTCCAGTTCGGTCATGGCCTGGTAGGTGGACATGGAGGGAAGCTGGGCGCTGTTTTCCACCGTGATGGGGCCCTTCAGTTCGGAAACCTCGCTGGGTTCGTAGAGGGACACCCTGGCGCCTTCGTTGTCACCGGGTCTGTGGGGGTGGTTGTGGCGCCTCTCCTTGAACCGGCGGAGCTGGCCCTCCAGGGAGGAAACACACTCGTCAAAGGAGGCGTACATGTCATGCCCCCTGTTTTTCGCGTCGAGTCGGAGCTGATCGCCCCGGATCTGAACATGGGTGGAGCAGACGCCCTTGGAAAGGTCGAGAATCACCAGAACGTCGTCCATCCCGTCATAGTAGCGTTCCAGAGATGAGAGCTTGCCGTCGATGTGGTCCCTGAGCGCTTCTGTCAGATCGAAGTGTCTTGCGCTTATCTCGATGTTCATATCGACTCCTCCCTGTTTGCACGAACAAAAAACAACCCGCATGAACTGCCGTTTTGCCGACAGACTTCACGCGGTTGCTCCCTGTTCGATGTCACGAAACAAGTACTACTGCCGGGTCCGAGCGGTGTCAACTCCCCCGGCAGGCGCCCATTGGTTATCTTCGCCGCTGTGATCCCGAGACCTTCCATCATATTTCGGAGGCAGCGACATGAAGCCCCACCAGCATGACTATACCGAACTCCGGGAACTTGGTTTCAAGGGCGGCCTGGAAACCCACCAGCAGCTGGACACCCCGGGCAAGCTCTTCTGCCGTTGCCCGGCGGTGATACGCAACGACGAGCACCACCAGGAGCTCCTGCGCCACATGCGCCCGACCCTGAGCGAGTTCGGTGAGTACGACGGAACGGCCCTCATGGAGTTCAAGACCAGAAAGCAGGTCCACTACCTCCTCTACAACGACTCGGTCTGCACCTATGAAATGGACGACACCCCCCCGTTCAAGGCCGACTCCCTGGCCGTTTCCATAGCCCTCCGTCTGGCCATGTCCTTCAACATGTCACTGGTCGACGAAATCCACATCACCCGGAAGCAGTACCTGGACGGAAGCATTCCCACCGGGTTCCAGCGGACCGCCATCGTGGGGGTGAACGGGAGAATACCCTTTCTGGGAAGGGAACTCCGCTTCGTCCAGATGAGCCTGGAGGAGGACGCCTGCCGGGAGGTCAGGGACGTGGGCCACCACATCTGGTTCAGGACCGACAGGCTCAGCATCCCCCTGGTGGAACCGGTCACGGCGCCGGAGCTGGAGACCCCCCTGGAGATGGCCCGGGCGGCGAAGCTCATCGGGGAGGTCATGCGTTCCACCCATCTGGTGAGAAGGGGAATCGGCAGTGTCAGACAGGACGTGAACGTATCCATAAGGGGCGGACATCGGGTGGAAATCAAGGGTGTTCCCCGGATTGCCATGATCGAGCCCCTGTGCCGGGTGGAGGGGTACCGTCAGAAGGCACTGCTGGACCTGAGAACCGCCCTTGTCAATTCCCCGCTCAGGCCCGACGGTTTCTGCACCCAGCCCCTGGCCCTGTCCCCTGAACAGGTCCACGGGGAGGGACTCGACCCGGAGGAGCTCTCCGGAAGGGGCCACCGGGCGGCGGCGCTGGTGCTTCGGGGCTTCTCGGACTACCTGCTCTGGCCTACCCAGCCCGGGATGACCTTTCTGGACGAACTGGAGGGCCGGGTGAGGGTGATAGCATGCCTGGAGGGGGTTCCCGCGGTGTCCCAGGGCTCCCCTGCCCTCCGGGCCGCCCTGGGCATCACCCCCGAGGATTCCCTTCTGGTGTTCCGGGGCGCCCCGGAAGACCTGGAAACCGCCGGCCGGGAGGTCAACACCAGGATCACCGAGGCATTTCAGGGGATTCCGGCGGAAACAAGGCAGGCCCTTCCGGGAGGCAGGACAACCTTCGAGAGGATTCTCCCCGGCGCCGACCGTATGTACCCCGACACGGACCTTCCCCCGGAACCCATAAGCCCGGACACCTTTGGAAGGTTGAAGGCCATGCTGCCTCCTTCACCGTGGGTCAGAAGGGAAAGCTGGACCCTTCTCGGAGTGAGCGGGCACCTGGTGGACAGACTGCTCAATCTCGAACTCGGCGACATCTTCGACGCTCTTCTCAGGAAAGTGGACTGGAAGCCCTCCGCCCTGGCGAACCTTCTGGCGGACAGGATGCGGGCTTCCAGACGGGCGGGAATGGACTGGATGAGGGTGCTGGGAGCGCCGCTTGTTGAGGAAACCATGGCCTGGGCCTCCCTTCAGAAGGTCGGCCCCAGGGGAACCCAGATGATTCTGGACGCCATGACCCGGAACCCGGAACTCAGCCCTTCCGACGCGCTCCTTCAGGTGAAGCCGGACCGGAGTTCCTGAGCTTGTTGAGAAGGGTCCGGTAGCTGATCCCCAGGAGCCTCGCCGCCCTGGAACGGTTGCCCCCGCACCTGTCCAGGGCTTCGGTGATGGCCTTCATCTCGCTCTCTCTGGCGGCCCGGGCAGCCTCCTCAAGCATGGTTCCCGTTCCGGCCCGCGAGGCCGGTATCTCCAGCATCTCCGGGCGAATCTCCTGTCCTCCGGCCAGCACGGCGGCCCTCAGCAGGGTGTTCCTAAGTTGCCGTACGTTTCCCGGCCAGTCGAAGGCGGCGAGGGCGTCGAGGGCTTCCGGTCCCAGCTGTCCCCTGCCCTCCAGGAAGTGTTCCGCCAGGGCTGGTATGTCTCCCTTGCGCTCCCGCAGCGGCGGAATCTCGATGGTGAACTGGCTGAGCCTGTAGTAGAGGTCCTCCCGGAACCGTCCGTCCCCGGCAAGCACGAGAAGGTCCCTGTTGCTGGCGGCCACCACCCGGGCGTCGGAGAGGATCTGTCTGGTCCCCCCGACCCTGGTGAAAGGGCTTCCCTCGAGAACCCTGAGAAGCTTGCCCTGAAGGGGCAATTCCAGATCGCCTATCTCGTCCAGGAACACCGTGCCTCCCGAAGCCATTTCGAACCTGCCCATCCTGTCTTCGGTGGCACCCGTGTAAGCGCCCCTCTCGGCGCCGAACAACTCGCTCTCCAGCAGGTCCCGGGGGATGGCGGCGCAGTTCACCGGCACCAAGGGGCCGGCGCTCCTCCGGCTCATCCGGTGTATCCGCTTGACCAGCAATTCCTTGCCTGTGCCGCTCTCACCGGTGACCAGGATGTTCAAATCGCTGGTCGCCGCGGTGTCCGCCCTTCGAAGCACAGCCGCCAGTCCCGGGTCGCCCCCGATGATGTCGTCGCCCCCGGTGCGGTACAGCCGGTTCAGCCTGGCCAGCAGTTCCTCCAGATCGAAGGGCTTCGTTATGAAATCCCGGGCTCCGGCCTTCATGGCCTCCACCGCCATGTCGATGGTTCCGTAGGCGGTCATGAGCATCACCGGAACCCCCGGAGGGGTCTTCGCCAGAACGTCCAGCCCGCTTTCGTCGCCGGGAAGGCAGACGTCGGTGAGAACGGTGTCGAAAGACCCGGCGGCCAGCGCCCTGAGGGCGGAGGAGGCGTTTTCCGCCCCGGTGACCTCCCAGCCGTCCTCCCTCAGGGCCGTGGTGAGCATGGTCCTCATGCCCCGTTTGTCCTCCACCAGAAGGATCCTTCTCAACAGGTTTCCTCCAGGGGCAGGGTGATCGTGAAGACCGCCCCCCTGCCGGTGTTTTCGGCGGTCAGACCGCCGCCCATGGCCATGATTATCCTGCGGCTCACGGTGAGCCCGATACCCATGTGCCCTCTCTCCCTCCCGGTGGAGTAGAAGGGTCTGAAAACCTGTTCCGGGGGATCGGGAAGCCCCGGACCGCTGTCCGCGACCATGATCCGCAGAGGGTCCGAACCTTCCACCGAAACCGAAACCCCTTCCGCCGGGGATGACTCAAGGGCGTTGTCCACCAGATTCCTGAGGCATCGGGCCAGAAGCACCGGGTCGGTCCTGAAGCAGCCTCCTTCCGAGCCGTCGGAGGACATGAGGACCCCCCGGGCGTTGCACTCCTGCCGAACGCAAGCCAGTATCTCCGCCCCGGGCACCGGGGCGAAGTGGGGGCCCTCGCTGCGGGCCAGGGTTCTGAAGGCGTCCACGACTCCGCTGGCGGCGTCCAGTTCCAGCTTCGCCTCGGTCAGTATCTCCGCAGTCCTGCCTTCGGAACCGCCTCGGCCGAGAAGGTCCAGAAAACCCCTCAGGGCGCAGAGGGTGTTGCCTATCTCGTGGACCACGCCGCCGGAAAAAGCGCCCAGGTCGGCCAGTGCCCTCTCCTCCGCAAGCCTTCGCTCCAGGGCGAGTATATCGGAGATGTCCGTGGCGGTCACTATGGTTTCGCCTCCGGAGTGGCTCAGACTCTTGACCCGGTACGCCCGGCCCGTGAACTCCACCTCCCGTTCTCCGGTGTCGGTGCCGGAACCAAGCGGGGTTCTGCCGAAGGGGAAGGGCATTCCACGGTCGGATTCATCCAGCCGGAAGAGCTCCGTGGCCCTGGCGTTCCATATTGCAAGGGCTCCTTCGGCATCCAGGGCGGCCACCGCGGAGTCCAGCATCTCCAGGACCGCTCCCGCTCTGCTTTCCGCCAGGTCGGCCCGGGCGACGGCCTGCACCCGAAGTCTTTCCAGTTCCCTCTCCTTCTCCGACAGAAGGTCCACCATCTCCCGGAATGATCCTGAAGCCGCGCCCGGGCTGGTTCCGCTGCCGCTCCGGTAACGGTCCGCCTGCAGTAGGATGTTCCGAAGGGGATCAATGACCCTGGAACGAAGGTATGCCGGCATCAGCATGGCCGTGAGAGCCAGGGCCAGACAGATCGCCGCCAGGGCTCCCAGAACCGGGCCCGCCAGGGAGGCCACCCCGGAAGATCCCGGCAGGATTCCCACGGAACCGGAACCCCTGGCGGGTATCACAACCCAGTCGTTCCGGCGGAAACCGTCGGCGGGCAGCTCAGGAAAGGCGTACAGGGCGGTGCCGGAGCTGTCCAGGTAGACCGCGCCCGCCAGAGCGTCCGAAGGAACGAGTCCCCTGCAGGCCGCCTCCAGCCCGGCCTGGTCGGGGTACGCGCCGATTTCCCGGGCTATCCTGGCCCCCGCTCCTGCAGCCATGGAAGAGGTCCACCGGCGGTGCTCCCGGACCATGAGGAAAAGCACCATGAGCACCACCAGCACCGCCAGGGCTGACGCTCCCGCGACAAGTCCGGCCAGAGCCTCGACACCGAATCCGTATCGCTTTTCAGGCGCCGTGCTTCCACCTCCGGTACTCCCGGTAACCGGCGATGAAGGACGGCCTTCCCCGTAACCCCGAAGCAACCAGATGAAGCGGCATCCAGAGAAGCGTCGAGGCCCTCATCCGCCGGGACCGGCACCAGCGATCCATGAATATGAACCTGTTTCTCTCCCGGAGGATCATGCTGTCCTTCCCGGAACCCATGGTGGCGGCATGCCGGTGCTCAACCCCCGGGCCGGAGAACCTGTCCATCCCCATCCCCGCCAGGGCCAGCCGGACTCCCATGTCGGCGTCCTCCCAGTATATCGGCGCATAGAGGGTGCTCAGGCCTCCCAGCCTTCGCCACGCGCTTCGCCTCCAGAGGGCGCAGGCCCCGGAGGGGTAAGGGTTTCCAGCCCCCGGGGCGGTGAAGGCCAGCCCCCGCCGGAAGCCCCACTCCACCGAGCCGTCGTCGGTTCCGTCGGGCCTTGAAATTCTGGGAACCAGCACCGCCGTCCGTTCAGGCGACGCCTCCAGGAGACCGGCCATCCCCCGGATGCACCCCGGTTCGGGGATGACGTCGTTGTTCATCAGAAGGATCAAGGGGTGAAGGGCGGCCTCCATGCCCAGGTTCACCGCATGGCAGAAGCCCGGCTTCCCTTCCCTCCGCAGAATACGCACTCCGGGAAATCCCCCTGCCAGGAGTTTCGCCGTGGAATCGCCGGAGCAGTCGTCCACCACTATGATCTCGCCGGGATCCTGCTCCATGAGCCCGGGAAGTTGCTCCGCCAGCAGGGAGGAGCCGTTTCTCGAGGGTATGACGACGGAAACCGGAATTCTCACTCCGACACCTCCAGCCAGTCCAGATACACCGGCTGGCCGTCCGGCGGAATGCGGATCTCCAGAGGGCCGGGAATGTCCAGGCTGTACTCGGTGAGTTCCCGGTTCTCGGGTCTGTCCGGAATTTCCGGGGAGCGCCTCATGGGAAGGTAGGCCCCGGGAAGCGGCAGCAGGTCGGACTCCACCTGTAGGGTGTCTTCCCCCAGGAGCAGCGCCGCTCCGGGACTTCCGCAGGCCCGGAACCTGAGGGTGCCCGGCCCCTCCACCATGATACTCTGGTACGGGTGGTCCAGAACCAGAAGTCTCTCCCGGAAAAAGAACCAGAACTGCCTCTGTGCCGGGTCGGGGTCGGCCGGGTAAAGCCCGGCCCCGTGGACCCGGTCGGGTCCCGCTTCCTCCGCCTGGAACCTGTCCGCATGCCAGGGTATCGCCAGGACCAGAGCTGCGGCGAGCAGAAGGGTCCGAAGGCCGGTTCCATGGTTCAGGTGGCACAGGGCCGTCGCCGTCCCGGCCAGAAGGGCCCAGAGCGCCACTGCGGCGGCGTCGGGCCTCACCATGGACACCCACTGGCCCCGTACGTTCAGGGCCGCCAGAAGGTTGTCGGTTCCAAGGGCAAGGTTGAACCTGGCCCCGGGAATCGCCGCCGTGAGGGCGGATACGGCCAGGGACAGGGCCAGGAGAAGCCTGGTGGTCCTCCTGTCCCATACCCGGGAAAGCCCGGCGACGAGCAGGGGAAGCATGGGCATGAACACCCGGGTTGCCGGGGCCGGCAGTCCGTGCCATGCCTCGCCGGTCCACAGCAGGTGAACCGCCGCATACAGGATTCCAGGCAACGCCAGCCGGCGGAAGACGGTCCGGTCCGTCCGGCGCAGCAGGGGAATGCCCGTCAGGGCCGCCAGGACCCAGGGGGCTTTGGGAACAAGGCCCGCCTCGAAGTCCAGCATCATGTGAAGGGTTCCCTCCAGGAGAACCTCCGGACGGTGCAGCAGGTTCATCCTGAGGGCCATGAGGGTTTCCGTGTTTCCGTACCTCGTCCAGATCAGAGCGCCATCCAGCGCCAGCCTGTCCAGGGCGAGCACCGCTCCGGCCAGTCCCGCCAGGGCCAGAGGCACCATAACCCTGACCTTCGCGCTGCGGGTGTTCTCCAGGAACCACACCAGCGCCATTCCCCCGGCGGCTCCGGCGTACCTCATCTTCATGGCCATCAGAAACAACCCAAGGACGGCGGTTCCCGCAAGCCCCTTCCAACCCTTCGGAAGCAGGGCGAATCCGCATATCGCCGATGCGGCGGCCCACCCGGTCATGGCGGGGCCCAGCAGGGTGAATCCGGGCATCAGAAGCACCCCCGCGACGGCCGCCTCCCGGGGACTGCCGGCGCCCGTCCTTTCCAGAATCAGCTTGAGCAGCAGGGCTCCGGCGATGACCGGAAGAAGCCCCATGGTCCGGATTCCCGGAGGGCCGAGGGGGGCTCCAGGGGCCAGCAGGACAGGGTAGATCAGGGTGTGGTGGCTGTCTCCGGGGGCCGGATCTCCGGGTCTCTGCCGGAAGTGGAAGCTGTCCGCGCCGCTGATCTCGGCGGCTATCTCGGAAAACCTGACCTCATCCGAGGTGAAGGCCACGGTGCCTGCCATCAGGAATGCCGCCGGAAGGATGCCCCGGATCACCCCCCGTCTCTCCCCCGCATTCTGAAGGCACTGGTGAAGAAGCCCGGCCACGGAGGCCGCCGCCGCCATGGGCTGCCCCCAGGGCGCGCAGCGCCACAGCAGGGCGAAACCCGTGAAGGCGGCCAGGGCCGCGCCGATACCCCGGACCTCCCGGCGCCCTGCCGAGAGAAGCCCGCACAAAACCCACGCCCCTGGGAGAAGCCTTCCCATGCCGCCGGGGTCGGGCATTCCCGCCAGCCTCCAGACCAGGAAGGTCCATGCCCCCGCCGCAATGCACAGCAGCGGGGCCTTCAGGGTCTTGCGGCTCACCAGAAGGCCTCCGCCCGGACATGGGCCACCGGGTGGGTGAAGGGGCGGTGGTCCCTGAGGGGAAGCACGAAGACCGAGTCCCCGCACGCCAGTTCGAGGGTGATCAGGTGAAGCCCGCTCGGAAGGCATCGCGAGGTTTCTCCCGCGGCCACCATGACCACCGGCAGCGAGTCCCTGACCCCGCCGCACTCCACCTCAAGCTCCATGGTGAAGCCGACCGGCCCGGGAGGAGCCAGCACAGCCCCGGAGGTTCCCAGGGTCACCGGGGGCACCTTCCACCAGGCGTGCCCCCCCTCCACGAAGCATCTTGCGGGAATGGGCTCTCCAACGTCTCCCGGCGTCGGAAGCATGAAGGCCAGCGCAGGCAGAGCCAGAACCCCCGCCAGAACGAGCCTGGCCTTTCTTTTCTGAATGAGGCAGATACCGGTGCAGAAACCCATGAAGGGCACCGCTCCGGGCGAGGGGTTCGCCAGGAACCAGACCGCCGCGGCGGCCAGGGCAGGAACCCTGCCTTTCAGACCATCGGACTGGACCAGCACGTAGACCCCCGCCACAGCGCAGGCCGTGGCGCCGGAACCGGATGCCGCTCCCGCCAGCAGGATCAGGAAACCCGGTATGAAGTGAGGTGTGCCGCACAGGGTGGCAACCGCCGCGCAAGCCAGGGGAAAGGACACCCACTCCAGGGAGAACCCTCTGAAAAGGACCATGACGAGCCATCCGGAAAGCCCCGCCAGAGCCAGAGCCAGCTCAGTCTTCCTTCCAGTGATGCCCACCGGCGGCCACCTCCAGCCTGGCTTTGGAACCGTCCCGGAAAATGTACGACAATCCCCCGTCCGGGAGAAGCCTCACCGGTCTGCATTCGCCCCGGGAAACGGTGAAACTTTCCCTCAGTGAGCCTTCCGAATTGCACAGCCCACCGGAGACGTCGCCGTCGGGAGCCTTGAGGAGAACCTCCCCGCCCTTGGACGGGAAAACCCCGTAGGGGCTGAGAAGGGTTCCACGGATTCCGGGGCCCAGGGGACCCGGCCTGGGCAGAGGAAGGTCCGAGGGGTTGCCGTGAAGCCCCCCCCGTACCCCTTCGGGCAGATTCACCGGTTCGACCGGCGAGGCCAGGCTCCTGGCCAGGCCCCTCAGGCGGTTCAGCCAGGATTGTCCCCGAAGCAGAAGTCCCAGCTCCCTCCTGGTCTCCCGAAGGAGGAAACCCCTGGGGAGACCGCCGCCGGAGAGAAAACGCCGGGCCAGTCTCGCCGATGACGCCAGTTCCCAGACGGAAGCCGCGCTTCTGCTGCTGGAACTGCCAGTCCTGTGAAGCCCCATGGCCTCCCTGACAACGGCGAAACTCCAGCCCCGGGCTGCCGCTCGAAGGCAGAGGTCCGCGTCCTCGAAGTACATGAAGTAGCCGGTATCGAAACCGTCCACGCTCTCGAAGGCCCGCGACCTCCAGAGGGAAACCGCCGCGGTGACCGCCGGGGGCCGGAAGACCTCCCCCCCGGCCTCCCTTTCCAGATGCATGAAACGGGCGTCCCATGCCTCTCCGAAAGGAGTCACCCAGACTCCGCTTCCCGCAGTGACCAGGGGCCATCTCCAGGCCCTCAGAAGGGGCTGGACACCGGCGGTGTCCGGGTGGGAATCAAGATACGACACCAGTTTTTCCAGGGCCTCGGAACCGATCCTGGCATCGCTGTTGAGGAATAGCACGTATTCGGTGTCAACCTCCCGGAAGGCCCTGTTGTTGCCGTGGCCGAACCCGAGATTATCCCCGCGAATCACCACGGCCCCGGGAATCATGGATCGGGCCAGGTCCCCTGAACCGTCCCGGGATCCGCTGTCGTAAAGAACCGCCCTCACTCCCAGCCCGCCGAGAGTCTCCGCCAGATCCCGCATGAGTCGGGAGTTGTTGTACAGGACGGTCACCGCGGTAATCCGGGGGAATAGGCTCATCTGCGCCACACCCATACGGTGTCATCCGGGGAGGCTCCCGGGAACAGCGGGGCGTACAGCGAATCGTGAAACCGCCTCGGCTCCGGGGACAGGAGCATCCGGTGGTACAGCACCGTTTCAGCGAGGGAAATCCTGATACGTTCCGGGGTAGCTGTCATGGAATCGCTCATGCCAAGGCCGGTAAGGCCGGCTTCCTCATACGCCGCCGAACCTCCCCTTGCCAGAAATGCCGTGAGCCTGGGTTGTCCGTGGGCGGTCTGATAGAAAGCCGTGATCCGGAAGGAGGGGCCGGCGGGAAGGTCCAGGACCGGTCCCGGCGCGATCCATCGACACGCTTCCGGAATATGAGTCGGAAGCACGGGAAGGGCGGGAATGAAAAGCTCCCCGGCAAGGACCGCCAGAAAGGCCCATCTGGCAAGGTATCCGAGGTGTCGGAACGAAGCTCCGGCGGTCACCCCGGCAATAATCCCGAGAAGCATTCCGAGTCTGGCCGGAACCCGGGCCTGGGCCAGGAACGGAAGCCTGGCCGGTATCATCCACGGAAGTGGCAGGGGAGTGGCCCTGCCTCCGATCTTCAGAAGGGGGCCGAAACTCAGGACCATCACCCCCAGACACACCAGAGCCAGGGACAACCTCCTGCCCTTCAGACACACCCAGACCAGAAGCAGCGTAGCCGCAAGCCCGCAGGACACCTGTCCCTCGAAGGCGTTGGGCATCCACGGGTACTTCAGGGGGAGCCCCGCCAGGCGCCCCGCCAGCCCCAGGGACGAGGGCATCCCGTAGGAGACCGGCTCGGCGCTCCAGTGAACCGCCTCCCGCCAGGACATGCTCTCCGTGAAGAATGGACCGCCCCGGGGAATGAACCAGAGGAATGCCAGTGCGAATCCCGCCGCTATCCCGGTCCACCCCCGGAAAAGCCTTCCTGGGGCGGGTTTTTCCGGCTGGAGCAAGGAGGCCGCCGCCGCCCCCGCAGTCAGCAGCAGCCCGTGATAGAAACTCTCGAGCACCGCCAGGAAGGCGAAAACTCCGATGAACACAAGCCCCCTGCCTTTTCTCAGATACCATGTGAAGAATCCCAGCGCCAGCAGAACCCATCCGATCTGGGCGACCATGTAGTGCTGAAGCACGTGCGCTGTTCTGGAGGGCATCAGGGCCATGATCATCCCCGCCACCAGGGCGCCGTCCCACCGGGCGTCCCACCGGCGGGCCAGGAAAGCCCCTCCGGCGAAAGTCAGAAGGGTGCCCAGGAAAAGGGCCATGTTCAGGGCACGAACCGGGTCCCGGGGCATTCCCGGAAGGCTCATGAAAAGCGTCGAGGTCCAACCCACGTTGTGGAAGGCCAGGGAGGCACCCCGGGGATGATAGATCAGGGGGCAGAACATGGGGTCGCTTCCCTCCGAAACCGCCTTGCGGACCCACCAGAAATGCCAGACCCCGTCGAAAACGTCCGAATCGCCGGAGAAGGCCATGTCCGCCGGATCCCCGGGAACACCCACCGGATATCCGGAACCGAGAACCGCAATCCAGGGAAACGTCAGCGCCGCCAGGGCGGTCAGCCCCCAGAGCACCGCCGCCGGACGGATGCCGCGGATCATGTCGCCTCTTCCCCGGGAATCATCCCCAGAAGCTCCAGCAGTCCGTGGCGGAAAGCCCCCGGATTCCCCTGGAGAACCGCGTATTCCGCAGCCCCCCGGGAAAGGGCGCTCATCTGGTCAGGATGGTTCAGAAGGAACCGGGCCGCCGCCGCCGCTGATTGGGGAAAAGCCTCGGATGGCACCCTCAGAAGGGCTCCTGCGGGGATTTCTCCGAAGGAGCCCGAGTCCCCTGTGATCACTGGAACCCCGGCCCTGAGAAGTTCCAGAAGGCTCCCGGAGGTTTCGCCGCAGGAGCCCTGCCTAAGGTCGAGCCCCAGATGGAAGGTCCTGATGGCCGCCTGGTACTCCGGTTCGGAAAGCCTTCCAAGAACCCTCACCCAGGAGAGCCCCCGGTCGGGCCATCCCCCTCCTGCGGCCACAAGCACCGCCTCCCGGGTTCTTCGGATCTCCGATACGACGCTAAGGGCATGGTCCCATCCCCTGCCGTAGCCGAAGCCACCGGCCACCCCCACCACAAGTGCCCCCTCCGGGAACCGGGGCGCCGGCGGAAGAGGCTCGGGAAGGGGGTCCAGCGGGTGGCCCAGGAGGGTTACCCGCCGATGGGCTCCGGCGGAGAGCAGAACCTCCCGGGAGTAACGGTTCAGGCAGGCCGTTGAATCGCACCAGTCGGCCACCCTTCGAAAAAGGGGGCACGACCGTAGTCTTGCGTCGTACTCCTCCCGGCTTCGGGCCCGGCGGTTCATCATGGAAAGCACCTCCGGGGCTCCGGGGCCGTATTGATGGAAAACATGCCTCCGGTACTCCTCCCAGTCGCCGGTGGAGTCCGCGGTATGCCTCAGTAAATGGTGCAGGTTGACCTCGTGGAAGAGCCCGGCGCCTCCCAGCACCTCGAGATGCCGCAGAACCTCGGCGCAATGGGGTGAGTTGCCGACCTGGAACAGCCTGAGGGAAGGGGCTTCCCCGGGCGCCAGTTGATGGGCGGGAATACAGCGGACTCCGGGAAGCGGGTTGCTGCCCCTGGTGAAGGCCACCGTCCAGTCCAGGTCGCCGGAGGTGGCGGAGACTATCCTGCCGGCAAAGGTGGCCAGGCCGGTCTCCAGGGGAGGCAGGGGGGTGACCAGAAGGGCTCCGGGCTTCACGGATCGCCCCGCCAGGTACGGACCCTGAAGGCCCACAGCTGCTTCCACAGCTCCAGGATGGCGCTGAACCTGACGAAGGCGAAGAACCCCCTCCGGGAAGTCTCGAAACTCACCGTGCCCGCCCGCCTGGGAAAGTGGGTGACGGGCACCTGAAGCACCCGGTAGCCCATGCCCCGGGCCAGGGTCAGGATCTCGAAGTCCACCACGCCGCTTGTGGAACGGGGCTTCACCCGTTCGAAGATACTGCGGCGGTAGAGCTTGAAGGAGGCGTCCACGTCCTTGAACCCCCTCATGAACAGCATCAGGGTGATGGTGTTCCAGCCGAGGGAGTAGATGAGCCGCATTCCAGGATCCCGGCGGCGCCGGCGGAAGCCAGAGACGATGTCCGCCTCCCGGCGGAGTTCCCAGACCGTCTTCAGCTCTTCCAGGTCGAACTGGCCGTCGCAGTCGGTGTAGAATATCCAGGGGTATCGGGAGTTCTCTATCCCGGTTCTCACAGCGCTTCCGAACCCCAGGTTCCCGGGGTGGTCCAGGAGCCTGATCCTCGGGTCCCTCCGGGACATCGCCAGGACCTCCTCCCGGGTGCCGTCGGTGGAACCGTCGTTCACCACCAGCACTTCCCACGAGTCTCCGGAGATGTCCGAGAGAACCCGGCGGGCGCCGTCCACCATGAAGGCCACGTTCTCCTGCTCGTTGTACGCGGGCAGGAATAGGCTGATGCCTTCCAAGCGCCCCTCAGCCGATGTAGGTCGGAGCGGTTTTCGGGGACTTCCCCTTCTTGACCAGGTGGTAGTGGGCGTAGGTCATGGGGGGTTGTTCGTTGAGGATGCCGGCGTCCAGCACCTCGCCCAGGAACAGGGTGTGGGTGCCGCAGTCGAGGCTTCCCATCACCTTCCCCTCCAGGAAGGCGCAGGTTTTCTCGGTGATTATCGGAGCTCCGGTGACACCGCTTTGGAACCGGATGCCCTCCAGCTTGGGGAATTCCCTTCCGCAGCGGAAGCCGAACCTGCCGATGAAGATCATGTCGGCCTCCTCGGAGAGGACCGAGATCGAGAATACCCCGCTCTTCACCAGGAATTCGTGGGTGTAGTTCAGTTTGTTTATGCTGATGCCCAGGGCGGGCGGCTCCGAGGTAATCTGGAACACCGTGTTGGCTATCTGGGCGTTGCAGTCGCCGGGAACCCCCGAGGCCACCACGTACATCCCGTAGCTGAGTTTGTGCAGCGCTCTAGCATCCATTGCTCAACCTTCCTTCGGGGCCGGGCCCCCGTCTTCCTCCCGGCACCCGGGGCACCGGCCGTACAGCAGGAGCTGATATCCCGTCACCCTGAACCCCGGCAGGTTTCCGGGGCGGTACGGGCGCAAAGCATCTTCATCCATGGGAACATCCCGCAGGGTTCCGCACACCAGGCAGAGAAAATGGTGGTGGGGTTCGGTGTTGACGTCGTACCGGAACTCCCCCGCTCCCGAAATCCTTGTGAGAAAACCGGAAGTTGCCATGGATTCGAGGTTTCTGTAGACCGTGGCCAGGCTGATGTTGGGAATTGTCCGGCGCACCCGCCGGTGAATCTCCGAGGCGCAGGGATGGTCGCTTCTTTCCCTGAGAACCCGGGCGATGGCCATTTTCTGAGCGGTGCTCCTGCCGAGAAACATCAGACCCCCTCCGGTTGGATGGACGGCTAACGATAATCAACCCGGCGGTGGAACGGTATCATTCCCCGGAAAACGACTCCGTCATTTTCGAGGGAAACCGACGCCGCCATTACGGAAACCCCTGCGTCCAGGGCCGAGTCCACGGCTGTGCCGAAGTCCGGGTCGGTACCCCGGTTCACCGTCATGGCAAGGGCCCAGGGAACCGTCACCAGAAAAAGAAGCATCCCGGCGCCTCCGCTCTGAACATGCCGGGCCAGCTCCCGCACCTGCCTGGCCCCCCGGGAGGTGGGGGCGTCGGGGAACAGGGCCAGGTCTTCACGCGCCAGGGTGCACCCCTTCACCTCCAGGACCAGTTCGCCGTCGATGAGAAAATCGAACCGGCTTCGAAACCCCGGAATCACGACTTCCCGGCGCACGGCCCCCGGGGGCGGGCCAAGAAGCCCGCGCCGGAGTATCTCGGTGGCGATCCGGGGATGAAGCGTGGTGTTGGTGAGTATCCAGGAGCCCCTGCGCTCAGCGGCCAGCAGGGTGCAAGAGGTCTTGCCGGCCGGCTCCCGGCGGGGGATTACGAGAACACGGTTTCCCGGAAATAGAAGCTCCGTCAGGCGGCCCGGGTCAGGCACATGAGCCGTCGCGGCGCCCGAGGGAAGCTCGACTTCCCCGACGAACCTGTTCTTCCTTCCCAGAAAAGTCGCCGTTACCGACGCCGGCGCAGGACATAGGAGCATGGATACCGTCCAGGTCGAGAAGCTCACGGATCAGACGGATGGTTCTATTCTCCACGGAACGCCCTTCGTCAACCATCCGCACTCCCCTGAGAACCATCATCCCCGGTGTGGCGGCCCTCCTGGTGGATACGGTTCGGTAAAGGGCTTCCAGGGGTGTTCCCGGGGCGCTGAGGCACCAGACGCCCTGGGACAGAACCCCCGAGCTGGCCGGAAGCATCAGGGCCACCCCTTTCCCGGAGAAGCAGACCCGGGACGGCGTGGAAATGAACTCGCCGGTTTCGGATGATACGGACCATGTGTTCATGCGTACACCTCCCGGGAAATACATAACGAATTCCGGGGGGAATGTAAACACCTGTTCAGTTATCGGTATAGCCGGTTGTCCGTCATTCCGAAAGTTTTTCCCTGAGACGGTACAGCAGTTCCATGGCCTTCTGGGGAGTAAGGGTGTCGGGGTCCACCCCGGCGATCTCCTCCAGAACCGGATGGGAGGGGTCCGACAGGGGAAGCGACAGCTGACCGTTCTCCGAAACACCCGAGGGAAGAAGGTGTCTTCCGGCCTCCAGGTCGGACAGGACTTTCTCGGCCCTTCTGACCACCGACCTCGGCACCCCGGCCATGGCCGCCACGTGGATCCCGTAGGACCTGTCGGTGGCCCCTTCCTCCATCCTGTACAGAAAAGCCACCCCGCCGCCGGTCTCCCGGATCGCCACGTTCACGTTGGCCGCCTCGGGAAGCTTCGAGGCCAGGGCGGTGAGTTCGTGGTAGTGGGTGGCGAACAGGACCAGGGGCCTGTGTTCCCTGTGGTCGTGCAGGTACTCCAGCATGGACCAAGCCAGGGAGAGGCCGTCGAAGGTGCTGGTGCCCCGGCCCACCTCGTCCAGTATCGCCAGACTGAGGCTGGTGGAACCGTTCAGTATCGCCGCCGCCTGGGCCATTTCCACCAGGAAGGTCGACTGCCCCCTGGTGAGCCGATCCGCCCCTCCAATCCGGGTGAAAAGCCTATCCACAGGGCTGAACGCCATGGCCTCCGCCGGGACGAAGGACCCCGCCTGGGCCAGCACCAGGGTAAGGGCGGCCTGTCTGAGGATGGTTGACTTGCCGGCCATGTTGGGGCCGGTGACCAGCAGTATCCTCCTGCCCGGCTCCAGGAGTATCGAGTTGGGAACGCACTCGCCCTGGGGGAGCAGCTTCTCCAGGACGGGATGTCTGCCCTCCCGGATCTCCAGCCTGGGTTCCCCGGAAAGTTCCGGCCTGCACCATCCCCGCTCCCGGGCGATCATAGCCAGGGAGGCAAGAACGTCCAGGGAAGACAGAACCCTGGCGGCGGCGGATATCCTTTTCACATGGACGGCGACTCGGCTTCTAAGTTCCGTGAAGATCCTCTCCTCCAGCGCCGCCGTCTCCTGGTCGGCCCGCAGGATCCTTCCCTCCCACTCCTTCAGTTCCGGGGTGACGAACCTCTCCGCCCCGACGAGGGTCTGCCTTCGGGTCCAGCTTTCGGGCACATGGGGAAGGGAAGACCTGGGAACCTCGATGTAGTAGCCGAAAACCTTGTTGTAGCCGATGCTCATCCGGGAAATCCCGGTGTTCTCCTTCTCCCGGTCCAGCATCGTCCTCATCCAGTCGCGGCCTCCGGACCTGATCCGTCTGAGCTGGTCGAGTTCCCCGCTCACCCCCTCCCGGACGGCCCCCCCGTCGGATATCCTGGCGGGCGGGTCGGAGGCGAGAACCTCGTCTATCATCTCCGCCACGTCCCGGAGGGTGTCCATCTCCGCGGCCCCTCGAAGGAGGGGGTTTCCGGCGTTCCGGATCAGCCCGGCTAACTCCGGAAGGGCTTCGGCGGTTTTCCATACAGCCCGGAGGTCCCTGGGGCCCGATCGCTGGGTGCCGAGCCTGCCCGACTGTCTCGCGAGATCGCAGCACCCCTTCAGAATAGCCTGGAGAGGCCGGGCCAGGGACCGATCCAGGAGTTCCTGCACCGCGCCGTGGCGTAGGGAGATGATTCCGGGATCCCTTGGCGGCGCCGATAGCCACTCCCTCCAAAGCCTTGCCCCCCCGGGGGTCACGGTGCAGTCGGTCACTCCCGCCAGAACCGCCTCCTCCTCGCCGGGGACCCCCCGGGTGATTCCCAGCGACATCTGGGTTTCCCCGTCCATGATCAGGCTTTCATCCCTCCGGTATCCGCCGGCGAAATCCAGGTGGGACACGCTCGACCTCTTTGTTTCTTCGATGTAGGCCAGAAGCGCTCCCATGGCTCCCAGCAGGGCAGGGGACCCTGAGATACCGAACCCTTCCGGTGCGCCCTTTCCGAAACGCTGTTCCACCAGCCTTCTTCCGTGGTCCGGATCGAACTTCCATGGCTCGATGCAGGTGATCTCACAGCCCGGCGGAGCCACGGCCCCGGAATCGGAAGCCAGAAGCAGCTCCCTGGGACCTGTCCTGGAAAGCTCATGCGGCAGGATATCCCGCTCCATGGAACAGCTTCGGATTTCTCCCGTGGACAGGTCGCACAAAACCAGCGCCGCCTCCCGACCCGAGAAGGCCGCCGCCCCGAGGAGCACTGCGGTGCCCGGATCCAGGCTCTCCCCGTCCATGACGGTTCCCGGAGTGACCACCTCGATGACCTCCCGCTGTACCAGCCCCCGGGCCTTGGATGGGTCCTCCATCTGCTCGCACACCGCCACCCGGCAGCCGGCCCTGAGAAGCTTGGCCAGGTAGCCCTCGAGGGCGTGGTGGGGAAATCCCGCCAGGGGGATTCCCGTTCCGTCCTCCTTCTTCTGCCTGGCCGTCAGGGCGATGCCCAGTACCCGGGAAACCTTTTCGGCGTCTTCGTAGAACGATTCGAAGAAGTCGCCCATCCGGAACAGCAGCAGGCAATCGGCGTGCCTTCGTTTCAGCTCCAGATACTGGCGCATCATCGGGGTCTCTGAACCGGTCAATCCACTCCTCCGCGGGATTCCATGTATATCTCTCCGGGCACGAGCCTGCGCCTGCACGCCTCGGTACCCAGCGGGCACCGGCGGCCACCGTGCCGGTGGCAGGGTCTGCAGGGAACTCCGGAGACCAGGAAGGTCTCTCCCGGGGAGTGCCTCCAGAAACCGAGTTCCGGGGATGTGGAGGTAAAGACCACGATGGTTCTCACCCCCAGGGCTCTGGCCGCGTGGGCCGGTCCGGAGTCCGGGGAGACCACCAGGTCCATGGTTTCCAGACGTGCCAGCAGTTCCCCTGTTCCTCCCTCACCGCAGACATTGCTCACCCGGCGCCCCGCGCAGGCTGCCCTGACCCGTTCACCCGCGGCGTAGTCGCCGGTGTCGCCAATCAGGAAGACCCTGGCCCGGTCGCGGTCGCAGTAGAGCCTGGCCAGTTCCGCCGCCACCCCTTCAGGCAGGGATTTCATGGGCCACCTGCCGCCGACCACAAGCCCCACCGAGAACTCGTCTTCCTGGGGGAATCCCCTGCGCCGGAGTCTCGGAACCGGGTCGCCCTTCAGGCCTGCGGCCTTCAGGAACTCCTCCGCCCGGTAGGGCATCGTCCCCCGGGAAGCCCCGAGGGAGAGGATGCTCCTTCGAAGCCGCCGGTCGAGGGAGAACCTCAGGGCTCCCGGAAAGACCAGTCTGGTGGCCAGGTTGTTCTGAAGGTCCGCCACGACTCCCGCCCGGCATCCCGACGCGGTTTTCAGAAGCGCTGAGAGACCGGCATCGCATCCAAGGGGGGTCACTCCGGGGGTGAACCGCTCCAGCACCGGAAGAAGGGCCCTCCGGGTCAGAAAGGCCGTGGAGCCCAGGGCCGCTGCGGCGGCGGCCGCCGGGGCCGCCAGCACCAGATCCCCCAGGGAATGGAGCCTCACCAGGAGATGATCAGTCCTCGGAGAACTGGAGTTCATACAGGGAGCCGTACCTTCCTCCCAGGGCCAGGAGGGCCTCGTGGGTCCCCTCTTCCAGTATCCTGCCGTCCTCGATGTATATCACCCGGTCGGCCTTCCGAATGGTGCTCAGCCGGTGGGCGGTGACCACCGAGGTCCTGCCGGCCACCAGCCCCTCCACGGCCTTCTGGACAAGTTTTTCGCTTCTCGTGTCCAGGCTGGAGGTTGCCTCGTCGAACACCAGTATGGGCGGATTCCGCAGGATTGCCCGGGCTATGGCCAGCCTCTGTTTCTGCCCTCCCGAAAGGGTGGCGCCCCTCTCGCCTATCACCGTGTCAAACCCCTTCGGGAGCCTTTCTATGAACTCCAGGGCGTTGGCCGTGGCCGCCGCCGCCGCCACCTCCGCCAGGGGAATTTCGGGGGCTCCGTAGGCGATGTTGTTCCTGACCGTGTCGTTGAAGAGGATGGTCTCCTGGGTAACCATGCCCAGCAGCCTTCGAAGGCTTCCGGTATCCACCGTGCGAAGGTCTACGCCGTCTATGGTCACCCTGCCCGAGGTGGGATCGTGAAAGCGGGGTATCATGTCCGCAAGGGTGCTCTTCCCGCCCCCGCTGGGCCCCACCAGGGCCACCATCTCGCCTTTTCTGACGGTGAGTTCTATGTCGCTGAGCACGTTTCTGCCCGGCAGGTAGGAAAAGGAGACATGCTCGAACCGTATGCTGTCGTTGAAGGATGCGAGCTTCACGGGGTTGGCCGGCTCCGTGACCGAAGGGCGGGTGTCCAGGAGCCGGAACAGCCTGTCCGCGGAGGCCAGTCCCTCCTGTATTCCCGCCCAGGCCTTGCTCAGAGCTTTCACCGGGTCCATCATACTCAGGGCGGCCGCCAGGAATACGAGGAACCTTCCGGCGCTCATTCCGCCACCCTGGATCACCTCCCTGCCTCCGTACCAGAGTACCGTGGCGCTGATGAGGGCGCCCAGAAGCTCCGTCAGGGGACCCGAAAGGGCCTTCACCCTTCTGAGGTGCAGTTCGTGGCGGCGGTGGTCTGCGGAAGCATCCACGAAACGCCGGAGCTCGAACCCCTCCATGCCGAAGGCCTTCACCACCCGGATTCCCAGAAGGGATTCCTGAAGGACGCTGGCGAAGTCGGCCATCCTCTCCTGGGACCTGTGGGTGCTCTTCCTCAGTTTCCGGGCGAGGGTGTTCACCAGGATCATGCCCGGGGGAAACACCAGCAGGGCCACCATGGTAAGCCGCCAGGAGGCCAGAAGGGCCAGGGCCAGGAACACCACCAGGAGCACGGCTTCCTTGAGGGCGTTCACCAGGGACTGGGTTACGGCGCCCTTGATCCTCATAACGTCCGCCGTCAGAAGGGTCGTCAGCTCGCCTGTCCTGCTGCCGGTGAAGAAGCTCAGGTGCAGCTTGAGGATATGATCGTAGATCCTTCGGCGAAGATCCTCCAGCATCCGCTCCTCCACCATGGTCAGGTGGAACGCCTGCAGGAAGGCAGCCAGGTTCTTCAGCAGGATAAGCGCAACCACCACCGCGATGACAGCCACCAGGGACTGGTTGGGATCGGCCCTTCTGAGCCCGGTCCTGAGGGCCCCTCCCAGGTCTGAGAGGTTAGCCGCGGCGCCCGCGGGGTCGCCTGCGGAGAGGTTCCGGCGAAACCCGCTCCAGGAATCCCCGGCCTCTTCCCTCAGAGCGTCGGGCAGGTCCGGCGCGGGACCGGTGGAGTCCCGACGGGTGAGGACATCATCGAACAGGGGAAGTATCATACCCAGGGTGGCGCCGCTGGAGATCGCGAAGACCACCGAGAAGAGAATCGCCAGCCATACCCTGCCACGGTAAGGTCCGGCGAAGGCGACAAGCCTGCGAAACATGGATTTTCCCGGCTTCATAGGGGGTATCCTTACTTCGGAGGGTTTTGTGGTCAAGGAACGGGAACAAGAAAGATGCCCCGGAGTAGATGTAGACGAAAACATACTCCGGAGGTTGGCCGCATGGGAGTGCTTCTCGCGGGGCTGATGAAGAAACAGCGGGATTCCAGGTCCGACTCTGAACTGATGGTGGCCCTCTGCAGGGGCGACGAAGAAGCCTTCAGCGAGATCATGCAGAGGTTCAGCAAGCCGGTCTATTCGCTTCTGCTGCGAATGCTGGGAAGCGAGGACGACGCCGAGGAACTCCTCCAGGTTACCTTCTGCAGGGTGTACCGCTATCGGGCCAACTACGATCCCGACCGCCCGCTCGTTACATGGATATTCACCATCGCCAGCAATCTGGCAAAGAAGGAGTGGCGGAGGAGGTCCCGGTGGAACAGCGTTCCCCTGGAGAACACGGTGGTCTCCACCATGGAGGTGGACTCCCCCCACAGCCTGGAGGGCAGCAGGGACCTGCAGCTTCGGCTGGAGAGCGCCATCGCCGGTCTTCCACGACACTATCGTGAGCCCTTCCTCCTCCGGGAGAAGGAAGGATTGTCCTACGAGGAGATTTCGGAGATATTAAAAATCAGGATTGGGACGGTCAAATCCAGAATCAACAGGGCCAGGGCGGCTCTGAGAGACGAACTTGCCGACGTTTGGGAGCAGTGGAGATGAGGTGCAGTGAATCCGCGGAACTGATGAGCCTTCTGATTGACGGCCGGGCGACTCCCCATCAGGAGAGCATGCTCCGCTTTCATCTCAACGGTTGCCCGGGGTGCCGCCGGACCATGGCCGCTCTCACGGCCATCTCCAGGGCTGTCGCAGCCCTGCCGGATCCGGAGCCCCCTCTGGAACTCGAGGCCGCCGTGAGGGCAAGGCTGCAAACGGACGACTACGACAGGTCTCCCCTGGAAAGGCCTTCAAGGTTCCCCCTCCTCCGCCGGGCCGCAATCATACTCCCCTTCGCCGCCACACTGATCCTGGCGGCCAGGGTCTTCATGCCCCCGTCCGCCCCCGAGCCCACGGAAATGCATGCCCGGGAGAGCTTCACCCCCATGCCCCCCTCGGCCTACACGAGGCCGGTGACCCTCACCACCTTCTAGGAGACCGATGTTCCTTCTCTTTCTTCTTCTGGCCGGACGTCTGACCCTGCCACAGATCTCCGGCTCCGGGCCTGCAGTGGTTCCCCTGGGCCGGCTCGACGCCTCTGGCCAGGTCGAGGTCTGCAACGGAGCGCCGGTTTCTGGCACCCACCTGGTGACTCTCTACAGTTTCGTCATCGAAGCGTCCCCCTTCGCCATCACCCCGGAAGGCAGGCTTCTGCCGGACAGCGTGGTGCTCTTCAGGGACCTGGGGCTGGCCATGCTCGTCTTCCCCGGCACCCCGTTCGAACGCTGGAACGAGCTTCGAATGGAATCCCCCGAAAACGGCGACCCCGTTTTGGTGGCGGGATACAGGACCACCGGAGTCACCGTCCTGCAGACCAGGGCCGCGGACGTGCTCGACGACGGAACCGTAGTCCTGTCGGTGGCTCCGTCATCCGGGCTGATGGGCGCCCCGGCTTACGACCAGGAGGGCGCACTTCTGGGCATCATCACCGGGACGCTGCAGGACGCCCAGGGCAATCCGAGGCTTGCCCTGCTGCCGGCCCAGCTATGGGGTGTCTGGAGCGGGAACATCGTGAACGGGCTCGGTTCGCCTCCGGTTCCCTTCGGGGTTTCGGCCATGTCCTACACCATGGGTGACGCGGACGAGGAAACCCCCTCGGGGGTTCTCATCATTGACGTATGCAGCGGCTCCAGGGCTGAAGCGTGCGGCCTTCGGCAGGGAGACCTGGTGACCGGCGCCGGCGGAATGAGGGTCTACCATCCCGAATCCCTCAGGGGAATTATCCAGTCCGCCTCCGAGGTGGAACTCACGGTCTACCGAGGGGGCGACACGGTCAATCTGACGGTTCGCTGATTCACATCTCCAGAAGGAACAAGGTCTGATCCGACAGCACCAGGGCGTTCCACCCGTCCGGCGATATCCTTACATCCCTGACCGGGCCGTACTCCTCGGTGGACCACTCCACCCCTCCTCCGGTGCCCACCGCCACCAGAGCGCCCCTGTCGGTCCCCGCCAGGGCGTACAGGCCCGAGGACTCGGCCGCCGCCGCGAGGGGAGTGCCGGGAACGGTGTACAGAAGCCGGAGTTCCATTCCCGGAAGTTCGAAAAGCGCCACCTCGTTTCCACCGGTTATCGAGGCGCATAGGCGGTTTTCTCCGGCGGGAACCAGCCGGACCGCTTCGCCCCAGGCCTGGAAGGACCCCAGGGGCGCAAGGTCCAGGGGATCCATGGAGGTGATGAATGCGCCGGAGGCGACCGTCAGAACCTCCTGCACGCCGGCCATTCCGGAAATCCCGGGATGGCTTCCGCGCAGGGTTTCCTCCAGGTCTTCGGGGTCGAATCCCAGAATGGTCCCGTCGCCGAACCCGAGAAACAGCCTCCCTCCGGCCAGGGCGCAACCCACGACCCCCGGCGGAATGCTTTTCGCTGCGGACACCGCGAAGGATCCCGGAACGATCCTGAACAACGAATCCGTAGTGGCCGCATAGACGGCGTCCACACCGGAGGATGCCTCCACGAACAACACCTGCCCGTGAAGGTCTACCGACCCGTGGACCCGGCAGTGGGCCAGTTCCATGAAGAGAAGGTTCCCTCCGTCCCCCACCACCGCGTACCTTCCGTCCCCGGAGAAGACGCAGTTCCCTGAGGGATCCGACTGAAGAACTCTGTAACCCGCCAGCAAGGAGGGGTATGCAGGATCCTCCCCCGGCTCCTGCAGGCACGAGCAGCACAGGAGCGTCAGGAGGGCGGTCCGTTTCACCTGCCCACTACCATCATCCTGGTGGAAACCGACAGCCCTTCTCCCCGCAGCAGAACGAAGTAAAGCCCCGGGGCCAGGTCTTCCGCGGAGTAATCGAACCGGTGGCTTCCGGTTTCCATGAGGCCCGACGCGACGGTATCCACCACGCGACCGGCCAGGTCCGCCACCAGAACCGTATAAGAACCGGTCGTTTGGATATCCGCCCGGATTCCGACCACCCGGGTTGCCGGGTTGGGAATGACCGGGTGAAGAACGGTTCCAGGGGATTCCTCTTCTTCCTCCACCCCCTCCGGCCAGGTCTGTATGGTGTCGAAGGCGGGAGCGAGGTTGTGGAGCCTGGCGCCCACCCGCAGCTCGGAACCGCCCTGGGCGGTGAAACTGAGAAGGGCTTCGCCCGAGGCGTCGGTCACCGCCTGGGCGTAGAAGGTCTCCGGATCGTCCGGATGGTTCCCGATACCGTCGGTGACCGTGATGACCGCTCCCTCCACGGGGAGACCCTGTGAAGAGGCGGTTACGGTGATGGTGTTCTCACCGTGGAAGGCGTGGGACGGGCAGGCGATCTGAAGCGGGAACGGAGAGCCGTCCTCGGCGCAGTTGAACACGTCCATTGAGGGGTCGCCGAACCAGTGGTACATCCTGGCGTTGCTGAGGCCCGATGCCCCGAACTGTATCACGATGTCCGTCTGGGCCGCGGCGTGCATCTCCGCCACGCAGGTGTTCCCAACGTCGTAGAGCTGCCAGTAGATGACCCTGTCGAATCTGTGGTTCACCGTGGTTGCGGAGGGAGCGCTGGCGCCGCAGGTTCCGCTGGCTCCCCTGCCCTCGGCGTAAAGCCAGCTCTCCGCCAGACAGTTGTAGGTCTTGTCATGGGCGCCGTTGTCGCAGGCGATGTTGAAGACCGGCGGGAAGAACGTGTTGGTCAGGGCGTAGATCGCCCCGGCGTTCCAGCCGGGAGCCCAGGTCCAGGTGGTCACCGAGCCGTGACCCCGGTAGTTCACGGTCCCCACTCCGGCGTTGATCCTCTCCTGAACCTGTTCCAGGGTAGCCCCTTCGGGAGGGTAGAAGGTGTCGAAAACGGGATCCATAAGAACGTAGTTCCAGTCCTTTATCGCGTTCTTGTTCTGGGTGTACTTGTAGGGGTACTCCTCTTCGTGGGCGCACAGCATGGTGGTGGCCGGAATGGAGGGTTCCCCCGGAGCGCCGGTGTACGTGGAGTAGGCCATGGATTTAGCCACCATGTTGGCCAGGTGCCCCTCTCCCGCCGGCAGGCGGCCCACGGCTATGTCCGGCAGGTTGTCTCCGTCCAGGGTCTGGTAGTAGTAGTCGCCGTAGAAGCTTCCGTAGTTGAAGGAAGGCAGTTCCTGATGCTTGGCGGCGATCAGGACGAAGCGGGTCACACCGGGCTGGTATCTGGCCGTTATCTCCGACCTGATCTGCGCCGGGGTGGAGCCTTCGGGAAGAACTGCAATGGAAACCCGGTGCCCCAGAAGGTTTACCATCTCCAGCAGCGGGGTGATCTCGGGAAGGTTCTGCTCGATGGTTATAACGATGTAGACCACTTCGTCCTGGGCGACCGGCGAAGGATCCACCGGCAGCCCCATGAGCCCGAAGTTCAGGATAAGGCTTTCCAGCATCGTTGCGGTTTCCGGCCTCAGGGACGGCCGGGGAAGGGCGGATCCGGTGAAGGCCATGGCGACGCTGACCGAGGAGGCCGCCTCGAGGAGCCCCGACTCGGGGTTCCATCTGAAGGGCCGGAACATCAGTCTGGCGGTGTTGACTCCGAAGAGGGTCCGGCACTCACCCAGCACCGCCGGGCTTTCCGGTTGCAGGCCGGCAAGTTCCGGCGAGAGCCCGGTGAAATCCATGGAACCTGCGCCGTCCATGGAAAGGGGCTGGACCGGGTATACGGCGACTGTGCCGACGGGGGTCCAGTCTGCCTCGATGGAAACCATCTCCGGGGCCGTTCCCGAGGGAAGCCCAACAAGCACCGGAACGACAGGGAGCTCCGGCGACCCGGGGGGGAGGTCGGTGTCCCACTCCCAGCCTGGAAGCTGAATTCTGGTGTAACCCTCGCAGGGAAGCGTATAAAATCCGGGAACGATGAGTTCCACGCTCATGCCGCTTTCCGTGTAATCCAGGGTGCGGACCGATGGCTGACCCAAGTATTCGCCACCCATGGGAAACCAGGCGCCCCCGGGGGTAGACGGAACGGCGGACAGCAGAAGAAGAATCAACGGCATGACGTTCTCCCTTCGGGAATATGGATGAGATTCACGTAACACACTTTGTTCATGTCGGGTGGTATCGGCGGCGGTCCGTCCGTGCCGGATCTGCGGGGAGCGTGGAAAGAAAAGGGACATCGAAGGGCAAAGCTCCTCCAACTCCCCTCCTCCGGTAAACTATTCCAGGGCCTCCTCCGCGGCAAGTGCCGGTCCGCCTCCGGGTAACGGGGTCCGGCGTTTCCAGGTTCCCGTGGAGAACCAGGCCCCGCCTGCCAGCGCTGTAACGGTGTTCGATGCGAACATCGCCCACCAGAGCCCGTCGGTGCCCAGGGGGGCCATCCTGGAGAGCAGGTAGGCCAGGGGAAGCCGAAGCACCCACAGCCTGGCGATGTTCAGCACCATGACCGGCAGCGTGAACCCCGAACCCTGGAATCCTCCGAAAAGCACTGTTACAAAGCCGAAGGCGAAAACCGACGGGGTGGTTATCCGGAACATGGTCCGGGATATCTCCGTCACCGCCTGGTCGTCGACGAAGACCATGGCGATGGAGTCCCCGAAGAAGAACATGGGTATCGTCACAGGAAGCAGAATGATCCCCGCCAGGAGCAGCCCGCTCAGGGTGCTCCGCTGGGCCCTTCCGGGCATCCCGGCTCCCAGGCACTGTCCCACCGCCGCGGCGTTGGCCTGGGAGAGCCCCATGGAGGGGACGAGCGCCAGATGGATGATCCTGTTACCCACCCCGAAGGCCGCGGTGGCGGCGCTTCCGAAGGAGTTGACGATCCCCATCATCACCGTGAAGCCCAGGCTGGTGCCGGCCTGGCCGAAGCCGATGGGAAGGCCGATTGAGAGGATTCTGCCAAGGGTTTCCCGGTCGGGTCTCATGGTCTCCCGGGTGATCCTGAAGCCCCCGCTCCCCCTGAACAACCTCAGGGCCCCCACCAGGGAGGCCGTGAAATGACTGAGCACCGTTGCCGCCGCGGCCCCGGCGACGCCCATGGCGGGCAGCGGCCCGACTCCGAAGATGAACATGGGGTCCAGCGCGGCGTTCATCAGCACCGTGGCCAGGCTCACCTGCATGGGACCCATGGTATTGCCCAGACCGGTGCTTATTCCCTGGTATACGAAGAACGGGAACATCAGCGGCAGTCCGGCGAACATCCATCTCATGTAGATGCCTGTCTGTACCGCAGAGTCCGGGGGAGTGCTGAGGGCCGAGAGGAGCCAGGGCGTAAAAACGAACCCCAGAAATCCCAGCACCAGGCTGAGGGCTCCCAGCAGGAAAAAGGTCTGCCCCCCGGCTCTTTCCGCCAGGTCCCACCGGCCTGCGCCCCGGTACTGGGATACCAGGGTTGTGCCGGCCCCTCCCAGCCCCATTGCCAGCGCCGTGGCCACGAACACCACGTTCATGGACACCGTGGGAGCCACCAGGGCCGCCCGTCCCAGCTTTCCCAGCCAGAAGGCGTCGGCCAGGTTGTAGAGGGTCTGCAGAAGGTGGGCCGCCATGACCGGCCAGGCCAGCCGCAGCAGCCTGCCCGGGACCGAGCCCCGGGTCATGTCCAGAGAGGATTCGCGACCCGGGTTCAAATCCCGTCCAGAAAAGGATTGCTCTTCTTCTCGAACCCCAGCACGGTTTCATCGCCGTGCCCGGGAAGTACCCTCAGTCGGTCGTCCAGGGGCATTAGCCGGCGCAGCGAGAGCATCAGCTGCCCGTGGCTGCCGCCCGGCAGGTCCGTTCTTCCCACGGAACCCCGGAACAGGGTGTCCCCGGTGATGAGCAATCCGTGTCCTTCCAGACAGATGCTTCCCGGTGTGTGCCCGGGGGTGTGAATGACCCGGAATTCCATGTTCCCCAGACGAACCGGGTCACCGTCCTCCAGGAGCACCGAGGGTGGCGGTGGCGATGGAACCACGTACCCCCAGCAATCTCCAGCCTCCCGGGCGGAGGCCAGCATTCCGGCGTCGAGCCTGTGGATCATCGAGGGAAGCCCCAGTTCCCGGTTGCCCCAGAGGTGATCGAAATGGCCGTGGGTGTTCAGCACCATGGCCTTAGACCGGGAATCCCCCTTCGGCAGGAACTCCATCACCGGTCCCGGGAATCCTCCCGGGTCCACCACCAGCAGCGAGCCCGTTTCGGCGCAGGTTATCAGCCAGCAGTTGGTGGAGATCGGCCCCAGCACCCTCCTTGCTACTGTAACCCGGCTGTCCCTCACCTGGTTTCCTCCTCTGTCATCCGAGACAGAAGCGCCTCCCTGGCGGCCGAATCCTGAACCATGGGCAGCATGGTCTTGTACACCTCCAGAGCTTCCTCCCGCAGGCCTCTGCCCTGAAGGGACAGGGCGAGGCAGTTCATTGCCGCGAGATCGGCGGGGTCCTCGGCCAGCGCCATTCCTGCATGCAATTCCGACTCCTCGAGGCTGTCCAGCATTCCGTAGACCACCGCCAGCTGGGTCCTCGCCCGGGGATACCCCGGACAGAGGGAAACGGTTTCCAGAAGCAGTGGAAGGGCTGGCTCCGGATTGCCGGCCATGACATGAATCACCGCGAGGTTGAACCGGGGCGACGCCATGGAAGGATCCCTTCTGATGGCGGTTTCGAAGGCCGCCGCCGCCTCCCGGACTCTTTCCGTTTCCAGGTAGGCCCGGCCAAGGTTGTTCAGGGCGGCTGCATCCCCGGGGTCCGCGGCCACCGCCGCCTCGCCCCAGCGGATCGCCGCCTCCGGGTCCTCCATTCCCACCAGCGCCCCGCACAGAGCCCCCATGGTTCCGGCTCTTCCGGGGTCCAGTTCCAGGGCCTGTTCCAGGGCTTCCACGGCCTCCGGGTACCGGCCGGTCTCCAGAAGGACCACCCCGAGATTGCTCCAACCGCTGGGGTTCAGGGAGTCCAGGATAACAACCCGGCGGAGACACTCCTCGGCCCGCTCCATCTCCCCCCGGCGGTAGGCCCGGGAAGCCATGGCGAAGAACTCCTCAGGGGCGGTGTCCCGGGGACCGCTTCCGCAGGACGCGGCCAGAAGGATCCCGGCCAGGAAGGGCAGACGTTCCCCCACGGAGCTCCTTTCTCGGAATCTCGAATATACACCATCGGGACCGGGGTTGAGACCTTCCCGGAGTGTGTTTATATCCCCGCTGTATCCCAGAATACACGTTTTCGGGAAGGGAGAAGCCGTGGGACGCTCGGGTTTCGGGGTCAGGCTCCGTTACTGGTTCGACAACATGACTTCCCGGGGAGCCGGAGCCATGACGGCCATGCTGTTTTTCGCCACCGTCGTCCTCGTGGCCGCCGTGGCGGCGCTGGTGGTGGGCACCGGCATAGATCCCCAGGGCAGGAGCTTCTGGGAGCTGGCCTGGGCGAGCCTCATGAGAACCCTGGACCCCGGAACCATGGGGGACGACCAGGGAACCATGCCCTTCCTGCTCTCCATGCTGGCGGTGACGGTGGGAGGTCTGTTCGTCGTGGGCACTTTGATAGGAATCATAACCACGGGTATCGAGAACCGGCTGGAGTCCATGAGGAAGGGCAGATCCTTCGTGGCCGAGAGGGATCACACCGTCATCCTGGGCTGGAGTTCCCAGGTGTTCACCGTGGCATCGGAACTGGCGGAGGCCTGTTCACGCCGCCGGAAGTTCTGCGTCGCGGTGCTGGCCGACCATGACAAGGTAATGATGGAGGATGAACTCAGGGCAAGGATGCCCCGGGGCGGCTCAGTCCGGGTGGTGTGCAGGACCGGTTGCCCCATGGACCCCACGGACCTCGGGATCATCAACCACCGGGACGCCCGGGCGGTGATCGTGCTTCCTCCTGACGGAAACTCTCCGGACAGCCAAGTGATAAAAACCCTTCTGGCCCTGGTGAACAACCCCGCGAGGAAGCGCGGCCCATACCACATCGTGAGCATCCTCAGATCCCGGGAGAACCTCCGGGTGGCGGAGATGGTCGGGGGTTCCGAGGTCCAGCTGGTGCTGGCCGGGGAGATAATCGCCCGGATCACCGCCCAGACCTGCCGGCAGCCCGGGCTGTCCTCGGTCTACAGCGAGCTGCTGGCTTTCCGGGGCAACGAGATATACTTCGGCAGCGAGAGTCTACTTTCCGGGGAGACCTTCCGCCGGGCCATCCACGCCTTCGAAGATTCGTGTCTTATAGGAATAAGAAGACAGACCGGGGAAATCCTTCTTAATCCGCCCGGAGACACGGTCATTCACAGTGAGGACTGCATCCTGGCGATCACCGCCGACGAGGATGCCCTGAAGGTCTCCCCCTCCGCCGGGGCTTCGGTCCAACACGATCTGATCAGCGCCGGGGAAGCCTCTCGGCCCGCCCCTGAGACGATCCTAATACTGGGATGGAATCCCAGAGTACCGCTGATCATCCGGGAACTGGACTCTTATGCGGCACCGGGATCCAGAATAACCCTGGCGGCCCCCGTGGATCCCGGGCCCCTGGGCCCCTTCAGGAACGCAGGAGTGATCTACCGCCCGGGGGACACCGCCGACCGGGGTTTCCTGGAGGCCCTGGAACCCGGCGCATGCCACCACGTGATAGTCCAGAGCCGCTCCGAAGCGACTTCCCCGCAGGATGCCGACGCCGTCTCCCTGGTTACCCTGCTGCACCTGAGGGACATCAGGAAGACCGGGCTGCACCGTTTCACGATAGTCGCGGAGATGCTGGATGAAAGGAACCGGCGGCTGGCGGAGGTTTCCGACTTCGACGACTTCATAGTGAGCGACAAGCTGGTGAGTCAGCTGCTGACCCAGATGGCCGGAAACCGTGATTTGATCAGGGTGTTCACGGAGCTCTTCGATCCCGAGGGATCGGAGATCTACCTCAAACCCGCTCCCATGTACGTAAAGTGCGGTAGACCGTTGAACTTCCACACCGTGGCGGCTTCCGCCTGCCTGCGGGGCGAGACAGCCCTGGGCTACGCTTCCGGGGGCAGGGTGGTGCTTAACCCCTCAAAGTCCCTGCCGCTCAACCTGGCGCCGGATGACCGGGTGATAGTCCTCTCCCGGGAGTGAGATCAGGGATTTTCTCTTTTTCCGGGGAAACCCCTGCCGGGGGGTGTTCCTTGACAGGGGTTCCCGATTTTTAGATAAAGACGTTGTCCCGGGGGCGGACCCTCGGTTCGCGCTTCGTGAGATGTGTTCACACTGAAAGGGAGGGTGAATAGATGAAAGCGTTTTTCGGCGTGACCGCCTGCCTTCTTCTGACCGCGGGAGCCGCCTGGGCGGACTGGTCAGAGAACTTCGACGCCTACGCCGCCGGTTCGGGCATCATCGGGCAGGGCGGATGGCAGGGCTGGGACGAGAACCCCGCCTGGGACGCACTGGTCAGTAACGAACAGGCCTACAGCTCCCCCAACTCCGTCAAGATCATTCAGACTTCCGACATCGTCCAGACCTTCACCGGCTACACCTCCGGAACGTGGTCCTTCAGCGGCTACAACTACGTTCCCACCGGTTCCACCGGGGTGCAGTACTTCATACTGCTGAGCTACTACGTTCCCAACGGCTCGGACAACGAATGGTGCCTCGACCTCAAGTTCGACAGCAACACCGGCACCGTTAGCGCCGTGGAGGGCGGCGGCTCAACCACCCTGGTTTTCGACCAGTGGGTGAAGACCGAGATCATCATCAACCTCGACGCCAACACCCAGACCATCTTCTACAACGACATCGAGCTGGGAACCATCGCCTGGAGCGAGAACGCCACCCAGAACCTGGCCGCCCTGGACCTCTTCGGCAACAACGCAAGCCCCATCTACTGGGACGACCTGGTGCTGGAACCCTCCTTCTCCCTGAACCAGACCACATGGGGCCAGATCAAGGCGAGCTGGTAGACCTTATCACCGGAAAGGGGCCGGCAACCGCCGGCCCCTTTTTTTATATGAAGCGAAAACCCCGCCGGAGCGGGGTTTCCACAGGGATGGTACCGGGGGCGGGACTTGAACCCGCACAGGCTATTCGCCCACTAGGTCCTTAGCCTAGCGTGTCTGCCAATTCCACCACCCCGGCACATCCTCAGATGATGGCCAGAAGGAAGGACAGGACCATGAAAAGCACCGCCAGCACGCTGGTGGCCCGGCTGAGAAAGGTCACGGCTCCAACGTTTCCAAAGGACGCCGTCAGGGCGCCGCCGCCGCCGAAAGCGCCGGAAAGGCCGTCGCCCTTGGACTTCTGAAGCAGGACAACCCCGACCAGCAGCACGCATACGATCACGTGGAGAATGGTGAGCACGAATATCATTGGTTTCGTCCCTTCAGTGACGCGGTTATATAGCAAACCGCGCCCTGGGGTGCAACTCCAGCCCCTCTCGCTCAGAGCCCGGTATCGAGGCGGTCAAGGGCCTGCAGCACCATGGCCAGGGTCAGGTTTCTGCCGGGGCATTCGGTGCTGCTCCCCTTCACCTGCCTGTGGAGCATCACCGCTTCGCGGGGAAGTCCGCGCTCCTTCAGCAATCCGCCCAGAAGGCGCCCCAGGGTATTCATCTGCCGTCCGGTGGGGCTCCCTGTGTTGAAGTTCCCCACCAGGCAGACCCCCAGGGAGAACCCGTTGGCTCCCCTGGCATGGGCTCCACGGCAGCGGACCGGCCTCCCCTCCTCCAGCTCGCCGTCGCCGGTGTGGGTTCCGTTGCCTATGACGAAGTGGTAGCCCAGGTCGTTCCATCCCCTGACCAGCCGGTGGAGAACCCGGAAGGCTTCCGCTCCACCCGATTCCGTGGCGGAATGGTGCACCACCACGGCCCGCAAACCCTCCATTCCGGGGCAGTCCAGGGAGTCGGGCGGAATCGCCGCCTTCCGGCAGACCTCCTCCGGGTAGGTTCCCCGGGGCACGCCAAGCTTCTCGAGCCATCGGGAAAAAACCGGTTTGTCCGGGGGAACCGGCATGGGTATAATCCCTTCCACATGTAGTTTGCTGTTCATCGACACGTCTTATGGAGGGGATAATGTCTTCGCAGGGAAACGGAAACAAGGTCGGCGTCTATGTGGACGTGAGCAATCTCACCATGAACGGCGGCTTCGGCATGCGCTACGAGGTTCTGCGCCAGTTCGCATGCCGGGGGGGCGGATTCCCCGTGCGCCTGAACGCCTACGTCAGCTACGACGAAGCAAGGGCCCGCACGGACAGGGAATACAAGGAGGGCCAGAACCGCTTCCACACGGCCCTTCGGGACATCGGCTACAAGGTGATTCCCAAGACCGTCAAGTGGTACAGCGACGATTCGGGAAGCAGGTACGCCAAATCCAACGTGGACCTGGAGATGGGCATAGACGCGATACTCCAGTCGGAGAGGCTGGACCGGGTCCTTCTGGCCAGCGGAGACGGCGATTTCGTCCGGGTGGTCCACGCCCTGCAGAGCCGGGGATGCCGGGTTGAGGTCATGGCCTTCGACAACATAGCCCAGGAGCTGCGCCGGGAGGCGGACCTGTTCGTGTCGGGATACCTCATTCCCAACCTGCTTCCCTTCAAGGGGCTGGACAACCCGGGGACCTGGGGGGAAGTGAACTCCTGGGTGAGGGGAATGTGCGTCAGCCACGACAAGGGATTCGGCTTCTTCCGCTACATGGTGAAGAGCAACGACGAACTCTGGAGGATCGACAACCGGGACCCCCTCTCGCCTTACGCCAACATCTTCTTCCACGATTCGAACCTGCCGGACAACGTGGACTACTTCCGCCTGCCCGACAGGAACCTGGTCTTTGAATTCCAGATCTCAGAGGGCACCGAACCCGGCAAGCTGCAGGCCCGCAGCATCGGCTGCATAAAGGCCCTTACCTGATGTGAGGAACACATTCCAGTGAAAGCGCCCATGCTTCTGCTCGCCGTCATCGCGACTGCCGCCGCAGCTCGCACGGGACCGCCCTTCACACCCACCGCCAGCCTTCAGGTCACAACCCCCCAGAGATTCAGCGCCTCCCTGGGTATCGCATTCGTCGAGATGGGGACCCTCTGGGGCCCAAAGGCGGGCCCCCTGGTCAGGATCGAACCGGGTCTGGGCGCCGGCAAGCTGCATCTTGGCGGAAGAATGGCACTGTCCATGGCGTGGATGGACATCTTCTACGCAGATCTCACCGCCGCCTTGATGAACACCTGGGGGGACACCTGGGGCGGGCTCGAGAAGCACCAGACCTACCTGGGCGGAGAACTCCGCTGCGGGACCGGACTCCTCATGGGGACCCTCGGGGTTTACCGGCACGTGCGGGGATCCGACGAGGACCACCCATGGGTGGTGTCCCTGGGGGCGGGTCTGGGAATCTAGGGAGCCACCACGACCATTCTGCAGGACTCGCGAAGGTCGTTCCAGGATACCGCGGCCAGGTAGATGCCCGCAGGGAGGTTTTCCGCCGGCAGAACCACAGAACAAGTTCCCGCCGGGGGATTCATCCGAAAGACAGCCCTGCCCGCCAGATCGTAGACCTCCACCAGGTCGGCCCCCTCCCGCTGCCAGTACAGGACCGCCGCCCCATCCACCGGGTTGGGATACACACGGACCGACGCTGAAGAACCGGTCAGGGCTGACAGCGGGCCTTCGGCGCCGGTCCATGTCACCATGGCGGAATCCACGTTGGAGAAACCCGTGGGAACCCCCTGCATGTCCCTGGCCCTGACGGCGAAGTAGTTCATCCCCACGGGAAGCTGCCAGAGGTTGATCTGTTTCAGGGGAGTGTTCAGCAAGAAGGACAGGTTGTCCGGCGAGCTTCCCCGGTACACGTCGTAGGAGGCGTACCCGGTCTGGCCGAACACGTTGTAGGTGAGCTGGACGCAGTTCTGGGCCTGAAGAACCAGGGCCACCAGGTAGGGCACCAGGGCGTGGCCCTCCCAGTCGAACCGGTAGGCCCGGTAGCTTTCCAGGAGAAGCTGGTTCATCCGGCCGGTGAAGACCACCTGGCCGCCCTCGGTAACCTCGGTGAAGTCGGGCCTCGGCTGGTAGCCGGTGACGTCTCCCCACCCGATGAAGACGTTTCCGTTGGGCAGCACCTGGGTGGAACCCATGTGGGAACCGTAGAGTCCGGTGGACTGGTAGTTCCACACCAGGTCGGCGGTCATGGCGGAGGTGTCCAGTTCGTAGATGCACCCCCGGGAGACCTTGGGCGAATGGTGGGTGCCGTTGTCGAACACCGAGTACAGGTTTCCGGACACGTGTCTGAAGTCGTGCTGGGCGCTGAAGCCGTTCAGGGGATCGTTCAGGAGGGTGAAGTCCGGGTTCTCCGAATGAAGACCGCCGAAGCGCCAGACCAGGTCTCCCGTGGTCCGGTCTATCTTGGTGCACTCCGCCATGGCGTTGCAGGACACCAGGATGCCACCGTCCTGGTCCTCGTCTATGGAGTTGCAATGGACGTAGTCGACGTAGGAACCGGTGAGGTTGACGTAGTAGCAGGCGTCGGTGATCTCGAAGTGGTCGAAGCTGCTCCACTGGAACACGGTCATGTGGTTCCTGTCCTGCTCCTGGATCAGGAGGCCGCAGACCAGGGCGTCCGGATCGCCTCCGGGAACCACCTCCGACATATCTATGTACCGCAGATCATTGCCTATCAGGAGCAGGTTGTCGTTGTCCGCCACGGTGAAGTCGTGGATGTCCGTGACGTATCCGTCCACCGCGAAGGAATCGACCTTGGTGTAGGTATCGTCCAGCTCTATCCACCAGAGATCTTCCTGCCCCATGTTGCCGTTTATGAACGAGAGACAGCCGTCGTTCTGGATCTCCGCGTTGTAGAAGGGAACATGGCCGTGCCGGTAGAACAGAACATCCCCCGAGGAGTCGGCGATTATCAGGTATTTGCTTTCTCCGCCGCCCATCAGGGGGCTGAAGAAGATGTTGCCCGGTGCCGGGCTCCCCTGGATGTTGAAGGTGAAGGCGGGGAAGTCAGAGGGAAGGGCGACATCCCGGGATGTCATGCCCGCCGGTGAGGAGGCCGGATCCGAGGGTTCAGGCATGGCGGCCGCCGAAGGAACGGCCTCAGCGGGAAGAACAGGGTCCACCGGTCTCACCCCGAAACACCATGAAACGGCGCCCCTTCCCGGGCAGGAGGCGTGAACCTCCACCCACTCGCCGTGGACCAGGGGCTGCCCCGGAGTGAATACCATCCTGCGCCGATCCCGGGTGATGTAGGTGTCCAGGATGAGGGAGCCGGAAAGGCTGCCCTCCGCCTCCACCCTCAACCCCGGGGGCGCTTCCCCGTCGAATCCAAGAATGATTCCCGTTTCAGGGCTCTGCCATTGGGCGTCCGCCGCCGGGGAGACGTATACGAGCCCCGGAAGAGAACCCTCCGCTCCGGATAGAGAACCGCCGGGAAGAATTGAGATCATCGTCAGTTCGAGCAGAAATGCCATGACACGCCTCCGGGGAGAACCGGCTCCGGTGCATTCCAGCGCCCGGGGAACTATATGCCGGAGATGTCCGACAGCGTCAATCCTCGGTCGGGCCGACTCCCCGGTTCAATGTCACGGTGAATACGCTTCCCACATCGGGAGTGCTCTCCACGGAAACCGTTCCGGAGTACAGGGCCGCTATCCGCTTGACGATGTTCAGCCCCAGTCCGCTTCCCAGTATGTTCCTGGTCTTGTCGTTCCTGATCCTGACGAATTCGCCGAAGAGACGCTCCTGCTCCTCCACGGTCATCCCGATGCCGGTGTCCTCCACGCGGATAACCGCCTCCCGGGAGTCCGTCGAAAGGCCAACCCTCACGGTTCCGCCGTCTCGGTTGTATTTGACCGCGTTGGATACCAGGTTGTTCAGAATTATCTCCAGCTCCCCCCTGTCTCCCATCATCGGGAGGTAGTCGGGGGCTTCAAGGTTTATCGCTATTCCCCTGGCGGAGGCGTCCGGGGTCATGGTTTCCACTGACATTCTAGCGGCCTGCGCCAGGTCCACTTCCGCCAGTTCCCGCTTCTTCTCGCCGCTCTCGATCCGGGTCAGGTCCAGAAGGTCGTAGATCAGCTTCCTCATCCCCTGGAGCCTCACCAGGCTTCTCTCCACAACCCTTTTCATGGTCTCGGGGCTGTTCATCGCGGTGCCGTCCTGGAGCAGGTAGAGGTAGCCCTCTATGGCCCCCAGCGGAGCCTTCAGCTCGTGGGCGAGAACGCTGATGAACTGGAACCTCACCCTTCTCTTCTCGTCCGCCAGCTTTCTGGCCTCCCGGACCGCCAGAACATGCTTTACCGCCTGTCTCACCGCCACCTTCAGCTCCGCCGGAGTGAAGGGCTTGGGGAGAAAATCGAAGGCCCCCCTCTTGGTGGCGTTGATGGCGTTCTCAAGGGAGGCGTAGGCGGTGATCATTATGGGAAGCACGTCGGGGCTGTGCTCCTCCATCCAGTTCAGCACGTCCAGACCGGTGATGCCGCCCATCCTGTGGTCCAGAAGAATGATGTCCGGCGGCGCCTCCTGGATCATCTCGATGGCCTGCTCTCCGCTGTCCGCCTCGTCCACCGAAAGCCTCACCACCATCCCGGTCTCGTCCGGCTGCTCGGCGAAGCCCCGCAGGGCCCTGCGGACGCCCATGCGCATCCCCGCCTCGTCGTCCACCACCAGCAGCTTGAGGGTGGTTTCGTTATCCACGGCACAGCCTTTTTATCTGAGCCTCCAGCTGCTCGAATCTGACGGGCTTCTGAAGCAGGGCGTCCGCTTTCATCCATCCTCCCGTGTCAGGGGCGGACGTGAAGTCGATCCCTGTTTCGCTGGTGACCGCGGTGACCATGATCACCGGGACATCCGGGTACTTCCTCTTGATCCTGTGTGCCAGGACGAATCCGTCGTCGTTCTGCTCCATCATCAGGTCTATCACCGCCAGGTCCGGCTTCAGTTCTTCCAGCAGTTCCTCCGCCCGGGCTCTTCCCCCGGCGGATCGGATCCGGTACCCGGCGGTCTCCAGCATGATCCCCATCTGTTCGATGAAGTCCTGATCGTCATCCACCAGAAGTACTGTCAGGCGATCCTTCATTGGCGTTCCTTCCTTCATCCTCACTCACCCTCCGGGGCAGGGTCACCGTGAACGTGGTTCCCGTGGGCCCCTTCACCGGGTCGGTGTTTGAAACAGCGGTAATGCTCCCCCTGTGCATTTTAACGATGCCGTAGGTCACCGCCAGCCCCAGTCCGGTTCCCTTTCCCCGGGGCTTGGTGGTGAAGAAGGGCTCGAAGATCTTCTTCATGTTCTCTGGATTGATGCCCGTTCCCGTGTCGGAAACCTTCATGCTCACCCTGTTGTCCCGGTCCTCGAAGGAAAGAGTCAGCCTTCCCCCAAGGGGCATCACCTGGTAGGCGTTCTGCACCAGGTTGATAACCACCTGGGCGAACTGGTCGTCGTCCAGGCTGACCCGGGGATCCTTCATCCTGTTTTCCACGAGGAGTTCGACCCCTTCCGGCCTGGGCAGGTCGCCCGCGACCTTGGCCGCGAAGGCCGGCAGGTCCACATCGCTCCGGGACACCTTGTTCTGCCTGGCGAAGTCCAGTAGCCCCGCCACTATCTTCTTGCACCGGTCGGCGTGCACCGCGATGGTCCTCAGATCCTCGGCCAGTTCGGGGTCCTGTTCGGACCTCTCGTCCAGCAGGGTATGGGCGTACATGAGAACCACCCCCAGGGGGTTGTTCACCTCGTGGGCTATGCCCGCCGCCAGCTGTCCCATGCCGGCCATCTTCTCGGCGTGTTTCAGGGCCACCTTGGTGCCCGCCAGTTCGTCCACTGTAAGTTTGAGCTGGTCTATGGCGTAGGGCAGGCACATCTCGCTTTCCGCCAGGCCTTTGAGAATTGCCACCGCGTGCTCCCGGCAGGTGTCGTACCCGCAAGCCCCGCAGTTCAGTTCGTCTTCGGGGGTGAACTTGCCCATCCTCTGTAGGATTCCCTTGATTTCGCCGTCCTCGGGAGAGGCCAGCCGGGTGTCCCTCTCCCGGAAACCCCGTTCCAGGTCCAGCTCCGAGGACCTTTCCATGGCGACGTTCCAGTGGTTGAAGTTGATTTCGTTCAGACGGGTCTTGGCGTACTGGCTGATCCTGGCACGGCGCCGGAAGATGGGGTCCCTGGAGGACATGCCCGGTCCCATGATGCACCCGTCGCAGCACAGCAGCTCCAGGAGCCTGGCCTCCATGTCCTCGTTCTCGAACTCCTTCAATGCCTCCACGAAGCCCGTTCTGCCCTCGGCGGTGACTATGTCTCCGGAGACAAGGTCCTCCTTGATGTCCGCCGCCTGAAGCATGCCGCCGCTGATGGGGAACACGGTTCCCAGACCGGGAGTGGGTGGATTGAAGGACGCCTCCTGGACGTCTTCCGGGGTGATTCCCCGGAGTCTGAACATCTCCTGGAGCTCAATGAAGGTGAGCACCTGGTCCACCTCCTCCGGGGCCTCGTCCTTCTTGGCTATGCACGGCCCTATGAACACCACCGCGGTGTCATCCCCGTAGAACTTCCTTACGACCCTGGCCTCCGCCACCATGGGTGACACCACCGGGGCCAGGAAGGGGATGAGCTGGGGCATGTACTTCTCCACGTAGGTCACCACCGCCGGGCAGTTCACCGCGATGTAGTGGTTGTCGGGATGATCCCTCAGTAGTTTCCTGTAGGCGTTGGCCACCAGGTCGGCTCCGAAGGCCACCTCGGTAACGGGATGAAAACCCAGCTTGTTCAGCATTCCCACGAACTTCCTGGGAGGGATTCTGGGAAAGTCCGCCGGGTAGCTCGGGGCTACCATGGCGGCCACCCTGCGGCCCGACGCAAGAAGCTCCTCCACGTCGGATATGTTCACCCTGGCCTTCTTGGCTCCCCTGGTGCAGACCCGGACGCAGTTGCCGCAGGCGATGCACCTCTCGGTGACCACCTCCGCCTGGCCCTCCAGTATCCGGATGGCCTTGGCGGGGCATTCCCTCACACAGGTGTAGCACACCTTGCACTTCTCGGGAACGGTCTGGACCAGGGGCTCGGGATTCCCGGCCATCTACTTCAGCACCTCCCTCGGGGAGTACTCGGTATGAAGGAGTTGGTGGGCGTCGTGGCTTCCCGGTTCCTTCAGGAAGTCCCCGTACAGGGAGATTATGGAGGGATTCTCGTGGGCGACCCGCAAGCTGGCGTTCCTGTCTATCTCGTATAGCATCTGCATTCGGGCCTTCACCCGGTCGGGATCCGTCAGGAAGGGCTGCCCTCCGCCGTTGATGCACCCGCCCCGGCAGGTCATCACCTCCACGAAATGGTAGTTTCTTCTCCCTTCGATTATATCCCGGAGAAGCCGTCCGGCGTTCCCCAGGCCGCTTACCACCGCCATCCTCAGCTCCAGTCCGTCTACGTTCAGGGTGGTTTCCTTCACGTCATCCATCCCACGCACCGCGTCTATCCTCAGCTCCGGAAGGTTCTTTCCCGTGAGCATGTGGTAAGCGGTTCTTGCGGCGGCCTCCATGACCCCCCCGGTGGCGCCGAAAAGCTTCCCCGCGGAGCTTCGGTCCCCGAAGGGGCTGTCCGCGGGCTCTCCTTCCAGGGAGGTGATGTCAATGCCGAACATCCGAACCATCTCGGCCAGTTCCCGGGTTGTTATCACCGCGTCCACGTCCGGGATCTCTCCGCCCATCTCAGGCCTCGCGGCCTCGAACTTCTTGGCGGTGCAGGGCATCACCGAGACGCTGAAGACCTGTCCCGCGTCCAGCCCCTGGGCGGGGGCCCAGAGCCTCTTTATCACCGCGCCCATCATCTGCTGCGGGCTTTTGCAGGAGGAGGCGTTCCTCAGCAGGTCCGGGTGGAACTCCTCGAGGTATTTGATCCAGCCCGGGGAACAGCTCGTGAACATAGGGAAGGGGCCGCCCTTCCTGACCCTCTCCACCAGTTCGTGGGCCTCCTCCATCACCGTAAGGTCGGCGCTGAAACTGGTGGGAAAGACCCGGTCGAACCCCATGCGCCGGAAGGCGGCGTTCATCTTGTCCACTATGTCGCTTCCGGGCTTGATGCCGAATTCCTCGGCAAGGGTCACCGACACCGCCGGCGCGTGCTGAACCACCACGGTCTTCCCGGGGTCGTCCAGAGCCGCCAGAACACGGTCCACGTCCCGACGCTCGGTGAGCGCCCCGGTGGGGCAGACCATCACGCACTGGCCGCAGTTCACGCAGCTGGACACGTTGAGCCCCTCGTCGAAGGCACAACTCACCTGGGCTGAGCTTCCCCGGCCGGTGAAGTCTATGGCGCAGACCCCCTGGACCTCGGAGCAGACTCTCACACACCGGCCGCAGAGGATGCACTTCTCGGGATCTCGGATTATGGAGGGGCTGGACACGTCCAGGTTGACCCGGTTCCGGGCCCCCGAGTAGCTGCGCTGCCGCACCCCAAGCTCTCTGGCGTACTTCTGGAGCTCGCAGGTGCCGTTGCCGGGACAGTACAGACAGTCGTCCGGATGGGACGCCAGAAGGAGTTCTATGATGGTCTTCCGGGCGGCGACCGCCTGGTTGGAGTGGGTGGCGATGTCCATGCCCTCGGCCACTGGGAAGGAGCACGAAGGTATCAGTCTGCCGGTCTTCCGGTCCTCCACCACGCAGACCCGGCAGGTGCCCGTCGGAGGAAGCCCCTCCATATGGCAGAGGGTGGGTATGTCCAACCCCATTCTTCTCGCCGCGGAGAGGATGGTTTCGCCTTCCCTGGCCTCCATGGGTTTTCCGTTCAGAGTGATTCTCATCTCGACCTTCCTTACTGAACCCTGACGGCGCCGAAGGGGCATACTTCCAGGCAGGCGCCGCATCCGACGCACTCCTGGGCGACGATGTAATGGGGGCTCTTCCGGGCGCCCTTGATGGCGCCGGAGGGACACTTGCGCGCGCAGAGGGTGCACCCCCGGCAGGCCTCCGGGTCTATTGAGTAGGTGAGCAGCCCGGTGCAAACCCCGGCGGGGCACTTCCTGTCGAAGATGTGGGCCTCGTACTCGTCCCTGAACCACCTGAGAGTGCTGAGAACAGGGTTGGGAGCGGTCTGGCCCAGGCCGCAGAGGCTTGTCTTCCTGATGACCTGCCCCAGTCTCTCCAGGTTCACTATCCCACGGAACCGCTCCAGGGCCTGCTCCTTGGTTTCGTCCCGGTAGCCCCTGGTGATGGCCTTGAGGATCTCAAGCATCCTCCTGGTGCCCTCCCGGCAGGGAATGCACTTGCCGCAGCTCTCCCTCTGGATGAAGTCCATGAAGAACTTGGCCACGTCCACCATGCAGGTGTCCTGATCCATCACCACCAGTCCGCCGGAACCCATCATCGCCCCGAAGGAGACCAGGGATTCGTAGTCAATCAGAATGTCGGTATGACCCGCGGGTATGCATCCCCCCGAGGGGCCGCCGATCTGGACTGCCTTGAAGGCCTTGCCCCCGGGAACGCCGCCGCCCATGCCGAAGAGTATCTCATCGAGGCTGATTCCCATGGCAACCTCTATGAGACCGGTATTGGCGATCTTCCCCGAGAGTGCGAACACCTTGGTGCCCGGGCTTCCCGGGGTGCCCCTGGAGCGGAACCAGTCCGCCCCCCGGCCGATGATGGCGGGCACGTTGGCCAGGGTTTCCACGTTGTTGATGACGGTTGGCTTTCCGAACAGGCCGCTGACCGCTGGGAAGGGCGGTTTCGGGGAAGGCATTCCCCTCTGGCCTTCGATGCTGTGGATCAGGGCTGTCTCCTCGCCGCACACGAAGGCTCCGGCGCCCATCTTTATGGTTACGTTGAGATCGAAACCGCTGTCGAGAATGTTCGTTCCCAGAAGCCCCGCGGCCTCCGCCTGCTCCAGGGAATGCCTGAGCCTTTTCACGGCCAGGGGGTACTCCGCCCGGATGTAGATGTAGGCGTGGTTGGCCCCCACCGCATAGGCTGCTATGGCGATGCCCTCTATGAGTTTGTGGGGGTCTCCCTCGATCACGGCCCTGTCCATGAACGCGCCGGGGTCTCCCTCGTCGGCGTTGCAGATCACGTATTTGGTGCCCGAGGGCGTATTGAGGGCGAAACGCCACTTCTTTCCCGTGGGGAAGCCGCCGCCGCCCCTGCCCCGAAGACCGCTGCTCTCGACGGTGTCGCAGACCTGCTCCGGAGTCAATGTACGAAGGGCCCTGGCAAAGGCCTTGTACCCCCCGGCGGCCAGGTATTCCTCCATACTCACCGGATCCATTATCCCGCAGTTCTCCAGCACCCATCTGGTCTGGGGGGCGAAGAACGGATGCTCGCCGAATCCCGGCACGCCCTCCCAGGATTCCTCCTCCCCGGGGAACTGCAGCAGCGCCATGTCTTCCGGCGCCCGCCGGTTCACCAGCATGCTCTCAAGAAGCACCGCCGCCCGGTCGTGGGTGACTCCGTGGAAGGATATCCTGTTCCTGCCCGGCAGCTTTATGTCCACGATGGGTTCCACGGCGCAGAATCCGATGCAGCCGACCTCCACCAGGGAACACTCCATGGACCTGGCCTTCAGGTATTCACGGATCGCCCCGATGGTGGCGCCGGCTCCAGCGCCGAGACCGCAGGTGCCTGCGCCCACGAAGATAATGGGAATGCCGGAGCCTTTCTTCTCCACCGACTCCTTCCACCTGAGCCTCTTGTTTCGGCACTCCGGGTCGTCGTGACAGAAAGGCCCGTCGGCGAGGCACTCCACGGACATGGGGCACGGCATCGCCGGCGAATTGGTGCACTTGTCGCAGCAGCCGCACATTATCGGGGGCATCAGCTCACCTCCTGGGCAGACTTCCGGCAGCCTTCCAGAAGCACGGGTATCTCCTCCGGAGTCACCCTGGCGTGGAACTCACCGTTGATGGAAATCACCGGAGCCAGGCCGCAGGCTCCAATGCACGCCACCACCTCTATGCTGAACATGCCGTCCCGGGTGGTTCGGCCGGGTTCCACCCCCAGCTCCCGCTTCAGGGTCTCCAGGAGCTTGGCCGAACCCTTCACATGGCAGGCGGTGCCCCGGCAGATCTGTATGTGGAACCTGCCCACGGGCTCGAAGCGGAACTGGTTGTAGAATGTCGCGACGCCGTAGATCTGGCTGGCTGGAACCCCGAGGTGCCTGCCGATCATGACCACCGCCTCCCTGCCCAGGAATCCATCCGCCTCCTGAACGTCCTGCAGGATGGGGATGAGCTTGTCCCTTCCGGCGCCGGGATACCTTTCGAGAACCTTGACTGCGTTGGTCGAGCCCATGGATCAGTTACCCTCCCGGGGCTGTCCGGAAAAGAACGCCACCTTTTCCAGGGAGGCGGTCACATCCCGGTTTTCGAGGAAAACGTCGCCCGGAAGCCTGAGGGGCACCGGGGCGTAATTGAGTATTCCCTTTATGCCGGCCTTCACCAGGGTGTCGGCCATCTCCTGGGCGCTCTCCGCGGGCAGGGCCAGGACGGCGGTCCTGATGCCCTCCTCGGGGATGATCCGGGGTATGGCGTCAATGTGGTGAACTATGCAGCCGGCGATAACCCTGCCGGTTTTCCGGGGGTCGTTGTCGAAGGCGGCGGCCATCCGGAATCTGGGTACCCGGGAAATGAAATACGTGGTGAGGGCCCTTCCGAGGTTTCCCATTCCCACAAGTGCTATCTTCCGGACGGCGTCGCTTCCCAGGAAACGGCCGATGCTGTCTTCCAGGGCGTCCACCGAGTAGCCCCTGCTCGGGCTTCCGTTATAGCCTATCGCCATCAGGTCCCTGCGGACCTGGGCCGGGGTTACGCAGGCCATGGCGGCGATCTCGTGGGAGTAGAGGTGGGTGGTTCCCTTCTCCAGCCACGCCTCCAGAAGCCTTCGGTAGAGGCTCAGCCTTTCCACGGTGTTCGGGGGAATCTCTGATTTCATGTTCCTCACCAATCACAGCCTGTTTGTTCATTTTGTAACAATGTTACCAATTTCACAGCATTGGTATTCTACACCCTGTTCCGTCATCGTCAACCCCGTCGCTTTTACACATATTCGGCCCATGCAGGGAATCTGGCGCGTCATCGTGAATCCCGCGGCCGCCGGCGGCCGTGCGGGCCGCCGCTGGCCCTCCGCCAGAACCCTGCTCTCGTCCCTGGGTATCTCCTTCGAAGAGGTTTTCACCTGCTGCCCCCGGAATACAGCCGAACTGGCGGCATCCTCCCGGGCGGACGGCTTCGACGGGCTTGCCGTATACGGAGGCGACGGAACCCTCTCCACGGCTGCCTCGGCACTGTGCTCCATGGATACCCCCCCGGTGCTGGCCCAGATACCCTCGGGAACCGGCAACGACTGGATCAGAAGCCTCGGCATTCCCCAATCCATCTCCGGGGCGGTCCGGCTGATGAAAATGGGATTCACCCGGCGGGTGGACACCGGAATTTGTCTGGCGGACGGTGAATCCCGGTTCTTCCTCAACTCCGCGGGAATGGGGTTCGACGCCTTCGTTCTCCGCAGAACTCTGGCCCTCAGGAAAATCCTGCCCATGGGCAAGAGCGGCTACCTGATCTCCCTTGGAGTTTCAGCCCTGTCCCCGCCTGTCTGGAGGGCTCTGATCTCCTCCCGGGGCGTCGAACTCCTTTCGGGGGAGTACTTCACCCTTACCCTGGGCGTCGGCCGTTACAGCGGCGGAGGCATGAGCCTCTCCCCGGGGGCGGTTCCCGACGATGGCCTGCTTGACGCTGTCTGGATCCTTCCCGTGGGCTTTTCCACCATAGCGGCCAACATCCCCCGGGTGTTCGACGGAAGCCTGATGGAACTGCCCCAGGCCCGAAGCCACCGGGCCGAAACCTTCAGGGTGGAGCCCCGGGGAGAGTTGCTCATGGAACTGGACGGCGAGCTTCAGACCTTCCCGTCGCCGCCGGTGGAGATAGTCTTTCGCACCGGGCCCGGTCTGAGGGTCATAGCACCGGAGGAATCAGAATATTCTCAAGCTCCTCCGGGCTGTGGGCCAGGTACGCCGCCCCCAACGCGAGAAGCCTCTCCGGGGGAGTAAACCCCCAGGAGCATCCCACCGGCACCATCCCGGCTGCCAGGGCGGTTCTCACGTCAGGCTCCCCGTCGCCTATCATGGCGGTTTTCCCGGGGCTTGTTCCGATGGACTCCATCATTTCCGCCGCGGCCTCGGCGCCGGGTTTGACCGGTCTGCCCGGGAGGGCTCCCCTGGCCGCGGCGAACCGCAAGCCGGGGAAATACCTGGCAAGGCTTCCTGTCACGGCCTTCTGAGGTTTGTTCGACAGCACTCCCAGGGGAATGCCTTTCCCGGCAAGCCTGTCCAGGAGTTCGGGAATTCCCGGGAAAGGCCGCGCAATGCTCTCCTCTACCCTGGAATGGGCCAGACTGGCCTCCCTGGCCAGCTCCGCCACCAGAACCGGGTCGGCGTCGCCTCCCAGAAGCCTTCGGTACAGCTCCTCTATCCCCATTCCCACCGCGGCCCTGAAGGCTTCGCGGTTCCGGAGGGGAAGCCCGCGCCGGGAGAGCAGGGAGTTTCCCACCCTGGCAATGTCGTCCAGGGTGTCCAGGAGGGTTCCGTCGAGATCGAAGATGGCTGCGGTGAAGGTTCTCAGAGACAACAGGTTCCCCCGCAGCGGGTCTCCACCTCGAAAACCACCTCTTCCATGTCGGGAACCTGTGGAATCTCGTACTGCCGGGTCCAGACGACCGTTCGACGGTCGTCCCGGTCCGCCAGGATGTGAGCGCGGCAACTGAAACCCCTGTCCTCCATGAACAGCCCCAGCTGCCTGGCCAACCCGCCATGGGGCCAGAAGTCCGAAAGGAGCCGCAGGGATTCCAGCCCAAGGTGTTCGGCCCAGGGTTTCTTTGCGGTATGGGCGTCCACGCTGATCCCCAGGGGGATCACTCCCATTCTGCGAAAAAAGTCCGCCCTCTCCTCCAGACCCTTCATCTGCGCCGCGCATACCGGGGTCCAGGCCAGCGGGTGGAACGACAGGAGAAGGCATTTCCCGGGATGTTCCGCGGGGTTGAAATCTTCACCCAGGTGATTCTTCAGGGTGAAACCCGGCACAGGATCTCCTACTTTCATCATTCCTTCATCCTCCTGACTACGGGGTGACCTCGAGAAGGTAAACCTTCGGCCAATCCGCGGGATCGGGTTCCCCCGCGACGAACCCGAAGGGGGATATTCCGCAGCTGGCGCCCCTCATCGCTTCGGGGTCGGCCCAGCGGGCCTCCATGTACTCCAGCCCGTCCGGGGAGTACACCCTGAAGGTGCTGGTTCCCGTTATGCCCATCTCGAGCCATATCCGGCCCAGGGAATCCACTCCGAGACCTGTGACCACGGTTCTGTACGGGCGTTCGTCACGGGTCCTGTTCCTCTGCAGCGTGGACTCACCGTCGGTGATGCTCAGCGAGACGCTGAGGTTTTCCTCCTCCAGTTCCTCCTCCGTCCTGGGAATCCGGCGGAAGGGTTCCCTGATCTCCAGAATCCGTTCCCCTTCCGGGGTGAAACCAAGCACCAGAAGCAATGAGTCGGACTGCTCGGCGAAAAAAACAGTTCCCCCCGGCCCCCCGGCGGTGTGAAAGTCGGGGCGTCCGGCCATCCTGCCCCCCTCCATCGCCACCGGAATCGAAAGGTAGATCGTTTCGGGCTCCGCTGAGTTCCTCCATGACCCCAGGATCACCGATGCCGCCGGATCGCCGTCATCGCCGGATTCAACAAGCATGCCGGCTCCCGCAACCAGTCCCGGGGCGCAGCCCGTGATGCTCCATGGAGGTGTGGGGAAAAACCCGGCGATCTCCTTGACGAACGCCCCGTCGCGGTCGAAGAAAGCCAGTTTTCCGCCCATCAGGTCGGAGACTGCGTAACCGTCGGGCATTACCGCCAGGGAGACCGGGAACAGAAACTCACCGGGACCGGAACCGTGTCCGCCGGCTCTGAATACCTCCCCGCCCCCGGGCTCGAAGACCTGGAGAACCGCCTTCTGAGCGTCCAACACGGCTACGTTGCCGTCCGGGGTGAACCCCGCCCCGGTGATGAAGCCGAAGGTCAGGGTGTCGTTTCCCGCAATGACGCCCAGGGTGTCGGTGACCGACAGAACCAGGGTGTCCGGGGAAAACGGCTGCCGGGCATGAACCCCGCCGGTTCCGCAGGCCGCCGAAAGCCCCAGCAGAAATGCCCCTGCGCATGTCTTTCCCATGGCCCGCCTTTCCATTACAATACCGCCGGCTGGAACATACGGGAAAGGAAGAGACAAATGCCAAATCTTTTCTTCGAGCACCTCGCTCCCCGGGAGAGGGAGGAATTCCTTGCCTGCTGCGAGAGCGGCATGTACCGGAAGGACTCGCCCATCATTCATAAGGGCGACTCCACCAGAGACCTGTTCGTCATCAAGACCGGTTCAGCAACCGCCGCCGACAGCTGGGACGAGGACGTGGTTCCCCTGGCAATCTTCGCCGAGGGAGACGTCTTCGGTGAGATGAGTTTCATAGACGGCTCGCCCCGTTCGGCAACCGTGGTGGCGAACGAGGATTCGGTGATCCACAGAATGAGTTTCGACCGCTTCCAGAAGCTAATGGACGAGAATCCCAGGCTGGCGGCCAGGTTCCTTATGGGATTCATGAGGGTCCTTGTCAAAAGGCTCCAGTTCACCGACCAGACCTTCACCACCCTGGCGGTGATGAACAGGGAGCTGAAAAGGAACACCGTGGAGTTCCGGAAGGCCATGCTGGCCCAGAACCCCGGAAACCGTTGAGCCGGGATTACCCGGGCGTCTCATGGCCGGATGAGTTTCCGGTTCTCGAGGCCGGAAGCGCACTGCTCCGCCGTTTCACGGCGGAAGACCTGGACGGGCTTTTCAGATGCTTCTCCGACCCGGACACCACGAGGTTCATCATGGATCCGGTGGAACGGCCGGAGACCCTCGAGGGGATCCTCGAGGAGTTCATCCACGGGCACGACGAGGGTATCTCACTGAACTGGGCCGTAGTTCAACGGAGCACCGGTCTGTACGCCGGCAGCGTCTCCCTAGGGGAGTTCAGCTTCCACGACGGTTCAGCGGAAACCGCCTTCGAGCTTCTGCCGGAGCATAGGGGAAAGGGCCTCATGACCGGGGCTCTGAAGGCGGCGGCGCGTTACGGCTTCGAGGCCCTGGGACTACGCCGGATCGAGGCCCGGGTGGTCGAGGGAAACGTGAAAGCGGAGAGACTCCTGGAGAAAACCGGCTTCAGGCGGGAGGGAACCCTGAGAGATGCCCTGCTGCTTCACGGCGTCCACAGGAACGTGAACGTCTTCGGTCTTCTCAGTACCGATACCCCCTCCGGCTGAGACCGCCGTCGCGAACCAGAGAAGCCGCCGTCTCCATCTGGTCCGGGGTGAGCATTCCCCGGATCAGTTCCACTGCCTCCGCCACCATCTCCCCCGCCTCCCCGTAGAACAGGTCGTCCCCGGCGAACAGGTCCGACGAGGGTTCCCAGGAACCCTCCCCGGTGAACTCCCTGAAGAAGTCATCCCTCCTGTCATTCCGGCCGTAGGCGGAGGCCGCCGCCTGCAGACGGAAGTCCGTCCAGGCGGTGAGCGCGTCCAGATATGCGTGCTGGGACCATTCCAGGTCCAACCGGCCCAGAAGACCTCCCAGCCCCTCCATCTCAGGAAACTCCCGCTCCCATTCCCTGATCCTTGTCATCCACCTCCAGGTGGACGGCCGTCTTCCCCAGCCGGGACCCGTGCGCTCCTCGAAGAGTTCCAGCTCCGCCAGGAAATCACCGTAGTCCATCCCGTCCAGGTCCAGGAACCGGTCCAGCCAGATGGAGCCGGCTGATCCGTCGTACCCCGGCCCGGGGACCGGGCCTTCCGGGAAAGCCGGGTGAAGCTGGCAGACAATGGCAAGCATGAGCAACGGTCCGTCCATGCCGAACCTCCTTCCGTTGACACCGCACTGCGGGGGGAATATTACACTGTGGTCCGGCCCGGAAAAAGAATGGAGAGGAAAATGAAAATCAGCGCTCTATTGCTCGTGTGCCTTGCCGCCGCTTCCTTTGCAGCGATCAGAACCGGCGGTCAACCGACATCCTCCAACCCCTTTCACGGAAACGGCACCTACACCGTGGTCAACACCCTTATCGGCGGTTTGACCCAGTCCTACGGCATGACGATCCAGGACGACGTGTCGAACAGCATCTGGATTTCCAACTGGGGCACCACTACCAACGCGGAATACAGCATGAGCACCGGGTCTCCCACCGGCACCTCCTGGTTGATCGAAGAGATCGACGCCGACGACCAGGGCTACTGCGAATACTCCGGAGGAAACCAGTTCCTGATCGGGGACTGGACTTTCAGCAACCTCGGCGTGTTCAATGTCGACGGCGTCCTTCTCAGGAGCATCCCCGGCCCCACCGGCGCATGGGAGACGGTCACGGGGATCTGTGCCGGCGGCAACATGATGTACATATCGGACTTCCATGCGGATGAAGTTGCATGGGGCGGCTACACCGGCTCCGAGTCCACCATATCCTGGACTACAGCCCCCTTTGACAACGTCGCCGGCATGGCCTACTGGGGCGGTTACATCTTCATGACCTGCCAGACGGTCGGATCGGACAACACCTTCATTTTCGCGACGAACTCCGACGGCAGCATCAACATGACTCCGGTCTGGTCGTGCGAGTTCGTTGAAGAGGATATGGAAGGCGCCGGATCCATAGACTACGACGGCGAATACCTCTACCTCTACCCTCAGAACACCTTCGTCTACATCCTCGACATAGACTGGGATCCCCAGGCCCTCACCCCCTCCACCTGGGCCAACATCAAGGCGTCCTTCTAGTCTCTCCCGGGGGGGCGGACACTTCCGCCCCCCTTCCCCGCCGATTCACACGTGTCGCAGTCTTTTCTTCCGGCCTTCGCGTTTCTGGAACCGTGACGCCCCTTCGGCGGTACATCCGTGTATACGCCGCAGTGGATTCATCCGGTTTCCTGCGTGAAGAAAGGGCTTCAATTTGACGGCATTCCTTCTTTTTCTGTTCCTGGGAACCGGGGCCGCGGATTCCCTGGCAGGCCCGGGGCTCGCGGAGGTCATCGTCACCGACGCACTGTCGCGCCTGGGCGCTCCCTACGTCTACGGCGGGACCGGGCCGTCGGGATACGACTGCAGCGGCCTGGTCTACAGGGTTTTCGGAGACCACGGCATCGCCCTTCCCCGGACCGCCGGAGCCATGGCGGAGGCCGGGGTTCCCGTATCCCGTGACAGTCTCGTCCCCGGAGACCTCCTTATCTTCCAGAACCCGGGGCATGTGGGCATCTACGTGGGCGGTGGAAACTTCGTGCATTGCTCGTCCTACCGGGACGCCGGGGTGATAGTGACCCCGGTGGACCAGTCCAACTACGCCAGGCGCTTCGTGTCCGCCGTAAGGGTGATTCCGTGAGGTATTTACATGGACCGGGATTGAGGGTATATTCATTATGTTTCGAGTAAGAATTGGGGTGTCACGGAGGGGTTTTCCGAAGGTTTCCCCATAACGAGGAAAGGAAAGGGAATGAAGCATCTCCTCATTGCTCTGGTGCTCCTGGCAGCCGCAGGTTACGCCGGAGTCATCAGCGAGCCCCTGCAGCTGGAAATGGCCCAGGCGGCGCCGGGTCAGATGATCCCTGTGCTGATCAAGCCCGTCGGCAGGGCGGACCTGGACTATATCAATTCCGTGGCCGCCGGCATGAACAGCGCCGAGAGGCGCGAATTCGCGGTCGCCGTTTTCAAGGATTTCTCCGAGGAAGCCCAGAGGCCCCTTCTGGAAGCTCTCGAAGCGATGCCGGCCGGGAGCGTCGCCGATATCCAGACCAACTGGATCGTGAATGCCGTAGGCTGCTGGGCCACTCCCGAAGCCATCCGCCAGATATCCCTCCGGGGCGATGTGGAATGGGTGAACCTGAAGACCCGCCCCGACATTCTCATCGAGCCCGTTGATATCCGTGAACCCCGACGGGAGGAACTTGACCTGGCCAACGCCTGGGGCGTGGACAAGATCAACGCCCCGGACGTGTGGGCTCTGGGCTACGAGGGCCAGGGAGTCATCGTGGCCGTGGTGGACACCGGCGTGAACTACAACCACAACGACCTGCACAACAACATGTGGCATGACACTCCCGCCGGTTACCATTACGGCTGGAACTTCGCCAACGGCACCGGCGATCCCATGGACACCAGCGGCCACGGAACCCACTGCGCCGGAACCGTCGGCGGCGACGGAACCTCGGGCACCCAGACCGGCGTCGCCCCCCAGGCCACCATCATGGCACTGAAGACCAGCATGCAGCTGGCCGACGAACAGCAGTGCTGGGACGCCTACGAGTTCGCCATCGAGCACGGGGCCAACGTGGTCTCCTCCTCCTTCGGCTGGATTCAGAGCTGGAACCCCGCCCGGCAGACCTGGCGCGAGGCGGTCGAGAACAGCCTGGCCGCGGGAGTCCACCACTCCATAGCAGCGGGTAACGAGGGCGGCAACCCGGCGACCCCCGGCGACATCCGCACTCCGGGCGATTGCCCTCCCCCGTGGCATCACCCCGATCAGACCACGACCGGCGGTTTCACATCGGTTATCACCGTGGGCGCCACCGACAGCAATGACAACATCGCCGGATTCTCCAGCGTGGGCTACTCCACCTGGAAGTACGACTCTCCGTGGTTCGACTACCCAGACACCGCCCCGGAGATAGGTCTCATCGACCCCGACATCGCGGCCCCGGGCGTGGACATCGTCAGCTGCAGCTACAGCAACCCCTCGGGCTACACGACCATGAGCGGCACCTCGATGGCCACCCCCCACATCGCCGGCTGCATGGCCCTGATGCTCAGCGCCAACCCGGAACTCACCAACGCCCAGATGGACTCGCTTCTGGAGATTACCGCGCTGGACCGCGGCGCCACCGGCAAGGACAACATCTACGGCGCAGGCCGGGTGGACATCTACCAGGCGGTGCTGGCGGCCCTGGAACTGGTGGGCACCGAAGAGGAGTCCGGAGCCGCGGTGGAACCCTCCGCCATGGTTCTCTCCGGGGTCTCCCCGAACCCCGCCGGCTCCCATGCCGGGTTCTCCCTCTACGTTCCCGCCCAGGGCAGCGTGACGGTGAACATCTTCGACGTCGCCGGCAGGGCCGTGGCGTCGGTGCACAGCGGGGAACTGACTTCAGGATCCCACAGTTTCCTCTGGAGCGTGCCCGAAAACCTGGGCAACGGCATCTACTTCATCAGGGCCGCGGGCCCCGGTGGCCAGGCGATCAGCCGGATGACCCTGCTCCGGTAATAACGCAAGGCTCGCAAAAAAGGGCGGCCCGCGCCGGAAGGCGCGGGCCGCTTCTTTGTACCGTGTCTAGAAGGCCGCCTTCAGGCCGGCCCAGGTGGTGCGCTCCAGGCTGACGTCCAGCTGGTAGTAGGTTCTGAAGGTGTAGTCGTAGTTGGGGAACTGGCTGTACCCGGAGTTGGCGTAGACGCAGCCGTAGGGGTACGGGTTGGCGGTATCGCCGGCTATTCCCAGGACAGTATTCCCGGTGAACACCAGGAAGTATGTGGTTCCGGGGGTAACATCCTCGTACTCCCAGAAGACGTCGCACCAGGTGCCCGCAGTGCCCGTGGTGCTGGCTTCGGTAATCATCGTGCCGCCGGCGTTGGGAAGGTTGGTCCAGAGCTGGATTGTTACCGTGGCGCTGCCGCCGACGTTGGGCTGAAGGAAGATTCCGGCGCCGTTGATGTTTTCGTTGGTCTGCTGGAAGGACTGGGCGAGACCTCCCTGGCTGAACCCGGCCATGTAGACCGGCGCGTTGGGCTGGTTCTGGTCGATGGCCGAGTCCACCCGGTCAGCCCAGACAGGAACGGTCCAGGGGGAACTCTCCACCACCGCCGGAACGGAGGCGTAAGAGGGGTTTTCCGCGGTGGCGGATACCCCGGCCCATGCAGCGGAAGCGAACACCACGGTCAACAGGAAAACGGTACCCGAGACGGAAAGCTTGATCATTCCACAAAACCTCCTCGCAGCTGTGAACCATCTTCGCCCGGAAGGAAAAAGAACCATGTTATCCTCCGGAGAAGGCGGATCCTTATACCTGATTCTTTGCAGCGGAACTCCCGTTGTCAAGTGGAAAAGACCCGCTGCCTTCATGAGAACCGCCATAAAAGGGAAGGAGCGCCCTGCGGCGCTCCTTCATCACTGGTACCCCCGTCGGGACTCGAACCCAAGCTTCCGGCTCCGGAGGCCGACGCTCTATCCAACTGAGCTACGGGGGCTCTGTGGAAGTAAGATAACCTGTTCCGGGGGACATTTCAAGTCAGAACAGCACCCGCTCCACCAGGGGAGCCTCACCGGAAGCCAGCGTCAGAACCGCCATGGAGCGTTCTCCTCCGGCCGCCGCCACGGCTCCGGGGTTCAGCAGGAGAACACCGTTCTCATCCTTCCCGGTGAATCGGTGGGAATGGCCGAACAGCACGATCCGGGGCTTCCGGTGCAGGAATCGGTTCAGAACCCTGTCCTCCAGTCCGAAAACCGGCCCGGAGCCGTGGGTCATGCAAACCGTCATCCCCATCAGGTTGAAGACATCCTCTTCGGGAAGCATCGCCGCCAGCGCGCCTTCGTCCATGTTCCCCAGAACCCCCCTCACCGGGGCGAGCCTTTGCAGGTCCCGGTAGACCTCGGCCTCCACGAAGTCGCCGCAATGGAGAACGAGGTCCGCCTCGCAGCAGACCTCGTATACTCTTCCGGGCAGGTTGGCGGCCCGGGTAGGAACATGGGTGTCGGAGAGAACCGCTACTCTCAAGCTAGCGGATCTTCTTCTTGTGCCGGTTGGCCCGACGCCGCTTCTTCCTCTTGTGGTTGGCTATCTTCTGGCGCTTGCGCTTCCTACCGTTGGGCACTTACTTTGCCACCCTTTCCTTTACCGACCGGGAAGGCTTGAACACGGGAACCGAGCGGCGGGGAACCAGGACCGTCTCCCCGCTGTGGGGGTTGCGGGCCTTTCTCTCGTTGCGCTGTACAACCTTGAAAGTGCCGAAGCCGCGGATCTCGATGTGTTCCTTGGCGAACATGGCTTCCTTCACTTCCTCGAAAAACCTGTTGACCACGAAGGCGACTTCCTTCTTGGTCAGTCCTGTCTTATCGGCGATGCTCGCGACGATATCGGCCTTGGTCATTTTTCCTCCCGCATCGGTCAGTGTGATGAGAAATCCTCGTATGTCGGTATGATACTGTCCGTTCGCCCGTCATGAGCGGGTAAGATAGACAATGCCCGAGACTAATGCAACCCCGTGACAGCCGTCAACTAAGGGGAAGCGGCGGCCGAAGCCGCCGCTTGCATGGTGGAGCTTAGGGGAGTTGAACCCCTGACCTCTTGACTGCCAGTCAAGCGCTCTAGCCAACTGAGCTAAAGCCCCATCGAAAGCCGAAGAAACATAACCTCTGACCCCCTGATGTCAAGTTTGAGGGCCTTCCAGCCTCCAGAAGTCACCGCCCATGGGTTGCCTCACCAGCCCCGGAGTGAGTTCCAGCAGCGCCAGCTCGATGACCATTGAAACCCGGGCTTCGAAGAGGTGCCCGCCCCGGGCGGTGAAGTCGTGATCCGCCAGGGATACGTGCAGATGCACGAAGGGTTCGCCCTGTTTCTTGGACACGTTCCCCTGCAGGGATAGAACCTCCAGTGAGTCGTTGAAAACCGTCCTGGTGTACTCCTTTCCGTCGTACCTTCCGATGACCGCCCCGGACAGCATTCCGATTCCGCACAGCACCACGGCCGATTCGAGGCCCGCCCCGGCGCAATAGTCTGCAAGGGCTTCAGGAAACGGCTCACCCCGGTCGAACCTCAGCAGGACAACCCCGTTCTCCCTCTTGAGCACCTGCATCGCTCTCACTCCTCCCAGTCCGGTGTTCCGGTATCTATCGTCCCGTGCGCTCCGTCGGGACACCCGATGGTGTAACCGTCCGGCCGGGCGCTGATCCTGTAGGGCTCGCCGCACCGGGGGCAGCAAAGGGTTTCCGACCTGCCCGCCATGCTGTCCAGCGGGGCGGAGCTTCCGGGCCAGTAGCCCCTGGTCACCCTGTACATGGCCATGTCCGAGGAGAGGGTGTTCATCCGGGCTCTGCACTGATTGGCCAGGGCCTCCTCCCCTCCGCAGCCCGCGGCCAGGAGCGCCGCAGCTGCTACGGGAAGAACGGCCCTCACCTGACCACCACCAGCCGTCTTCCCAGTCCGGCGCTCCCCGGAGCTTCGAGCCTGATGAAATACACTCCCGGGGGTATCTCCCCGGAGTTCAGGGTAGCGGTTCCCCTGCCCGCCGCCCGGGCTCCTGAAGACCAGGCGACCCTTCCCGCAAGATCGAACAGGTCCAGCCTGCATGGGACGGGAGAGGACCAGCCCACCCTGATGGTCCCGGCCACCGGGTTCGGGGAAAGCAGAACCAGACTGAGCGCTTCCCGGAAACCCTGCTCCACCCCCATTGAACCGATGGAAACCGTCTGGGTGCTGGTGACGTGATCCCTTGCCCATACCGTGATCTGGGCGGTCTGGGGTTCCGCGGGCAGCCCGGGAAAGGACAGAACGGCCTGGCCCGAGGGATCGGTGAGGGCCACGGAATAGGTGACCGGCTGGTCCCATCCACCCTGAAGAAGGCACACCCTGGCGTTTTCCAGGGGCTCGCCGCCGCTCTCTACCGCCACCTGGAGGGTGGTCTGGCCCTGATTGAGCTGCACCGGCGAGACCTCCATCTCCTGGGGGATGTAAAGCCACATCGGCAGCTCAGGGTCCCCGAACAGGGTGTTGCTCTTGGCAATCCAGTCGTAGTGGGTGTCGGAAGGAATCAGGGGTACAAAGTTGTCCTTGGCGCACATGTAGGCGTCCCCCAGGTGGAAGGCGTCGTCCGTGAAGAAGCAGGCGAAGAACTCCTGGTCCACCAGCTCGCTCCACTGGTTGCCGGGGTCCGAAGGCTCGCCCCATCCGTAGCGGGTGTTCATGATGCAGAAACCGCCCCCCCCGGGGGACCTGATCCACGCCTCCGCCAGACAGGTTCCGGTGTCGAAGGAGCCGGAGAGGCAGGCTATGGTGTTCCAGATGGAAGGCCGTCCGTTCTGCGAGATGTTGGTCAGGCCCATGAAGTCGGAGGTGGAGAGACCGCCTGAACCGATGGAGACGTAGCCCTCGCTGCCGTGGCCCGCATGGTTGACCAGGTGCATGCCCTGGTTGAGCATTGCCATGGTGGCCGCGTAGCTCTGGGTCCCCCAGTCCTCGTACAGCTTGGTGATGGTCCAACCCTCGGGGGTGTACAGAGTATCAACCTTCTCCTTGCCGGCGCATCCGGGGCAGTACGGGTTCGACCAGAGCACCGACGTGGTGAAGCCCATGGAGTTGTACCAGGCGGGAGTGTCCGGGGCGTTCTCGTAGGCCAGCACCTTTTCTATGAATATCTGGGCCTGGAAATGGTCCTCCACGGAAGCCCTTCCCAGAACGTAGTCCGGGTGGTAGTCCATGTTGTCCGCGCCGTACAGCTCTCCCCACACTCCGTTTCCGTTCAGGTCCCAGGCGTCCACGCCGGGGGCGGTGTCGTTCATGTCCTGGTAGTAAAGGTCCGCGGAGGGGTAGTCCACGTACCCCTCGGCGGTGGCGTAGCAGTTCCGGTGTGGAATGCCCGGGGTGTCGCCGGCCAGAAGGACGAATGTCGGAGGCGCGTTCTGGTAGATGTCAGCCAGGAAGAACCGCAGCCTCTGGGCGGGGTCCACCCCGGAGTAGGAATCGTTGATGTAGCCCATGGTGACTATCGAGGCGGGAATGCCTTTGAGGGTTTTCCATTGGGCCAGGGGTTGGAAGGCCGCCGCGAGGTTGTCCGGCGCCACTATCAGATACTCTCCCCAGGGCAGATCCTCGGTCACCGGCAGAGGTGTCACGTCCTCGGGGTTGACCACCTGTCCCGCTACTATGTCCGCCGCCAGGGCGGAGCCCAGAAGCCCCCGGGCGGCGGGCCCTCCGGGGGTGTTGCCCAGGTGGTAGCATACCGTGATGTCAATCGAGTAAGCAGCCGTGAGAAGGGAGGTTTCATGGTTCCAGGCCACGGGGCGGAGAACCAGATCGGCGACATTATACCCCATAAGGGTACCCTGTCCCTGGAGTCTGGCGCACATCTCCCAGTCCACCGAGTACGCTTCGGGGTTTTCCGGCGTGAAGACGAAATCGCCGGGGCGGGAGACCGGAACACCCCGCTGGGCCGGAGAGGGCCGCACCCTTCCGGGAACAATCCGGACATCCGTCGGACGGAAGACGACGCTGTCCGCTACCGCTCCCGGAGGAAGCGCCACGGTCAGGGGAACCAAAGGAAGGAGCGGGCTGCCGGGGTGTCCGAAGACCGGGCTTCCCGGCAGGGATACCCTGTCCCCCGCGGCGGAGGCTTCCACCGCGGGATCCGAGGATGGCGCCCAGGTGAAGGTTACGGAACCGGAAACCAGGGCCAGTGCGAGAACCGACAGCATCATACCTCCAGTGCGGCCGTGAAGGCGTTCCGGCCGTAGACCTGCTCCAGGAACTCCTTGAGCATTATCGTTATGGGAACCGCCAGGAACACCCCGGTGAGCCCCCAGAGAAAACCCCAGACCAGCACACAGACAAGAACCGTGACTCTGCCCACGGGCAGAACCCTTCCGAAGTAGTTGGGTTCTATAACGTTGGATACCAGGTTGTTCACCACCACCACCAGCGGCACGGTCCACAGCCCCTGAGGTCCCGCCACAGAGAGGGTGTAGAGGGCGATCATTATGCCCGCCAGCAGCGAGCCGAAGAAGGGAACGAAGTTCATGATCGTGGCGATGAAGCCCCAGATGAAGGCGTCGCCGGGGTCCAGCCAGACCAGGAGACCCGCCCCGATAAGCAGCCCCGTGAGAATGCTGGTGACAAGCTTGGCCACCAGGTACCTTCTTGGAACCCCCTCCACCCTGGCTACAACCGCCGAAATCCTCCGGTGCCTCACCGGGTCGAGCTCCCTGAGCTTGTCCGAGAATATCCGTCTGCCGCTGAGCATGAACACTGTGAGCATGGTGATTATGGCGAGTTTCAGAAGCAGCTGGGTCAGCGTGCCCACCAGATTGGCCGCTGTGGGAACCAGCGAGGCCAGGGAGATGCCTTCCAGAACGCCGATACCGGCAGCCGGGTCCCGTTCGACGGACACCGTGTCCGGCGGCGGCGATTCCAGCGTCCCGCCCATCCCAAGGGAGCTGTACAGCCCCGGAAGCAGCCGGTCCTGGACCTCGCCGACGAAATCCGCCACCGGCCTCACCACCCTGGTGGCCAGGTCATTCCGCCGGTCCATGAGCATGTTTCCCGTACCGTAGAGAATGAGCATGGCGAAACCCACCAGGGTCAGCGCCAGAAGCACCACTATCACGGAACCCATGACCTCCGCCGCGTGGGTCTTGTTTCGAGCCCCCCTCGGGCGACGCCCCGTCCCGGGGAGAACACGTCGAATGAGCCGGTCTATGAGTGAGGCAGCCCGGTTGACCGCCGGATTGACAAGAAACATTGCAAAAAGGGCTATAGTGACCTGGGTGAAAACCCCCGCCATGACCTTCAGCACCACACCCAGGGCCAGAAGCGCCACCAGGGAGACGCTCACAGCCATGGTCCTCAGAATCCCGGTCGAGTTGTTCAAGCCCGTCCTCCGAATCCTGCCGGGTAAGCTTCCGGACGGCGGTCCGCCAGGCAGTCTATCCTTCGCCTTTCCTGCCGCACAAGCCCGGGTTCCACGGCGAAATCCCTGACTCCCGGGGCTATCCTCTCGCCCGGAAGGAGATTGCCCGATGGAGCCGCCACGGCACCCCCGCCCCGGTACCTGACCCCCAGATGGTCGCCCCCGAGGTTGCATCCGGCGGTGAATACCTGGGCCTCCGCGGACCTGGCCGCCAGCAGGTTCCTGAAAACCCCCCGGCGGACCTCCGGCCACTGGGCCGGAATGAAGAGGATCTCTGCGCCTGAGATGGTCAAGGGTCTGAAAACCTCGGGAAAACGAAGGTCGTAGCATACCGCCGCCCCTGCGGTCACTCCGGAAATGCCGAAAACCCCGGTGGCGGAGCCTCCCGCGAAAACCCTGTGCTCCCCCATGCTCCGGAAGAGGTGAACCTTCTCCGCGGTGTGCGCGAGGCAACCCATGGGATCGAAAACCGGCACGGTGTTTACGATTCCCCGAGGGCCGCGCACGGGGAAGGAACCGCCGACTATCCATATCCCCAGGCTTTCCGCGGCCTTCGCCAGGGGGAGTTCCCGGAGGGCTTCCGGCTCCAGGGCCGCCCCGGGAATCAGGTCCAGGCGGTAGCCTATGGTGAACAGCTCGGGCAGCACCGCCACCCGGGGTTTCGGCGGAATGCCGCAGGCCTCCACGGCGGCGTCCATGCACCGGTCCCAGGCTCCCCGGATGGGGAGTTCGCACAGCCTCACCGTCAGAGTCTCTCTGCGGGCACTCATGGGGGGAATATAGAATGTGTATAATTCGTGAACACGCGCGGTGTTTTTCACAGGAGGCTCACAATGGCTCATCTCAGCGGGCGGGTCGCCTCTATGCAGGCTTCCCCCATCCGGAAACTCACACCCCTCTGCGACGCTGCCGAAAAGAGGGGCATCAAGGTATACCACCTGAACATTGGCCAGCCGGACATCCCCACCCCTCCCGGCTACTGGCAGGCCATCAGGGAAAGCGAACCCAGGGTGCTGGCCTACGGTCCCAGCCAGGGGCTTGGGGTGCTCCGGAGCGCCATCGCCGGCTACTACCGCCGGGCGGGCATATCCGTGGCCGAAGACAGGATCATGATCACCACCGGCGGCAGCGAGGCGGTGTACTTCGCCTTCATGGCGGCCTGCAACCACGGCGACGAGGTGGTCTGTTTCGAGCCCTTCTACACCAACTACAACGGTTTCGCCTCCATGGCGGGAATCACCCTGGTGCCCGTTGCCAGCTCTGTGGAGAACGGCTTCCATCTGCCGCCCCGGGAGCGGATCGAGGCAGCGATAACCGACAGGACCAGGGCCATCCTGGTGTGCAGCCCCAACAACCCCACCGGCACCGTGCTCAGCCGGGAGGAGATAGCGGTGCTTTCCGACCTGGTCCGGAGCCACGACCTCTTCCTCCTGGCGGACGAGGTCTACCGCGACTTCGTGTTCGACGGGGGAAGGCACACCTCGGTGCTCGAATTCCCCGAGATTTCCGACCGGGTTATGGTTATGGACTCCATCAGCAAGCGGTTCAGCAGCTGCGGCGCAAGGCTGGGAAACCTGATCTGCCCCAACGGCGACGTCATGGGGGGGATAATGAAACTCGGCCAGGCCCGGTTGTGCCCCCCGACCATGGCCCAGTACGGAGCAGCCTGGATCTACCGGCACCTGGACGATGACTACTACGGCCAGGTTGCCATGACCTACCAGCGCCGCCGGGACGTATTGATGGAGGAACTGGATGGTGTTCCCGGAGTGTTCTTCCTGAAGCCGGAAGGGGCCTTCTACGCAACCCTCCGCATTCCGGTGAAGGACGCCGACCGGTTCGCCGCATGGCTGCTGTCGGACTTCAGCGTGGACGGCACCACGGTGATGGTCTCGCCGGCGGCGGGATTCTACGCTACCCCGGGCATGGGTGGCGATGAAATCAGAGTAGCCTACGTCATAAACGACGACGAATTGAGGGCCTCACTGGGGATCCTCAGAACGGGGCTCGGGGAGTTCAGGGAGTAGCGGGAACTTCGGGGGCTTCCTCCCAACTCAGTAGCTCACCGCGTCCGGCGTCGCTCCGGCCCCCCTGACCTCCAGGGAGACCCCCTCGGGCATGCACACCGCGGTCTGCCCCGGGGAGTCTATCCACCCGGTTCTCATGCAGTACCCCGAAGGGCACGGCGAGAGGGCTATCCGGGCCCGGCGGTCACGGATCCGCACCTCCACCGTGCCGTCCCTGACCGGTATCCAGATCGTGGTGTCCCGGCCGATGTCCAGCAGCTCCTCCCCCCCGGGGGTGACCATGTTCAACACGAGGGATTCGCTCTTCTCCCGGGTTCCCCGGAACGCCAGAAAGGCGGCCGCCAGGGCCAGGAGCACGGGCAGGGCGTCCCCCGGCCGAAGGGCCGGAAACCTAGACATTCCCCTCGAACACGTGGCGGAGATGGCGCCGGAAAACGTCCGACGCCCGGAGCACCGTTTCCACCGTGGTGGATGGGGAGGTTCGCCGGTACCTGGGGAAGTACCTGGACACGTGCATCGGAGTGTTCTCTCCGCAGTTGGCGGCAACCCAGGCGGCGGCTTCCATCCAATCGCCGGGATCGTCGTTCTCGCCGGGAATGACAAGGTAGGTGATCTCCAGGTGAGACCCTGATGCGGCGATCGCCTTCAGGGTCTCCAGAACCGGCTCCAGGCTTCCCCGGCAGTTTCTTTCGTAGAAACCGTTCCTCCACCCCTTCAGGTCGATGTTCCAGGCGTCGGTCACGGTGATCAGGTCGGCCAGGGGTTCCGGATTCACGAAACCGTTGCTGACCATCACAGTGAAACCCCCGTGAGACCTGACCAGGGGTGCGGTGTCCAGAACGTACTCGAACCAGACCACCGGCTCTGTATAGGTGAAGGCCAGCCCGTCGGCGATTCCCAGGGCAAGGTCCGCCAGCTCCTTCGGAGGGATGTATCGGGTGGGCGGGGAACCCTGGGAACTCTCCCAGTTCTGGCAATGGCTGCAGAAGAGGTTGCATCCCGGGGGGCCGGTGGACAACACTCTGGTTCCGGGTCTGAACATTCGAAGGGGCTTTTTCTCCACCGGATCCACCGCCATGCCGATGCACCTGCCGTAGCCGTAGAGTTCTTCTCCCCGGACCCTGCACAGCCCTCGGGGGTTGGATGGAGTCCAGAGGCACCGGTGCGGACAGAGAACGCACCGGAGTTGCCCGTTCTCCCTCAGGGTGTACCGGGGAGCACGCCCGTGCTCCATGAAAAAACCTCCCCGTCATCGTCGGCGTTCAGAAGAAGCACTCCCATCCGGTCACCCAGCGTGAAGCCTTCCACGGCTTCCCTGCCTCCGATCACCGCCGCCGTGGCGAAGGCGTCCGCCACTGCGCAGGTGGGGGCGTGAACGGTGGCGGACTGTGCCCCGTCCCCCGGATATCCGGTGAACGGATTGATGACATGACTGTAACGAACACCCCCGCGAAGAACGTAGCACTCGTAGTCGCCGCTGGTGGCCAGGGCGCCGGATTCCATGGCGAAGACCCGGAAGTATCCCCGGTTCCTGGGGTGCCTCACCGCCACCCTCCACAGCCTGCCGCCTCCGCAGCGAACCTCCCCCCCGACCTCCACCAGGCAGGATGACGCCCCCCGGGAGACGAGGTATTCGAAAACCCGGTCCACCGCATGGCCCTTGGCCACCGCCCCGAAATCCAGCCTCATACCCGGTCTCATGATCAGCGAGTCCCGGCCCAGTTCCAGAAGCCCCCACCCCGTGACCCGCAGGCAGCTGTCCAGGGTCTCCCCGGAGGGGACTTCCGGCGAGTCCGGAAAGCCCCAGGCCCGCACCAGGGCGCCGGCGGTGGGGTCGAAGTATCCCGATGTGGCACGTTGGAGGGAATCGCTGAGAAGGATAACGTCGAGGAGATCGGGATCGAGCTCCCGGAGAGATGCCCTGCCGGCGTCGTTAAGGGCTTCGACCCCCTGGCCGGGAAAGCAGCCGGTCTCCCGTTCCAGATGTCGGATCAGGGAATCCGCCCCCCGAAGCAGGGGTTGCGGGTCGGTGCCCCGGGGCGTCTCGATAATGATGGTTGCGAAGGTGCCAAGGGCGGGGAAGGTGATCCTGGTCTCCCGGTCCTCCGTCCGGACAAACCTTGCGGCAACTCCCGCAAGGAGAATCCCGGCCATGATCAGAACGAGCCGGGTGTTCCCGCCCATGGCTTTACCTGATTTCGTTTTCCGATCCGTACTTGGCGTGGTAGCTGCAGAACTGGCTTCCGCTGAGTGCGGGCTTGCCGCAGATACTGCACTTCCTGGCGGTCTCGCTGCGGACCTTGTGCTTCCGCCTGGGCTTTCCCGCGGGGATCAGGTACTCCGCCAGGTAGAGCACCGCCGACAGTGCAAGCAGGAAGACGCCCGGCTTGCCCAGCTTCCAGACACCGCTCCCGGGGCCGTGGTAGAAGGCGAGCCCCCAGAAAACGACACCCGCCAGGAGTACCAGGATGGACAGATCCCTCATGCCGCCTCCCATCGGATCAGAGCAGGTCGGTGAAGCTTACCAGGTGGTTCACCGCCAGAATCCCTGCGCCCACGTTGACATAATCATCGGTGAACAGCAGGGCAATGCCTCCGGCCTCCGCCAGCAGGTTGACCAGGGGCAGCCCCGTCCCCGATGAGAGCTGTCCCCAGCCCGGCAGGATGAGAGATTTCCAGGCATGGCCCCCGGAACGGTAAGGCTCGGTGACGACCACGGTCTCCGGAATCTCCGGAACCTGCGTAGGGTCGAAAAAACCGTTGCTCACCCGGAAGCCCGCCATACCCACCTGCACCTGTCTCACGGCGGCCCCGTCCCAGAAGCCGAAGCTGGACAGCTCCCCCGAGAGAAGGCTGTCCACCCGGGCGACCGGAGTGGTGAAGGCCAGCCAGCCCATGTCGTCCGGGGTGACGAGGTCTATCTCCAGCCTGGTGATGCCCATGGAGCCGTGGGTTCGCATGTTGCTTCTCACAACCGTGAATATCCGCCGGACCTGGTCGTCGGTGATGAGACCCCGGTAGTCCAGACGGCCCAGCAGGTTCACCTGGTCGGGCAGGGAATCCATGTAGTAGTAGGCGCCCTCGTCGGAGAACACCACTCCCGCCCTTACCGAGAGCCGGAGGGTGGTTTCCCCGGGCAGGGGAGCGCCCGGAAGGACCTTTATACTCAGGGGGCTGATGTAGGGCTCCCCGCGGATCAGGTCGTCCACGATCCCGAACTCCAGAGGGGTCTGGGCGAACAGCAGCGCCGGAACCAAAACAAGCAGGTATTTCACTGGTTACCTCCGTCGAGTTCGAAGAATCTCATCCAGTTGTCCGAGGAGACCTTGGAGAGGTCCGGGGAACTCCACCCCCTGCGGCGCAGCTCATCCAGCACCAGTGGAAGATCCCTCACTCCGCCGATCCCCGGGGGAAGCTGGAGCACGCCGTCAAAATCCGAGCCGATTCCCACGCAGTCCACCCCGCCCACCTCGGCCACGTGCTCCAGGTGATCGGCCACGGCGGCGATGTCCGCTCCGTTGCCTGGATCCGTGATGAAATCCGGCACCATGGTGATCCCTATCACTCCCCCCATGGCAGCAATCTCTCGAATGTCATGGTCCGGCAGGTTTCTCGGGGTGTCGCAGAGCCTTCGGGAATTACAGTGGGTGGCGCACACCGGAACTCCCATGGAAAGAATGTCCTTCCGGGAGGCATCGTTCAGGTGGGAAACGTCCAGGCCGGTGCCCTCCCGGTGGAGACTCCGGGCCAGGGCCCGTCCCTCTTCCGTAAGCCCCCCGCTGCCTCCAATGCCGGATCCGTAGGGATTGTCGCCGTTCCAGGTGAGGCTCGCCACCAGGGGCCTGGCCGGGGGAGACCATCCCAGGTGCAGCGGAAGACACCCCTCCAGGGCGAAATGGAGACTCACCCCCCGGATTTCCGGAGAAAGCCCCTTCCAGTTCTCCACTCCCCGGTTCCAGACCTCCTGCATCCTCGAAGGGTATGGCTCCACGCAGACAGCTGTGACCAGGTGGCCTACCCGGGCCTCCAGAAGGCCGGGAAGGTCTATGTGGCAGTCATTCCCGCCCCGGAGAAAGGCTTCCGCCGAGGCGGTCTTCACCAGGGTGTCGCAGTGGGCGTCAAAGATCACCTTAGCTCCTCCGGTGCCTGCTGACGGAGAAAAATGTCTGTGAATCCCCTTGAAAAATCACCGGCCTTGAGTATCAGCAGGATCGTGATCGCCAGGAGAATCAGATAGATGATCAGCCGCCCCCCCGACTTCTTCTGCCCGTGTCTCTCCCGCCACTGGTCGTAGAGCGACATGTCAGCGAACGACCCTGGCGAGCCGGAAGTCCCGGGTGATGTCGGGAAACACCGGGACCGGCAGAGTGTCGCTCCACAGCACCACGAACGAGTCCCCCCGGAAACCCGAGAACTGGAAGGTAATGTTCTGCTCCCGCTTCCACTGGTTCCACAGGGTCAGGTACTCCGCCTGCCGGGAAGGGGTGGTGTTCAGCACGTCCACCTGATTCCATGTGTCGTTCATGACCTTCTTCACTGCCGCGGGACCGAGAATGTGAAAATCCAGCAGTTTCCATCCCCAGAGCACCACCAGCATCGCCGCGGCGGCCCAGACAAGACACCCGGTTCTAAAGGCTCCCCTGTTGTCCATGGGTTCCCCCTTACCAACCCGACAGACACCTCTGCACGATTTCCCGGGCGGTCTCCGCCACCAGCCTGTCCCTGGCCAGGGCCAGGGTCTCCGCGGCCGGATCGTACAGAATCCACTTGCTGACGGTTTCGTTCTGAATCAGCGCTTCTCCGCTTCTCACGTCCTCCATGGTGATCTCCACCCTCAGGTCCAGGCGGTAGCGCTGCACCTGCTCACCGCCGGTGTACTCCTCGGCGGTCCTGGTGAAGCCCGTCACCCTGCCGCTTATGCGGGAGTCCGGATCGGCGGTGGTCACCGAAAGCCTGCCGTCGGTGACTATGGCTTCGATTACCGTATTGGCCAGGTCCGTCTCGAGCCCGTACTCGGTCACGGAGCTTCGGAATTGCATGATTTCCACGGTCTTCAGGTGTTCCGGAAGGCTGCCCCTGAAGCTGTAGGCGCACGCCGCGGTCATGAGGGCCGCCGCCACCGGGGCTATCCTATACACCGGTGTGACCGAAACCACCCCTCCCCCTCTCGGTCTCGGGAAGAGATTCCGCCTGCACGAGCTCCTGGCCCTCCACCCTGGCCAGCACCGCCTGGGCTATCCTGTCCCCCCGGCTCACGGTGAAGGGCTCCGTTCCCAGGTTCACCAGTATGACTCCCACCGGGCCGCGGTAATCGGCATCCACCGTTCCCGGCGAGTTCAGCACGGTAACGCCGTGCCTGAGGGCCAGGCCGCTCCTGGGCCTGATCTGCCACTCGTACCCCCTGGGCACGGACACCGACAGCCCGGCGGGTATGAGAGCCCTGGCGCCCGGCTCCAGAGTTATCGGCGCCTCCAGGGCAGCCATCAGGTCCACCCCCGATGAACCGGGGGTAGCCGGCGCCGGCGCCGGCAACCCCCTGCCGCAGGGTTCGATGGTGTACAGAACCCGAGCGCCCATGCTCAGGTCAGACCTCCTCGTCCGGGTCGGAGCTCTCCTCCAGGTTCCTCATGGTAAGGTCTATCTTCCCGTCTTCCCTCACCTTGGTCACCTTCACCCGGACCTGCTGGCCGCGCCTGAGCACGTCCTTCACCTCGGTCACCCTTTTGTCTGAGATCTGGCTGATGTGCAGAAGCCCGTCCACTCCGGGCATGATCTCCACGAAGGCTCCGAAGGCCTGAATGCTGCTCACGGTGCCCTCGTAGATCTTGCCCTCCTTGGGCACCCCCACACAGGCCTCCACCAGTTTCACGGCCTTCTTGGCCTTGTTCCCGTCGTTGGTGAGGATGGTCACCACGCCGTCGTCGTTGATGTTGATTTCCGCGCCGGATTCCTCGGTGATGGCCCTGATGTTCTTGCCCCCGGGGCCTATGAGCTTGCCGATCTTGTCCCGGTCTATCTGGATGGTGAGGATCCTGGGCGCGTGGGGGCTCAGGTCATCCCTGGGGCCGGCGATGCACTCCTCCATGCGGCCCAGGATGTGGTGCCTGTTGTCCCTGGCCTGGTGGAATGCGTCCACCAGGAGTTCCTGGCTCACTCCCTCGACCTTGAGATCCATCTGGATCGCCGTGACGCCTTTCCTGGTGCCGGCGATCTTCAGGTCCATGTCCCCCAGGTGGTCTTCCGCCCCGGCGATGTCGCTGAGAACCAGGCTCCGTTCGCCGTCGGTCACCAGCCCCAGCGCCACCCCCGCCACGTGTCCCGCCATGGGAACCCCGGCGTCCATAAGGCAGAGGGAGGCTCCGCAGACGGTGGCCTGGGAGGAGGAACCGTTGGACTCGAGGATGTCGCTGACCACCCGGACGGTATAGTTGAAATCCTCGGGAATCATTGGCTTGATGGCGGTTTCAGCCAGATGACCGTGGCCGATCTCCCGGCGTCCGGGCCCCCGGATGGGCTTGACCTCTCCCACGCTGAAGGAGGGGAAGTTGTAGTGCAGCATGAAGCTCTTGAAGTACTCGCCCATCAGGGCGTCCACCCGCTGCTCATCCCTGGAGCCTCCGAGGGTAGCCGCCACCAGGGCCTGGGTCTCGCCCCGGGTGAACAGAGCCGACCCGTGGGTTCTGGGGAGCACCGCAATCTCGCAGGTGATACGGCGGATGTCAGTCCTGCTCCGCCCGTCGTACCTTACGCCGTCTCCCAGCAGCCTTCGGCGGTAGTATTCCTTTTCCGCCTTCCCAGCCGCCTTGGCTACGAGTTCCAGCCAGCCCTTCTCCTGGGCTTCGGCGTAGAAGGAACCCCCGGGGTTGTGCAGCATCTCCATGGCGCTGTTCATGGCGGCGATCATGTCATCCTTGCCGCCGTGGCCGTACACCTTGCCGATCTCGCCGGCCACCACGTCGTATACTTTCCCGTAGAGCTCTTCCGGCAGAGGGATCGCCTGGAACTCGCGTTTCTTCTTGCCCGACTCTTCCCTGAGCCTGTGCTGAAGGCGGTTTATCATGGCCGCTTCCCGGGCGCCCGCCTGAATGGCATCGGCGATAACGTCTTCCGGAAGCTCCCGGGCGCTCCCCTCGAGCATTACAACCTCGTCCCCCCGGCAGGCCACCACTAGGTCCAGGTCGGACTCCAGCAGCTGGCCGGCGGTAGGATTGACCACTATCTCACCGTTTACCCGGCCCACCCTGACCGATGAAACCGGGCCTTCCCAGGGAATGTCGCTTATCATCAGAGCCGCGCTGGAACCAATCATGCCCAGAAGGCTGGGATCGTTCTCGTCGTCGGAACTCAGCACCAGGCAGTATACCTGCACCTCCTCGTTGAATCCGTCGGGGAACAGGGGACGCAGGGGCCTGTCAATGAGTCTGGCGGTGAGAACCTCCTTTTCGCTGGGCCGTCCTTCCCTCTTGAAGAAACCTCCGGGGATCTTGCCCGCGGCGTAGCTGCGCTCCCGGTACTCAATGGTGAGGGGGAAGAACCCCGGGTCGAAGTTCATCGCCTGGGAGCACGCAGCCACAAGGACCGACGTATCGCCGTACTGAACATAAACGGCTCCACCCGCCTGCTTTGCCATTCTTCCGGTTTCAAGCGACAGTTTTCTTCCGCACACCATCTCTTCAACAACTGTTTTCATCTGCTCTCTTCTCTTCCGTTTGTCGCCCCCGGATTTCCGTCCCGGGGGAAGGGCCCGCGCCTACCTGCGCAGACCCAGCTCTCCCACGATGCCTCTGTATCTCTCTATGTTCCTGGCCTTCAGGTAGTCCAGGAGACGTCGCCTCTGGCCCACCAGCATGAGGAGCCCCCTCTTGGAGTTGTGGTCCTTCGGGTGAAGCTTCGCGTGCTCGGTGAGTTCCTTGATCCTCTCCGTCAGGAGCGCGATCTGGACTTCGGCCTTCCCGGTGTCCCTGGTATCCCTGCCGAACCTGGCGACGATCTCGCTCTTCTTCTCGGTGGTCACTGCCATTTTTCCGTTACCTCCATTGCGGCATTGACATCCCCTCGGATGAGTTCCTTCAGCTTTGTGTCGCTCCCCGCCGAAGCGGGTTTCCTGATGGTCTCCAGGAATGAGACCTCCATCTCACACCCGTAGTTTTCCCCCTGAAAACCCGGTATGTGAACTTCGACGCAATTGGTTCCGGGTTGCCTGAAGGCCGCCCCGAACCATGTTCCGCCGGCTCCGACGGCGGATACGGCGTAGCTGCCCGGGGGAGGCAGCAGCTTGCACCGGGGCACCACCACGTTCATGGTGGGGAACCCCAGCTCTCTTCCCCTGCCCCTTCCCCTGGCTACCACGCCCAGGCAGCCGTAGCGCCGTCCCAGCAGGGTCTCAACCTCCCGGAGCGACCCCTCCTCGATGAGGACTCTGATCCTCTCGCTCTTCACCGGCCGGCCATCCACCAGAAACGGTGGAACCACCGTAACCTCGACCCCCGGAAGGGTCTCTGCCAGGTCGGACGAACCGCCGCAACGGTTTCGACCGTAGCGGAAGTCCCATCCCACGGCTATCCGTTCGAAGCTGTCGATTCCCGACAGCACCGACGCGAACTCCGCGGGAGTGCTGTCCATGAGACCCCGGTAAAAGGGCATCGCAACAATACTCATTATTCCCATATCGTGCAATGCTTTCCGGCGCTCTCCCGGGGTGGTGAGCCTTCTGGACCAGCCTGACCCGGATATCACCTGCCGGGGCAGCGGCTCCATGCAGACCACCATGGGGTTTCCACCGGCCCTCTCTATCAGGTGCCGGTGGCCCAGGTGAATGCCGTCGAACCCTCCGAGAACCGCTGTCCTCACGGTGCCTCCAGAACGCATTCGGGCTTGATGAGACCGTTGATGGCCCTCCCCACGGCCAGCAGTCTTCCGTCCTCCGACAGAAGCCTGACGACCCCCTGGTCGCCTCCGGCGACTGGTTGCCCGTGCAGCGCCCGCCGCCGATCATCCGATGAAAGGGTAACGCCGGGATAACCCCTCATGGCTTCCGACATGGAAAGCAGCGACCGGGGGGCTCCAGGTGTATCAGAGCAGTCTTCCAGGGCGAACCACCCAGTCCGCTCCCGGACGATCCGGTCCGCTGCGGCTCCTACACCGAGCGCCTCCCCTATGTCCCTGGCCAGGGCCCGGACGTAGGTGCCCGGGGAAACCTCGACCCTGAGTCTGATCCGACCCTGCTCCACCGGGCCCGCGCTCCAGTCCCCGACGGTGACGGTCCGGCAGGGCATTTCAGGAACTGCACCCCGGCGGGCGCTGCGGTAGGCCCTCACTCCGTCCACCCTGACGGCGCTGTACAGAGGCGCCCTCTGGGGGAACGTCCCGGTGAATTCCGCCAGGGAGGCGACCACCTGCTCCCGGGTCACGCCGGAAGCATCGAGGGCCGCCGTGACGGAGCCGTCCAGGTCGTCGGTGTCCGTGGTGATCCCCAGGACTAGATCGAAGGAGTACAACTTGGCTCCCCCTGTGAGATAGGGGGAAAGCCTTGTGGCGGCCCCCAGCAGTATCGGCAGAACACCCGCGGCGGCGGGATCGAGGGTGCCGCAGTGGCCGAACCTGCCGTACCCCCAGGCGCCTGCCGTGAGAGCGGATGCCTTCCTGGAGGTCATTCCCGTGGGCTTGTCGAAGAGGTAGACTCCGCCTTTCAATCGGGGATGGCGTCCCTTTCCATCTTCCTGATGACGCTCAGGACCTCCTCCCCCTGTCGAATGGAGGAATCGAAAATGAACTGCAGGGCCGGAACCGTACGGGTCTCCATCATCGATGCCAGCCGGCGCCGGATGAAAGGGGCCGCGGACTCCATGGCCTCCCGGCAGTGCCGCTGTTCCTCCGGGGATCCCACGATGGAGTAGAAGACCCGGGCGCCGGCCCCGTCTCCGCTGAGGAGGACCCGGTTCACGGTGGTACCGATTAGCCTGGGGTCGGAAACCTCCCGGTCAAGAATGTCGGAAATGTGCCTCTGGACGGTGCCGGAAAGTTTCTCATGTTTTCTGGGGTTCAAATCACAGCTCCCGGGCGATCTGGACTATCTCGTAGCTCTCGATGATGTCCCCGGGCTTCACGTCGCCGTACCCGGCAATGCCGATTCCGCACTCGAATCCGGCGCTGATCTCCTTCTTGTCCTCCTTGAAGTGCTTCAGGGAGGATATGGACCCCTCGTGGACAATAACGCCGTCCCGGACGAGGCGGATCCTGGCGTTGCGCCTGATGAGCCCCGCCATGACGTAGCAGCCGGCGATGGTGCCCACCTTGGGAACCTTGAAGGTGTCCCTTACTTCCGCGGAACCCAGGAACTGTTCCTTCTCCTCCGGCCTGAGAAGCCCGGACAGAGCCTTCCTGACCGTGTCCTCTATGTCGTAGATGACGCTGAACGTGCTGATCTCCACGCCCATGCACGCGGCCTTTTCCCGGGCTCTGGAATCGGGCCTCACCCGGAATCCGAGTATCACGGCGTTGGAGGCCACCGCCAGGTCAACGTCGCTCTCGTTGATTCCGCCGATGCCGCTGTGGATAACCGCCACGGATACTTCCTCGGTCTGGAGTTTCTGAAGGGAGTCCACAATGGCCTCGGCGCTGCCCTGGAAGTCCGCCTTCAGGACTATGTTCAGCACTCTTTCCTCGCCGGAGGCGGACCAGAAGTCCTGCAGGGTTATCCTTCTCCTTGCCTGAAGGTCCTTCTCACGCTCCACCAGCTGTCTTCGCAGGGCCACCCTCCGGGCTTCTTGCTCGCTCTCCACCACCACGAAGCTGTCGCCGGCCTCGGGAACTCCGGGAGCGCCCATAAGCTGCACGGGATAACCGGGCCCCACGGACTCCACCTGGTTGTCATTCTCGTCATAGAGGGCCCTGGCCCGGCCGCAGAACTGGCCGGCCACGAAGAAGTCGCCGTCCCTCAGGGTGCCGTCCTGCACCAGGAGGCTCACCACGCTCCCCCTGCGGGGGTCCATCCTTCCCTCCAGCACGGTGCCCCGGGCGGGTCGGTCGGGCACCGCCTCCAGTTCCAGAAGCTCCGCCTGGAGAAGGATCTTGTCCAGAAGGTCGCCTATCCCCTCCCCGGTGAGGGCCGATACCTGGGCGCACTGCACGCTGCCGCTCCACTCCTCCACCAGTATTCCCCGGTTGGCCAAGTCCTGCTTTATGAACTCGGGATTGGCCGTCGAAAGGTCCATCTTGCTGATGGCCACAACCATGGGTATGCCGGCTGCCTTGGCGTGGTCAATGGCCTCCTGGGTCTGGGGCATCACACGGCTGTCCGAAGCCACCACCAGGATAACGATGTCCGTGATCATGGCGCCCCTGGCCCTCATGGCGGTGAACGCCTCGTGGCCGGGGGTGTCGATGAAGGTTATGACGCTGCCGTTGTCCAGGGTGGACACGTAGGCGCCGATATGCTGGGTTATTCCGCCGGATTCGGTGGACAGAACGTTGGTGGACCTTATCCTGTCCAGCAGGGCCGTTTTCCCGTGGTCCACATGACCCATGATGGTCACCACCGGAGGCCTGGTGCTGGTGCTGCCGCCCCGGGCCACCCTCTTCTCCTCCAGGGCTTCGGCGCCGAACTCCTTGACGGTCTCCACCTCGAAACCGAATTCCCCCGCCAGAAGGCTCACCGCATCGCAGTCAAGCCTCTGATTCGCGGTTACCATGACCCCCAGACCGAGGCACGAGGCGATGACCTTGTTCACCGGCACACCCATCTGTTCCGCCAGCTCCGCCGGCGAGGTGTTCTCCGGAACCCTTATCTTCCGATCCTCGTCCTGTTTCCCCTGGCGCTGCTCGTGCCTTTCCTGCTTCTCCTCCCGGTACTTCCTGCGCTTCTTCTTCACCCCCCGGGCGGTGGAACTCTCGATCTGGGCCAGGTTGGACTTGACGGTTTTCACCGTTTCCGCGGATACCTGAGCCTTCTTCTTGCGGCGGCGCCGTTTGACCGTCTTTTTCTGGGCTGCCTTGCTCAGGGCTGCCTTCTTCTCCTCCTCGAACCGGTCGAGCACCGTCTTCTCCTGGGAAGCGTCCAGGGCGCTCATATGGCTCTTGGCCTCAATGCCGAGGTCGTGCAGCACCTTCACCAGTGCCTCGCTGGAGAGGTTCAGTTCCCGGGCGAGTTCGTATACCCTCTTCTTCTTCTGGGATTCGCCGTTAGTCAAGGCCATCACCCGCTTTCCTCTCCCCGGACTCCGGGTCATCCTGGAGGGGTTCTTCCCTCCTGGATTCCTCCCGAAGACGCTTCTCCTCCTCCACCTGCCGGGTCCTGGCCTCCACCGCCGCGGCGGCGTCGCTCTGGATCTGGGACAGGGTCACGGGGCCGATTCCCTGTACCCCCAGAAGGGTCTCCCGGTCGGCTTCGAGAATGGCCCGAGCCGTGTCCAGCCCCTGGAGCCTGAGCCTTTCCGCCAGTTTCTCACCAACCGAGGGTAGTTCCCGGGTGTCCACCGAGAGTTTTGTCTCCCAGTAGTTCTCCTCTTCCCACTGCGACTGGGTCTTCAGGTCTATCCTGCATCCCGCCAGTTCTCCGGCGAGCCTCACATTGTGTCCCCGCTTGCCGATGGCCTGCAGGTGCTCATCGTCGGGAACCACGGCCACCAGCCGGGGAATGTCCCGGCCGGATGCCTCGTCCCGGACGAAGCCGGCGTTCTCGATGTGCAGCACCCGGGCCGGGGTGAGGGCGTTGGACGCCAGAGTCTTCATATCGTGGGTGAAGGGTATGATGTCTATTCTTTCGCCGTTGAGTTCCCTCATCACCGACTGCACCCTGGAGCCCTTCATTCCCACGAAGGCGCCCACCGCATCTATCCTCATATCGTTGCTGCGCACGGCGATCTTCGTTCTTACGCCTGCTTCCCGGGCGATGAGTTCGATGACGACCTGTCCTTCCTCGATTTCCGGAGCCTCCCGCTCGAACAGCCTTCGCACAAGATCCGGGGTGGCCCTGGAGAGCACCAGCTGCGGCTCGTTGGACCGGGGCGGCCTTATCTCGATGAGCACGGGATTGATGGAGTCACCCTGCTCGTACCTTTCCCCCCGGGACCTCTCCTTCTCCGGAACCTCGGCTTCTATCCTGCCCGCAACCTGGACCAGGATCCGGTTGCGGTACACCTGCTGCACCTTGCACCGGGGGATGATGCGGCTCTTCTTGTCGCCGAACTCCTTTTCGACCTGTTCCCTCTCCGCGGCCTGCACCAGGGTGAGGAACTCCCGGCGGAAAACCGCCACCGCGGCTCTTCCGAAATCGTTGATGTTGACCTTCACCGGCGCCTTGTCGCCGGGTTTCAGGTTCGGGTCGATACGATGGGCGGCCTGAAGTGAAACCTGAAGGTGCCCCATGCCCCTCTCCACCTTGTCAACCACCGTCTTCAGCGCCTCCATGCGGACGTCGCCGGTGCCCTGCTCCCATGAAACCCTGTACTCCAGGGGTTCCCCGTACTCCCGCTCGGAAGCCCTGACGAGACCCTCGTGAATGCTGCTCAGAATGATTTCCCGGTTGACTCCCATCTCCCGGACCATGCGTGCCAGAGCGTCTATGCGTTCGAATTCGGCCATCGCTGTCCCTTTCGTCAGATCACTTCGCGGGCTTCCATGACTGTGTCCATGGGAATCCTCGAATCCCCGTCCATCACCAGCGCTCCATCTTCCGCGCCGGTGAGCACTCCGGTGACGGTCCCCTCCTGGGTTCTAACCTCGATAATCCTTCCACGGCAGCGCCTCCAGTCAACCCCGGTTGACAGGGGCCTTCCTATGCCCGGGGAACTCACCTCCAGGGTGTAGTCCTCGGGGAAGGCGCCATGGGCATCCAGCAGGTTTCCCACCGCCCTGGAAAGGGAGGCGCACTCTCCGATGGTAATCCTGCCTTCCCGGTCGGCGAGTATCCTTATCAGGGATCTCCTTCCGGTTCTCACCATCTGAAGGTCCACCAGCAGAAGGCCCGCTTCGGACACGGCTCCCTCGACAATTTCCCTGAGCGCTTCGGCTTCCATGTCTATCTCCCGGACTGCCGGACACCGCCAATACGAAAACAGGGGGAAACCCCCTGTACGGCTCACACCTATACGTGCGTAAATATAACCCGGCCAATCAGCCGGGACAAGGGCGGCTCAGGGGGGCGGCGTCCGGGGGAGCATCCCCGCCAGATCCCGTCTCAGGTCGTCCAGTACATGAAGGTTGACGGGGGGCACCAGCGACTCCACCCTCCGGGTCTCCTCCTCCAGTACCCTGTTGATCTCCGCCGAGGATTCGGATCCCAGCAGACGGGCAGCCTCGTCCCGGGAGGCGAAAAGCCTGTCCAGCAGGTAGCCGTTCTGTTCCCTGAAGAAAACGGATCCTTCCCACCAGAAGGATGTCACGCCCAGGAAGTAGAACCGGAGCTGAAGCAGCACCGGAGCCGGATTCCCAGGGTCGGCCTCCGCTTCCTCCTGAAGGGACGTTTCGAGTCGGTCAGCCATGGAGCCGGGAAGCCAGGGTCTGGATGAACCGGCCCGGACCGCCGCTCCAGGTCCTCCGAGAAGGGAGCTCATGGCCTCCAGCGTCTCCCGGACCTCCGGCCTGACGGAGGAGGCCATCTGCCCCGTGGCCAGGTTAAGGGCCGAGTTCACGATCTGGTCGGCCCGCAGAAGGTTCACCAGTTCCGAGAAAGCCGGGTCCCACACCTCCCGGACCCAGTTAAGTTCTACCACGGCGTCGGCGGAAGCCTGGTATCCGGACCCCCGGTCCGGCCATGCCGTGGGCGCCACGGCGCCGGGCCCGTTCTGCAGTTCATGAAGCCGGACCATCAGGGGCAGCCCCTGATGGACGCTTCCAGTTTGCAGAAGCATCATTGCCGATGTGTAAAGGCTGTCGGGGGAGGGGCTCGCGGCGGAGATGCTGTCGAGGGTTCGAGGGAGGTCCTGTCCGTATTCACCGGCCAGCAGTGTCAACTCCCCCGAAAAATCCCCGGAGGAACCGGATGCCCTCTCCAGGAACCAGGAGATCATCACCAGGTTTTCCATGTGAACACCGGCTTTGGCGTTCCTTCCGTCGGAAACGATGGTATCCAGCTCCTCCAGAAGGTGGCTCCATATCAGCAGCGCCGCCCCGCGGCTTCCGGGGACCACCCGGTTCATTCGAAGGGTCTGCTGGAAGTAGTCGGGCCGGCGGTGGCCGTGAAGCCTCCAGGCAACGTAAAGCTCCTCGAGACAGGCCGGAGCGTTGCCCAGGGCCAGGTATCCGATGGCCAGGTTGTTGTGGGTCTCAGCATAGTCGGGCGCCATTGAGGTGAGCGCGTTGTAGGTGTCCATACCCAGTTGGTTATACCTTCTGGACGCCGCCGGGTCGGGACGGATACGCCCGTTGTACTGCAGAGCGGTGGCCACGTTGGGATCCGTGGGGTTCGCCAGTATCGCCCTGGTAAGGTACGCGCTGCCCAGGGCGTACCGGGCGCTCAGGTCCGAGCTGTCGGCCTGCACCGCCCTGCCGCACAGGGCAATGGCGCTGTCGGCGTGGAGCGTGGCGGAGGCCCATGCGCTGGTCACCCCCGCGGCGGCGTTCGGATCGCCGGTGGTCACGAAGGCCCTGGCGAAGCTCGAGGCCGAATTCATGGGCGACTCGGTGGCGGTGAGGTGGTAGTCCTTGCCTGAAAAAACCAGCCGGGCCGCTTCCATCGCACCAGGGTAGATACTCAGGCAGACGATGCCCAGAAGCGACGATACGATCACGAGACCTGAACCCAGGAACACCCCGGTGGTCTTCGACGGCCTGGCGGCCCTGTCATCGCCCCCCGTCAGGTAGACCGTACACAGGAAAGCGAACAGCCATGCCGTGGGCGGCCACCTAAGGGAGACCGACACCAGGTTTTCCGCCAGCATGGAAACCGCTCCCGCCGCGGCACCCGCGGTCAGAAGCCCGGCGCCCTTCATCCGGCGGGCCATGGACACCCCGAACACCCCCCAGAGGAAAAGCCCCGCGATCCCGATGTCCCCCAGTATCTCGATGTATTCGCAGTGGGCGTGGAGCGTGTTGTGGCTCACGCCCAGAATGCTGTAGCGGGGATCGCGGTACCTGGGAAAAACGATCTGAAAGCTTCCCGGACCCCATCCCGCCAGGGGTCGCTCCCGGAACGACTCCAGCCCTCCGGACCAGATCACCTTTCTTACCTGGGCGGTTCCCGATTCACCCTGATCCCTGAAGACCTCGGAGACCCTGGAGCGCATGGGCAGCACCGACAAGGCCACCAGCAGCCCGGCGGCCGCCGGTGCCAGAATCCTGTTCCTCCGGGACACCCCGGGCCGGGCAAGAAGCCAGGCCGCCATGAAAACGGCGCCGGAAAACACCCCGATCAGGCTTCCCCTGGTTCCGCTCTCGATCACCGCGGCCACAGCGGTCAGGACGAACAGCCCGGCCAGAACCGCCCGGCTCCTCTTCCATCCGGCCCCGGCGAGTATCGCCGATGCGCCCAGCGGAATCATCGCCGCGGAGTATGCGCCCAGAAGGTTCGGGTTACCCAGGGAACCCGACACCCTGCCGGTCCGGGTAAGCCCGGCGTCCCAGGGGAACAGGCTTACCCCGAGGCCCTGCAGAAGCGCGTACAGGAACACGGCCATGGATATCACCGTCATCGCCAGGGCGGCGTTCAGTCGGTGCCTTGGCGTGATCGTGGCCGCGCCGAAGGCCCCCAGCAGGGCCAGTGCCGTCAGTGAGGCCATGGTGAAGGGGCCGTTCACGCTGGAGATCGGCCCCAGAAGATGCACCGCCAGCATCAGGAGAACCACCAGCAGCAGCGCTCCGGCGGCGGACCGGGGGATCCTTCCCAGATGAAGCGGCGTGCCCGTCAGGACCAGGATTCCAAGAACAAGCCCCGCCAGGGATCCTCCCGCGACGTAGAGGTATTCCTTTATCAGGATGCTGTTTCTGCTGTTCGTGGAGACGCTGAAAACCACCAGGGAGCCCATTACCACCAGGAAGACGGCCGCAGCCCGGGAAAGCTTCACCTCTGGTTGCCTCCCCTGGCTTCACTCTTCTGCAGAAGAAAGGCCATGAGCCCGACCAGCCCCAGGGCGTGGAAGAACAGGAGCACCGCCTGGTAAGGTCTGAGGGTGGGAAGCAGAAGGGCCTGGATGCCCATTAGAATTCCCAGAAGGTAAAGGAGCAGAACCGATTCCCTGAGGGTCAGCCCCACCCGGGTGAGGCGGTGGGTCAGATGGTTCCTGTCGCCCTTCATGAGGGGGGCGTGTTTGCTCCTCCTGTAGAGCATCACCAGCAGGGTGTCGATAATGGGCACCGCCAGTATGAGCAGGGGGGACATGACCGCCAGTTCCCGGATGGAGCCTTCCGGGGTGTACACCCCCAGTACGGCGATGACCGCCAGCATGAACCCCAGGAGGTTGCTGCCGCCGTCGCCCATGAAGATCCCCGCCGGGGGGAAGTTGTAGAGAAGGAACCCCAGGGAGGCCCCCGCCAGGCTTGCGGCCAGGAAAGCCACCGCCATGTTGCCGTGAAGGATGTTCACCACCGCGAAGAAAAGGGCCGCTATGGCGGAGGTCCCCGCACAGACCCCGTCGGAATGGTCCAGCAGGTTCACCGAGTTGGTTATGCCCACCAGCCAGAGCAACGTCACCGGAGCGGCCAGGAGGGACAGGCTTGAGTTGTCGAGGAAGAGACTGAGGCTGGCTCCCTCCACCACGAAGTAGAGCCCCACCAGCAGCGCGGTGATGGTGTGGAACAGGAGTTTCACCCCTGGTGTCATCCCTACGATGTCGTCCAGAAGCCCGGTCAGCAGCATCAGCGTGGAGCCGATGATCATCATGACCGACAGGGAGTTCCAGTTCAGGGGGGTGTCGCTGACCACCCCCTCGGTGAGGTTCGGCCAGGCGAAATGACCCGCCACCACGGCGGCGGTGAAGGAAAGGAACAGCGCAACGCCCCCCAGCAGGGGGGTTGGCTTGAGATGGCCCTTCTGTTCCTTGCCGGGACGGTCCACGAAATTCAGCCTCAGCGCGACCCTCCGGGCCGCCGGTGTCAGTACCGCGGATACCAGGAAAGCCCCGGCGAGGGCTGTGAACACGGGAAGCAATGTCACGGGTAGATCCTCATTCCGTCGGTTTCGAAAAAGATACACCCGGAGGGCTTCAGAGCGAAGGTCAATTCATCGCCGACCCTGGCTTCCACTTCGGGTCCGCAGCGGCACCTCAACCCATCAACCTCCGTATCGAGGTGAATTATAACTTCGTTCCCCAGGGTTTCCAGGAACCTTACTCCGCCCCTGAAGCTTCCCGCAGGGTCGGGCAGCACATGCTCAGGCCTCACCCCCACCACGCACTCGCCGTCGGGAATCCCCGGAGCCGGCACCGAGCCTCCGGAAATCCTGCAGACCCCGTCCAGAACCGTACCCTTGAGCAGGTTGATCCGGGGGCTGCCTATGAATCCGGCCACGAAGGTGTTGCACGGGTTCCGGTAGATCTCCAGGGGAGGCGCCGCCTGCTGTATCCGCCCGTGATCCATCACCGCTATCCTGTCGCCCAGGGTCATGGCCTCGGACTGATCGTGGGTGACGAAGATCATGGTGGTGGAGAGCCTTCGATGGAGGCTCGCCAGCTCGTTTCGCATACTCACCCGCAGCCCGGCGTCCAGGTTCGACAGTGGCTCGTCGAAAAGGAACACCTGCGGCTCCCTGACCATGGCCCTTCCCAGGGCGACCCTCTGCTTCTGGCCGCCGGACAGCTCCCGGGGCTTTCTCATGAGCAGGGCTCCTATCCCCAGGATATCCGCGGTTTTCCGCACCGTGGTCTGGATCAGGGGGCGGGGCGCCTTTCTCATTCTGAGTCCGAAGGCCAGATTGTCGTACACCGTCATGTGGGGATACAGGGCGTAGTTCTGAAACACCATGGCTATGTTCCGGTCTCCCGGAGGAACGTCAGTCACGTCCCGGTCACCGATGAATACCCTGCCGGAAGTGGGCTCGGTGAGGCCGGAGAGAATTCTGAGAAGCGTCGATTTTCCGCAGCCGCTGGGGCCGACCAGAACCAGGAACTCACCGTCCCCCACGGCTAGGGAGATGTCCGAGAGCACCGGCACCCCTTCCTCGTAACATTTGCCCACCTCCCGGAAGGTCACGGAAGCCACGGCTATCTCACCACCAGCACGGAGACGTCGTAGCCCTTCCAGACGGACCGGTCGGGACAAAGCGGGTCGGGAACCACCCTGAGGCCTTCCACCAGGAAAGCGTACCGGTAGCGGCCCCGGGGAAGGTCCTCCGGAATCCGGGCCGTCCACAGACCCTCGGAGGTTTCGGTCATGGCGTCCACCCAGGGCTCGAACCGTCCGGAAGGCCCTTCAGCGCCGCCCCAGCGGTTCCAGTCCGCCACCAGTTGGACCCTGGACGCGCCGGGAAGAAACAGGGCGAGTTCCCGGGGCGAGGAAACCGATTCCGCGGGAATCAAGGCGCTGCATCCGCACAGGAGGGCCAGAAGAAGAGCAAAGGCGTGCTTCATGGACCCAGCCAACCTCCGATTTCCAGATTGAGACTGCTCTCGTCCCGGCTCCATGTGTATCCCGCCAGCAGGGTGATCCACCCCCTGGCTCCGGACAGGGTCACCGTTCCCGAAGGGTCCGGGCTGTCGCTGAAAAGGTCCGCTTCCAGGCAGAGTCCGGCGGAAACACCCGGAACCGGGGCGTAACCCGCCGAGCAACAGGCCCTGGTGCTGTCCTGGTTGACCGTCACCCCGGCTCCGAAGCTTCCTGGCACCGAAGGATAATCACCCCGGAGGGTTACGGACCAGAATTCTTCTCCCGATACTCCCGCCCCGGCGTTCCAGTGCATTCCAGCCATGCTTCTCATGAAGTACCCAAGGGTTCCGGCGAAGGAACCCCTCTCCTGAAGAGGATGGCCGAGTTTGAGAAATCCCGCCTGGGCCGTCCCCTCTCCGGAAAAGAGGAGCTTTACCCCCGCAGCGGTGCTGTCCGCACCGGAGTAGTGCACCCACGGAACGGTGGAAAGCCCTTGGACGGGAGAATAGCCCCGGACCTCCGCGTCGGCCCGTCTGAGACCTGAGGAATCGCATACGCTGAACCACGGGGTGACAGCCCCGAGATGGACCATTCCTGAGAGGGTGTTCATCTCCTCGGATCCCCGAAAGCCGTCCCACCAGAACTGGGCGAATCCCAGCCACGGCGACCGGACTCCCGTCCACACCAGGCTGTCTCCGGTTCCGGGCCGGAAAACCCCGTAGAACCCGGTAAAGCCCAGTATCCCACCGGCCTCGAAACCGCACCAGACCAGGCTGTCCCGGGAGCCGTCGTCCCTCTCCAGCCAGGGTCGGTCCAGCCCGAAGACGAAAGGCGCATCGGCCCCGTGGAAGGCTCCCGCCCCGACCCAGGGCGAACCGGGAAGCCTGACCAGCCCGCCGGCCTGCAGGACTCTGAATCTGTCCAGGGAATCCGTGGGGGCCGTCCTGAAGACCGAGACCAGGGAGTATCCCTCGCCCTTAAGGGAAAGCGAGGGAAACAGGGCCACGCTGTCAACACCCAGGGTTCCAGGGCCCGTCTCCAGGTCTGCCCCGGCGTACCCGAAGAAACCGACCCCGGCCCGGAAGGAGACTTCCCGCGGGGCCGGCTGCAGCAGGAGCATCGCCAGGAGCGCTACCATCCGGGGCTCCAGCTGAGCCCGGCGCCTCCGGAGATTTCCTCCCGGGAGGCCGCAACCGCCGCATCGGCCGTCCAGGGGCCTGTTTTGACGGATACACCTGAATGCCAGAGGGACCCGCCCGTTCCGGCGCTGATGCTCAACCCCGGGGAAACCGTGAGCACCGCTCCGATCTCAGGGTCGGACCCTGAAAGCCCGGCGTTCAGAGTGAACGCCCGGTTGAACACGTGGGTGAAACCGAAATCGCCCTCGGGCCTTTCGCCGCGTTTCCATAGGCACGAAGCGCCCAGGGCGAAGGACGGGAAAAGAGACAACTGGGCCGAAATGACTCCCACGGGAAAGGCTCCGTCCCCCTCTTCCAGAACCCCGCCCGAAGCTCCGAGAACCAGGCTTGGACCGAAGAGCCCCTCCATGAAGCCTATGGGGTCTCCAGTGACCACCCAGGACCCGCCGGCGACCGCTCCGAAACGGGCGAAATCCCCCTCGGCATACGCGGACAGGCCGCCGGCGAACCTGCCTTCCGCCAGGGGAAGCCCCCCCGCAAGTCCCGCGGCTCCGGGGCCGTTCTCGACTCCCCGGAACCATGCCCCGGCTTCGGGACCGGTGAGCCGGGACAGCCCTGCGGGTGCGTCCGAAAGCTGCATGGAGCCGTAGGCCCAGGCGGCCGGGTGAACCCCCCTGCCCAAGTTCGCCGGGGAAGGGAACAACAGAGCCGCCGACAGCACAGTCATCAGCATCAGTAGGCTCCCCTTCCGGCCAACACAGTGTAGACGGTTCTCAGGAGTATTGCAATGTCCAGCATAAGGGACTGGTTGCGTATATAGTAAAAATCGTACTCCAGATTGTCGTGGAGGGGGAGGTCCTTCCTTCCCATGACCTGCCAGAGCCCGGTAATCCCGGGCTTCACGTCCAGCCGGCGTCTCTGCCAGGCGTTGTACTCCCTGACTATGAAGTCCATCTCCGGCCTGGGACCCACCAGGCTCATGCTCCCCCGTAGCACGTTGAACAGCTGAGGAAGCTCGTCCAGGCTTGTCTTCCTGAGAAACTTTCCGATCCGGGTGACCCTGGGGTCGCCGGGTTTCAGGGGGGCCACTTCGTACTCGCCGGTCCTGGGAACCATGGTCCTGAACTTGTAGAGGGTGAAGGGCACGCCGTGCTTTCCCACCCTCCTCTGCCTGAACAGGGGATCCCCCTTCCCCCCGGCCAGGAGCAGCAGCCATATGACCGCCATCAGTGGGGCCAGAAGGATTGTCAGAGGCAAGGATATGGAAAGGTCCAGCAGGCGCTTGGCCGTCCTGTGGTAGGTTCCCGTCCGGGCTGACCCGATCTCCACCACGGGCATTCTGGTGAGTTCCTCCAGGCTTCCGGCCCCCGAGGCGATCTGGAACAGGTCCGTCACCACCATGAAGACAACGTTCTCATCCTTTACGGAGTTTATCGCCTCCATGATCTGGGTTCTGTCCAGACTGGTGCTGGCGAAAACCACCTCGTCCGCCTTCAGGCTGGTCACCAGCCGGGGAAGGTCGCGGATGTTCCCCCGCACAGGAACCCCGCACACATCACCGGAGCCGGGTTTCCCATCCTCGGTGATGATCCCCGTCATGACGTGCCTGGGACCGGGCATTCTTCGGAGTGACGATATCACCTTTTCGGCGTACTCCCCGGAACCCACCACCAGCACTCCGGGGGCTTCCTTCACCGGAACCAGCCTTCCTGAGAGCCAGGCGGCTCCCCGGCGCAGCATGCTGTCTATGGGCCATGCAGCGACTATGAACATGAACAGGATGATCCTGGAGTAATCCATCTTGACCAGGTAGCTGGCGGCCATCAGGGCTACGGCCAGCATGAAGTACGCTTTGAGCTGCCTGGTGAGGGAGGCGATGCCGTCGCCCCTGCGGACGGGGCGGTACAACTCGGCGGCGTGGAAACAGGCCGCCCATATCAGGGCCACCCAGGGGATTACCGGGGTATACACCCGGAGGGGATGATCGAACCTTGGAAGCCATCGTGCGATTATCTCCGCCCGGAGATACCACGTCGCCAGCACCGCCAGGGGGACCGCCAGCATGTCCGCCGCGATCTGCCCCGCAATGAAGGCGCGGTCGGATTTTCTCACCGGAGCGAACAGGTTCTGTCTCCCTTCGAGAAACCCGAGATGAAGCCCGCGGCCAGAGCCGCTCCCCGCCACCAGCAGAACACCGGAATCAGTGGGAGCATCCCGGGGTCGCTTCCGGCGGCCACCCTTGCCAGGGGCGCTGTCAGACCCAGAAACGCAAGCAGCCACAGAAGAAGCGTCGGCGGCCAGTACAGCGACAACAAGGCGGCCGGCACCAGCAGGGGGCTCATGAGCATCTGCAGCTTCATGGCCTGGGGCGTGTACCCGTCGCTAAGGGCCATCTCCGGAAACTTCCTCAGTACCCTGTGGCGCCATTTCCCGCGGCTCATCTTCAGCCTGAAGTATGCACTCCAGCGATCCCTGTGGGTATGGGCGACCCCGGCCTTCGGTACGAAGCGAATGGTTCCCCCCGCCCTGACGAGCCTCCAGGAGAGGTCCACATCCTCGTGATCCGGAAGGGGAAAGGTCTCGTCGAAGCCATCCAGGGTTTCCAGGGCCCGCCTGGTGAAACCCGCGGAGTAGGTGTCGGCCAGGGTCGTCCGTCCGGCCTTCTCCATTATCCTGTACCTTTCCAGGAATTCGAGCTGCGCCAGCCTCTGAATCGCCCTGGGCCCTCCCCGGGTGTACACTCCCTTGGAACCCCAGAACCCTTCTCTCAGGGGGGCAGTCAGGCTCTGTGCCCAGCCCGGCTCTGGAACGCAGTCTGAGTCGGTGAAGAGGATGAAGCTTCCCGAGGAGTTCCTCCAGCCCCTGTTGCGGGCTCCCGCCGGACCGGTCCTGACCGGGGAGGTAACCACCAGGTCCGCCGCTTCTTCGACCCCGGATGGACACTCCGGGCCGTCCACGCTGACAACCACCTGCATGGAACTCCGGACCGACTGCCGGTTCAGGGCCTCCAGGCACCGGAAAAGGGGTTCCGGGGAACCGTGGAAGGGCACCACCACGGAGATGTCCCGGGTCATCGGAACATGTGCCTTCGGAAGGTGCGCATGGCCAGCATCACGCTTCTGATCTCGTCCCTGTCCCCCACGGTCCTGAGGAACTTGCCCAGGACGTACCCGGGGCGAAGGTAGAATTTCCTTCTGGCCTTCCGGCAGAACTCCACCAGGTCCTCCGGGGACAGCTCCGAGGTTCTCACCACGCAGTTGTGGGTGCCGTCGGGTTTGAGCCAGTCCCGGAACTCGGAGGGAACCAGGCAGCCGTCCTGGCAGGCGCTCCTGTACGCGTCGGTGCCTGGGTAGACCATGAGGGGATAGAACTGGGCGGTGTCGGGACGGAGTTCCAGTGCGAACCTCAGGGTCTGCTGCATGGTTTCCCGGGTCTCCCCCCGGGTGCCCACCATGAAACAGCCGTGGACCCGGACCCCGGCCCGGGCGCAGTCCCCCCGGAAGACCCTCATCCTGTCGGTTGTCAGGTTCTTTCCCATGGCCTCGAGCATCAGGTCGCTGCCGCTCTCGAATCCCACGCAGACCGTCCGAAGCCCTGCCCTGCGGCAGAGGGACAGGGTCTCGTAGTCCATGTCGGCCCGCATGTTGCAGGACCAGCTCAGGCTGATTCCCCCGGCGATCATTCCCCGGGCGATGTCCGCCAGCCTGTCCCGGTCGGCGGTCATGGTGTCGTCTTCGAAGAAGATGGCCCGGACCGTGGGCATGTTCTTCTGCACCCATGCCGCCTCTTTCACGATGTTCGAGGCGGACCGGCCCCGGAATCGGCGGCCGGTGAGGGTCTGGGGGAACACGCAGAAGGTGCACCGGTTCGGGCATCCCCGGCCTCCCATGATCATCACCTGGGGGTGCAGGGCGTTGGGATTGGAGTACCTGTCCACCGGAAGGTGCCTGGCGTAGACGGAACTCACGAAGGGCAGCGAGTCAAGGTTTTCAAGGGGCTCCGCCGGCGGGGTCGCCAGGAAACCGTCAGGGGTTCTGAGCACCAGCCCGGGAACCTCCCTGAGGGGAGTCCCGTCGCGAAGCGCCCCGGCCGCCCCCAGCAGGGGATTCTCGTACTCACCGACCACCACTCCGGCGAAGCGCCCGCCCATCTTCACCGTCTCCCCGGGAAGGGCCGAAGGATGGGTGCCCGTCAGGAGAACCGTGAAGCCGAGGTCCGCCAGGTCGTCCGCGAATCGCACGTCGTCGGCGATGGACGGGGTAGAGGTTTCCACCGCCACAAGCTCCGGTGAGAATTCCCGGATCATAGCCACGGCTCTCTCCCGGGACAGACCCATGGCCGGCGAGTCCAGGAACTGCACGCTGTGCCCGGCCTGTTCCAGGGCGGCCACCGCGTAGGACAGCCAGATCGGGTAGTAGAGGCACCCGCTTCTCGGCACCGCCGGGCTCCTCTGACCCCTGCTGTAACCGGGAAGAAACGGCGGGTTCACCGCGCTGATCTTCAAGAGACGATCCCCTCCAGGGTTTCAATGACCTTGCCGGTCTCGATGGAGGCCATGCAGCCCCCACCCCGGCGGCAACCTCTGAAAATACCGTTGGAATAACATGGAGAACAGCTATCCGGGGATCTGACGGGAATGATCGTTCCGGGCGGGTAGAGGGCTTCCGGGTCCGTGGGGCCGAAGAGCACCAGCGCCCTCACCCCGCAGGCCACCGCCAGGTGCGCCGGCCCGGTGTCGTTCCCGGCGAACAGCACGGAGCCGGTGATAACCCCGGCGGTCACCCCCCATGAGCAGATTCCCGCCAGGTTGATGTCGCACCCGGAAAGGTCCGCCGCATCCCTGTCGTCGGCTCCGCCCACCGCCACCACCCGCATCCCCCGTTCCCTCAGAAACCCGCAGACCCGCCGCCAGCGCTCGACGGGCCACCTCTTCTCCTTCACGGACTGCCGGGGATTCCGGCCTCCACCCGGCGAGATCACCGCAAACGGGCCGCCACCGGCCAGACGAAGGGCCTCCGAGGTCTCCTCCCTGTTTACGGGGAAAACCGGCTTCAGACTTCCCGGCTCCACTCCGGCGATTTCGGCGTAGGCCCGGGCGGCCGGTCTCGACGTGAACCCCCTGGCTGTTTCCCAGGAACCCAGGGGAGTGTCGCCCCCGCTGATGACTGGAGAGCCTGTCAGCAGCCGGGACCATCTCCTCATGGCCCGGGAGTAGCCAAGGTAGTAGACCGCGTCGTAACCGCGGAGCCTGCGGCCGGCGGTCCAGAAGAGCATTCGCAGCAAGCCTCCTGGAACCGGGGCGGTCACGGTCCTCTCCACTCCGGGAAGCCTGTTCCACACAGGATGCGCCGAAGGGCCCGTCAGAACGTCCACCCGGTGAATCCCGGCCAGTATGGACACCGCCGGAGTGCACATCAGGGCGTCGCCGAAGGCGTGGGTCCTGACCGCCAGGACCTTCATGCCCCCCGCCTTCTCCAGAAAAGCCTCAGGGAGGTGAGGGAAAGGATCAGCAGGGGAAAGTCCACCGCGACCCGGTGGGGGGTGCCGGAGGCCACCAGCAGGTGCATCAGCACGTATCCGCCGGTGCCCAGCGTCAGCAGAAGACCCGGAGCGTCCTTCCTCCGCAGCACCAGAATCCCCCCGGGAACCATGAATACCGTCACCCAGAAGAAGAAGAGAAGGCCGGCGGCGGTGTGGAAAGGGGAGAACTCGTTCAGGGGGAAGGGTTTGAAGAACTCCAGGAACCGCACGGCGCAGAGCTCCAGAAACACCCTGGGGTTGCTTCGCAGAAATGCCAGCTGGCGGCTGGTGAGAAGGCTGTCCCGGTAGGTTTCGCTCTCGTCGGTAAATTCGGGGAATTCCGCCAGTTCCGGGTTGGTGAGCCTTCCCGCCCAACGCTCCCTGATCGGGCCGTACAAGAGCATGGCCCCTGGCGCCTCGTGGCGGAAGTTGTTCGAGAATATCCTGCCGTTGTATTCCCACAGCTGCACTCCACCCTGGGTAGGCATCACCGAGAATGCCCCGGTGACCGAGCGGTTCCTGAGCCCCCAGGGAAGAAGAACGAGAATGAAGCAGACCGCCAGGCATCCCGCCGACACCGCCGACCTGCCCGTCGGGCGACCGAAGACCAGCAGTAGAACCACCGCCAGGGCCGCAAATGGCAGCGCAGCGGGCCGGACCAGGAACGCCACCCCCCACACGATCCCCGCGGCAATGCCCCTGCCGGGGCCCGGTTTTTCGAAGAGCCTTACCGACAGCAGAAGCCCGAGCATGAACACCAGGGAGAACAGGGCCTGAGTTGCGGGAATGGCCTCGTAGTAGATCTCGTAGGGGTCCAGGGCCATAAGGGCTCCGGCGGCGGTGAGCCAGCGGTCTCTAAGGAACCTTCCGGCCAGCCTGATTCCGAGATTCACCGTCAGAACGCCAAGGACCAGCTGAACCGCCAGTATCGGCAGCACGCTCCCCCTGCCGAAGACCCCCATAAGCCCCGCGAAGAACAGGGCGTTGCCGGGAACCAGGAAGGTGGTGGGTTTCTCAGGCCGGAGAACCCCGTAGAAGCCGTCTACCCGCCGGTAGAAATCCATCTGGAAGTCCCTGAAGCTGGAGCGCACCCCGTCGTCGGGGTGGAGCATGGATCTGGAGAGCTGAAAACCTCTGCCGTCAAGAATGTTGCCGGCCAGGTCCAGCTGGACCCGGCCCTCACCCAGCGGGAAGAAGCCAATGGAGGCCAGCAGGAGAACCGGAACCCGGACCAGGGCCGCCAGGACAAGAAGCAGGGTCAGATTTCGTCGGCTCATTCCATGGCCTGCGAAAACCACGGCGAGAGCATCAGCTCCAGCTCGCCGGTCTGCCCAGGGGACCAGACACCCTCCACCGACGGATGCATCACCAGCTCAGCCGGAGCATTCCCCACAACCTTCAGGAAGCGCTCCAGGTAAGGTCTGTTAACCCGCCCGGCGGCCGAAAAACCCAGCATCCACCGGGCGGTGGCGATCCCCGACCGGGCGGCCTCCCTTCGAAGGGCCTTTCCCAGAACGTCCAGCACAACGCTTCCCGGAAGCCTCTGAAGCCGGTCCGGAAGCACCGCGGCCCTGACGGTTCCTATTCCGTACTCGTCCGCCATGGTAAGAAGAACCTTCCGCAGCCCCGGCAGATGATGGAGATGCCTGTGGCTGTCCAGGCAGGTCACCATGGCTCCCATGGCGAGAAGTTTTTCCACCTGCGCCGACCACTCCCGGCGCGCCTGCCTCATGAGACTGCGTCCGGCAAAAAGCCAGCCGGCGGGCGTTCCGGGGAAACGGCTCTCCTTCAGTATGAAGGGGCCCCGGATGCAGTCCAGATGGACGGACACCTGAAGGTCGCCGTCCATGGCCGAGCCGCAGGCCGCCGCCGCCGAGGGGCCGGTGGCAAGGATGCTCACCCGGTCCACGCACCCCGCCCTTCCGCAAATCTGCACCGCCCTGTCTACGGCCGGGTGCATTCCCGCGTCGTCAACGGTCACGGTGACGTTCTTCACACCCGCCGCGCCTTGATGAGTGTCCGCTTTGCGTTCCGGAGTCCCAGTACGGTCCTCATGGTGGCGGCCAGCCTTCGGGGGTGAAGGTAGAACCTCCAGAAAGCCTGCTTCTTCAATCGCTCGATGCGTTTCGGGGAAATCCCGTCAAGATCGTACACGCAGTTCTGAAAGCAGTCGAAGTGGGTGTAGTCGCTTCGGATCAGATGCTTGGTACGCTCCCAGAGGGTGGTGTGGGGAAAGGGGGTGGTAATGTCGAAAAGGGCGTCGTCAAAAGGCTCCTCGGAGGCGAACCTGATGGTTCGCTTCATCTCCTCCATGGTTTCCCCGGGGGTGCCAAGCATGAAGTACCCCTGCACGAAGACCCCCCGCTCCTTGCATAGCCTCAGGGCCCTTCTGACCCCCTCCACAGTGATGCCCTTCTGGTAGATGTCGTCCAGGACCCTCTGGGAAGCGGTCTCCACGCCCATGTTAACCTTCCTGAGCCCCGCTTCCACCATGTGGTCCAGCAGCTCGCCGGTGAGAAGGTCCGCCCTGACGTTGCAGCACCAGGAGAGTCGAAGCCCGCTTTCGATGAGCAGGTCGCAGATTGCGTGAACCCAGGGGTGGTCGACGATGAAGGTGGAGTCCTCGAACATGAAGGCGTTGATGCGGTACGTCTCCGCAAGGGCACCCAGTTCCTCCACGATCGCCCCGGGAGAACGTTTACGGAGCTTTCTGCCGAAGATCATCGAGAGGGTGGGCTGGCAGTAGGCACAGTGGTACGGGCAGCCCCTGGTGGCCATGATAGTGGTTCCCCGGAGTCCCGGGTCCACCCTGTCCATGGAGTACCAGTGCCTTATGTAGGTCTCCATGTCGAACAGGCTTCTGTCAGGCAGGGGCAGGGTGTCCAGGTCGGGGACGATCCGAGGGGCTTTCGAGGCCTCCGGGCCATCCTTTCCGGGGTACACCGCCCCGGGAATCCGCTCCCGGTCCTCCCCGTCCAGGAACATGCCGAAGGAGATTTCCGCCTCGCCCCGGAAAAGCAGGTCAGGCCCGAGCCTGCGCATTGTGTCCCCGGGCATCACCGTGGGATGGGGCCCTCCTGCAAGCAGAAGTGCTCCGGGAGCCAGGCTCCTCACAATCCTCGAGGCCTCGGTGCCGGCGGAGAGCTGGGGGGTGAGCATGCTTATCCCCACGATGTCGGGCTCGATCCGGGCAATGCTCTCCTCCAGCAGCCGGAAAGGCCGGCGGCTGAAGGACATGTCGCACAGGTGGGGCTCCAGCCCCCGGGACCTGGCCACCGCCGAAAGCATGCCGATTCCCAGGGGAGGCTGACCGGAAGGGTACCGGGTTTCAGGAAAGACGAAAAGAACCTTCTTCAGGGTGACTTCCTTCTGTCAAACAGGAACACCGCCGCCCCGGCCAGAAAGACCATGTCCGCGGGAAGCCTGTATCGTGCGCCGCCGTGGGTCAGTGCGTGCATCAAAAAATATACAAGGAACACTCCGGCCAGGAACCTCGTCTCCGGAAGGCCGAAGCTCCGGACCAACCCGCCGGTTCCCATAGCCAGCAACGGGACGAAAAGCGCAAGCCCCGCCAGAAACGCGGCGCCTCCCAGGGTGCTTCCGCCGGGAGACATGAAGTGCGCCGCCCTCTGAAGGGAGAGCCACAGAACGAGCCTGGGGTTGGCGGACATGAACTCCAGGGCCGACCGGCTCAGCTCCCTGCTCCTCTCCACCTCCCCGGGAAACTCATCGAAGGATGGGTATACCAGCAGCTCCGGTCTGTTCACCGGAATATCCTCAGGAACCACTATCCCCTCCTCCGCCAGCACCTCGGGGTGGTTCCGCATCCACAAGTTAAGGGCTCCCTTGGTGGGCATCAGCACCGGGTGGCCCAGTTCCGCCAGGTTCCTTCCCACCCAGGGCGACACCGCCAGGGCGAAGCCCAGCCCCAGGGCCGGCAGATTCCTCCACCGTCGAAAACCCAGGTAAAGAGCCGCCGGAAGGAGCAGCACCAGTCCGGTGGCCCTTATCAGGAAGAAGGCGCCCGTGCAGAGACCCGCCAGAAGGGACCTTCCCGGGGATCTTCGGCCTTCCAGTATCAGTGCGCAGCTCAGGACCAGCAGGGCCGCATGGGCTGTTTCGGTCATTGCGTACGCCGAGAAGAACACGTAAGGCGGGTACAGAGCCCAGAACAGGGCCCCGGCCAGGGCGGCTTCCGGGGAACGCCCCGCCAGCAGTCTCCTCATGGCGAAGGCTCCCAGAAGACTGAAGCCCAGGTTCACCATCCACACCGCCCCGGCGGTCTTCCCGTAAACCAGGAAAGCCAGAGCCAGAAGCAGCGGGTATCCCGGTTCCATCACCGCCGAGGGTTCCTCCACCGGCGCCAGACCGAAGGCGTAGCCGGGGTTTTCCACCCACCCCTCGTAGAGCGCTCCCTCCCGGGCCCGCCCCTGCTTGGCGGCGGCCATGTCCCTGGAGAAACTCAGTCCATCGCCGTCGGCCACGGATACGGCGGCGCGGACGTAGAACCCCTGATCCTGCACCGGCACCGGAAGCCTGCCCTCCAGATGGGCGAACCAGAGCAGCCTGGGGACCAGGACCGACAGGGCTATGAGCCACCCTGAAGCGCCGGGTCTGGCAGCCGTTCCCCGGAACAGCTCCCCGAACCTGGGAAAAAGCCCCGGCTTCACCGGTGCTTTCCTCCCCCGGAGCCTGTCATGGGAACGAACCTTACAGGGAGGTCCTCAGTCATGGTGACTCCCTTGGAGGATTTCTCCAGAACAACCAGCCTCTGGTCGAACAAAGGACCCACCGGAAGGATCATCCTGCCGGAGTCCGCCAGCTGTTCCACCAGGGCCTTCGGGACGGTCTCGGGCGCGCAGGAGACCAGAATCCTGTCGAAGGGGCCGCCCCCTGGCCACCCCAGGGAGCCGTCACCGGCCAGCCCGTGGAATCCGCTGTACCCCAGGGAAGCCAGCACCCTTTCGCTGTGGGTCTCCAGGTCGGGAACCGCTTCTATGCCGAACACCTCCGCTCCCAGTTCCAGAAGCACCGCCGCGGCGTATCCGCAGCCGCTTCCCACCTCGAGAACCCTCATACCAGGTTCGACCCGAAGCCCCGAAACCATGTATGCCACCACGAAGGGCTGGGATATGGTCTGCCCGTGACCGATCGGGCAGGGATGATCTCCGTAGGGGTCGGCCGTCTCCCGGAACTCGCCGGGGATGAAGAGGTGCCTGGGAACCCTGGACACCGCATCTATGACCCGATCATCCCTCAGCCCGTACATCCTCAGGACCCGGACCGTACGGGCCGCCTCCTCCGGCGGGACCAGGTACCTTTCAGGATCCACCGCTGAACTCCACGGAGTCCAGTCTCAGGGGAATCCTCTCCCTGGGACCCAGAATGGTCACCGGGTACATGAAGTCCTTCCAGTGGTAGTCGGTTCCGTTGCCGGTGAGGGAGAACCCCATCACGTAGTTTCCCGGTTCCAAGGCCGTCACTGAGAGGCGCATGGAGGCCTCCAGACCGTCCCGCACCTCCAGCAGCGGGCGCCCGTTCTCCAGGTTGTTCCCCGCGAGAACGGTTTCTCCGTCGGGTCTGTGGATGCTGTATCCCAGAATCACGTTCTGGATGCGCCGCCCCGGGGGGGTTCCCATGAACGCCTTCACCAGGATCGGCTCGCCGGGTCGGAAAACCGTCGCCGGATTCCCCTTGCCGTCGGAGATCGAAAGACGTCTGAAGAATACCTCCCTTGAGCCCCATTCCCTGGGGGTAACTCCGGCGGCCTCCGCAGGGGGTGCGGCGCCCCCGGCGGAGGAAAGGTATCCCGCCAGGATCTCTTCCGCGGGACCGTCCATCCTCACCGTTCCCGAGTCCAGCCAGACAGCCCTGCCGCAGATGCTTCTCACGGCGGCGGGATCATGGCTCACGAACACGATGGTCTTGCCCCGCTCCCTGAATCCCCGGATCCTCTCCAGACACCTGCTCTGGAAACCCGCGTCCCCCACCGCCAGGACCTCGTCTATCAAAAGGATGTCAGGGTCCACGCTGGTCGCCAGGGAGAACCCCAGGCGCATGAACATGCCCGCGCTGTAGTACTTCACCGGGGTGTCCATGAACCGTTCCAGCATGGCGAAACGGGCCACATCCGGAAGAAGGGCCCTCATCTCCCCCTGGTTCAACCCCAGAAGGGCCCCGTTGAGCATTACGTTCTCGGCCCCTGTGAGTTCCGGGTGGAAGCCAACGCCCAGGTCCAGAAGGCTTGCTATCCTGCCGCCGGTTCTCACCGTTCCCGAGGTGGGTCTGTAGATCCCCGCCAGGAGCTTCAGGCTGGTGGACTTCCCGGCGCCGTTGGCGCCGATCAGAGCCACCGCCTCACCGGGTTCTATTCCGAAGGAGACTCCGTCCAGGGCCGTGAACCATGAGGTGGTGGTTCCCCTGCCGAACAGGTTCATCACGGCCTGCATCAGGGTGACGCTCCGGTCCCTGTAGAGCCTGTAATCAAGCCGGACGTCCTCGAAGAGCACTGCACCCGGTGAAAGACCCATCAGAGCTCCTTCACCACGGATGCCTCCCGCCCCCGGAAAACCACGACCCCCAGGGCCAGGAATGCCAGACTCCAGGCGGCGCCGCTGACCCAGCACCAGGTTTCCGGCCAAATGCCGTAGTACATGGCGCCATGGAAGATTTCGAGGATTCCCGCCACCGGGTTGTAACGCAGAACCGCCTCAACCCCCGGGGGTATCATCCCCCTGCCCAGAGGGTAGATCACGGGGCTGGCGTAGAACCAGGCCAGCAGGACCACCTCCAGGAACTGGGACACGTCTCTGTAGTAGACGTTCCAGACGCTCAGGGCCATGGCCAGCCCGGAGGTCAGGCAGCACAGCATGAGCGCTCCGGGAATCAGGGCCAGCAGGGGAGGACCGGGAGGATGTCCCCATATCCAGAGCAGGGCCTCCAGGACTCCAAGCGCCAGGATCATGTGAACTCCGTTGGCCAGGACCGCCGCCACGGGAAGGGCCGCCCTGGGAAAGTACACGCTGCGGATCAGCCTGTGGTTGTCCAGCAGGGTCCGGGTGGAGGCGGACAGGGAAGAGCTGAGGAAATTCCACGGAAGAAGCCCCGCCAGGAGGAACAGACTGAAGTGCTGTATGGCCCCGCCGAACCGGATTATCCTGGTGAACACCACGGTGTACACCGCCATGCTGAACAGGGGTTTCAAAAGGAACCACAGGAAGCCCAGAAGGCTTCTCTTGTATCGCACCCGCAGGTCCTTGTCCACCAGGCTCTTCATCAGGAGGACCAGGCTTGTCACCGGGACCCCACCCGTCTCTCGGTTCCCTTGAGTATCCTTCCGACATTGCCCCGGTGGCCCAGAATGACCACGAGAGCCACCGCGCCGAACACCAGGTTGACCCACACGCCGCACCGGAAGAGGATTCCGAAGGGAGCCAGGGCGGCCACCCCGAGGATGCTGCCCAGGCTGACCATTCGGGACAGAGCCACCGCTGCGATGAAAACACCCAGAGAGCAGAGCACCGCCGGGGGCGACAACACCAGGAGCGCCCCCAGAGCGGTGGCCACGCCTTTGCCCCCGCGGAACCCGAACCATGGCATGAATACGTGTCCGAGGATCGCCGCCAGGGCCGCTGCCGCGGGAACCCACGGCTCGGGAGTGTGGACCGCCCACAACACCGGGGCCGCTCCCTTGGCCGCGTCCAGCAAAAGACCGGTCACCCCCGGGGCGGTGCCCCGGCTGCGGAGAAGATTGGTGGCCCCGGGATTCCCGGACCCCACCTTCAGAAGGTCCACTCCCATGGCCCTGCCCAGGAACCACGAGAAGGGGATCGAACCTGAAAGGAAGGCCGCGGCCAGGATAACAGCGGTCAGTGTTCCCTCCTTCTCAGGACCAGGTTCATGGGAACCCCCTTCAGGTCCAGCTCCTTGCGGAATGCGTTCTCGAGGTATCTCCTGTAGTTGTCGGGCACCAGGTCCGGCCTGGTGAGGAACACGAGGAAAGAAGGCGGCGACTGCCGGACCTGGGTTCCGTAGAAAAATTTGAGCTGCTTGCCCCCAGGTGACGGCGGGGGCACCTCCCTGACGGCCTTCAGGAGCATCTGGTTCACCCTGCTGGTGGCCAGCTTGACGGAACGCCGATCGGCGATCCGTTTCACCTCCGGAAGGATCCTTCCAACTCCCGTTCCCTGCAGGGCACTGATGAACATCACGGGGATGTCGGACGCCGGCGGGAACCGCTGCAGCACGCTCTGAAGCCACAGGTTCCGGTCCAGCCCCAGGTCGCTCTTGTTTACGCAGATGAGGATGCCCTTCCCCATCTCCCATATCCTTCCCAGGATCCGGGAGTCCTGACCCGTGGGGAATTCAGCCCCGTCCAGGAGCACCACGCACACATCGGCCTCCTGGGCGCTGCGCCAGGCCCGGAGAGTGCTGTAGAACTCCACGTCCTCCATCTTCCTGCATTTCCTTCGCAGGCCGGCGGTGTCTATGATCCGGAAAGCATGGTCCTTCCATGTGATAACGGTGTCCGTGGAGTCCCGGGTGGTGCCGGGTTCCGAATGGACGATGGCCCGTTCGGTGTCGCAGAGCCGGTTCACCAGGGAACTCTTCCCCACGTTCGGGCGGCCGACCACAGCCAGGGACACCCCCTGGAAGTCCTCTATCTCCGTATCCGGCAGCAAGGGCAGAACATGGTCCAGAAGGTCCGCAACCCCCAGGCCGTGGGCGGCGCTCACGGGCCACGGCTTTCCCAGCCCCAGAGAGTTGAACTCGTGCACCAGGTCCAGCCTGTCGCCGGTGTCCACCTTGTTCACCGCCAGCACCACCGGAAGCCCGCTCTTCCTCATGAGTCTGGCGGCTTCCTCGTCGTGGGGGTGGACCCCCGCGGTGCCGTCCGTGAGGAGGACCACCACGTCGGCCTCATCCACGGCGAAGGCAACCTGCCGGCGTATGGCCTCCTGAAAAGGATCCTCCCGATCCGGCGTGAGACCCCCGGTGTCCACCAGCAGGAACCTTCTGCCGTTCCACTGGGCCAGGGCGAACTTCCTGTCCCGGGTGACCCCGGGGGCGTTGTCAACAATTGCCCCCCGGCCGCCGCATATCTTGTTGAACAGTGAAGACTTCCCGACGTTGACCCGTCCAACCACCGCCAGGGTGGGAAGCCTCTTGGACATAACACCCTCCCGCAGGTTGGTTTCTATTATAACATGCGACGAAGGAACCGCCCCCACGGCTTCCTTTCAGATGACATCAAGGGTAGATTAGCCCCGTCTTCAGGAGGTTGTTCATGGCTTTTTCCCGGGGACCCTCCGAGAGGTTCCTCAGGTTCCGGGCGCTGGGGCTTTCCGCCGGAGTCGGAGCGATATTCGCCCTGCTCTCCCACACCGGCGCCATGAGGAACCTGGAGGCGGTCACCTACGACGCCAGGTGCAGGCTGGACCCAAACCCCGGAGAGGCCGACCCCCGTGTGGTGATCATCGCCCTGGACGATTCCTCCCTGGAATCCATTGATGTTGCCTGGCCGTGGCCCAGGGAGATATGGGCCGACATGGCGGGTTTCCTGGCCGGCCAGGGAGCGAAAGCGCTTTTCTTCGACATCACCTTTGAAACCTCCTCGATGTGGGGGGCTTACGAAGACAGCCTGTTCGGAGCGCAGGCATCGAGGCTTCCCACCGTCTTCATCGTAAACCTGTTCCTCGACTCGGCAGCCGCCCCGATCCCCGACAGCGTGCTTATCAACATGGAATCTCCTTCACGAGAGGGCCCCCTCTACCGGTCAGCCAGGTTCCCCGTCACCGAGATCTCCTCGGGTGCCACCTCATTTGCCTCCCCTCTGGTGAAAGCCGATCCGGACGGGGTGGTCAGACGCGTACCTCTTTTTTCCCGTACCCCCGGCGGCCCGGTACCTTCCCCGGGACTCGCCCTCGCAATGATCGCCTCCGGGGAAACCCCTTACATCTCAGACGGAAGGCTGCATCTTGGCGGAGTCAGCGTGCCGGTATCCACTGATGGCACCTTCATACCCCGGTTCATGGGCCCCAGGGGGACATACACCACCCTGGGGGCGGACCGGGTGTTCGAGATGATGATGGAGGATGACGACGGTGACGTATTCCAGGACGCCGTCGTCCTGGTGGGCTACACCGCGGTCGACCTGTTCGACCTGAAGCCGACCCCTTTCAGCGCCAACTACCCCGGGGTCGAGGTGCATGCCACTGTATACGACAACATCATGACCGGAAGGGGAATCGAACGACCCGCCCCGACGGTCCCCATCGTGACAACGATACTTATCGCGCTGGCAATCGGAACGGTCATGCTTGTAATTCCTTCAGTGGGAGGCTCCATCGCCACCGGCACCGTTCTGATACTGGGGTATGCGGCCGCCGTTTACATGTTTTTCAAAAACGGTGTCTGGATGGATGCGGCGGCTCCTCTGTCAGGGGGCATGGTATCCCTGCTGGCCGGGGCGGTGGAGGCCAACTTCAGGGCCAACAGGCAGAAGCGCTTCCTGAGGAGCGCCTTCAGCCAGTACCTCTCTCCGGAGGTGGTGGCCCAGGTGGTGAAGAACCCCTCCATCCTCACCCTCGGCGGAGAACGCCGGGTGATGACCGCCTTCTTCAGCGACGTGGGCGGGTTCACCAGCATCAGCGAAAAGCTGGAGCCGGAGAGGCTCGTGGCCCTCTTGAACATCTACCTCACCGCCATGACCGACATCATCCTCAAGTGGGGCGGCACGGTGGATAAGTTCGAGGGCGACGCCATCGTGGCCTTCTGGGGCGCTCCCCTGCCCATGGAGGATCACGCCCTCAGGGCCTGCCGGGCGGCGCTGGAGTGCCAGCGGATGCACGAGGGGCTGAACCTCAGGCTGAAGAACGAAGGGTTTCCTCCTCTGAAAACCAGGATCGGCCTGTCCACGGGCCCCATGGTGGTGGGTAACATGGGCAGCGAGAAAAGGTTCGACTATACCGTGATGGGTGACGCGGTGAACCTGGCCAGCAGACTGGAGGGGGTGAACAAGGTCTACGGAACCCCAATCCTCCTCCCTGGACCTACCATGGAACAGGCCCCCGGGATCAGCTTCCTGGAACTGGACTCCGTGATGGTGGTGGGCCAGTCCAGGCCGGTGGCCCTGTACACCCCCTTCGAGGAGGAGCTGCCTGAGTGGAGCGCCCTTTATACGCAGGCTCTGAAGCTGTACCGGGCCGGCAGGCCGGCGGAAGCCCTGGAGTTGTTCGCATCCCTGGACCACCCCGCGGCGCTGACCCTGCGGAACCGTTGCGAGGATATGGTCGGAAAAGGCGTGCCGCCGGACTGGAACGGCGTCTGGAAACTATCGTCCAAGTAGAATCGGGAGGGAAGATGAAACTGATTCTTGTTCTGCTGGCGGCGGCGGCGCTGCTGACCGCCGACGACGACATCCAGGTGGGAGGGATGGCCACGGTGAAGACCCGCGACCAGAGCCTGTTCCCCAGGCCGGTTCACTACGCCCAGCCCATCGCCACAGTGGACTTCGGAACCGAGGTGAACGTTATCGGGGAACAGGGCGCCTGGTTCCAGGTGCAGCTTCCCGGAGGAACCCAGGGATGGCTCCACTCCACCTCCCTCACCGGTGCCGTACTCAGCCGGGGCAGCTCCGGAGGGGAACAGGACCCCGACATGATAATGCTTGCCGGCAGGGGGTTCAACGCCGATGTGGAGGCATCCTACGCCGAGGAAGCCGATCTCAGGTTCGATCTTGTGGACCGGATGGAGCAGTTGAAAACCTCCCCGGAGGCCGTGGGGGCCTTTCTGGCAGCCGTGGGTCTGATCGAGGGGGAAGCGGCTACCGTCTCCACCCCCGTTGAAGGGAGACCCCGATGAGCATCCTCCTCTGCGCACTTATGGCCTTCGGGCTGGACATCCCCTCGGGCATCACCGACATAATCGAGAGTGAAGAGGTCACCAGCGCCGTCTCGGTGGTCCAGGCGTTCCAGGATGCCAACCGCGAGATAACCGAGACCGAGGAGTATTACCTTGGACGTTCCGTGGCCGCCTACATGCTCACCAACTACACACCCGACTGGCACTCCGGCAGGAACCGCTACCTGAATCTCCTGGGAACCGCCCTGGCGGGCTTCTCCCCAAGACCCTTCACCTACGGCGGGTACCGCTTCCTTCTGCTGAACTCCCCTGAGATCAACGCCATGGCCTGCCCGGGCGGGTTGATCTTCATCACTAGGGGGCTCTCCGACCTGGCCCGGAACGAGGACCAGATGGCCGCCATCCTGGCCCATGAGATAGCCCATGTGGTGCTGGCCCACGGGGTGGGCGCCGTTAACCGGGCCAAGATGACCGCCGCTTGGACCACTCTGGGAACCGAAGGCGCCAGACACCTCGGGGGAAGCGAGACCAGGGAACTGGTGGAGAACTACGGCGACATCGTCTCAGAGATAACCGAAACCATCGTCACCACCGGGTACAGCCGGGACGCCGAGCGGGACGCCGACAGCCTGGCGGTCTGCATCCTGGCTGACGCCGGCTACAGTCCAGCGGCTCTGGCTGAGGTGCTGGACAGGATGGCCCAGCAGGGAGGCACCCAGGGCTTCTGGAAGACCCATCCCGCGCCCTCCGACCGGGCCGCATGGGTGAGAACGATGATCCAGGCCGGCAATTACCCGGAGCCTGCCCCGGATGCGGTTGCCCTGAGGACCCAGCGGTTCACCGCCGACTACGTCGCTGCATCCGATGTCCCCGGTGCCGCCCAGACCGTGGAACAGCCCCAGGGTGGAAGGGGAGGCACCTCAGGGGGAGGCGGCCGCAGATAGTGATACTCCAGGTTCTGGCGGTACTGGCGGGCGCCTGGAGCCTGGTGGAGATGGCCGGGCACGACCCGGGCGCCTACACCCAGGGGCTCGAACTCCACGAAGGTTTCCTCTACGAGAGCACGGGCACATACGGTCGGTCCTCCCTTCGAAGGACCGACCCGTCCACCGGTGAGGTCCTTCAGCTGAGAAGGCTTCCGGACAGCCTCTTCGCGGAGGGTCTCACCTTCATATCCCCCGAAAGGATGTTGGTGCTCACCTGGAGGGAGGGAGTGGTGCTGGCGGTGGACCCGGTCACCCTGGAGACGGTGGACACTTTCACCATCCAGGGAGAGGGCTGGGGGGCCTGTTTCGACGGGGAGAACGTGATTCGAAGCGACGGCTCCGAGATCCTCCGTTTCCACGATCCAACGAACATGCGGGTAACCGACAGCGTCAGGGTCACCCTGGCGGGCATCCCCCAGCGGAACCTGAACGAACTGGAGTTCGCCAGGGGAACCGTCTGGGCCAACCAGTGGCAGTCCAACCGGATTCTGGCCATAGACCCGGCATCCGGCGACGTGCTGGGGATATACGACATGAGCGCTCTTTATCCCGGAAGCGGTTCGGGGCTCAACGGTGTCGCCTACGACCGCGACCGCGACCTGTTCCTCGTGACCGGAAAGAACTGGCCCGTAACCTACACCATTGACATTGACCTATAGAATTGGTAGCAATTACACGAGATGGTTCAAGTGGGTATTTGTATTCTTGGTGGAGGTATCATGAAACGTGTTCTGCTGCTCTTGCTGATTGTGACGGGGATAGCTTTCGCACAATCAATCGTTCTCACTCTGGACGCTCCCGACACCAACATCA
>CAZSKU010000001.1:0-198213 GCA_964607515.1 uncultured bacterium | reverse complement strand
GGTGGTTGCGACCTGGCTGGAAATGCCCTGGATGTATCTCCAGGTTCGGTAGCTATGCCCAGGGATGCCGGTGGTGAATTCGGCGGCGGCTATCAGCAGGGTGTTGACAGCAGCTATGTCTGGGAGATAAACCCGCCGGTATTTACACGACTGGACGATTCGCATGTTGCAGGCAGCTACAATATCGAAGTGTCGCTTGATCAGCAGCTGTGGGATTATTGGCTAATTACCACCATATCTGGTGTAAATAATGGATGTTGTCCATTCTGGGATGGATTCTGGATGTTGAAAGCATCAAGCAGTTCGCTGCAGGGCCTGTACAACGTTCGAATCCTTGACTTCACGGGTACAACCGCTCACAGCATGAACAGGCATACTCCGTTTCCCTTGAGAGAGATCGAGACTACGCGCGGCTTTGGCGCTTCAAGCCTGAGCCCGTTCTGCCTCTCCGGAGAGGATTACGGCGATTACTGCTGGATAGGTGTCAACAGCCTGGTATATGCTCCTTCACAGGAACTTGGAACTCTTGGTTCCGGTTCTCTGGAAGTACATCTGTTCACAGCCAGCGGGAGCTCTCATACGTACCCTGTTTTTGACGGGGCATGGCATCCTGGTGATCCTTTCCAGATCAACGCTCCCATGATTACCGGGTTTGAGCATCTCACGGGAGAGTACTTCGGAGGCATAAAGGTTTTCTACTGGGTCGCCACCAGCGGAGGTGGACATACCGACAGCACAGTTCTTCTCCCTCCGTCGCAACTAACCATGGAATCCGCCGCTTATGATGAAAGAACCGACTCTGCGGCGGCTGTTACAAACCTTGATACTCCGGCTTGCTTTGGTCTTTCGGTGTGCCGGAATCCGGTATCCTCAGAGTTGATGCTCCAAATCAGCCTGGAAGCCCCGGGACTGGTGGATCTGGCAATTTACGACCTTGCGGGACATGTGGTTCAGAATCTCGTTGACAGAGAGATGCCTGCAGGGATTCACAGCTATTCATCGCAGGTGAGTCTGCCGAGTGGCGTCTATTTCTGTCGGCTTCGATCGGGCGGAGACCTCGCAACTGTTAAACTGTTGATAGTCAGATAGATGTGCTGCGATGACCACAGCAAGTAAAGGGAAAAGCCACAGGATTCTCATTCTCTGTTTCGGGTTCGAATGGTGATGGTTGGAGAACCGGAAACAAAAGGAGCGCCCCGGAGGGCGCCCCTTTTCTCTGTTCGGCCGTCCTACTTCTCTATCAGTTCCACGTTGGCCCTGGGCACCACGGCCCTGGCGCCGTCCTCGAACTCCACCTCCAGCACCCTGACCTTGGCCTCGGAGTCCACCACCTTCAGTTCCGGAGGCAGGGAGACGACTCTGCCCAGTCTGCCGAAGTGGGGAGCACGGATGCACCTGACCGGGCTGCCGATGTCCATGGCGCCCGCCTGGTGGCTCCCGTCCTTCAGGGCTGACTCTTCGTCGGAGAGGGGGATGACCACCTCGGGGCGCATGACGCCGGCCCGGATCTGGGTCGCGCCGTTGACGCTGGCCTTCATGCCCTGCCGGGACCTGAGCAGATCGAAGGTCCCGTGGGCCATGGTCATTCTTCCGAACCCCTCTGTGAGGATCAGGGTGACGCCCTTCTTCTCGTGGCCGGTGATGGCGACCCCCAGGTCGTAGCCCAGCAGGTCCTTCAGGTCCTTGTCGTCGAAACCGCCCACCACCACGGCCTTCACTCCGACGGCTATGGCCTTCCTCAGGGTGGCGTTGCTGATGTAGCTGCCGCCCACCAGAACCTTGCCGGCGCAGTCCGGGGTGATCCTGTCCGGGGAAACTTCCTGGTCCGGGGAGTCAACGACCGGTTTCAGTTCCCCGCGCACTTCCCCTCCTATGCCGAAGATGCCCTGGACGAAGGTGCAGTGGGTCCTGATCAGCACGCCCTCCTCCGGCAGAACCTCGTCCACCGTTCCGTTGACGTAGGCGTCTATCTGCACCGGTATGGGAGGCTCCCTGAGAACCGCCTGGCCGGTGATCTCGTTGAAGCTCTCGAAGACCCCCGTGATGGGCGAGCGGACGGTGTTCCTGAAGAACTTTCCGAACAGCCCGCGGGACTGGGCGAGAACCCCCTTCTCCTCGATGGGGTCGCCCTCCTTCACCATGAGCAGCTCGTGGATGTCCTGGGCGGGCACCCCGAGGATGTTGGCTATGTTGAGCATCCTGACGTTGCCGGGGAGTTCGGTTCTGGCCACGATGGTGTCGGCCAGCACCCGGTCGCCGGGATTTACCAGAACCTGCCCCTTCAGGGGAAGCCTGCGGGTCTTGACGATGTCCGCCACCGCCGCCACCCTGAGGCCCGGCGTGTATGCGAAGGCCATTACCTTCCCCCTCCCAGGCTGAGGAAGCGCTCGGGATAGGTATCCAGGGCGCTGGACCATTTCTGGAGCATTTCCACCCTCTTCACGTCGTCCTCCGGAAGGTTGAAGGGCTTGCGGCCCCTGCCGTCCAGTATCAGGCCCACCACCCCGCCTTCCAGGGCGCCGGTCCATACTTTTCCAGGGCCCTCTCCCACGTCGAGCCCCTTGGCGGGGGTTATCTCAGCGGCGGCCTTCTCGCCGGGTCCCAGAGGAACCAGCTTCATCTGGTCGCTGTCGATGTTCTCGGTGCGGACGGACCCGTCGGGCATGGTGAGTTTCACCGAGGCCAGAACGCCGCCCTTCTTCATGAGCCCCGAGGGAGCCACGCAGTGGCCCAGCTTTATGAGACAGTCGTTGTCGAAGACCTCGGTGGCCGCCCGGGGGTGCACCTCGCTGAGAACGCCCAGGTGGGGCATCATGAAGATGGAGTCCACCGCCAGCATGGTTACGCCTTCCGGAAGGAAGCTGTCTATGAGCATGTGGGCGGTCTGGCTCCTGCGGGGGGCGTGGCTGAGGACTCCTCCCGACCCGATGAGCAGGTCCAGGGCCATCATGTCCACCAGGGTGGCTCCCGAAGCGCTCTGATCGAAGGCGTCCCCGATGGTGCGCTCCTGGGCGACGCCCTTGAGCCCCACCGCCAGTTCCCTGTGCTGAACCAGGGCCAGCCGGAGGGCTTCCCGGGCGATGGCCTGCTCGATGATAAGCTCCTCCAGCTCCTGGGGGATGGTTGTGGGCCTGATCATCTTGTTGCGGATACGGTTGCGGAGGTCGGCCTCGTCCATGTGGAAGGGCACCCAGCGCATCACGTTGTCCATACCGGCGCTTGCCAGAACGTTGCTGACGGAGTAGCTCATCCCCAGGTTGGCGCTCACCGTGCGGTTGAACACGGGCTGTCCCTCGCTGTCGAACACGCTGAACACGTCGGTGGTGGCTCCGCCGATGTCCACCCCCATCACATGGATGCTGAGCTGTTTTGCCACGGTCTCGATGAGCTTGCCCACCGCCCCGGGGGTAGGCATTATGGGCACGTTCCGCCAGGCTCCGTCCTCGTAGAGGCCGGTCCACTCCATGAGCTTGGCGTAGCCCGGGGCCTGGGCCATCACGTGCTCCATGAAAAGCTCGTGAATGGTGTCCCGGGCGGGGCCCAGGTTCTCCTTCTCCAGCACCGGCCTGAGGTTGTCCACTATCTTCAGTTCCGCGGTGCCTCCCAGCTCCTCCGCCACGGCGGTCCTGGCGTTCACGTTGCCGGCGTAGATCACCGGGAGCTTGTATCCCACCCCGAACCTGGGCTTGGGGTCCGCCGCCCTGATGATCTCCGCCAGCTCCACCACGTGGTCCATGGTGCCGCCGTCTATGCCTCCGGAGAGGAGGATCATGTCCGGCCTGAGCCTGCGGATGTCGGCGACCTTTTCGTGGGAGAGCCTGCCGTCGTTGGAGGCCACCACGTCCATCACTATGGCCCCCGCCCCCAGGGCGGCCCTCTGGGCGCTTTCACCGGTCATGGATTTCACCACGCCGGCCACGGTCATCTGAAGACCTCCGCCCGCAGAGGATGTGGAGCAGTACATGTCCACGCCCCGGCCGTCTTCGGTCACCAGGACGCCGTCCTTGTCGTCGTTCAGGAACTGCCTGCCCTCAAGGTCCTCGATTTCGCCGACCGCGTTGAGAACGCCCTTGGTAACGTCCTCCGCAGGCGCCTCCACGGTGGTCGGAGCCTCGCCCCGGCGGATCAGCCTGTAACGGCCGTCCCGCCATTCGATGAGGATCGACTTGGTGGTGGTGCTGCCGCAGTCAGTCGCCAGGATGCTCTTGATCTCCCTCGCGGCCACTGCCGTCTCCCTTCATTTCATTGACCTTCCGGGATTTCCCGAACCGGAAGAACCGGCGTCGGCCCGGCCGCCGGGCCCTGGCCTCCCGTCTCCGGTCGGTTTCCCGGGCGTTCTCCTCCTCTATCGCAATCTCCAGTTTTTCGATGTTCTCCCTGTCGTCCAGCAGCCGCACGAACCGGTAATAGTCCTCGGAGGAGACGATCAGGGAGACTATCGGGTTCAGGAAAACCAGAGCCTGGCTGCCCAGGAAGGAAAGGGGCTTGACCGTCTCCAGAAGCATTATCGCCGGCACGGTCATCTCCCTCTCCACTACTTTCCTGGCGATCCTGCCCAACAGGTCGGCCACAGCCTCGGGAGTGTCGGCCTTATAATCGTCGGGGTTCAGTCCTGGACCGAATAAATTCAAGGACTTCCTTCCGGTTGCCGGCGAACTGCAGGGAGAGACCCCTGAATTTAGCCAGCCTTGTGGGGGTCGGGAAAGGGCTCAACAGAACCCCGTTACGGTCAGCAACGACGCTCTTTACCTGGTTCCAGGGCCTGGTTTCCTCACCGAAGACGGTTTTTTTCTCGGCGCCCTTTTCGTCGAGTCTGTACCTGGCCGGCAGAAACCAGCTCCACATTGCGAGAAACAGCAGGCCGCACCCCAGAATTCCCCACCAGACGTTCTCCATGAACATGGCCGCCGAGAGGGAACACGCCAGGATGATCAGAACCAGTGCCACGGTGGCCCAGGGTTTCTCCCTGGCGGGATGGGAGGTCCACCCCAGGACCTCCCCTCCGTTCATCGTCTCCCCGCCGACGGTCAGGTTTCCTCCCAGGGCTCCACCACCACCAGCTCCTTGGCGGCCTTGACCTCGTCCAGCCTGAGAACCGGCGTGTTCACCGGGGCGTCGGTGAGAAGGTGTGGCTTCTCGCGGGCCTCCCTGGCGATGGCCAGCAGGGCGTCGGCGAACTCGTCCAGAATCTCCATGCTCTCGGTCTCGGTGGGCTCCATCATCAGGGCTTCCTTCACGATCAGGGGGAAGTAGACCGTGGGCGCGTGGAAACCGTAGTCCAGAAGCCTCTTGGCGATGTCCAGGGTCTTCAGGCCCATCCCCGCCATCTCGGGGCCCCCGGCCACGAATTCGTGCATGCAGGGTCCGTTGTCGAAGGGAATGGGATAATGCCCGGAAAGCCTGGCCTTAAGGTAGTTGGCGTTCACCACGGCGCCCTCGGTGACCTCCCGGAGGCCGGCGGCGCCCAGGGTTCTGATGTAGGCGTAGGCCCTGTACATGACGCCGACGTTGCCGTGGAAAGCCATCAGCTTGCCGAAGGAGGAGTTGCCGGGGCAGGAGAGGGAGTAGCCTTCGCCGTTTCTTGCCACCACCGGGGTGGGAAGGAATGGCGCCAGCTCCCTGGTGCAGCACACCGGGCCGGACCCGGGGCCTCCACCGCCGTGGGGGGTGCTGAAGGTCTTGTGCAGATTCAGATGGCAGACGTCGAATCCCATGTCACCCGGCCTGGCCACCCCCAGCAGGGCGTTCATGTTGGCCCCGTCCATGTAGTTCAATCCCCCGGCCCGGTGCACCGCCTCGGTGAGTTCCAGTATGTCTGTCTCGAAAAGGCCCAGTGTGTTCGGGTTGGTGAGCATCAGAGCCGCGGTGTCGGGGCCCACCTTGGCCTTGACGTCCTCCACGTCCACGGTTCCCCGGGAATTGGACTTCACCGGCACCACCTTCATGCCGGCCATGGTGCTCGTGGCGGGGTTCGTTCCATGGGCGCTGTCCGGCATGAGCACCTTGTCCCTGTCGTTCTGCCCGGAGGCCCGAAGGGCGCTTCGGATGAGCATCAGGCCGGTGAACTCCCCCTGAGCCCCCGCGGCGGGTTGAAGGGTCACGCCGTGAAAACCCGTTATCTCGCACAGGCAGGCGCCCAGGCTGTGCATCAGCTCAAGGGTGCCCTGGACCGTCGAGTCGGGGGACAGGGGGTGGACCGAAGAGAGCCCGGGAACCCGGGCCAGGGCTTCGTGCAGCCTGGGGTTGTACTTCATGGTGCAGGATCCCAGGGGGTAGATGCCCTTCTCGATGTTGTAGTTCATTGTGGAGAGCCGGACGAAGTGTCTGACCGCCTGGCCCTCGGACACCTGTGGAAGGCCGATGTCCCCTTCCCTGGCCAGTTCTTCGGGAATCCCCGTTTCGGGGACGTCGCAGTCGGGCAGCGAAACCCCTATCCTTCCGGGGCAGCTGATTCCGAAGATGGTCTTTTCCATCACTTCACCTCCCCGAAGGCTTCCCTGACCGCCCGGACGAAACCGTCCATCTCTTCCCTGGTGCGTTTCTCCGTCACCGCGAAGAGCATGGCGCCCCGGCCAAGCCCGGGAACCGGAAGACCCGGCAGGAACCCCCTGGCCAGAAGCCTCTCCTCCAAAGCATCCGCATCGGCGGGCAGCCTCAGGACGAACTCCCGGAAGAAGGGGGCGTCGAAGACCCTCTCCGCCCCTGCGGCAACCAGAGCCGTCTCCAGGTAGTGCGCTTTGTGCCAGCACTGTGAGGCTATCTCCCGGAATCCCTCCTCCCCGGTCAGGGACAGGTACACGGCGTTCGCCAGGGCCATCAGCGCCTGGTTGGTGCAGATGTTGCTGGTGGCCTTTTCCCGTCGTATATGCTGCTCCCGGGTCTGAAGAGTCATCACGTAGCCGGTGTTGCCGGCCCGGTCCTCGGTGCGGCCGATGATCCGTCCGGGCATCTTCCGCAGGTGATCCGCGGAGGTGCCCAGGAACCCGGCGTAGGGCCCCCCGAAGCTCATGGGGATTCCAAGGGGCTGGCCGTCTCCCACCACTATGTCCGCTCCGAGGGAACCGGGGGCCTTCAGGATTCCCAGGCTCACCGGGTCCACCACGGCGACCGTCAGAGCCCCGTTGGCACGGGAGGTTTCCACGGCCCCGGAAAGCTGCTCGACAACCCCGAAATAGTTCGGGGTCTGCAGTATGAGGGCGGCGGCTCCGCCCTGAAAGAGGGCTCCGGCGGCCTGAAGGTCAACGCGTCCGTCGGGGCCGAAGGGAACCTCGTTCACCTGGAACCCCCCGGGGCCCAGGTAGGTGTCGAGAACCGCCCTGTAGGAGGGGTTCAGGCTTCCGGCCACAAGCACCCTGTCCATGCCGGTCACCCGCATGGCCATCAGGGCCGCCTCCGCGGTGGCGCTGGCGCCGTCGTACATGCCCGCGTTGGCGGCCTCGGTTCCGCAGAGCCTGGCCATCATGGTCTGATACTCGAAGATGGCCTGCAGGGTGCCCTGGCTGACCTCCGCCTGGTAGGGGGTGTAGGCGGTGAAGAACTCGCTCCGGGTCAGAATGCTGTCCACCGCCGCGGGTATGAAGTGGTCGTAGGAGCCTGCCCCGCGGAAGCAGACAAGCCCGCCGGAAGTGTTAGCCCCGGCGAGACGCTGGTACTCCCGGACCAGTTCCATCTCGGACATGGCGGGAGGAAGGTCGAGAAGCTTCCTAACCTTCACCCGGTCGGGGATTGGGGCGAACAGATCTTCCACCCCGCCGGCGCCGATCTCCGCCAGCATCCGCTTCCTGGTGATTCTGCAGTTGGGGACGAACCTGTTCATCTGGGTTTTCTACTCGCCGGCGATGCCGCGGTACTGGTCCGGAGTGAGAAGATCCTCGAACTGCGAGGGGTTGTCGGCCCTGATGGCCACCAGCCAGCCGGCTCCGTAGGGGTCTTCGTTCACCAGGGCGGGATTGCCGTCGAGTTCCGTGTTGACCTCCACCACTTCACCGTCCATCGGAGAGTAGAAGTCTTCCGCGGTCTTAACCGCCTCCAGCGCCCCGAGGGCCTGACCCCGGGAAGCCTTGCCGCCCACCCCGGGAAGCTCCACCATGACGATCTCGCCCATTTCGTGCTGAGCGTGGTCGGTGATACCCATGACGAACCTGTCGCCGTCCTTCTTCACCCACTCGTGGCTCTCGGTGTACCTGAGGCCCTCTACTATTCTGCTCATGTCTTCATCTCCCGGTTCGGCTTGTCGTCAGCTCTTGCGGCTGCCGCTGCTGTAGAAAGGAATGCCCACGACTTTAACTGGAATTCTCTTGCCCCGCACCTCGGCCTCGAGCTCGGTTCCGTTCTTTCGAAGCCCGTACTCAACGAGGCCCAGACAGACCCCCTGGTTCAGGGCCGGGGCTATGCTTCCGCTGGTGACGGTCCCCACCTGACGATCCCCCTGGAACAGGGGGGCGCCGTGCCTGGGAAAGCCCCTGCCCACCACGCTGAGCCCCACCAGGTTCCTGGCGGGCTTCTCGTCCCTCTGGCGCTCGAGGAATTCCCTTCCCACGAAGTCCTTGTCGGTCTTGAGCTTCACCACCCAGCCGAGTTTCGCCTCGATGGGGGAGACGCTGTGGTCTATATCGTTCCCGTAGAGGGGATACCCGACCTCGAGCCGGAGGGTGTCCCGGGCGCCGAGACCCACGGGCACTATTCCGAACCGGCCGCCGGCTTCCATGACCCGATCCCATACGATTTCCGCCGCGGAAGCCTTGACGTAGATCTCGAAGCCGTCCTCGCCGGTGTAGCCGGTTCTGGCCACCAGGGCGGGAACCCCGGCGAAGCTTCCTGTGAAGTGCTCGTAATAGCCGACCTTGTCCAGATCCGCATCGGTGAGTTTCGCCGCTACCGCCTGGGCCATGGGTCCCTGAATCGCCACCAGGGCCGTCTCGTCACTTTCATCGGCGAGTTTCACTTCGAATCCGGTTTTGTGGCTGTCCACCCAGGCCCAGTCCTTTTCGATGTTCGAGGCGTTCACCACCAGGAGGTATTCATCCCGGCCGATCCTGTAGACGATCAGATCGTCCACGATTCCGCCGTCGGGATAGCACATCGTGGTGTAGTAGGCCTTTCCGGCGGGGATATCGGCATCGTTGGTGAGAAGGTAGTCAAGAAACTCCCTGGAACCGGGGCCGGTCACCCGGAATTCCCCCATGTGGCTCAGGTCGAAGACCCCCACGGCCTTTCTGACGGCCATGTGTTCACTGGTGACTCCATCGTATTTGATGGGCATAAGGTATCCGGCGAAGGGCTGAATGTCGGCGCCCAGGGCCTTGTGTTTTTCATAGAGCGGAGTTTTCTTCTCCATGGGCCGTACCCTTCCGTTCGTCATGTCGTCCTGTTGAGCGGGGCGAATTTCGGGAAAAAATGAAAAAAGTACACGCAAATGTATTCAACAACTTTCCTTTGCGCAACCGCTGGCACGGCCGCCGGGCCGCGGGTATCTTCCGGTGGGCTTCGAGGAGGGAGGTCTTTCCTGGAAGCGGGTTCTCTGCCTTCGGGAGTACTCAGGGCAATCCGTCGGGAAATCCGTGATCCCGAGGGCCGGGTCGTTCTGGCTTCCGAGACCTGGCTTCGACGCTGGCTGCTCCAAAACGGGGTTCCCTGCTGGGGTTCCCCCGAGGCTCCGGGCGCCCGTCACCGCTGGGGACTCATGACCCGGGACGGTACGCGGATACTGGTTGAGAGGTTCCCGGGACCGGACACCAGGGACCGGGCAGCGGCGGCATGCTGTGCAGTGACCGCGGCGGTGGAGTCCCCCGGGGAAAACCTCTTCCGGCTCAGGGGCTGGCTGACCCTGGCCGACATGGACATACCCGGGGGGGCAGCTGTTCTCAGACCTCCCGGGGAACTGCCTGATTTTCTCGGAGTTACCCGGAGATTCGCTGCGGCGTATATTCTGGGGACCCTGAGACTCCTGTTGGCGGGAGATCCTGAACCACCGGCAAAGGGTCTGGAAGGGGTGCTGGTTTACAGGCCGCGCCGGAGATTTCCGGCCGGAAGTATTCTCCCAGAAGGGTGAACGGGAACTGGACGGCCGGGGATTCATCGAGGAGCTTCTGAAGAGCTGCGCCGAGGGTGTGGTCTTCTGTGACGGAAACCACGGGGTGGTCCTGGCGAACCAAAGGTTCCTCTCCATGTTCGGATTTACGCGCGACGACGTGGTCGGCCGGCCCGTGGACGGCCTCATCGTTCCTCCGCAACTGGCCGTGGAGGCCGCCGAGATATCGGTCTCCGTGGCCCGGGGAAAGCCCGTTTCCATGGAAACCGTCCGGACGAGGTCCGACGGTTCCCCCATCCTGGTCTCGGTCATCGCTTCCCGATGTTCGCCCCCCTGCGAAGGCTACTCCTACTACGCCATTTACAGGGAACTCGTCAGCCAGCGGGGCAGGAGACGGAGGTGGGGCGAGAGCACCGACTCGGGATTCCTGACCGCCCTGTTCGAGGACGCCGATGAACCCGGACTCTTCACGGACTCCCGGGGGATGGTCAATGCGGTGAACCATTCCTTCTGCCGGCAGTTCGGATGGAAACCCGGAGAGCTTGCCGGAACCGACCTGCTGCGGACCCTGGTGCCCCCGGACATGGCCGGAGCGGAAGAGGAAGCCCGGAAAATGCTGCTCGGCGGCGCCATAGTAAACACGGAAACGGTGATACTCGACGCCTACGGCTCCAGGAGGAGCACCGGACTCACCGCGGTGCCGGTTTCCCTGGACGGAGGCGCCGCGGGCTCCTACAGAGCATACTGCCCTCCGGCGCTGGCCTTGCCGGAAAACCTCGAGGTCAAGGGGAAAAACCGCTTCAGGGACCCGCCCTTCAGCCATCTTCCAGGGGTATTCTTCAGGGTCAGACACGACGCCTCCAGAACGGTGGGCTTCCTGAGCCGCCCCGACCTTCCCGGCAGCAGCGGACGGAGCGAACCCCTTCCCAGGAACGAGGGGCTCTCCTGGGGCGTTCACTCGGATGATCTGGAGAATCTCAGGGAAACCCTGGACTCTTCCGCGGGAACAGGGCGGCCATACCAGATCACCTACAGGATGGTCGGCCCCTCGGGGGAGAGGTGGGTGCTGGAACAGGGGTGCCCCGACGATGACAGGCTGGGCTTCGAGGGGTACATCGTGGACATCACCGCCACCAAAAGGGTGGAGGAGATGGTGGCCAGGGCAAGAAGACGCCTGGAGGACCTTCATGGTATCGCAGGAAGACTCCAGAGGAGCGCCACCGAGTCGGAAATCTACAGGATATGCGCCGAGGCGGCCTGTTCCATCCTCGACGCGGACTGCGGGATGGTTCTGGTGAAAAACGGCGGGGAGGTGGAGGTCGCCTACAAGACCGTAGCCCACGGATCCCACTGTCCAGAAGACTGCCACACCGAGCTCGCCTCGGTGGTTCTGGAGACCGGAAAGCCCTTCTCCTACACCAGCCGAGAGGGCCACAACACCGGCTGCGCTTTCTCCGGAAACGGCGTATGCCGGCCGCTCACGGAGAACTCGGTGTTCTTGGCCCTTTCCCGCCGGAGCGACGCCTTCACCGAATCCCTGGTGGGAATCACCGACCTGCTCCTCGGATACGCCGAGCAGTCCCTCAGACGGATCTCACTCCAGCGCAAGCTGATAGATCAGGCCATTCACGACCCCCTCACCGGGGCCTACAACAGGAACCACTTCAACCGGCTGGTGGACCTGGAGGAGAGCAGGGCCCGCCGGGAAGGAACCACCCTGGGCTTCATCATGGTGGACGTGGACAGTTTCAAGGCCATCAACGACACCAGGGGCCACCAGGCGGGCGACACGGTGCTGCGGGAAGTGGCGGCGGTTCTCCAGAGGGCGGTGAGGAAGTCCGACTCGGTTATCCGCTACGGCGGCGACGAGTTCCTGCTAATCCTTTCCAGGGTGGACTCCAACACGGAAATGGTGGAAAAGCGCATCAGGAGCATGCTGGAGAAGGATGTTTCACCGGGCTTCACCGTGACGGTGTCCATGGGGCACTCCCAGTGGAACGCCGACATGGGAGTCACCATCGACGAGGCCATATCCCGGGCGGACTCGATGATGTATTCGGAGAAACGCAGCCGGCAGACCGACGACCATCAGTCCGGGGGCACCACGGCCACGATGTCGCCGTAGGAAGCCACCGCTCCCGGAACCTCCAGGCCCGGATCGGCCACCCTGCCCACGTGTATCCGCCTCACGGGAGACCCCTCCGGAAGAGACCTGGGAACCACCGAGAAGGACCCCTCCATTTCCACCAGGTAGCCCTCCTTTTCCAGGGAGTTGGCGATTCCCGCCATCACGGGCCACAGACCGGGGGTTCTCAGGACCAGCAGGTTGAGACGGTCCGGCTGAGATGCAAGCCAGCCTTGCAGACGGTTCGACATGGCCTCGACTTCCACGGCTTCGGGGCTCGGAGGACCCGCCAGGGACCTTGCCAGTCCCGCAACCCGAACCGACGCCAGAACCGAGAAGACCGCCAGCACCGCGGCACCCGCCACGGCCGCGGGGACGCCCCGGGGACGCCGCCTGATAAGCCTCATGGCAGCACAAAGAAGGGCCGTCAGGGTGAGGGGCGACAGGATCCGCATCCAATGGAACAGGTATACGAGCCTTTCACCGCGGATCTGAAGCCCCGATAACAGGGATGCTCCGTAGAGCACCAGGCAGCAGCCGCATAGGGATGAGCAGAAGGCGCCGCCCTGGGTTTTCCTCACACCCGCGAAGGCCAGGGAGAGCAAGACGACCTGCAGCGGAGGAAGAGCAGCCACTGCGGCATCCAGTAAGCCCACCCGGTGCAGGAGGCTTCTGGCGGGGTCCAGCACGAATCCGGTGACAGCCCGGCTCCAGTCTCCGTAGACCTCGCCGAAGCCGTGCTCAGGCCGGGTTTCCGCCATGAAGGCGATGATTCTGGAGATGTTTCCCTGGCCCCGGGCAAGCGCTTCCTCCAACAGCGGCGCTGTCCAGAGGATCGCCAGCGCGGCCAGAAGCGCGGCCGGACGTCCGGAGCGGCCGTTTCCCGAAGGCTTGGGCCGGCCGCGGATCATGCCAGCCGACACCGCCGCCAGCCCGGTTATGAGCACCGATGGAACCGTTCCGAGATGGGTCTGGGCGGCAAAGGAACCGGCGATCACTCCGGGAAGCAGCACGCTCCGGCAACCCGCCCCTATGCCTGCGCAGCAGATGAAGAACAGCAGCAGGGGAAGGGCTATCACCATGGGATTCCATTCGGAGAGCCACAGCTCCGGGCCGGTCTGCAACAGAAAAGCCCCGGCGACCGCTGAGAAAACGGCGGCTTCCCCGGGGGAGCCGCACCTTTCCACGGCCCGGCGGGCCGCCAGAAGAGAGCCGGCGCCGATGGCCGAGGTGGTGATGAGAAAACTCATGGCCCTCATGCCGAAGAGGTGGTACAGAGGAAACCTCAGGGCGAAGTAGATGGGACCGGGATGGAAGAAAACGAAGCGGGAATAGGGCCCCAGGGGTATCCCTCCGGAAAAAAGCCTTCGGGTTGAGATCTCCAGGATCGCCCCGTCTCCTGAGGCAGGATAGTCCGGAACTCCCCGGGCAAGGGTCATGACCACGGCCAGGATGAAGGGGAGCACCAGCAGGACCCCGCTCGCCGTCTGTAACAGCCTTGCCCCAAAGTCCCCGGGAACAGGTTTCACAGCCCCCCCTATGTGGTTCCCCGACAACGATTATAAGCCGTCGGAAAAGAAACCGGGCTCCCTTCAGGGAATGACGCTAACATCCACCCCGTCGGTCTCGATCAGGAAGGTTCCGTGAAGGTCCGTCCGGAAAACACTCACCCCCCGGGACGTGAGCCGGCCGATGAGTTCCGGGTGGGGGTGGCCGTAGGGGTTGCCCGCGCCAACCTCGATGGCCCCGAAAACCGGCTGCACCGCATCGAGCCATGGATTCCCCGTGGCGTCGCTCGATCCGTGATGCCCGACCTTCAGCACCTGCGCCGACAGCTCATAGGGTTCGAAGGCCGCCAGTAGGCTCTCCTCCCCGTCCTCCGTCTCAAGGTCCCCCGCCAGAAGGAATCTCACCTGGTTGAAGGTTATCCGCAGCACTATGGAGGCGTTGTTCATGCTGTAGCTGCCCAGGGCCGGGGTGGGGTGAAGAACCTTTACCGAAAGCGAAGGACCCCAGTCCAGATTCATACCCCGGCGGGCCACCACGTACTCTGCGCCGGAGGCCGACACGGCCTCCAGAAAATCCTCATAGACGCTGCTGGTCTCCCCGGGCCAGCCGCAGTCCCATACGGTTTCCACGGGAACCTGCCCCAGCACGTCGATCAGCCCTCCGATATGGTCCGAGTGGGGATGGGTGGCCACGATGCCCTCCAGGGAAGAGATCCCCAGGCTGTCCAGCAGCGGTATGACGACGTCGGCGCCGCAGCTCCACCCGGGAACCGAGCTGCCTCCGTCCACCAGGTAGTTCCGCCCGTCAGGCGTTCGGACCAGCATGGCGTCCCCGGACAGGCTCCCCCAGGTGGGATCTATGAAGAAAACGGAAAGCGTGGGGTCCGGTTCGGGGACCGCCACGGAGACCTCGTTGCTCCAGGACTTGAGTCCGGAGGTGTTCCTGCTCTCCAGGGCGTAGTGCAGGCTCTGCCCGGGCAGCACACCGGCATCGGAGAAGGACAGCTCAAGCGGATCCATGGAAGAGAACACCGCCACCGCCTGGGATGGGTTTCCGGAGATCCCCGGAAAATCCGACCTCCAGAGGGTGTAGCTCTCGAAGTCATCGTCGGGGCACTGGGTCCATGAAGCGTCCACCCGGTCTCCGGACTGGTTCACTCCGGCGCAGAGGGTGGAGGGGGTCGGGGGAACAGCCTGGATGCCGGCCGGATCGTTGCCGCACCCCAGGGCCAGAGCCAGCAGGAGAACCGCTCCCTGGCGGGCGATCACCGCCCGGCCTCCGGGCCGCCCGAGTCAGAAGGCTCCCCGTGGGCATACTCCAGAAAGATCTTCAGAGACTCCATCTGGGAGTCGCCCGCGCGGACCCTCCATCCGGGGTTGTCCCCGGCCAGCATGAGGTCTCCGGAGCCCAGCACATGCTCCATCACCGGGGGCGCGAGACTGAAGACCGCCTCGAACCGGTATTCGCCGGTGGGCGCTTTCTCCTCCCGGAACTCCGAGGCCTGTTCCCTGAAAAACGTCACCAGGGTCTCTCCTCCGATGAGGCGGACGAACGGGGTACCCTCCACTACGGGGAGCACCGGCTCTCCTTCCCGGGGGGGGACGGTCCAGACAGGGCTGTAAACGGTTCCCGAGAAGCCGATCTCGCCGTGGAGCGTCCCCGGGCCGGTTCTCATAAACCTGGGCAGGAACTCGATGGTGACTCCGTCGGTCAGGAAGTACATCCCCTCGAGGGAAACGGTGGCGGCGGACGAGACCCTGTCCTCCGATACGACCACGATCTCTCCTCCCGGCAGGGGAATCTCCGTTCGCCGGATCCCGGAATCGGGAGGAAGGCTTCCGGCATCCCGGGATCCGCACCCGGCGGCCATGGCCAGGGCTGCCATCCAATGGAATCTACTCCTCAGAAGATCCTCCTTCCTCCCCGTTACTCATCCTTCCCCACTGGAGAAGGTACAGGTTGTAGTAGATCCCTCTGGCCCCGAGAAGCTCCTGATGGTTGCCCCTCTCCAGTATCCGTCCGTTGTCAAACACCAGGATGTCCCCGCACTGCTGAATCGTGCTGAGCCTGTGGGCTACGATCAGGCTGGTGCGGCCCTTCATCAGCACCGCTATGGCCTTCTGGATTAGTTTCTCCGTGGCGGGGTCAACGTTGCTGGTGGCCTCGTCCAGCACCAGGATCCTGGGGTCGTGGGCCAGGGCCCGGGCGAAGCAGATCAGCTGTTTCTGGCCTGTGGAAAGGGTCGCCCCCCTCTCCGCCATGACCGTGTCGTAACCATCGGGAAGCCTCTCGATGAAATCCGCGGCCTGGACCATCTCCGCGGCCTCCTTGATCCTGTCCATTCCTATGTCCGACCCAAGCCTTATGTTGTCCGCCACGCTCCTGCTGAATATGAAGGCGTCCTGAAGAACTATGGCGATGTTCCTGCGCAGGGTGGCAACAGGGTGCTTCCTGATCTCCGTGCCGTCCAGGAGTATCTCTCCCCGGCCAGGTTCCCAGAACCTTGTCAGCAGGCTGATGACCGATGTCTTCCCGGCCCCGGTGGGGCCCACCAGGGCCACGCTGGCTCCGGGCTCCACCGTGAAACTGACGTCCTTCAGCACGGTCTGGTCGGAGTTGTACCCGAAGGTGACGTCCCGGAATTCCACCCGCCCCATAAGATCCGCCGGGGGAAGGGCGTCCGGGGCGTCGGTTATGGCCGGAACGGTGTCCAGGATGCCGAACACCCTTTCGCTGGAGGCCATGGCGCTCTGCATGATGTTGTACTTCTCGCTCATGTCCTGAAGGGGGCGGAACATCTGCCGGACGTAGCTCAGGAAGGCCACCAGGGCGCCCAGGGTCAGGGCCCCCTGCATGACGTTCAACCCTCCGTAGACAAGCACGATGGTGGTGCCCAGCTGGGCGATCACCTCGATCATGGGGCGGAACACCCCGAACACCACGAGCTGCTTCATGTTGGCCTTGAAGTAGTTCTCGTTGGTGTCCCTGAACAGGGCCCTTCTGGCCCCCTCCTGCCGGAAAGCCTGAACCACCTTCACCCCGCTCAGGTCTTCCGCCAGGTGGGAGTTCAGCCTGGCCAGGAACTTCCGCACGTCCCGGTAGGCCTTCCGGGTCATCCTTCTGAAGAACACCGACACCAGCGTGAACAGGGGCATAACCAGCAGGGACAGCATGGCGAGGCGCCAGTTCATGAAGAACAGGATCGCCGCCGTGCCGAGCAGCAGGAGAACGTCCTTGAAGAAGTTCACCAGCACCGAGCTGAACATCTCGTTGAGGGCCTCGATGTCGTTGGCGACCCGGGTCACCAGCCGCCCGGTGGGGTTCCCCGTGAAGAAATCCAGGCTCAGGGTCTGAATGTGCCTGAACAGCCTGCTCCGCAGATCGTACATGGACCTCTGGCCGGCTATCACCAGGGTCATCACGTGGCCGTACCCGCACACCAGGCTCACCAGTATCAGGCCTCCGAGGATCCAGGCCAGCCCGTAAATCCCCCGAAGGTCGTCGCCGCGGATTCTGAACAGCACCCCGGGAGGAACCTTGCGCAGGTCGGTTTCCCTCACCAGCCACCACCGCCCGGCGGTGAAGCCCGCGTCTCCCGTGCGAAGGTCGGCTCCGAAGACGTAGTAGGTGTCCCTTCCCAGGCCGGGATCCTCCAGGAGCCAGGTCATCCCCGGATCCGGCCGGTCCAGGGAGGCCTTCCTTACAAGGACAGTATCCGGGTTCACCCGGATGAAATCCCCCTCCCGGCGGTCCAGGTCCATCACCGAGTCGCACATCGCCGGAGTTCCGGAGTAGACCTGGTAGAGTTTCGCCAGGTATCTGTCTATCGCGGTCTTGGTAAGGTATGGCAGAAGCAGATCCACCGCGGAGGATACCAGCATCAGTACCATGGCCATGAAGACCAGTTTCTTGTGGGGTTTGACGAAGCCCAGCAGCCGTTTTACCAGGACGCCGTCGTAGGCCTTCCCCTCCAGGGTATCGTCCACGAAGGGATTACCGTGGGGCGGCATCAGGAATCACCCCCCCGCCTGCTCCTCTCGGCCTCGGCCTCCAGTTGCTGCATCCTGTAGAGCTCCGTGTAGTATCCTCCCCGGGAGAGCAGGTCTTCGTGGGCGCCCTGCTCCACCACCCTTCCCCGGTCCATCACCAGCACCAGGTCTGCGTGCTGCACGGTGCTGATGCGGTGGGAGATGATTACGGTGGTGATGTTCCGGGTCCTTTGCTTCACCGCTTTGAGGATCACGTCCTCGGTCTCCGTGTCCACGGCGCTCAGACTGTCGTCAAGCACAAGAATACCGGGGTCCGTGGCCAGGGCCCGGGCTATGGCTATCCTCTGCTTCTGGCCGCCCGAAAGGGTGACGCCCCTTTCCCCCACCACCGTGTCCATCCCCTGGGGGAAACCGTCTATCTCCCCGGCGATGTCCACAATCTCCGCCAGCTCCCGGATCCGCTCAGGCGGTATGTCGCCGGCCCCGAAGGCGATGTTCTCGCCGATGGTCATGGCGAACAGGAAGGTCTCCTGGGGCACGTAGCCGAACACCCTTCTGAGGTTCCCGAGTTGAAGACCCCGCACGTCCCTTCCGCCCAGGAACACGGAGCCCGAAGGGGGATCGTAGAGCCTCATCAGAAGCTCCACCAGGGTGGTCTTGCCGCTGCCGGTACGCCCAACGATGCCCAGGGTGCGCCCCCTCTGCAGGGAGAAGCTCACATCGGAAAGCACCTCCACCGAGGTTTCGGGGTAGGTGAAGGTCAGGTTCCTGACCTCTATGAAGGGCTCGGGCGAAGAGGGATCATCCCCGTCCGCGATGGAGGGCACGGTGTCAATGATCCGCATCAGCCTGCTCATGCTGGCGGCGCCCCTCTGAAGCATGTTGACCACGAATCCTATCGCCATCATCGGCCAGGTGAGCATGGCCAGGTAGCTGCTGAAGGCCACGAACTGCCCCAGGCTAATGGACCCGCCGACCACCATCCGGCCGCCGGCGGCGAGCAGGATCGCGTTGCCGGCCAGGGCCAGGGAGGAGACCAGAGGCTGGAAGAATCCCCAGACCCTTGCAAGCCTGATGTTCTGGTCGAGGTTGAGTTTCGCCTTCACGTCGAACAGCTCGTTTTCCGATTCCTCGTCGCCGTAGGCCTTGACCACCCGGATGCCGCTGAAGGCCTCCTGGGCCTTTTCGGACAGGTCGCTGAAAGCCTTCTGTACAGCATCGAAACGGTCGTGGATCATTCCCGAGAACCGGGTCACCAGCAGGGCGATGAGGGGCAGGGGGATCATGGTTACCAGGGTGAGCCGCCAGTCGATCGTTATCAGCATCACTATGCTGGCGGCGCTCATGAAGATGGCGTCGAAACTGGCTATGGTCGCCATGCCGCATGCCATCCTCACGGCGTTGATGTCGTTGGTGGCGTGGGCCATCACGTCGCCCACCTTGGTCCTGTCGAAGAACTCCGCCGGAAGTTTCTGAAGGTGGTCGTAGAACTCGCCCCGGAGGTCCCTGTCTATTCGATGGCTGGTGCCCACGATGAACCACCGCCAGAAGAAACGGCAGACGGCCATCCCCAGGGTGACCGCCAGTATGGCGACGCCCATCCGCCAGATCAGGCCGGACTCGGCGTTCCCGGACGCCAGGGCGTCTATGACCCTCTGGAAAATCTTCGGAACGACCAACTGAAGGCCGTCCACGCCGATCAACGCCAGAATGCCCAGAAGAAGGGCTTTTTTATGGCTGAACAGCCTGGCGTAGATAAGCTTCAGGCTGGAACTGTCGGGTTTTTCCCCGCGTCGGCGCGCCATGGGAACCTCATTCCGGAGGGTATTGGAAACCCGGAATATGACCGGGAACGGGTTTTCGGCGCAAGGCTGCCCGGCGGTTACCTCGTTCCCGGAGTCTGCCGGCGACGGTCCCTGCCGTAGAGCAGCGACACCAGCATCCCCAGGACGAATCCCGCCGCGGAGGTCACCAGCAACAGAACGATGACTGGGGCTTCGGCCCGGATCCAGAGGAATCTGGCCTCCACCCTTCCGGTGTTCTGCAGCACCACCACGGCCAGCAGAACCGCCAGAACCAGGATCAGAATCAGCTTGACAGTCCTCACAGCAGCCGTCCTTTCCTGCCCCGCGTCACTCCACGGGGGTCTCGGGGCATACCCGCACCTCTTCGGCCCTGGTCCTCATTCTGGCCGAGGCGTTTCTAAGGGCGCCCCGGAAGGCCTCCTCCACCACCGGGTGGTAGAAGGGCATCCCCAGCACTTCGCCCAGGGTCATCCCCTTCTGAATGGACCAGGCGGCCAGGTGGGCCAGGTGTTCCCCTTCGGGGGCTATCATCTCGGAGCCGACCAGTTCGCCGGTGCCCGCACGGGCATACACCCTCAGGACCCCGCGGTTCTCGCCGGCGGTTATGGCCCGGCCCTGCCCCTCGAAATCGGCTTCCCCGACTGCGATGCTTTCAGGGTCCGTCTCCCCAAACCTCTTCCCGGCAAAGGCGATGTTGGGGCTGGTGAAGACGATGCCCAGTGCCGCCCGGCGGCAGTAACGTTCCGGTGAATCCGCCAGGGCGTTCCTGCCTGCCATGAAACCGTCGTCCGCCGCTTCGTGTAGCACCGGGGACATTCCGTTGGCGTCCCCCGCCAGGAAGACCGGCAGATCCCCGACCTGCATGGTCTGCGGGTCCGTTTCGGGAATTCCCCTGCGGTCCAGGGGAACCCCCAGGTTCTCCAGACCCAGCCCCTCCACGTTGGGCTTCCTGCCCACCGTCACCAGGATTCTCTGGAAAGTCTTCCCCGAAATACTCACCCCGTGAGGAGCCGGAGTCGGATCCACCGAGACCCCGAGGTGAATCGGAAACTCGCTTCCGAGGATCTCCGCTGCAGCCTCCGCCACCCGGGGGTCGGTGATGCCTCCGATGACCGGAGCAGCGTCGTAACCCTCCACCCTGACGCCGAGCCTGGCCATCGCCTGAGCCATCTCCAGCCCGATCGCCCCCAGTCCCACCACCGCCAGGCTTTCCGGAAGGTCCTCCATCTCGAACAGTTCGTCACTGGTAAGAAGGCTTTCGCCCAGGGCGCGCCATGGTCCAGGCACCACCGGAGTGGAGCCCGGGGCGATCACCAGGGCGTCCGCTCGGATCTTCCTGCCGTCCACCTCCACCAGGTCCGGCGCCAGGATCCGGGCAGAACCGGGAATGTTCTTCTCCCCCAGGTTCTCCGTGGCCTCCAGAACCCCTTTCACGAACCTGTCCCTCAGCGCCCTCACCCGGGCAAGAACCGCCCTGCCGTCAACCTCAGGCTCGTTCCGGGAGATGAAACCCATCTCCGGATAGGAGAGCCGTCGGTGAAAAACGCCCGCCGCCTCGATGAGGGCCTTGGAGGGCATGCAACCTATCCTGGCGCAGGTGGTCCCATAGGGGCCCCGGTTGATGATCACGAAATCGTCGGTGAGTTTCCTGACCTGGGAAAGCGCGGTGAGCCCCGCGGTGCCTGCCCCGATTATCACCACACGCGTGCGCTCCATGATCACTCCTCCCACGTTTCCACAAGGAGTATCCTGGGGAGTTCCTCCCTGACCGACCACCCCTCCCTGGAGAGACGGCCCCTCACGGAGGCTTCCCGGGCGCCCCGGAGGACAAGCCGCCGGGCCAGGTCCCCCACCAGGGCGTAGGTTCCTCGGGTGGAGCCGTCGGTGAGCACGAGGGTCTCCGAACGGGTTCCCGGCAGGAGGACTTCCAGCGTTCCCGAAAGGGAGACCAGCCCATCGTCGTCCACAGGATGGACTCCCAGGGGAATCGGTTCGGGGATTCCCAGAGCGGCTTCGTCTTCCGCGGCGAAACCCCAGGCCGCCGTGACCGCCCACCGCCGCAGGGCGGCGGCGGCCTCTTCGGGGGTGATGTGGCCGAACCGCTCCTGGGCGTCGTACAAGGTACTCCAGAGGCCCGTGGTGATCATCCCCGCCCCGGCGAGCCAGCAATGGGTATCCATGCTCTGGGCCCGGATGCCGTCCAGGGTAACCTGGGTGTTTACCACCCCCTGAAGCAGCTCGTCGGGGATTTCGCCCCGGGAAACCCCCGCCAGGACCCCGGTCATGAGCCTGCACGCCCTGGCCGGTTCGGAGGTTGTGACGTACATGTAGCCCCAGTTTTCCTCGTATGTCGTGGTGACGCCCGCCCCGGCGGCGTAGGTCAGGGCGCTGTCCGTACGCAGCACCTGCCAGAGCAGCTCATCTACGACCATCATGGCCGCCTGGAAGGCCGGTTGGTCCGGATGACCGGCGGGAGGGGCGCCGAACTTCACCACGGCGTATGTTGTGGTGGCATTCATCTCCCTGACGGACATGGTGTCCCGGGGACAGTACAGGGGGGGGACCGGAGGAATGGGGTCCATTCCGCCGGGCAGCCTCCCGAAGGATGCCTCCAGGAGCTGCTTCAGAGGATCGGGTTCCGTGGGTCCCGCGTGGGTTATGAGCAAGTTGCCCGCCCGTACCCTGCTCTCCAGAAGACGACGCAGGTCTTCAGCGGTCAACGGTTCCACCGTCTCGGGGGTGCCCTCTGGCCTGAGAAGGTAGGGGTGCCCAGGGGGCATGAAGCCCTCGTTGCACACCAGCCAGACCTTTTCGTCAGGATCGGCGGCCTCGAGGCTGAGGCTGGCCAGCGACTGCCTTCTCACCCTCTGAACCGACTCGGGGGAAAGCTCCGGATCGTCCAGGCACCGGGCCAGGCCCAGGGCCAGGAGGGGAAGATCCTCGGACAGGCACCGCAGGTGAAGTCTGCTGAAATCGTAGTTGTAGCTTCCGGTGAGTTCGGCCCGGGTTCTGTCCATCACCTCCCGCCACCTCTCTCCGGGAAACTCGCCGCCCCCGGCCATGGCCGCCTCCAGGGCCAGCGCCTCGATGCCCTGGTCCTCCGGGGTGCGCACCCTGGTTCCTCCCAGGATGAACACCGACAGACCCTCCACGTCGCCGGGCACTGTGCGGGTTATCACGGGGATGCCGTTGTCCAGGGTGAAGGAGGACACCTCCGGGGTTGTCGCCAGAGCCAGGGCGAGGGTTATACAGGCGGTCACCTCGATCCTCCTTCCGGGGTCACCAGGAAAACCGCCCGGGGCTTCCCGGAGATGTATTCTCCCACGAATTCCTCTATCCTTCCGGGCTCCACCCGGGAGATGCCTTCCTCATAGTTCAGGTAGTACTCGATTCCGTCGCCCTGAACCCACCAGAAAGGCAGAGTCTCGACGGCCAGGTCCCTGGAGGACTCCCGGGCCAGAAGCCTCTCCCGGCGGAGCCGGGTAGCTGCCATTTGCACGCCCTCGGGATCGAAATAGCCCTCCCGGGCCATGGCTTCGATCTCCCGGTTCAGAAGGGCGAGCCCCTCGTCCATCAGCCCTGGTTCAATCATTCCGCCGAAGGTGATCATGGGCGAGAAGCGCTGGGTGGTGTATCCACCGTAAACCTCGGTGAAAGGGCCCTCGGTGACCAGATTCCGTTGGAACCTTCGGCTGGAAAGCCCCAGGTAGGTTCCCCAGAGGTCCCCGGCGTAGGTGCTCTCCCGGTCCGACAGCAGGGTGGGTCCCTGAAGGACGATGTGGACGTACCCGACCCCCGGGGGTCCCTGAACGGCAACCGTGGTGTCCCGGGAAATCCTCACCGCCGGGCCCAGGGAATCGTAGTCGCTCAACCCGCCCGTCTCCCATTCCCCGAAGTACCGTCCGGCTGCGCTCAGCGCGGAGTCTCCGGTAACGTCGCCGGTTATGAACAGGGCGGCGTTGTCCGGCGTGTAGTAGGTCTGCCGGAACCTGTGCATCACCTCCGGAGACGCGGACTGGATCACCTCCAGTGCGCCGATGGCGCTGCCCCTCCAGGGCTCCAGGTATACCGTATTCTCCACCGCCTTCCAGAAGCCCCACCATGGGGAGGAGGAGTTCCGAAGGTATTCGTCGGTGATCACCGCCCGTTCCCTCTCCATCTCCAGGGGGTCGAAGAGGGGGGTGAGCATGGCGTCCCTCATGAACTCCATCCCCTCCTCGAACCGGTGGCTCCCCAGGGTTATGTAGTATTTCACCACCTCCCGGGAGGTGGTCCCGTTCCGGATTATGCCCAAGGATCGCAGTCTCTCGTTGTAGGCGGTCTGGTCGGGAAGGGCTGCGTTCCCCTTGAAAAACATGTGCTCGTAGAAGTGGGCCAGGCCGTTTGTCTGCGGGGTCTCGCAGGTGGCGCCGGTTTTTACCGCGACGCAGATGGTGACCACGGGAGCCGACGGGTCATGGAGGGTGAACACCTCCAGGCCGTTGGGCAGGACGGTGCCTTGAAGGTCGAGGCCCGCCAGGCCGGTCAGTAAAAGGGCGACGATCAAAGGATACACTCCCTTCGAAGGTTTTCGTGTTTTCGTATTTTCGCGTTTTCGTTGTGATATACAAACACCGGTCGGGGGTTCCCACCTGTGATTCGCCCGGGGTTGCGGGTATGTTTGTCCAAAAGGCGGTGAACCTTGAACTGGACGGTCTGTAAGGGAAGGCTGACGTGCCCTCCCCTGGTGCAGGGGCACGTTCATCTCTGTCAGACCCTGTTCAGGGGGTGCGCCGAGTCCCGGCGGCTGCTGCCCTGGCTCTCCCGGCGGATCTGGCCCCTTGAAGCCTGCCACACACCTGAAACCATGCGGGTTTCCGCCATTCTCGGGCTAAGGGAGCTGTTCTCCTCGGGATGCTGCGGCCTGCTGGACATGGGTTCCGTGGAGCATTCCGGGATTCTCGTCGAAATCCTCCGGGCCAGCGGGGCCAGGGCGCTCGTCGGCAACGCTCTCATGGACCGGGGACCTTCGTACCTGGCCAGGCCCCTGGAATGGCTCCAGCGGGAGTCGGAGAGGGTCAGGGAAGCCTGCGGAGAAAGAACTGGTTACGCCTTCACACCCCGGTTCGTGCTGTCATGCTCCGGAGAACTGTGGGAATGGCTTGCCGGGGAAGACCCGGCGGTGGTGCGTTCCACCCACAGCTCCGAAGCCGCCGGGGAAATGGAGGAGCCCTCCATCAGGAAGGCCGGAGGAAACGTGAGGCTTCTGAATGATTTCGGCTTCCTGGGGAATCGTACGATCCTCGCCCACTGCATACACCTGACCCGGGGGGAGGCGGAGCTGCTGGCGGACAGTGGAACCGCGGTGGCCCACTGCCCATGGGCGAATCTAAAACTGGGCAGCGGCATCGCCCGGATTCCGGACCTGAGGGATCGGGGGGTTGCCGTGGTGATGGCCAGCGACGGGTCCCCATGCAACAACTCCCTGGACGTGGCTTCCGACACCCGACTGGCCATGGGACTGGCGGCGGTGACCGGGGATCCCGGAAGGATATCCGGGGAGGAATGGTTCGGCATGGCCTCCCGGACACCCTCGAACCTTTTCGGCTTCGATACCCGCGATGACTCGGTGGAACTGGAACTCACCCCCCGGGAGGAAGACGAACTGCACACCTGCGAGGACCCCTGGAAATACATCCTGGAGCTGCCATGGCCCGGCAGGGTGAGAAGGCTCATCTGCGGAGGCACCGTGCTCTACGACGAAGGGGAGTTCCCCACCCTTCCTGCGCTGCCGATGACCGTGAGGCAGGCCAGGGAGATCGTCCTTTCGGGGGCCGGGGGGTTGGCTTGACCCGGGGAAGGCCCGTGGAGGTGGCCGTTCCCAGGCCGGTCCGGGGCACCTTCACCTACCTTCTTCCCGTCGGACTCGACGGTGGAACACTTCCGGGATGCCGGGTGGCGGTGGAGTTCGGAGGCTCCCGGGTAGTGGGAGTGGTCTGGAGCGACGGAACAGGGCTTCCGGAACAGCCCCTGAAACCGGTGCTGGAGCGGATCGATCCCCAGCCGCTTCCCCCGGCGTGGGTTCTTCATCTGACCAGGTGGATGGCCGACTACTACCGGGCGCCCCAGGGTCTGTGCGCCGGGTGCGGTTTCCCCCCGGGCATGCAGGGGGCCGCGGAGAGGATGCTGGAGGTCAGGGAAGGGGCCGAGCTTCTGAAGGTCTGCGGAAAACCGGGGGTTTTCAGCCGTGACTCCCTGGAGTCATCCGCTCCCCGGGCCTTCCCTTTCGAGCAGGCCCTGATCCGGGACTCGGCGGAAGGGCTGGTAATCCAGTTCCACATGCCGGCTCGGATGACCAAGCCCAGGCTTGAAACAGTGGTGGAGGCCGCGATCCCTCCGGATCAACTCGTGGAGGCCGCCCAGGCGATCCGCGTCAGGGCCCCGAAGCAGGCGGAGATTCTGGTGCGGATGGCCTCCGCCGGCGAACCCCTTTCAAAGGCCTGGCTGGTGGGAGCCTGCGGAGTCTCCAGGGCCTCGCTGAACCGCCTGTTGCTTCAGGGGCTGCTGGCCGAGAGGAAAGTGGAGGTGTCCCGGGATCCCCTGACGGGTCTGTCCGTGGAGCCCCATCCGGCCCCGGAACTGACTCCCGCCCAGAAAACCGCCGTGGATTCAATCACTTCCGCGGGAAAAGGCGCTTTCCTGCTTCACGGCATCACCGGAAGCGGGAAGACCGAGGTCTACCTCAGGGTAATCGCCAACGTCCTGAAGGCGGGGCGGCAGGCGCTGGTCCTGGTGCCGGAGATCAGCCTCACCCCCCAGCTTGTGAGCCGGTTCAGTTCGAGGTTTCCGGGTCGGGTGGCGGTGCTTCACAGCGGGCTTTCCAGGGGGGAGCGACTGGACGCATGGAACCTGGTCAGAAGGGGTCAGCGATCCATAGTGATAGGTGCAAGAAGCGCCCTTTTCGCGCCCCTTGCGGACCCCGGCGTGGTTGTGGTGGACGAGGAGCACGACGGAAGCTACAAGCAGGGGGAGCTTCCCTACTACAACGCCCGGGATATGGCGGTGCTGCTGGGTTCGTTCCTGAAGATCCCCGTTCTCCTCGGCTCCGCGACCCCGTCGGTGGAGAGCTGGCGGAATGCCGCCGCCGGAAGGTACGAACTGCTTTCCCTGCCGGACCGTGTCGCCGGGGGAGCTCTGCCGGCAATCAGGATCGTGGACACCCGGGGGCTGGAGAACAGGCTCGTGAGCGACGCCATGCTGTCGGCCCTGGGCAGGCACACCAGCCGGGGGGGGCAGGCGATACTGCTGGTGAACCGCAGGGGCCACTCGCCGGTTCAGATGTGTTTCTACTGCGGCCATACCGAGAAATGTCCGATGTGCGGAATCGCCCTGACCTACCACCGGCGGGGGGAGGTCCTGAGGTGCCACCACTGCTCCTACTGGAAACCCGCCGGGAGTTCCTGCGGCCGGTGCGGGGCGAGTCGCTTCATACGCACCGGGCCGGGGATTCAGAAGGTAGAGGAGATACTGGCCGGGCAGCTGCCGGGCACCAGGGTGCTGCGCATGGACGCGGACACCACCAGGGGGGCTTCGTCCCACAGGAGGATTCTGGACAGGTTCAGGCGGGGCGAGGCCGACGTCCTTCTTGGCACCCAGATGGTGGCCAAAGGGCACGACTTCCCCAACGTGACCCTGGTAGGGGTGATAGCTGCGGACATTGGGCTGACGCTGCCCGACTTCCGGAGCGCGGAACGGGTCTTCTCGCTTCTGCTGCAGGCCGCGGGAAGGGCCGGAAGGGGGCCTTCGCCCGGGGAGGTGCTGATCCAGACGGCCTGCCCCGAGGCCCCTTCCATAGTGGCCGCCTGCACCCACGACTATCCTGGATTCGCCGCGGGAGAACTACTGGTGAGACAGGCCCTTTCGTACCCTCCGTTCACCCGGATGGCGAGGCTGCTGTTCCATGGGTCGGACGAGTCAAGGGTGGAAAAAGCCGCGGCAGGGACTGGAGACGCCCTTCGCCGGGAAGGGGGCGCAGCCCTCAGGGGGCCGTGCCCCGCGGCACTGCCCAGGATAGGGGGGATGCACCGCTGGAGCATCCTGCTGACCTCCCCTTCCCGGAGGATCCTGGCGGACTCCCTGGACACGGCGGAGAGGTACTTCGCCGGAGAGAAGCATTCCGGCGTGAGAATGTCCGTGGACGTTGATCCCCAGGATATGCTCTAGTCAGGCTCCAGGGCGGCGAAAAGGTCTCCCGAGTCACCGGTTCCCCGGGCGGCTATGAAACCGGCTATCTCCCTGAAAAGGCGGGAATCGCCGCCCAGGGCGTCGAGGGCTTCACCCAGCATCCTTTCCGCCTCCACGTTGGCTTCCCTGGAAACTGACCTGCTGAGGATGGCCGAGGCCTGACCCACGGAGAACCCCGCCAGGGCCGCCGTCTCAGTCCTGCCCGGCTCCGCTCCGGCTGAAACGGCGCCCATCCTGGCCGCCAGGGAGGCCAGTCTGCCGGTCCATTTGCCGGTCATGTCCGAACGGCTTCCATAGCTCATGGCCTCAAGAATCCCCCCGGCGGTTTTCATGAGCAGGTCCGTCAGATGGATGCAGACCGGAGGATCGAGCCGGGAGAGCACCCTGGCCGCAAGGGGAATCAAAGCATCCCCTGCCAGGATTCTGGCCGCCGGCGGATCCCCCCCTCCATCGTACCCCTCGATTCCCGGCAGGGTTGCTCCCACGGGAGGCAGCGAGTGAACCGCCGTGGCTCCCGCCAGAAGCAGCACCGCCGCGGCCCCCGGAAGCCCGGTCTCCGGAGGCGCTTTGCACCACTGGGAAGAAGCGCAGGATACCAGGGAGATGCTCCATATATCCTGAAAGGGAATCGCCCGGGAAATCCTGATCCGCCATGAGGAGGGAAGGTCCGCGGTTTCCTCCCCCAGGGCCTCTTCCACCAGCAGGGCAAGCCCGTCCTTGAGGGTCCTCAATCCCTGGCTACCTCCGGCCTGCGGTCCGTGGGCGGGTAGAAAGTATTGTAGAGCCTTCTCTTGAGTCCTTTGTCGCTCAGGGATGGGGAAAGCCCCCCCTTGACGGCCAGTCTGCAGGCGCCCGTCTCCTCGCTCACCAGCACCGCCACGGCGTCGGTTCTCTCGCTGATGCCGAGACCCGCCCGGTGCCTTCCCCCGAATCCCTCTATTCCGAGGTGCATGGGAAGGAAGGCATGGGCCATGATGATCTTCTTGTCCTTTATCACCAGGGCCCCGTCGTGAAGGGGGCCCGGAGAGGTCAGCATCGCTTCCACGAGGATGGGTACGAACTCGATGCCGGGAAGCGGGTGGTAGTCGCTGCAGAACCTGGTAAGGTCTTCTTCCCTCTGAATCACGAACAATGCTCCCATGCGCTTCATGCTCAGCCGGGAACAGGTCGCCGCCAGGTTCTCGATGAATACGTCCTGAATCTGTCCCGGTCTGTTGCGGTTCAAAAGCTCCAGCTCCTGAAGGAACCGCCCGAGCCTTCCCAGGAGATCCTTTATCTCCTCGTGGAAGATCACGATCAGGGCCACGGGAAGGATTTTCGCCGCCTCCTCCAGAACTCTGCCCGTAGCGTGGAACTTCATCTGCTGCAGCACTATCGCTATGATCACGATGAGCGCCACGATGATGACAACCCGCATGGCGGGCTGCTTCCAGATGGCCTTCATCAACAGGAAGACGAGACCGGTAAGAAGGAGTACGTCCAACACCTGACGGACCCAGAACCAGCTCAGGACAGGCTCTCCCAGGAGTTCGAAGCTCACTGTCCAGCTCCCTTCAGAACCGCGGAAACCGCCTGTACGTTCCGCCGGACGTCGTGCACCCTGAGCATGTCGGCCCGGTCCGCCGACAGCGCTGACACCACGGCGGTGGCGGTGTCACGGCGCAGCGGGTCCGGCTCGTCGGTGACCAGCCCGAGGAAGCTCTTCCTGGAATGCCCCAGAACCACCCTGCATCCGGTGGTGCGCCGGAGCCAGGGCACCGTCTGGATGAGCCTCAGGTTGTCCCACGGGCGCTTGCCGAAACCTATTCCCGGGTCCACCATTATCCGGGACCTGTCCACCCCGGCCTTCTCCAGGACGCCGATTCTTTCGAGCAGGTACTCCGCCACTTCCCCGGGAGCATCGGTGTACTCCGGGCTTTCCTGCATGTCCATGGGGGTTCCCCGCATGTGCATGAGAACCACCGCCGCTCCGGTGTCCCCGGCCAGCTCGGGCATCCCCGGCGTCTCCATGCCGTCTGTGGAATTGATGATGCCTGCTCCGGCGTCCAGCGCCGCCCTCGCCACCTCCGGAAGGGTTGTGTCTATGCTGATGGGAACGTCCGACATCCGTCTGATTCCCCGGATCACCGGCACCACCCGGGTTATCTGCTCTTCAGGGCAGGTGGGGTCGGAGCCGGGCCTGGTGGACTCGCCGCCTACATCGATTACGGAAGCCCCCTGCCGGTGCATCTCCAGGCCGTGTTCCACGGCCTTTTCCGGGGTGCTCCACAGACCGCCGTCGCTGAAGGAATCGGGAGTGCAGTTGAGCACCCCCATGAAAAGGGGCGTCGGGCGGAAGTCCAGGGTGGTTCCGCCGACGGTGATCGAGGCGGGAGGATCCGGCACCCCCGCCAGTCTTGAAATGACGTCCGCCAGTTCACCCAGTGCGAAGGGCTGCCCCTTCAGGGATTCGCACCCGGCCCTGAGACACTTCCCGGTACCGTAGACGAGAACCCTGGTTTCCCGGACTCCGCAGGTCAGAACCAGCCTGTGCAGCAGGGCGTCGGCGCCGGCGGCCAGCATGGCCTGCTTGAGAATCGAGGCCGCCGGGGCCTTCAGCGGGCCGGTCATCAGGGCCATGACGTCCCGTCTCTCCCTGACCCGGTCCCATGCCTGTCTGTCGCACCCCAAGCCGTCCATTGCCCCCAGCCAGTGTTCCGGCTTGTCCAGGGGAAGGGGCGTGACCTGCTCCATCACCTTACCCTGATGCTTCTGCCGATCAGGGAGAGGGCTTCCGTCCTGGTCTCCAGCCGGCGCAGGTGCCCCCGCATGGCGCTGGTGACGATCCGGGAGTCCCGCTTCTTCACTCCCCGCATGGCCAGGCACATGTGTTCAGCCTCCATGACCACCATGACCCCCTTGGCTCCGATTTCCTCCATCAGGGTGTCGGCTATCTCGGTGGTGAGCCTTTCCTGAATGGTGGGTCTGGCGGCAAGGGTCTCCACCAGTTGAACGATTGAACCGAGGCCGGCGATACGGTCGTCCGCGGGAATGTAGACCACGTCGCACCGGCCCAGGTAGGGAAGAAGGTGATGCTCGCAGAGGGAAGCGAAACTGATGTCTTTCACGATGATCATCTCGTTCTGGTCCGCCACGCACATGGTGCTTATAGGCTTGCGGGCGTCTCCGGAAAGACCCCGGCAGAGTTCCGACATGGACACGGCCACCCTCTCAGGTGTCTCTCTTAGTCCGGGTCGGTCGGGGTCCTCGCCGATTCCCTCCAGAAGGAGCCTGATCCCCTCAGCTATCTTCTTCTGATCCTGCATCGGACTGCTCCCCTCCCGGTTCGCGGCGCTCCAGGTCCAGGCCTGGAAACTCCGTTCCGGGCCTGAGTTCCGTCAGAAGTACGCCGATCTCCTCGGCTCCAAGAGTCTCCTTCTCCAGGAGGAGCTCCGCCAGCCTGTCCACCACGTCCCGGTGATCCATGAGGATTGCCTCGGCCTTGGAATAGGCCTCGTCCAGAAGCCTTTTGACCTCGGTATCCACGGTTTTCGACGTTTCCTCGCTGAAGTCCTTTATCCGGGTCATGTCCCTGCCCAGGAAGATCGGGCCTGTCTGGTCGTGGAGTACCACAGGGCCCAGCACCGGGCTCATCCCCCACTCGCAAACCATGCGGCGGGCCAGGTCGGTGGCCTGCATCAGGTCGTTGCCCGCGCCGGTGCTGCTGGTGTTCAGGAACACCCTTTCCGCGGCTCTGCCCCCCATGGCCCTGGCCAGCATGCTGAGCAGGAACTCCAGGGAGTAGTTGTGCCGGTCGTCACGGGGAAGGAAGCTGGTCAGCCCCAGGGCCCGGTCTCTGGGAACGATGGTGACCTTGTGGACCGGGTCTGAATGGGGAACGAAGATGTTCACTATTGCGTGTCCGCTCTCGTGGTAAGCCGTAAGGCGGCGCTCCTCGGTACTCATCACCAGCGTGTGCCTCTCCACGCCCATGAGGATTCTGTCGGCGGCGTACTCGAAATCCTCCTGGTGGATCATCTTGACCCCGCGACGGGCCGCCTTGAGGGCCGCTTCGTTGGCGAGGCTCTCCAGATCCGCCCCGCTGAAGCCCGGGGTTCTTCTGGCGATACGCTCCAGGTCCACATCCCTGAATAGAGGCTTCTTGGCGGTGTGAACCCCCAGTATCGCCTTCCTGCCCTTGATGTCCGGAAGGTTGACCACCACCCGGCGGTCGAAACGTCCCGGTCTGAGCAGGGCCGGGTCCAGTACGTCGGGCCTGTTCGTGGCCGCCATTACTATCACCGCCTGGTTGGACTCGAACCCGTCCATTTCAACAAGAAGGGCGTTCAGGGTTTGCTCCCTTTCGTCGTGGCCTCCCCCGAGCCCTGAACCCCTGTGCCTTCCCACCGCGTCTATCTCGTCTATGAAGATTATGGACGGTGACTTGGCCTTCGCCTGGACGAACAGGTCCCTCACCCTGCTGGCGCCTACCCCCACGAACATCTCCACGAAATCGCTGCCGCTGAGGCTGAAGAAGGGCACCTTCGCCTCTCCGGCCACCGCCCGGGCGAGGAGTGTCTTTCCGGTTCCGGGTGATCCCATGAGAATAACCCCCCTGGGAACCTTGCCCCCCAGGCGCTGGAACTTCGCCGGTTCCCGCAGGAACTCGATGATCTCCTCCAGTTCGGTCTTGGCTTCATCGCAGCCGGCCACGTCCTCGAAGGTGGTCTTCGGTCTGTCCGCACCCACGGCCCTGGCCCGGCTCTTTCCGAAGCTGAACACCTTTCCGCCGCCCATGGCGTTCCTCATGATGAAGAGCCAGAAAACCAGAAGGAGCAGCATGGGACCAAGGTTGAAGAGGAAGGTGAAGAAGTCCACTTTCGGTGGTTTGCCCTCCACCATGACGCCGCTCTCCATGAGTCTCGACACGGCTTCCTGGTTCTCGAAGGGTACGAAGCTCTCGAACCTTATGTACTCGACTCCGTCAAAGGTCTGGGGGGATCTGAACTCCCCCTCCACCAGTCCGCCGGCGTACAGGATGGCCGACTTGACTCCGCCCCTTTCGGAGAGGTTCAGAAGCTGGGTGTAGTTGATGTCCACGGTGTCGGTGCCCTGGTTCATCACCGCCACCAGGGCGTAGGCGGCAAGACCCAGGAGAAGCCATAAAGTTATGGTTCTCAGGGTGCAACCAGCCACCGGCGGCTGCTGGCCGTCTTCCTGTTTCTTTCCGTTGCCGCGGTTTATGTCCATCAGGGACCTTTCATCATCAAAGAACCGCCACGTAGGGCAGGTTTCTGTACAGGCCGCCCGGTCCGTCCAGGCCGTAGCCGACTACGAAATGGTCAGGGATCCGGAACAGAACCCTGAATGTCTCCACCGGCACCACCCTTCGGGCAGGCTTGTCCAGGAAAGCCACGGTACGAAGTCCGGCGGGAGATCGTGAATTAATAAGCTTTTGAATATAGGCCAGTGTAAGCCCGGTGTCTACGATATCGTCTACAAGGAGAACCTGCTTGCCCGCCAGGGGTACGGAGGTGTCCAGGGTCAGCCTGACCTCGCCGGAGCTTTCGGTGCTCTCACCGTAGCTCGAGGCTCCTATGAAGTCCACCGTCACATTGCATCGCATGGCCCGGACCAGGTCGGCGGCGAAGACGAAAGAGCCTTTCAGCACAGGGACGACCACCACTTCGTCGTCTCCGTAGATCGCGCTGAGTTCCGCTCCGACTTCCCTGATGCGGGCTTCGATGGACTCGGGGGATATCAGGGGCTTCATCGGAACCTGCCTTTCCTGGTGGATACCCGGAGGGAATCCTTCATGGCGGTGAGCTTCAGACCGCCGGGGAGAAGGTGTTCTCCGATTCCCCCGGATACGATCCAGGCATCGGTTTTCCTCAACTCCTCCGAGCCCGATCTGGGCTTTCCGGCCAGGGACCAGAGAAGCGCCATTCTAACGGCCGGAGGGTACCCGGCGTATTCCTCCCGGGACATTCCCGGCTCGAGACCTTCCCCGAGCATGTCCTGCAGATCGCGCCATGCCGACAGAACCGAAGACGAACGGGCCAGACCGTCCACAGCCCCCGGAAAACACTCCTCCAGAATTGGCATTACTTTCAGTCTGATCCTGTTCCTGGGCTGGGCCGGGTCCTGATTGGTGGCGTCCTCCCGCCATTGCACGTCGAGTTTGATCAGGTACTCCCTCACCTGATCCCTGTGAAGATCCAGCAGGGGCCTCACCACCGGCCCCCTGCCCCTGTAGTCCATGCCTCCGAGACCTCTCAGGCCCGAACCCTCCACCAGCCGCAGAAGGAGGGTTTCCGCCCGGTCGCTCCTTGTATGGGCTACCGCTACCACCGGTGAACTCTCCAGGTAGAGGCCCTGTCGCACCATGCTCCACCGGCTTTCCAGGGAACCGCCCGTCTCTTCCGGCGGGTTCACGATCCTGCAGGGGATGTCCATGTTCCGGCAGGCGAGGTCCACGAATTCAGCGTCCTCCCGGGATTCGGCCCTGATGCCGTGGTCGATGTGGATGACGCTCAACCGCCACCCCCGGGACGGTGAGAAACGCCTCAGAAGGTGAAGCATGGCAATGGAATCGGCCCCTCCGGAAACCGCCGCCGTTACCGCGGACCCATCCGGAATCAAGCCCTCCCTGGCCACCGTATCCAGAAATACCTTCTCGACCGTCTTCACGGGACAAATATGGGGGACGGACCTCAACAAAGTCTACATATTGAGGTATATGCTTGCACTGCATCTAGATAGGCTTTGAAGGAATGAGAACGCAGCAAATTGCTGGATAATATTGCTTTACAACAGTTAGTTGACTTTGTTTAGTACGTCCCCGAAAAAAATGGTAGCGGCGAAGGGACTTGAACCCCTGACCCGCGGATTATGATTCCGCTGCTCTACCAACTGAGCTACACCGCCACCGGAAGCGGAAGAATAGCGCCCGTCCCCGGCCCTTGTCAAGAGTTTTCGGTGTCCGAGAGCTTCATCTTCCACATGATCCTGTCGCCCTCCGCCAGCTTGCGCAGCCTGACCAGGGCCAGGATGAGACATACGACGAAGGCGCCCGCGGCGGCCCCCAGGAAGGCCAGCACGACGACCATCGGAACCGGCAGGTAGTACTGGAACCAGAAGGCCAGGGCCGCTGCCGCGGTGATGACCGCCGGGGTCACCAGCAGCCAGGCGATGCTCCTCTGAATCCTGCCGCGCTTGTCCATCCAGCGCTGGAATATCTCGGTCCGCCTGACCTGCTCATCTGTCCCGATCATTTCTGAGCCTTTCCTCCAATGCTTCGAGAACCTTGCTCCGGGAGTCCTGGTCCAGGGCGCCTCCCGGGGACTGGAGCCTAAGAAGGATCGCCGTTGCGCCGGACCACTCTATCATGCTGGCGGTTACCTTGTAGTCCCGCACCACGTCAAGCAGGGAGCGAAATCCGTGCATCTCGCCCTTCCTGCCGCAGCATATCACGGTGGCCTCCCCGCGGCCGCCCGACTGGATGTCCGTCCAGGCGGGTTTCTCGAACCTGGAGGATTCCTGCAGAATCCTGCTGATGGTGCCGAAGGCCAGCCTGATATGTTCCGCCAATTCCTCGGAGGACACCGATGCTCTCAGGAAGTCCTCCAGCCGGTAGTAGAAATCGGTCACCAGGCCGTCGGGAATGTCCCGGAGAATCCCCTTCACCACCTCGAGCTGCTTCACATCGTTCTGCCTCATTCCCTGGTCGAAGTCCCTGAAGCGCCCGTAGGCTTCCCGGATGCCGGACTTGATGGCCAGGTAGGCCTCCTCCATGTCCAGAAACTCACTGCGCTGCACGGTTATATCCAGAACGTCCACCCAGATGTCGCCGTAGTTCGACGGGCTCTTGAAACTGGTCACGGAAAGACCGGTTTTCTCATTGATGCCGTCCACCATGGTGAGCACCCGGTTGTCATGCTCCCTGGGATCGCTGCCCCCCGTGGAAACCAGCAGCAGCTTCAGCTTCGCGGCGAAGGTCTCCGTGGTCTCCATGGCCAGGTAAGCCTGGTTGATCCCCGTTTCCCTGCACTCCTTCATAAGCAGGGGAATCAGGGCCCTGGCATAATTCTCCCGTCCGCCGTACCGGTGAATCCTAACCAGCCTCTCCAGCCGGTTGGACACCAGAAGGCTGTTCAGGGTGGCGGTGATGCAGCTCACCTCGTTCCTGGAAGCCGGAAGCCCCGAGGGGCCGGACATCTCGACCCTCACCGACAGAATCCCGTCCGGGGTGGTGTACCTTCTCTGGTGGCGGACAGTGGAGCCGGGCCATGCATAACTCAGGGCCGTCAGGAGGTTCTGGAACGAAACATCCCTCTCGTACGCCACCAGGTTGATCCCGGTGAGATGCTCCGCCACGGTCCTCAGGTTCTTAACCTTGAAGGCCGCCCTTCCCCTGCTGCGCCGGACCCTGCGGATCAGGTCGTTGTTGGTCTTGACCATCCAGGCCAGGTCGCCGGGCTTCCGCTCGCTCAGGTACTGGTCGCTCCTGGCGCTGATGAAGAGCACCAGTTCACCCTTCGCACCGGAAATCTCCCGGGGAATCCCCCCCCGATAGAGAAGCTCCAGCTCCTCCCTGATGGCTTCGTAAACCTCTATCCGCTCCGCGGCCCTGCTGAGAAGGCTGATGGTGCCTTCCCTTCCCACGGCCAGCTTCTTCAACAGGTTTTCGAGCTTGCCGCCGTCCCGCAGGAAGGCGGCTCTGGTTTCCGGATCGGAGGCCCTGACCCCGGCGATGATCACTCCGCGCCTTCCCTCGGGCGCCTCCCTGGCGAAACCGTCCACGAAGTCCAGGTTCCATCCGAGATGGTGAAGCTCGCCTATCACGATGGAGGCCAGCCCAGCCCAGTCCCTGGCGGAAACCGCCACCAGGGAAAGGGTGTCTTCCTGGCGGGTGATGACCCGGACGTCGCCGTCGTCTCCCGATGCCTCCAGATCGGCGTAGATCTGTCTGCGGTAGTTCTGGGAGATGCTGCAGAAGCTGTTGGGGGCCATTCTTCCTTCCTTGACGGCATATCTTCCGGGCCTTAGTATGCCGCCGCCGCGGGCGAATAACTCAGCTGGTCAGAGTGCCTGCCTTACAAGCAGGATGTCGGGGGTTCGAGTCCCTCTTCGCCCACCAAAACCGAGGGGTGAGGCTTCGAACCTCACCCCTCATCTCACGAACCTGCATCCGGCGTACCAACATCGGTCCCCCGAGGCGAAATCCCTGGTCCATTCCAGATGCAAGGCCTCCTCGGGCTGAGCCCAGCTTCCCCCCTTGAGGACCCAGGAGGAATCCCGAAGGGCGAACTCCGCCACGTTGCCCCCGATATCGGCCACCCCGGCCGGAGACAGGGGGTAGGACCCCCCGGGGGCGGTATAGGCGAATCCGTCGGCGTCCCGGCTGTTCCAGTCGTCCAGGGCCAGGTAGTTGGCGGGAATGCCGGGAGTTTCATCCGGGGCGAGCCCGCCCCACGGGAACTGCTCCCCAATGGCCCCGGAAAGCCCCCTCGACGCGGCGTACTCCCACTCGTCCAGGGTGGGGAGCCTGAGGCCCAGGGACTGCGCCACCCTGGAAGCCTCCTCGGGGCTGACGTTCACCACGGGATGGCCCGGCAGTTCTTCCATGTAGTCGTCTATCCCGGGAAAACACGGGTCGGGCGGAGGTTCAACCCCGGCCGCCGCCGCCGCACCGGCGTACAGCCTGTTGGATACCTCGAAAACCATCAGGTCGAAGGTTTCCACCTGAACCTGTTCTCCGGACGAGTTGGTGAAGACACCCCCGGGAATAGTTACGAAGAGGGTGTCCTCCCGGGTGGCCGCCTCGGGAAAGGGCAGGTGCCGGTTGTTCCCGGAACCCCCGCAACCGGCGGAAAGAACCGCCAGCATAAGGATCGGGGAAAGCTCTCTCTTCACTTCCCGCCGTTTCCGCTCCCCGGGCGGAGGATGATCCCCAGGGGGATCAGAACACAGTAGCCGATGATGAGCATCACCGGCGACACGGAAACGTGCCCGGCTCTGAGGAGGAACCAGCCTGCGGTGATCACCAGGAGACCCGCTATGAAGAGAACGTAGTTGAGGGTGGACAGAGGAGTCTCCTCCAGCCCCTTGCCCCCGGCCTTTCCGGTGTCGGGAGCCTTCTTCTTGCCGGAAGCCATTTTCCTTCCTTCCGTGTTCGGTTTCGAACCGTAATGTATCAAAAACCCGCGGAGAAAGTCAGGGCCGGACCCAGCCGTGCCTCTCCGCCTGAATTATGGCCTCGCCCACCACGAAGAAACTTCCCGTCACAAGTATCCTGTCTCCCCGGGAAGCCTCCCTGCACGCTGCAAGGGCTTCCTCTATGGTGTCGCAGGCCCTGCAGGACACCCCGGCCTTCCGGAAGGCCTCCGCCAGTTCCGCCGCCGGAAGCATCCTCTCGCTCAGAGGGGTGACAGCAAACACCGGACCCACTTTCCCTTTCAGCTGCTCGACCATCAGGGGCCAGGGTTTGTCGGAAAGGAATCCGATGACCGCCGGCACCGGTTTCGCCCAGCCTTCCACATGGTTCAACAGGGCTTCCATGGACTCCGGGTTGTGGGCCACGTCGAAGAGTACCGGGGGATCCCCGGGCCGGTAGTCCAGCCTTCCAGGCCACCTGAGCCCCCTTTCGCAAAGCCTGGAATAGACGAATCCGGCAGACTCGCGGCCTCCCGAAAAAATCTCCCGGGCCGCCGCCAGGGCAAGGGCCCCGTTGCGCAGCTGATGTACTCCCGGCAGGGGTGCTGCATCCACCTCCCGGGGAAGAATCCTCCTGAGGGAAAGCCGGTCAACCGCTTCGGTTATCTCCAGCTCCACGTCCGGGGTCTGCTCCGCGGCCACCAGAAGGGTTCCCTCCCGGGCGATGGCAACCTTTTCCCTGGCAATCAGGGGTCGGGTGGCCCCGAGGATGCGGCTGTGCTCCACCTGCACTCCGGTGAACACCGTGGCTTCTCCGCCGTAGACCCGGGTGGCGTCGAACCTGCCTCCGAGTCCCGCTTCCGCCACCACCCATCCGGCGCCCCGGCGGGCGAAGTGCCACGCCGCCATGGCGGTGGTGATCTCGAAAAAGGTGGCGGAGTGCTTCTGGATAAGCCTGCGATGGTCGGTGACGAATTCGGCCACTTCCTCTTCGGTTATCCAGGAGTCGTCCAGGTTCACTCTCTCCCGGTAGTGCAGCAGGTGGGGAGAGGTGGTGTGCCCCACAGAAAGGCCAAGACCCCGGCCAACCGCCGCGAGGATGGCGGTGGTGCTGCCCTTGCCGTTGGTTCCCACGACGTGCACCGTCCTGAATGAGTGCTGAGGGCTTCCCATGGACTCCATGAGGGCGGTCATCCGGTCCAGGTTGTACTTCATTCCCAGGCGTCTTCTGCTGAAGACCCACTTCTCGGCGGTCTCGTAATTCATTTCACCAGTTCTTCCACCAGGCCCGGCAGGAATCGACCCAGCCGTTCCGATACCGTCTCCTGCGCCCCGAGAACCTCCGAGTGGGAGACGCTGCCGCCCCGGGCCACCTCGTTGGTCACCAGGGACACCCCCAGAATCCGGCAGCCCTGGGACACCAGCGCCAGAGCTTCCTGGGCCGTGGACATGGACACCACCGAAACGCCGGACCCCGCCAGGAGGGCTACTTCCGCGGCGGTCTCGTAGGCGGGGCCGGAAACGCAGCCGAAGATACCTCCGGAAACCGGTGCGTCCAGGGTCCGGGCCAGCCGGAAAGCCTCTGCCCGAAGCCCGGGGGAGTAGACCTTCCCTGGCGGCGCCGATGGAGCGCAGGGCACGCAGCCGGACAGGTTCACGTGGTCCTCGATGACCACCGCGTCACCGGTTCTCAGACCGGGCCCAAGGGCTCCGGAGGATGTGGTTAGAAGCCACGTGTCCACGCCGATGGAAGCCAGGGCGGACGGCAGGAGGACGACCTCCTCCCCCCGGAAACCCTGGTAATGGTGTCTCCTTCCCTGAAGGAACACCACTGTCCCACGGCTGTTGGTGGAGAGCAAGCCTGGATGCCCCGGAATGCCGCTCCCCTCCATTCCCGGGATGCCGTCATAGGGGATGGACCGCCGGGCGCCCCCCTGCTCAGCCAGCCAGCCCAGGCCTGATCCGAGTATGACCCCCACCCTGGGAACGGCGCCCCTGAAGAATTTCCACAGCGCCATGGCCGTCCTGGCGACCTCCGGGCGGCCCGGAATGGCCTTTCCCATCACCACCGCGGCCTCTCCGTTCCCGTAGTAGCCATCCAGGCACCCCTCCTCCCGGAACCCCAGAGACCCGTAGACCCTCCGGACGTCCGGAGAGCCTTTCCTTACCTCGAGACGGGCACGGCGAAGACCCTTCATGCACCCCCAGTGCAGGGCGGAGGACAGAAGACGGGTAGCCAGTCCCCGGCGCCGGAAACCCGGGGCAACCGCCACCGAAAGGATGTGGAGGAATCCGGCGTCATCGGCGCAGGCCGAAACGCAGCCCGCCAGATCATCCCCCGCCAGGGCTCCCAGGGAGATGTTGCCGGGCCGTCGGCTCAGCACCCCCCTGAGGGTTCCGGGGCCCCAGAAGGAGTCCGGAAAACAGTCCTTCTCCAGGGAAAGGACCCGTTCGAGGTTTTCGGGGCCGATCCTTGATATCTCAATCTCCAAAGGGCTCCGCCTTTTCCATGAAGCCCCTCATATAGAGCGGTTCCGGGAATTCGTCGAAACCGGACGCCTCCGCCAGCAGGGCCCCGAGCCGGGCGCAAAGACCCGGAGGAGGGTTGTCGTGCGTTTCGGAAGCCCAACCGATTTCCCCGGAAGGAAACTCGCTTCTGCCTGAACCAACCCCGAGGGGGGCATAGGGCGAGACCCCGGCGAGAACATCGCCGGCCAGGTAGACGCCCGGTTTTATCACCTCCTCGGAGAAGGGGTCGGAGGAACGGTACAGGGCCGCGAAAACCTCCCCCTTTCTGGCCTTGAGGGCGGCCAGCACCGGGGTCGCCGACCCGGTTCCGAAGGCCAGCAGCCTCAGGGTGGGAACCCCCTTCATGGGAACCCCCCATCCTGCGGCCAGGCCGTGGACCGTGGCGGCGGCGATCCTGAGCCCGGTGTACGAGCCGGGCCCCGAGGGGAAGCAGACGGCCGTCAGATCGCGGCCCTCGAGTCCGGCGGTTTTCATGACCCTGTCAATCGCCCTCAGAAGACCTTCAGATGTGGATGTCCCCGGGGGAATCGCCGCTTCGGCGGCGGTTCTTCCGTCCAGGAGCACCGCTGCTCCCCCGGTGCCGAACACGGTGTCAATTCCCAGCCAGGCGCCTTGCAACAGAAACCTCCCTGACCGAAGGGTCCGAAACGCAGCGAAGCCCGACGTGAAAACCCGCCAGAACTTCGAGGCCCCGGATCCGGTCCGCCCATTCCACTATCACCACCGCGTCCGAATCCAGTATCTCGTCGAAACCCAGCATCGCCAGTTCCCCGGATTCCCCCGAAAGACGGTAGAGGTCCATGTGGTGAACCTGCATGCGGGGCAACTCGTAAACCGCGTCCATTATGAAGGAGGGGCTGGGTATGGCGCCCCTGACCCCCAGAGCCTTCAGGACGGCCCTGGCCAGGGTGCTCTTGCCGGAACCGAGCCCACCCTCGAGGAATACCCTGCCCCCGGGCTCGAGGCAGGCGGCGATCTCCCGGCCGAGGGCCTCCAGTTCCCTCAGGTTCAGGACGAACGTCCCTTCCCTCAACTACATGGCCTTTCTGGGAGTGAGTACGTCGCAGGGAACGAGCATCTCGTCCATGGACACCCCGCCGTGCTGGAAGGAGCCCCTGAAGTTGTGCATGTCCTCCCGGGCCACATGCTCGTGGAAGAGAAGGTAATCGCCCCGGGCAAGAACGTAGGATTTCCTGGGATTGTCCCCGGGCAGCCCCCAGGACTGGGGCTGCCGGATGAGGATTGACTGCCGGGGATCGCCGGACAGCGACATCCCGAACCGGTAGCGCACACTGCTGGACATTCCCCGGGCGCCCCTGACCCAGGCGATGCGCCCCGCCTGGACGCTGCCGTGATCGCTGGTGACCACCACCGTTGCGCCCCTGGCGCTCAGCGTCATGAGCATCTCTCTGAGGAACGACCCCCTGAACCACGATTCGGCGAGCGCCCTGAAGCTCTTGACATCCGGGGCCAGGTCGCGGATCAGGTCCAGTTCGCTTCGCCCGTGAGTCAGGTGGTCAATGTAGTTCACCACCAAGGCCATGAACCCCTTCTCCAGGAAATGGGACAGCCCCTTCCTGATGCTGTCTCCCTCCCTCTTGTTGGATGCCTTCAGGTAGACCGCGGAACCAGCGCCTCCCCAGCCGAGGCGCTTCAGAGCGTCCACCAGGAAAACGGGCTCGTTCCTGTTCAGCCCCGGAACTCCGTACTCCTCGATCCAGCCGTTCCTGTAGAAACGGCTTATATCCCGGGGCAGCATGCCGCTGAAAATCGAGTTCCTGCTGTACGGGGTGGCCGAGGGAAGCCCGGCTATCATGAAACCGGGTTCCCGGTGGTACCACTGCTCGATCTCCCGGGTCATCAGAAGCCACTGGTCGTAACGCATGCAGTCTATGACCATCAGAACCAGCTCCCCGGGACGGTCCAGCTGAGGGAGCAGAACCCTTTCCAGGAAATTGTGGGACATGACCGGGCAGTTCTCACGGGATGCTATCCAGTTCCGATAGTTCTCCTCGATGAACTTCGAGAAGTCCATCTGCAGCTGATCGAGGCCCACACCCTGGAAAGAGCCGTAGTCCGCCGCCAGATGGCCACGGGTACTGATATCCTTCTCCATCCAGTTGGAGTAGAGGCCGATCCAGTCGGCGAGGCTCCGGTCCCTGGACATCCTGAGGTTCTCCGCCTGCTGCATGACCTCCATGGCCGCCTGCCTGAGTTTCAGCTTCCCCGTGGTGAGAAGCTTCTTCACCACCAGGAGTATCTGGCTGGGATTCACGGGCTTGGTCAGGAAGTCGGCCACCGTGCCCGTGAGGGCGCGGTCCATGAGTTCCTCCTCCTCGCTCTGGGTAACCATGACGATGGGAAGCTCCCTGTAGCTCCTCCTTATCTCGGTGACAGTCTCGAGACCGTCCATGCCCACCATCATCTGATCGAGAAGGACAAGGTCTACCCGGCGGCTCTTCAACAGGTCCAGCGCCGCTCTGCCGCTCTCCGCGGTGTACACGGTGTAGCCCCGCTTTTCTAGGAACCGGATGTGGGACCGCAGGTGGCCTATCTCGTCGTCCACCCAGAGAATCCTCAGCATGATTTCTCCTCCGGGCCGAACACCGGCAGAACCACGGTGAACGTGGTTCCCTTGCCCGGAACGCTGGAAAGGAGCTTCAGGTTCCCCCCGTGGTACTCCTCCACGATCCTCTTGGAAAGCGGGAGCCCCAGTCCCCACCCTCCCTTCCGGGTGGAGTACCCGGGCCTGAATATCAGCCCGTGCTCCTTGGGCAGGATTCCCCTGCCGTTGTCACTGACCTGGATCTCCACCAGGGTGCGGCTCTCGTCGGGGAAGTCGCAGACCACCTCCACCCTGCCGGGACCCTCGCCTGAGGAACAGGCGGCCACGGCGTTCTTTATGAGATTCTCCAGAACCCAGCCCAGAAGCACGGCGTTGCCCTTCACCCGGGCGTCCACCAGCTTCCCCGCCTCCACCGTGACTCCGCCGATCAGGCCCTGCCGTTCGGAGAAGTAGGTCACGGTGTCCCAGACAACTGCCGCCAGCTCCACCGGTTCCATCCTGGGTTTTCTCCCGATGTGGGCATACCTCTGGGTTATCTGCTGCAGCCGCTCCACGTCGGTCTTCATGGCCCTGAGGGCCTCCGAAGCCTCGGGGTCCGACTCCAGCGATGGGTTCTCGGCCATCAGCTCCAGCCACCCCATGAGTGAAGACAGGGGTGTGCTGATCTGATGGGCTGTTTCCCGGGCGAAACCAACCCATGACATCTCCCGCTCGTGCTTCCTCTCGCCCCTCATGAACAGCACCATCAGGGAACCTATCAGGATCACGAAACCCAGTTCCAGAAAGGGCATCCAGGCTATCTCCCTGAAGATCGGGTCGGTTCCGTAGTGAAGGTGTCCCAGTTCGGTTCCCCCCGGACCGTATATGGGCACGGGTTCGTTCACCCTGTCGAGTTCGACTATCCGCCGACGGAAGACGGCCAGGGAGTCGGCCGGGGTTTCCTCGTCCACCGGACGGCCGTCCACCACCTGCGGAAACCCTTCGTTGTCGGTGAAAATGATGGAGTACGGAAGCCGGTTCACCAGATCGGAGTACAACCTTCTGGCCATCTGCTGAACCTCGCGCCTCTGCTCGGAGTTCAGCTCGGAAGTGGCCACGAAACGGGTCATCCTTCGGCACTGGGGGCAGTAGCACGGGAAGTGGGCTTCTTCGGGAAGCCTGTCAAGGGGTTGTGAGTAGCCGCAGTCGATGCACACCGACAGGCCTTCCCTGCCGGCGATGAAGCTCAGGGGGTACTGTATGCCGGCCCAGAACCACGCCACCGTTTCGTTGGCAACCCTGCTGGACCGGCGGAGCCTTTCCACCAGGTTGTGGGTGTACCAGACCAGCAGCCACGAGACAATGGTGGCGAAGACTATCAGTAGAAGCCTTCTTCTGAAAGTGAAAGTCACCTGAACCCCCAACCGCCCAGGATTGCCGACCCCGGGCACTTCCCCGGGCGGAAAACTGCATAATCGTTCAGGGAAGCTCCTTTGTCAAACCGGAGGGCGCCGGCGCTATGGACACCGGGCCGGCCCCCGGCTTAGACTAACGTTTCCGGCGGAGAACATACAAAAGCGAAGGTCCCTGAAGGGGCGGGTGTGAAGAGAAGAAACAGGTGCATCATCCGGGGTCTGGCGGCGCTGCCGGTGCTTCTTGCCGCTGGAACGGCCATGGCCCGGGCCGGGGGGGGCCAGAGCTTCGGCGGCGGAGGGGACGGCGGAGGCGGAGGAGGCGGCGACGGCCTGGGCTTTCTGGTGTATTTCCTGATCAGGTTGTGCATTCAGCAGCCGTGTATAGGTGTTCCTCTCACCATAGGAATCGTGGCGGCTCTGATAGCGCTTCAGAAGCGCCGCACGAAAATGCAGGAGAAATACATAGCCCGCTCCACCGCCGCCCGGAGGGACGCGGCGGCGGCCAGGGGTACGGCGGACCTGGATGCCCTGAAATCCGCCGATGCAGGATTCTCCGAGGAGGGTTTCAAAGAGACCGCCTCCGGCGCGTTCCTGGCCGTACAGCAGGCCTGGAGTTCCCAGGACCTCTCCCGGGTAAGGGCTTACATCAGTGACGGCGTTAGGGAAAGGTTCGAGATCCAGTTCCGGATGCAGCGGGCCATGGGGCTCAGGAACGCCATGGACAATGTGAGGGTTCTGGGAGTGAGAATCGCCGGCGCAAGCGCCGACCGATGGTTCCAGACACTCCACGCCCAGATCCACGCCGAGGCCGACGACACCGAGGTTGACACGGCTACCAGCAGAAAGCTGAGGACCAACTCCCGGGGCGATTTCCACGAATACTGGACTTTTCTGAGAAAGCCCGGGGCCGTCACTCCGGAAAAGGGAGGCCTGGTCCAGGGATTCTGCCCGAACTGCGGAGCCCCCCTGGAGATCAGCGACGCCGGGGTGTGCAGGTACTGCGGGGCTCGGATTACCGGCGGCGCCTTCGACTGGATTCTGACGGAAATCACCCAGGAGAGCGTCTGGACACAGCCCGGGGCTCCCTCGGGCATCCCGGGTTTTGACGAAATGGCCGTCAGGGATCCGGGCTTCGCCATTGCGCCCCTGGAAGACGCCGCCTCGGTGGTTTTCTGGAGGTACGTGAAGAGCTACTTCGACGGAGAGCCCGGCGCCATGGGGAAGGTGGCCCTGCCGGAATTCCTCGAAGGTTTCACCGGAACCCTCAGGCAGACCCGGGAGGAGGACTGGCACCTCTACTTCCACGACGCCGCGGTGGGTTCGGTGAACGTGCTGGAGGTGATCCCCGGGGATGACTACGACCGGGCGAGGGTGCTGGTGAAATGGTCGGCATGGAACCGATGGCGCACCGGGGACGGCAAGACCCGGGGCTCCGGAGAAAGAAGCATAAGACCGCAGGTCTTTACCCTGGCCCGGCAATCCGGAGTCTTGACCCGCGCCGGGGGCGATTTTCACTCGGCCCACTGCCCCGGTTGCGCAGCCCCCTACACCGGGGGTGAGCAGGGAAACTGCGAATACTGCGGCAGACCACTGAACGACGGATCCGGGAACTGGGTGCTGGAGGACATATCGGCTTACCGGGCCGGGGCCGCCGTCAGCGCACCGGCCGGGGGTGCGGGGGCGGACCCGGAGCTGGTCCTCTCCGCCATGGTGGCCACCATGTACGCCGACGGAGTGCCCGATGAAAGGGAGCGGAGGCTGCTGGAAGGCTTCGCTGTCTCCCGGGGCATTCTCCCGGACAGGCTGGCCGGCATTCTGGCGGCGGCCCATCAGGGCCAGGGTCCCCCGGCGGCCTCCGGAACTGCGGAAGCCAAAGCGCTCCTGGGAGAGATGGTGGAGACGGCTCTGGCGGACGGCGCCATTTCCCGTGAGGAAACCGAGTTCCTGCAGTCCTTCTGCTCCGGGGCAGGGCTGTCCCAGGCGGATCTCAGGCTGGCGATTTCATCCAGGAGAAGAAAGCTGTACCGGGAAGCCCGGAAGAACCCCGCCGGCGTCTGATCACCTGACCACGATGAAATCAGCCGCCGCCGGGTCCAGCGGCTCTCCCTCCGGGAGAATCTTCACCGTAACGAAGGACACGTCCGGGGGGAGCTGGTCGGGAATCCCGGACCGATAATCGCTGTGGAATGAACCGCACACCAGCACACAGCGGTTCCCGGCCGCCGAGGAAGCCATCGCTGCGTCCTTCAGAAGTTGAGCCCTGTAAAGGTTCATTGGATCCAAGGGCATCTGATGCATGCCCCCCGCCAGGGCTTCCATGGTGGCCAGGAAACGCTCCCTGTACAGGGCGTTCGAAGAGTCCACCTCCATCATACCGAAGAAGGTCTCGCCGGCCAGGGCCGCCCAGCCTTCCCGGGCCACCGAAGCGGCCAGGGGTCTGGGCACGTTGGCGGCCACCACCCTGTATCCCTGTTTCCGGGCGTACTCGACCATGGGCGAATAGTCCTCCAGATAGTTGCCCCAGGGTCTTGAACCCTCGAGAAACTCCTCGAGAGTGGCATCCCCCGACAGATAACTGTCCAGCAGACCCTGAACGTCGGTTTCGAACATCTCCAGCGCCAGGAACCTGTCCGGCGACGCCAGGCATGCCCAGATGAACAGCTCCCAACGGTGCGCCAGAGGGTCGTCGTGGGCCTCGCCCACCAGTACTACGTCGGCCGTGGAAAGGCTGTCCAGCATCTCCGTCCAGGAGACCCCGTCGCCATTGGCCAGAAGGGTTCCGGGGGGAAGAAGCACCAGGCTCATGAACCATTCCCTGTCCTCCAGAAGGAACTCCAGGGCCAGCCGGTCCTCCGGCGGGGAGTCCGGCGAAGGGCGCCAGGACAGGTCCTCCCCGAAGGAGATCAGGGTGAACAAGTCACCGGTGCCGTTCTCGATTCCAACTCTGTACGCTGTAAAAACCCCCGACTCCGTTCCGGTCAGGTCCACCAGGGTGCCGCCCAGGGGAGCCTCTATCCTCCGGGCTCCCCGGATCTCCAGCCCGGTGACCCCCATGCCGGAGAGGGCCTCCAGGGCCGCCGACTCAGGCTCGGAAGGAGAACAGGGTACCGTGGAAGCCAGCAGAAAAAGCATCAGAACCGGCGCCATGCCGCAACCTCCCGGATCCTCAGGGCCCCAGGGCCCTCCAGTTGTCCGGAGGAAGGCTTTCCACCGCCATGAAGCCCTCCGGAACGCTTCCGGTGAAGCGGTAGATCATGGTCCCTCCGGACGGACTCCGCCACACCTCGTCAAGGAAGCCGGGGGGCTCTGAAACGTCCCACTCCGAGCCGTCCGGCGACCGTCTCCACCTTCGGGAAAGCCAGGGTCTGAGGGTCGGCAGGTCCCTGTCCACCACCAGATACTCCGCTCCGTGCCTTTCCAGGCAGGGCCACAGGAGAGCTTCGTAGTCGTTGGGCCAGGTGAGGGTGGGCCTGCGGTAAACCCAGTGGTAAAGCTCCACGTTGGGGTATGTAACCACCCAGGTGCCCTCCGGAACATGATCCCTTATCCACACCGCTCCCTGAAGCGCCTCCTCGGCTCTGGCCGTGCTTTCCGACGCCGCCAGCACCCCCAGGGGCCGCGCCAGTATCAGGGCGGTGACCAGGGCCGCTGCCGCAGTCAATCCCTTCCTTCCGGCGCCGACCTTCAGAATACCCGCCGTTCCGAAGGCAGCTGTCATGGCGTACACCGGCGTCAGGTACCTTCCGCTGTGCTGGTGCACCGTCAGGGCGGCCATCAGCGGTACCGCCACGATAAGAGGCAGAAGCATCCTCTTCCGGATTTCCGGGTCGGTGGCACCCCACAGGACGAACAGCGCAAACACCGCCATGGTAGGCTGCCCGAAGACCTCCTCCCGGTGGCCGGATCCCGTGGTGAAGGGCTCCATCACCCTGAGCGCCCCCCGAAGCACGAAAGCGGCGCAGGCAGCGACTCCCTGGTTGCGAAGCATGTCACCGGGACCCGGAGGGGTATCCCGGACGCTCCAGGCGGACCAGTGGTTCTCATTCAGGACGAACTGGCTGTTCTGACTGTGGGTGGGGCTTCCGAAAGCCCTGACGTTCCTCAGGAACCAGGGAAGCGTCACCGCGGTGAACACCGCCAGGAAAAGCACGGCCTTGGGAAAGCGCCTCCGGCCTCCCTTCGCCAGGGTCCAGACGCCCATGGAAAAAGCCAGAAACAGCCCCTGCGTCCTAGCCATATATGCCAGACCCGAGAGAAGCCCCAGAAGGCAGGCCCTTCGGAGGGAGACCTCACCGTGACCCGCCGCCGTCAGAGAGGCGAACACCAGGAGGGTGTACAGGAGCAGGCTGTCCGGCTGGGCGCTGAACCAGATGAAGGGCGGGTCAAGGGCCAGAAAGGCAAGGGAGAAAAGGGCGGCTTCACTTCCCAGGGTTCCCGACGCCCATCGGTGGAAAACCAGAAGAAAGAGCATTCCGACGGCCAGAGAGAGGGCCTGGGCGGGTTTCATGCCGGGGCCGGTGAGCCGGAACACTCCCGACAGAAGGAGCGGGAAGAGGGGCTGCCGGTTGGCTTCGGGCCGGAGGTGCTCCATGGACGGGTCGTAGAGAGTCCACTTCAGATACGTCGAAAAGCCCAGCCCCCTGTTCATGTTGTCGGCGAGAAGGATGTTGGCCGCGACGCCGTCCCCCGCCGGAGCCGGGTGCTTCAGGGCCGCGTACCCTCTGGCGGCAAACCCGGCGGCCAGGATGGCGGCAAGGAGAAGGGTTTTTCCGGTGCGGGTCAGCGAGCCCATTTCGAAGCCCTCCCTTCCGGCGTTCAGGGTTGTATCTTACTTCATCGCGAGAACGGGAGCCACATCGCCGAGGGAGGATGACATGACCGGCGCCACCTGGAACGTGAACTCCGTAAGGGCCCGGCTGGACCAGGTGCTCCGCTGGCTTTCCGACAACCCGGTGGATTTTCTCTGCATCCAGGAAACGAAGGTTACCGACGACCTCTTTCCGGCGGAGGATTTCCTGGCCGCTGGCTACGGCTCCACGGTTCACGGGCAGAAAACCTACAACGGCGTGGCGGTTTTAAGCAGAAAGGCTCCTTCGGACGTTCAACGGGGGCTTCCCTCGGGCTTCCTGGAAGATCAGGCCAGGCTTCTTCGTTTCTCACTGGAGGAGATCCGCTTTCTTAACGCCTACGTGCCCAACGGCGGCGAGGTGGGACTTCCGTCGTTCCGCCACAAACTGACCTGGCTGGATGAATTGCTGGAGACGGCCCTTTCCATGTCCGGCCCCGCGGTGGTTCTCGGGGACTTCAACGTGGCCCCCGGCCCCGAAGACACCCATTCACCGGAGGCTCAGGACGGAACGGTGTGCTACCATCCCCTGGAGAGGCAGAGGATCCGGGCCTTTCTCGATGCGGGTTTCGAGGACGTATTCCGAAGGTTCCACCCCTCAGGCAAGGTCTACACCTGGTGGGACTACCGGGCCGGGGCATTCAGAAGGAACATGGGAATGCGCCTGGACCTGGTGCTGGCCAACCGGGAGGCGGCGGCGCTCTTTCGGGACGTCCGGCCCGACCCGGGACCCAGGGCGTGGGAAAAGCCATCGGACCACATCCCCGTCGTTTTCCGGCTGGGGGAATGAAAACCCGCGGACGAGAGTATCACTGGAACACTCAGGAGGTGCCTTCATGAGAATTCTTCCGGCGGTCGCTGCGGCGGCCTTGTTCGCCATCCCCGCGGCGGCCCGGGGCAGGGAACTCCCCCCGGTGATGATCCACGAGTGGGGGGTTCTGTCCTGGAGCGGCCCCGAGGCTGACCTCTCGGGAACCCCGGACTTGCTCCCCCTCTTCCAGGACGGCGGGGGAACGATGCTCCGGGCCCCGGTGCTCTACATCCACGGACCGGAGTTCACAGGAACGGTCACCGTCACCACGGGCAACGGAACCCTGTCCGCGGTGTACCCCGAGGCTTCCGGAGGCGGGATCGGCCAGGGATCGTGCTCCTGGTACGGAAGCTTCGGCTACGCCATTCCCGATTCCCACCTCCTGGAAACTGCGGCTACGGTGGGCGGAGCAGGGGCCGAGGCCGAAAACCCGTGGCCCTACATCCTCTGGCGCACCGGGCAGGGCATGACCTGCACGTCCCCCTGCGGCTGGTCCGAGGAATTCCTGTACTACGAAACCGTTCCGGAGAGGCTGGACTTTCTGCCCTACCTGCCGGGTGCGGAGCCGGTGGAGTCACGATGGATGGACATTCCGGCGGTGGTGATCAGGCAGACCGATACGGGGCCGGTCTGGGCCTCCTGCAACCTGGGCGACCTGGCCGGGGAAACCCTACTGGAATACGGGGACATGCATCCCGACGGGATTCACGAGGTGCTGAGGGAGTGGTCCCGGGACGTTATAGACGTGGAGGAAGCGGATGCCCTCTGGAACACCTGGACCGGGTGGATCTGCCGGGAGCACCGGAACGACCCGGCCTACCTTCGGGGAATGGTCGTCTACAGGGTTCCCGAAGAACTGCTGGACCATCTGAGCGTTATCGGCGCGGAGGTGGAGTCGCCTTCGCCGTTCCCGGTCCGGGCAAGGCGGTACATCCTCGCCGCGGTGCCCCTCTAGAAAGGAGGCGGCCCATGCTGCCCATCCTCTTTCCGATCCTGGCGGACACGGTGGTTGCGCCGGTGGACGATTTCACCCTGATCAGGGTTCACGAATGGGGCGTGGTGACCTTCACCTCCGTGGGCACCTCGGTCACCGGGGCGCCGGAGGACACATACGGATTCGACCCCTTCGGCATGGTCCTGGTGGACGCGCCGGTGGTCTGGTTCCACGGGGCGCCGTTTTCCGGCACCTTCACGGCCAGGGCGGAGATGGGGTTCATTTCAGCGGCGTATCCGGAGCCTCACGGCGAATTCCAGGGGATGACCCCCGTCGCGGCCGCATGGCGGATTGAGGGCCGGATGCCCGTGCCCTTCGAGGAGGCGCCTTCCCCGGACGTTCCCGAAAACACCCCCTTCGCCTGGGCGATGGACCACTGGCGGGACGTGCCGTGCCTGGACCTGTACACCGCCGACGGCGACTACCTTGACCGGTTCCTGTACTACGAGACCGCCATCCCCGACGGCCTCCACGCCAGGATGAACACGGTGGTGGAGGACGGAAGGCAGCTGGCCGGCTTCTTCTCGCCGGAAGGAATCCTCTTGGAGACCGGGCCGGAGCCTGTCGCCAGGGTTTTCCGCATTATTCCGCTCCCCGCGGACAGGGAAACCGCCAGGCTCCCGCTGGAAAGGGACGGGGTGCTGGAAAAGCTGTGCGACTGGGGCGGGGGGAATCTGAAGTCCCAGGAGATCGAAGCCCTCTGGAACACCTGGGAGCCCTTCTTCCGGGCAAGGCCCCTAGGCGAGCGCTGGCTGCTCTTCCCCCTTCCTCCGGCCACGGTGGAACAGATCAGCACCGTAAACCTGAGCCTGGAAGCGCCGGGGTTCGGACGGGTCGAGTACCACCGGATGTTCCTGGGTCTGGTGCGGCTGGAATGACCGGTCTCGCCTGGGTTCTCCTTTTCACCGCCTGGCTCCGGATCCATGAGTGGGGCGTGGTTACCGTGGCAGGAGGCGGAACCGGATTCCTCTCCAGCCCCGCCGGCTCCGCGGAACCCGGGCTGGAGGACAAGGCCCCGGTGGTTTATTTCCACGGGGATCCATGCGTCGTAACCCTAAGGGTTACCGTTCCCGGAGGAATGGTGACCGCGGCCCTTCCCGCCCCCCTCGCCGGGGGACCCGGCATGGAGTACGCCTTCTGGGACGGGCTGGAACTGGTGTCCGAAGGGGTGAGGAATCCATGGCCCGGAAGGATTTCCTACACCTGGGGGGATACCTGGTCGGAAACCGGATCCCTTCTGGTCCGGCAGGGCCCCTGCCTGGACGGGTACGTGTTCTACGAGTGCTCCCTGCCCCAGCCGGGGCTTCTGCCTTACACCGTTCAGGGCGGCAACCCCGCCCTGAGGATGGACTGCTCCGATATCCCGTGCCTTCTGGTGCGACGGGTGGAAGGCGGCTCCGAGTACTGCTCCGCCACCCTGGGCTCTTTGGCATCCCGTGAAGCTCCGGTCTGGGAAGGTGGGAACGTATCGGAAAGAATCCGCGAAAGCCTCGAGGATTGGTCTTCGGAGTTCCTGGAACCCAGGGAGTTCCTGGCTTTCTGGGAAACCTGGGGTGACCGCTTTGCCCTTCCCGAGGAGGGGGCGGTCTGGGTCGTATACAGGATTCCCCGGCGGATAGTGGACGACCTCTGCCTGCTCGAGGCAGCCTCGGAATCCCGGGAGGACGTAGAGATCAGGAGGTTCCACCTGGCTTTCCTGCCCGCCTTCTACCGCTGATGCAGGGAAACCCGGCGGTCATCGCCGCGGTGCTTCTGGCGGCGGCGACACTACAGGGGTTCACCGGCTTCGGCTACTCCCTGATGGCCATGCCGCTTCTGATCCTTTTCACCCCGGCCAGGGCCGCGGCGCCGGTTCTGTGCGTCACCGGCATAACCCTTAACGCCATCCTCCTGTTGACCACCAGGAAGAGTTTCGATCTCCGGGGGCTGCTGCCGCTGGCTGTCCCCGGTGTCCTCTTCACCCCCGCCGGAGCCTGGCTGGTCCGGGAAGCGCCTTCCGGCGCCGCGGGGACCTTCGTCGGGGCGGTCACCGCGGTTATGGCCCTGGCTCTCCTTTTCGGGGTCAGGGGCGTCTTCCGGAGAACCGCCTGGGGGATGGCGGCCGCGGGCACGGCCAGTGGAATACTCAACGGGTTTTCCACCTTCAGCGGTCCCCCCGTGGTCCTGCTTCTGACGGCCGCCGGAGAGGAGAGGGACCGGACCAGATCGTGGCTGGCCGGCTACTTCCTGCTTCTTGGGATTGTGGGGGCGTTCTCCTACTGGACCATGGGGATGCTTCCGCCCGGGGATCTTCCGGGAATCGCCGCAATGCTTCCCTTCACCGGGGGAGGGGCCGTCCTCGGATCATACCTGGCGGGAAAAACCGATTCCGGCCGCTTCCGCAGAATCTCGCTGGCTGTCATGGCGGCGCTGGGACTGCTTTCGGCGGTGGTCTGAGCCCTTCAGAGAAAGGTTTCGCCGACCCTCCACTCGCCCCTCTGCATCACCAGGGCGAACCTGGCCTCCTCGCTGCCCCCGGAGGGCAGGGCAACCCGGCAGGACACCACCGCGGTGTCGCCCTTCATATCGGAAACCGAGCAGATGATGGTGTCCCGGGCGGGGAGCATCGCCGAAAGGGCCGGCGCCTCGAGGATCACTTCGACGAAATCCGTCTCGGTCCAGCAGGACAGTTCCTGGCCGTTGACCGGTCTGCCGGTCCTCCGGCTGAGCTGCTCGGCGGCGTTCACCGGCTGGAGTTTGGCCATGGCGAGGGTCATGGTGATGGACGCCCGGCTCTCCTCGCTGAGCATTCCGAAAACCGCTTCGGCGTCGTTGCGGTAAACCGCGTCTATGAAGCATTCCATCGCCGAAACCGGGTCAGCCCGCAGAAGCCCGGGAAGCACGAGAAACAGAAGCAGTCTCAACATGAGGTCGGCACCTTTCTTCCCTCTCTCCCTGCATATGACATAAGACGGGACACGATAGTCTACGCCGGAGTTGTCCGGGAGTTCCAACGGCCTTGCAGCGTCCGAGGAGGCGTACATATATTGGAATCCGTGCCTGGCCTTGAGTTTGGCCTATGCGCCTGGGCAACGGTTCCCGTGTCATGAGCCGGCGCCCTGATATGGAATCATGGCACCGCATCGAAAGGACCGTTATCCAGTGAATCTGTACATCGGAAATCTGTCTTACAAAGCCACGGAAGAAGAGCTCAAGGCTTTCTTCGAGCGCTTCGGAGCCGTAAGCGCCGCCCGGATCATAACCGACCGGGAGACCGGACGCTCCAGGGGTTTCGGCTTCGTGGAAATGCCCGACGCCGCCCAGGCCCAGGCGGCCATCAAGGGCGCCGAAGGAGCCGAGTTCCTGGGACGGGAACTCCGGGTCAACGAGGCGAGACCCAGGGACCGGGAGTAGCCCGGCCGGGGAACGACAAGGGGGCGGAGGCTTGCGCCTCCGCCCCCTTCTCATTCAGGGTAGGATCAGAAGGATGCCTTGATCTCTCCCCAGGTGCTTCTGGTCAGGGCGACATCGCCCCACATGAAGCCCAGGATGTTCTCCCAGATGGCCTCACCCTGGGTGGCGTAGGCCGGGGTGTAACCGCTGATGACGCTGCTGCCGTCGTTGGCCACGCAGATGCCAGCCTGCCCGCCCGAGGGGGAGGAAGTCCAGCCGGTCACCGGGGTGGCGTTGGAAACCGTCAGCCTGTTGTTGAGGATTCCCAGGCCCGGGTTGGCCCATGTCCAGTCGGTGATGCCTTCGCAGATGTCGTGGCCCGTATCCCAGGCGTAGTGGGGGATAACCGAGCCGGAGATGGCCGAAGCGCTGCTGATACCCATGGCGCTGGCCAGGAATCCGCTATAGGAGCCGGTGAGCTGCCAGCTTGAGAAGAAGATCTTGGCGGCGCCGGTGTCATAGAGGTCGGCGACTCCGCCGAAGTAGATGTTGTTGGTGCTGTTGTACCAGCACTCGAGAATGACGATGTCCCAGTTGGCGCCGCCGGAGTTGAGGGCGTTGTTGAAGCCGGCGTAGTCGCCGTTGTGGGCGCTGACCGTGGCCGAGGGCCAGAGGTTGTCGATGGCGTTCAGAACGGCGGTGCCGTAACCCAGCTGGTTGTCGTAGTACACCAGGATGTTGGTGGGGGGCTGGGCGAGCATCACGGCGGACACAAGCAGAAGCAGGCCATAAGTTAAGCGCATTTTATCTTCCTTTCTATGGTTGCGCTGCATCAAAGACAACATTGCCTTTGATGAAGAAAGCGTGTCAGGTTTATCTAAACAACAGCCCTCATTGTCAACCCCCATGCCCGGGTCAGCCGGCAGGCTCCACCCTGGATATGCGGCAAACGGAAACCGGCGAACCTGTTACCGGTGTTCTTTCCGCCAGACGGGCTCCCCGGGCCTCGGCGGCCTTCACCCGGGCCGCCATGGGGGTGAACTCCTGTTCCAGCCATCTTCTTCCGGCCGGGTCGAGCACTATCACGTCGGCTTCCTCGGGAGAGCCCTCCACAAGGATGTCGGGGCCCCCGGGCTTCTGGAGCCTGCCCCTGGGGCAAATGAGGGCTTCCCGGCCCACGGCCACGGTTCCGGCGGCGTAGTCCCGGAAGGTCACGGGACACCTGAGGGAGCAGATCTCGCAGAAACCCTCCCTGTCCGTGTGGGGAAGGCAGGCCCGGCCGGGCCATGGAAACTTGAAACTCACCGCCGCGGTGGGGCAGGCGTCGGCGCAGTTGCCGCAGCCGGTGCACATGGTCTCGGCCAGGGGAAGGTCCATGGAAGGCCTGACCCTGGTGTCGAAGCCCCGGCCCACGAACCCCAGCGCGGGTTTCTCCAGGATCATGGTGCAGACCCTGACGCACTTCCCGCAGAGGATGCACTTGTTCGCATCGTATACCATGAGTTCGTGGCTTTCGTCCACCCTCTCCCGGGCCGTCTTCCCCCGGAACCGGTCCATGTCTATGCCGTACTCCTCGCACAGAAGGCGCAGGTCGCAATCGTCGTAGCGGACGCATCCGCAGGAGAGACAGCGGGAGGACTCGTCGGCGCACTGGGCGGCATCTATGGGCAGCGCCACCTCCACGTCCATGCTGCGCCTGTCTTCCGGGGGCACGGCGCCCTGCCTGTTGGCCGGCTTCTCATCCCTATCGGGAAGGAGTTCCCTGCCCGGCTTCTCCCAGAAGCCCTTGGCCGCCCGGAAGGGTGCCTTCCTGCTCACTCCGGTGAGGAACCCGTTGATAGCCTCCGCGGCGTTCCTGCCGTCGCGGATCGAGTCTATCACCACCGTGGGCCCGTGATAGGAGGCGTCGCCCGCGGCGAACACCCCCGGAAGGGAGGTGGTGACGCACAGGTCGCCGCCGGTGTCTATGGACTTCCACCTGGTGACCCCCACGCCCTGATCGAGCCCGTCCAGCAGGGGTTCCTGACCGATGGCGCTCACCACGGTGTCGCAGGGCAGGTCGAACTCGCTCCCATCCATGGGAACCGGGCTCCTGCGGCCGGACGCATCGGGTTCGCCCAGCTCCATCCTTATGCATCGAAGCCCCCTGAGCACCTTTTCTTCGTCACGAATGATGCCCGTGGGCGCCGCCAGCTCCATCAGCTCGACGCCCTCCTCCAGTGCCTCCTCGATCTCCAGGCTGTCGCAGGGCATCTCCAGCCGGGTGCGCCGGTAGAGGATGACCACCCGGTCCGCTCCCAGCCTCCAGGCCGTGCGGGCGGCGTCCATGGCGGTGTTGCCGCCTCCGACCACCACCACCGTGCCCGACAGGGAGGTCCGCTTCGAGGCGTTGGCCACCAGGAAGTCGGCGCCCGTGAGCACCCCCACGGTGTCGGTCTCGCCCTGGACCCTCATGGCCTTGCCCTTCCAGGCGCCCGGGGAGAGGAGAACAGCGTCGAAGCCGTTTCTGAGTTCCTCCAGGGAAACCTGTTCGCCGACCCTGGTTCCCAGCCTGATTTCAGAGCCGGAAGCCCTCTTTATGTAATCAATCTCCCGGTCCAGAACGTCGTCGGGCAGCCTATACCCGGGGATGCCGTACCTTAGCATTCCCCCGGGCCGGTCCATGGCTTCGAAAAGCACCGGCCGGTGCCCCCACAGACCCAGGAAGTAGGCCGCGGTGAGTCCCGCGGGACCGCTGCCCACTATGGCCACCCGTTTCCCCGTGGGCTTTGCCCTCTCGGGAAGCCTGTCGTACACGCCCTCCTGCTCCATGAGGAACCGCTTCACCCAGTTGATCGAGACGCACTCGTCCATTTCGGCCCTGTAGCACTGGTCCTCGCACGCCCGGACGCACACCCTGCCGCAGACCGCGGGAAGGGGGTTCCGCAGGCGGATAAGCTCCACCGCCTCGACGTATTTCTCCTGGGCCGCCAGGGCCAGGTAGCCCTGAATGTCCACGTTGCCTGGACATCCCACCAGGCATGGCGATACGCAGTCCGCCCAGTGGTTGGAGAGCAACAGCTCCAGGGCGGTCCTGCGGGCGGCGGTGACCCGGGGAGACCTGGTGTGGACCACCATGCCCTCGGCCACCGGAGTGGAGCACGCCGGAGCCAGGTTCTTCCTGCCCTCCACCTCCACCACGCACACGAAGCACGACGTGAAGGGCTCGGTGCCTTTCATGTGGCACAGGGTGGGAATCGAGTCGAGGCCGTGCTCGTGCACCGTTTCCAGGATGGTGCTGCCGGGTCTGGCCTGGACCTCGGCGCCGTTGACGATGACCTTCAAGACCGACCTCCTATTCCCTGACTATGGCGCCGAAGGGACACGCGTCGAAGCATGCTCCGCACTTCGTGCACAGACTCTGTTCTATCAGGTGGACCTCGCCCCTCTCGCCGCTGACCGCTCCCACGGGGCAGGCCTTCCGGCAAAGGGTGCAGCCCCGGCACGCCTCCGGATCCACCCTGAAGGTGATGAGCGCCCTGCATGATCCCGCAGGGCACTTCCCGTCCCGGATATGTGCCTCGTACTCGTCCCTGAAATACCTCAGGGTTGTGAGGATGGGGTTGGGGGCGGTCTGCCCGAGGCCGCAGAGGCTTCCGTCTATGATCTGCCTGCCCAGGGTCTCCAGGAAGGGGATGTCCTCCTCCCGGCCCTCGCCGGCGGTTATCCGTTCCAGGGTCTCCAGAAGCCTTCTGTTGCCAACCCGGCAGAACGTGCATTTCCCGCAGGACTCGTCGCAGGTGAAGTTCAGGAAGAACCGGGCTATGTCCACCATGCAGCTGGTGTCGTCCATAACCACCATGCCCCCGGACCCCATGATGGCTCCGGTGGCGGGAATGGACTCGAAGTCCACGGGGGTGTCCGCCAGGTGCGCGGGAATGCAGCCCCCCGAAGGGCCGCCCATCTGGACCGCCTTGAAGGCCCGGTCACCCTTGATCCCTCCGCCGATGCCGAACACCAGATGTCTGATGGGGGTGCCCATGGACACCTCCGCCAGACCTCCCCTCTTCACCTTGCCCGCCAGGGCGAAAACCTTGGTTCCGGGGCTCTTCTCGGTGCCCCGGGACCGGAATGCCGAGGCGCCGTTCCTGACGATCCATGGGACACAGGCGTAGGTCTCCACGTTGTTGTTGTTGGTGGGTTTGCCGAAAAGCCCCTTTTCCGCCGGGTAGGGAGGACGGAAGGTGGGCATGCCCCTTTTCCCCTCGATGCTCCGGAAAAGAGCGGTCTCCTCGCCGCAAACGAAGGCGCCGGCCCCCATCTTGACCTTCAGGTGCACGTCACGGCAGTAGCCCCGCTCCTCCGCCTGGGTTATGGCGTTTTGAAGCCTTTTCACCGCCAGCGGGTACTCCGCCCGGCAATAGATGTAGCCCTTCCCGGCGCCGATGGCCCGGGCGGCGATGAGCATCCCTTCTATCACCGCGTGGGGGTCTCCCTCAATCACCGACCTGTCCATGAATGCGCCCGGGTCACCCTCGTCGGCGTTGCAGACGATGTACTTCCGGTCGCCGGCAGCCGAGGCGGCGAAGGACCACTTCAGCCCCGTGGGGAAGCCTGCGCCTCCCCTGCCACGCAGGCCTGACTCCTTGATCAGGGCGACGATATCTCCGGGGGCCATTCCCCTGGCCTTCTCCAGGGCTTCGTAGCCGCCGGTGGCGATGTAGTCTTCCAGGCTGTCGGGGTTTATGTAACCGCAGTTCCTCAGGACCAGTCTGTCCTGCTTCAGCAGGAAGTCCGCATGGGTTCCGCGACCGTCGCTGTCGTACACCAGGTTATCCTCCGGGTATTCGCCGACAGCAATTCTCAGGGCCATCTCCGGGGTCACCTCGCCGTATATCCGCCGGGCATCCCCTTCCCTCACCTCCACCAGGGGCTCCACGAAGCACATGCCTATGCAGCCGGTACCCGAGAGCTGAAAATCGCCCGGATTCTCCCGAAGGGCTTCAATGACCTTGCCGGCCCCGGCGGAGAGCCCGCAGGTGCCGGTTCCCACCAGTATCTTCCTCATCGGTCGCCTCCCCCGGAGAACTCCCTCAGAACCTTCACGGCCCTGGAGGGAGTGAGTTTTCCGAACGTCTCTCCGTCTATCATCATCACCGGCGAGAGGGAACAGCATCCCAGGCAGGCCACGGTGTGCAGGGTGTACTCCATGTCTTCGGTGGTGCCTCCCGGGGCCACCCCCAGCTCCCCGGACAGGGCTTCCACGATCTTCCCGGAGCCGGCCACGTGACACGCGGTGCCCGTGCAGACCCGGATGATGTGCCTTCCAGAGGGGGTGAACGAGAACTGGCTGTAGAAAGAGGCCACACCGTAAATCTGGGCTTCGGGCTCCCCGGTGGCCAGGGAGATTTCGGCTATGGTCTCCCTGGAGATGTAGCCGAACTCGGTCTGGGCGGCCTGAAGGAGAGGGATGACCGCCTCCGGGCTGCCCTTGGATTCCCAGGCCAGTTCAGCGAAGGATCGCTTCATGCACTGTCCTTTCCGTTATCTCGGCTGTCCAGCCTGAAACAGAGGGGGGGGACACCCCTGCCGGAGTGCCCCCCTGAACGGGTCGGGTTCTCTCCGGACCCGGACCCTATACGACTCCCTGGGCGATCATGGCGTTCGCAACCTTCATGAATCCTGCGGCGTTGGCGCCCAGCACGTAGTTCCCCGGCTGGCCGTACTTCTCCGCGGCGCTGTACGCCCGGGCGTGGATGTTGATCATGATCTGGTGAAGGCGGTTGTCCACTTCCTCCCTGCTCCAGCAGCTGAAAGCGGAGTTCTGGGCCATCTCCAGGCAGCTGGTGGCAACACCGCCGGCATTGGCCGCCTTGCCGGGGCCGTAGAGGATCCTGTGCTGCAGGAATACCTCCACGCCGTCGGGGGTGGTGGGCATGTTGGCGCCCTCCGAGACCAGGATGACCCCGTTGTTCACCAGGTTCTGGGCGTCCCTTCCGTTTATCTCGTTCTGTGTGGCGCTGGGGAAGGCGCAGTGGGCCTTGTGGTTCCAGAGGGGGTTGTAGTCGAGGTCCGGATCCACCGGCGTGTAGACCGCCTTCGGGAACTTGTCGGTGTACTCGCTTATTCTGCCCCGGCGCACGTTCTTGAGGTTCATCACGAATTCGAGTTTCTCCGGGGTGATCCCCTCCTCGTCGTAGATGTAGCCGGAGCTGTCGCTGAGGGTGACCACCCTGCCGCCCAGCTGGTTCAGCTTCTGGACGGTGTACTGGGCCACGTTGCCGCTGCCGGACACCAGACAGGACAGGCCCTGGTAGCTTTTTCCACGGGTCTTGAGCATCTCCTCGCCGAAGTAAACCGAGCCGTAGCCGGTGGCTTCGGGGCGGATCAGGCTGCCGCCGTAGTCCAGTCCCTTGCCAGTGAGAACTCCGCTCCACTCGTTCCGAAGCTTCTTGTACTGACCGAACATGAAACCGATCTCCCGGCCTCCCACGCCGATGTCCCCCGCGGGGATGTCCGTGTAGGGGCCGATGTGCCGGAACAGCTCGCTCATGAGGCTCTGGCAGAAGCGCATCACCTCGAGGTCGCTCTTGCCTTTGGGGTCGAAGTCGCTGCCGCCCTTGCCGCCCCCCATGGGAAGGCCTGTGAGGGCGTTCTTGAAGATCTGCTCGAAGCCCAGGAACTTGAGGATGCCCAGGTTCACCGAGGGGTGGAACCTGAGGCCGCCCTTGTAGGGGCCGATGGCGCTGTTGAACTCCACGCGGTAGCCCCGGTTGACCATTATCTCGCCGTCGTCGGAGGTCCAGGGAATCCTGAAAAGGATCACCCGCTCGGGCTCCACGATGCGCTCAACGATCTTCATGCGGCGGAGTTCGGGATGTTTTTCGAGGACAACCTCGAGGCTTTCGAGGACCTCCTTTACCGCCTGATGGAATTCCGGCTGGTCCGGATCCTTTTCCACGACACTTCTATAGATGTCGTTCAACATCCCACGAACCTCCACGATTAGGGCTTTGCACCTTTTCCGGGAACCGCCGGGCGCGAAAGAAACCCTGTAACGCCCGTAAGTTTGCGAATATATCCCCGCCGAAAAACAGGTCAATGCTGCGGGAACTCCAGAATCCGGCGCAGGTCGTTCAACCTGTCCGAGTCTTCCCCGGGAGTCTCCAGAACTCCCGGCGATCCAGCAAAGCCTTCGAAGGACTGCACCGCCGCCAGGGAAGCTACCCCTACCGCCCCGAGCCCGGGAGACTGGTGCCGATCCGAGCGGCTTCCCCTCTCCGCCCCGGAGTCGTTCAGGTGGAAGGCCGTGGGAAAGCCGGCGAAAAGGTCGGCGGCCATCCGGCAGAATTCCAGGGCGTGCTCCGGGGTGTCCAGTGTGTAGCCGTACCCATGGGCATGGGCCGTGTCCAGGCAAGCTCCGGCCCTTCCCGGAACGTCCGCCATGTCCAGTATCCCCCTCAGTTCATCAAGGTCTCCGCACAGATTGCCGCCGGCCCCGGAGGTGTTCTCCAGGAGAAGCACCGGGCCTTCCGGCATGTCCTCCAGCAGGCTCCTGATCATCCCCGCGGCCCGGCGGACGCCTTCCGCGCGATCCGGACCCGGTGCGGATCCCGGATGGAGAACGCAGCAGCATATCCCCAGCCGGATGCACCTGTCGAACTCAGCCTTCAGAGCGGCCCGTGATCCGGCCGACGTATCCTGTTTTCCGGAAGCCGGGTTGATGAGGTACGAGCAGTGGGATAGCCAGACCACTCCTTCTGACAGCTTCCGGAAGGCCTCCACGTCGGATTCGGGCAGGGGCGCCGTCGAGTGTCTGCGGGGATTGGCTGTGAAAACCTGGGCGGCCCTGATCCCCATGGCGGATACCCGGGCGGCGCAGGCTCCCATTCCTCCCGCGGCGGAGGCGTGAATGCCGATCAGCAAATCCCCAGCCTGTCCCGGAAATGATCCGCGGTGCGTCCCGCCCGCGCGGCAAGCTCCATCCTGGTTTTCCCAAGCCCCTCCCACCACTCGTCGCAGCGGACCCAGGCGTCGTCCAGCAACTCCCGGGTTTCCGGCCCGGGGACTCCGGAGAACCCCGGAGAGCACAGGCCGGAGAGCCCGGCGGTTTCCATGAACTTCGCGCACTTTCCTGAGTAGGGCACGGCTACCGGAAGGGCTCCGGCCACCACCGAAAGGATCGCTCCGTGGAGCGGAGTGGTGACCACCGTCCGGCAGCCGGCCAGGAGCGCCAGGGCTTCGTCCACCGTCTCGCAGCGGGCGATGGACGCTCTTTCCCGGTGTTCCATGAGTTCCATCACCAGGGCGCAGAAATCACCGTCGTCGTTGGACAGTGAACCGGTGTGGAAAGGGAAGAGAAGCACCCTGCAACCGCGGATCTCGACCTGGACGTCCAGGAGCCGGGCCCAACGGGACGCCGCCGGCGCGGGATCCTCCCGCCGGTAACCGGGAAGCTTCCTTCTCGTCTCAAGGGGAAGCAGGGTTCCCTTCCGGTTCAGCACGTTCCTCGGGGCGGCGCCGAGCAAGTCGGATTCTACTGGGCCCGCCGGTCTCCCCCGGGACAGGGAGAGCGCCGCGTCCGCCGCTGCCAGAACCGCCGGGGACCCGAGTCCCCAGCCGGCCAGGGTGTCCAGGGTGGAAGCGTCCCGGGAGGTTATGCCGGCGCAGCTTCCCAGAATCCCGCGAGCCAGGGCGGCCGAGGTCCGGGAGAGTTCACCGGGTCCGCCCACCCCCACGGCCCAGCAGAAGCTCCGGCGCCCATGCAGTCGGGCCAGGTAGAGTGGAAACAGGTTGAAGGGGCTGTACAGGCGGCTTGACCGGTCCTGGAGAAGCTCCCCTCCGCCCGCCACCACCACGTCGCTCCAGCGCACCCCCGCCGCAATGGCCCGGATCCTTCCCCTCCGGGTGTCGAAACACCTTGCTCCGGGATAGAGCCGGGCGGTGCGCCGGGGATCGGCGGTGAGAACTCCCGTCAGTAAACCCATCCCGGTCAGGTCCCTGAACTGGGATGCCAGAATGGCGCCGTCGCCCAGGTTGGAGCCTTCGGCCTCCAGTTCGCCCCAGCTGGCGGTGAATACCCTCAGCGGATGCAGCTGAAATCCCTGAGGGTCTCCGCCATGGTCCGAAGGCGCCGGTCCGCCAGCCCCAGAACCGAGTCGGGCGGGTAGGCCCCGGAGCCGTCCGGCTCCCCGGCGGGTCTGCCCGTCAGCAACTCGATACCCTGGCCGACGTCGGAGACCGGGTAGACATGAAAACGCCCCTCCCGGACCGCCTCGATCACTTCCAGGTCCAGCTGCAGGTGAACCCGGTTGGCGATGGGAATCAGCACTCCCTGGGTTCCGGTGAGCCCCCGTTCCCGGCATACCCGGAAGAAGCCCTCTATTTTCTCGTTGACGCCCCCGATGGGCTGAATCTCTCCGAACTGGTTCACCGACCCGGTCACCGCCAGGTCCTGCCTTACGGGAAGGCCGGAGAGGGAGCTGAGCAGCGCATAGAGCTCGGTCGAGCTGGCGCTGTCACCGTCCACGCCGCCGTAGCTCTGCTCGAACACTATCCCGGCGGACAGGCTCAGGGGATAGTCCCGGGCGAACATGTTCCTGAGGTAGCCGGAAATCACTTCGACCCCCTTGGTGTGGATGGGGCCGGACATCTCCGATTCCCTCTCCACGTTCACCAGCCCTTCCCTTCCGGGGGTCACGCTAACGGTAATCCTGGCGGGAAGGCCGAAGGAGTAGTCCACCCCCTGGTAGACGGCCAGCCCGTTCACCATGCCCACCCGGGACCCGGCGGTGTCCACCAGCACCTGGCCGTCCAGTATGCCCCGCAGGGCGTGGTCCGCGGAAAGACTCAGGCGGCGCTTCTTCTCGGATATCGCCTTCAGGACATCCTCCCCGGTGACCACGTTCCTGCCGCTTCCGGATGCCCAGTAGGCGGCCTGCCGGACGTAGTCCGCGATGAGGTTGAACTGGAGGCTTAGCCTGTCGTTCCTTCCCGTTATCCTGGCGGCCTGCTCGCACACCATGGCCATGCCCGACGGGTCCAGGGGAGCCAGTTTCTCGGTGCTGGTAATGTACGCGATGACCCGGGAGAAATCCTTGAGGTTATGATCGGTGAGTTCCATGCTGTCGTCGAAGTCGGCCCGGATCCTGAAGAGAAGCCCGAATTCGGGGTCGCTTCCCGCAAGAAGCATGTAGAGCCAGGCGGGACCTATCATTATCACCTTCACGTTCACCTGGACGGGTTCCGGCTGGAGTTCCACCGCCCCGAAGAGCCTCATCATGTCGTTGGCCCGAATAACCACGGTCTGGTTCTTCAGGGTCTGGGCCAGGGTCTGCCACAGCCCCGGGTAGCGCACCACGTCCATGGCGTCCAGGATCAGGAACCCGCCGTTCGCCTTCAGGTATGAACCGGCGCTGATCATGGTGTGGTCGCTGTAGGGCTTGTTCTCAACCATGATCCTGTCGATGGTGCCGAAAAGGCTGGCTGGATCGGGGAAGTTCTCCACCACCACCGGCCGGGTCTTCCTGTCGGAGTTGTCCACCAGCAGATTCACCCGGAAGACGTAGTAGGGATCGGCATCGGAGTCTGCGCCGGAAAAGGTCTCAAGGTTCTCCAGAATCGTGAAGGCCATGCCGTCGGCGTACTCCTCCAGGGATTCCCCGCCCCCGAGGTGTTTCAGCTGGTCGGTGATCCCCACCACCGTGGGGCGCACCATCTCCGTCATCAGCTCGTCCAGCGCGGTCTTCGCCTTCATGTCGATGTCGTGGCTCCTTCGGAGCGCCTCGCTCAGTTTCTGGAAGAGCTTCTCGTGGCTTTCCCGGATCTCGGCCATCTTCTCCTCGGTGATGACCCCCGAGGAAACCATTTCCCGCAGCTGCTCATGGGTGACGGGCTTGTTGTCGATCACCGGAAGCACGTCGGGCCTCACCTGGCCCGGGCCCGTGGTGACGCTCACCAGGGCGAAACCGGATTTTTGTGCTTCCTGGGTCACCGTATTCATCAGCTCCTCCTTCTTCTCGGAGAAGCTCCGGAGCAGCCTGCCCCTCTCCCCGGCGGTGCGCTCGCTCTGGAGAACCGCGGGGATGTTCCTTCTCAGGAGTTCCACGCAGTTCTCGATGGTCTGCTTCAGCTTTCTGCCGCACCCGGCGGGCATGACCAGAACCCTCGGTTTGGCGGCGTCCTCGAAGTTGTAGACGTAGCAGATGTCCGACAGGGATTCGGAGGTGATGTCGATCCTGTCCAGTATCCGTTTGACCGTGGTTTCCCGGCCGCTTCCGGGCACCCCCGTGATGAACATGTTGTAACCCGAGCTTGGAATCTCGAGGCCCAGGTGCACCGCTCCCACGGCCCTGTCCTGGCCGACGATCCTTTCCGTGGGTTTGAGTTCCCCGCTGTTCTTGAAACGGAATTTCGATGGCTTGCACCTCCACCTGAGTTCCGCGGGTTTCAGGGGTTTTACGGACATGGACACCTCCTTTCTCCGGACTACCGTCGGGTCAAGAATACGAAATCCCCGGACCTCAGCCCAGCACGGGTCCCGGTACGGCTTCCAGCGCCGACACTCTGCCCCTTTCTCCGGCCGTGCACCCCAGAACCAGGGTGGCCCCGGGCCTTCGAAGAATCCTTTCGGCTTCCCGGTACAGGGGCGAAGGAAGGTAAACATCCGCCACCCCCGTCGGATCCTCCAGCATCACGAAGCCTGCGCCTCCGCCCAGGGACCTGAGGAATGCCGCCCTTCCCCAGAGGCTATAGCGCCCCTCCCGCGGCGGATCCCCGGCGGAAAGGGTCCCGGGGGGTCTTTCCAGTATCTCCAGCGGATGGACTTCCGTGGTGACACCCATGGCCTCCAGTTCCGAGAGCACCCGATACTCCCTGGTGTAGCCGGGAAGCGGAGGCGGGGGGACACCCTCGGGGAACAGCCCGGACCCCCTGCTCGAAACCGCCCAGGCGGCCTCGGAACGGGAAAGGCCCATCTCGTCGAAGCAACCCGCCGCGGCCATGACGGAAGCCAGAGCCCGACCTATGCCAGCGTCCCTGACCGAGGCGGGGCTCCGGTGGGGCCGTCCCTCCAGCAGTTTCCCGTACTCCCCGGAGCCCATGCCCCGGATGAGGCTGAATCCCAGCATCAGGGAACCGTCCTCCGCGGGACTGCACAGCCAGTCCCCCGTGTTCACTCCGGGAGGCAGGATTCCGATACCCATCCGCCGGGCCTCCTCCACGTACACCCTTGGGTTGTAGAACCCTCCCCCTGCGGCCATGAAGGCGGCCATCGCCCGGGCGGGGCTCCTGGTCTTGAGCCCGGCGAAGGCGCATGCCTCCACGGCGTAGGTCACCGCGTGGGCCTTGCAGAATCCGTAGCCAGCGTATCCGGAGAGGAGTTCCCACCCCTTCGCGGCGGTATCCGGAGAATGGCCCGCCGCCAGGCACAGCGCCGTGATCTCCTCCCGATTTGCGGACCCGGCCTTCAGCCGCCGGCGCATGAGATCGCCCCGGTCCGGGGCAAGTCCCAGAAGAACGCAAGCCGCCTCGGAAACGTCCTCCTGGTAGAGCATCACACCCCGATTCTCCCGGAGCAGGTTCGACAGGCAGGAGGGGGTCCTGGGATCGCCCCCGGCTGCGTACCTTTCCCGGCCTCCGCCGGCGGAAGCGCCGGGTCTAACCAGGGCCAGGGCTCTAGCCACGTCCTCCACTCCGGAAGGGTTCGTCTCCCGCAGCAAACCCCTCATGGCGGGGCTCTCCACGTGGGGCACCCCGATGGTCCGGCCCCGGGAGAGGAGGAGCCTCGCCGGTTCATCCAGCCGGTTCTGTACCGACGCCAGCTCGCCAAGGGGGTCCGGGGCGGCGGACGCCAGGGCTGAAAGGCCTCTGTGGCCGAGCAGATCCATCTTCAAAAGACCCATGTACTCCACCCCGTCCTTGTCGAACTGGGTCACCTCCATCCCTCCTGAACACCCCTGCACGGGAACCCGGGATTCCACCGGGCCGTTGCACACCACAAGGCCGCAGGGGTGGGGGCCGATACCCGCCGGAAGCCCCTTCAGGAGACCGGCTTCCCGAAGGACCTTCATGTTGTCACCCCGTTTCCAGACCGGGTCGTCGGGGTTTCCGGAGGCGCGGGCAAGAACCTCGACCTCTTCGGGCCCCATCCCCGCCGCAGCGGCGGCGAACCTGACGGCGGACCTCGACCTGTAGGTTCCCAGCACGGATACCGCCGCCGCCCGGGCGCCCCAGCGCTTCAGAAACCAGTTGAAGACCTGGTCCCGCCGGGCGCTGTCTATGTCCAGGTCTATGTCGGGTGGCCTGCTCCGGAGCGGGTTGAAGAAGCGGTGGAAAGACAGCCCGTATCGGATCGGGCAAACCACAGAAAGCCCCAGCAGCCTGGCCGCCAGGCTTCCCCCGGCGGAACCCCTGGCCACAGCCAGTATTCCGTTCTCCCGGCAGTAGGACACGATCTCGTGGAACACCAGGAAGTACCCGCAGAGCCGGGCGCCTGCCAGGGCTTCGAACTCCAGGTCCAGACGGGCTTTCGCGGCGGCGGCCCCCGGATACATCTCCCCAAGGCGCCGGAGCAGAATGGTTCGAAGGCAGCCCGGATCGTCCGGGCCGGTTTCCGGCGGATCGTAGGGTCTCTCCAAGGGTTCGCCGGACGCCCTTTCAATCAGTTCCCGGCCGGCCTGTACGGCCCCCGGGGGCCAGGAGTCCGAAAGGGACACCGGCATTCTGTTATCGGGCCGGGGTTCCCCTGACACCCATGGGCGCTCCAGTAGCCGGTCCACACTGCGGAGGATTTCGTGCGCCCGGGGTGATCCGGAACCTGCGAACATCCATGGCCGGGCCGGCAGGGGAAGGGTTCCGGCGGGCAGTTCGGGAAGGACCGTTCCAGGCGGCACCGGAAGGTAGATTCTCCCCCGGAATCCGTCCGTTCTCAGCCGCACCGCGTCTTCGGCCCCGGGTCTCGCCACGGCGAAGAGCCTGTCGGAATCCTCCAGTGCCTGGGCTGGGTTCACCCTTCCCGGCAGGTGTGAGGCTGTTACAAGCCTGCAGAGCTGTCCCCACCCGCCCTCCAGGGCCCCAACAGTGAGCGCTCCTCCGGGAAGGGCAAGCCGGGCCCCCGGCACGGTTCCAACTTCCAGCCTTCTGCACGCCGAGGCCAGCCTGATCATGCCGTAGACGCCGCCCATGTCGGTCATGAGAATGCCCGTGCAGCCTGCCCTTCGGGCTGCTTCCGCGAGGGCTTCGGGGGTATCGGTGCCCCAGCGGAAGCTGAAAGCGCTCATAACCCATGCCAGCCGACCTGTGTCGCCGGATTTCATGTCGGGACCCTACAAGCGGGAGGGAGGAACCGCAACTTCCCGGGCGATGAGCCCGGGCGTCAGGAGATCAGTTGCACTCCATACGGTAGAAGGGGATTCTGGTGCCGTCGGCCAGGCGGGCGGTGCCCGAGCCCGTCACCGTGAATCCGCAGCTCTGGTAGGCCCGGATGGCCCTGATGTTGGACATTCGCACGGTGAGGCGCACGTGGTCGATTCCCATGATGAACCTGGCTTCCCGGGTGGCCAGATCTATGGCCCGGCGGCCGATTCCCCTGCCCAGAAGCCCTGGATCGCCGATTATGATGCCGAGGATACCCTCCACGGAGTCCCGCCGGCGGCGCTCCACCCATACCCCGCCAACGTCGCGCCCGTCCGCGTTGATGATGTACCAGATGTAGTCGTCGCCCCAGCCGGACAGGTCCGATCCGTTGAAGGACTGAGGGCTGACCTTCTCCATGTACGCCCGGGAGCCGATGGCGTCGCTCCAGGCCTGAAGGTTGCCCAGATCCCTGCCCGTGATGCGCCTGATGTAGACCTTCATGGTTCTCCGATGGTTTTCTGTGTTTACCCGTGGGTAAGCAAAAGATTCGGCGGTAACATAAAGGCATGTCCCGGCTTGTCAACAAGGCTTGGAGAGGGGGCGGAGGTGATGGTAGATTCCCGGAGGCGAAGGGAGGCCCGTTGGCCGCCGTATCCGACAAGGGGCACTGGGACCGCTTCTGGAGCCGGCCCAGAAAACTGGACGAGATATACGACAACGACGACAGGATTCGTCGGGAGGTGGTCCGCAGGCTGAAACCGGACGGGGTTCTCACCCTGGAGGTGGGGGCCGCTACAGCCCGGGACAGCGCGGCCCTGGCGGAGGAGGGAGCGGTGGCGGTGGCGCTGGATTACTCCCCTGAAGCCCTTCAGAGGGCTTCCGAGGCGGGCGGCGGCGTGCTGCTGGTATGCGGGGACGCCCTGACCATGCCCTTCAGAGAGGGAACCTTCGGCCTGGTCTTCCACCAGGGCGTGCTCGAGCACTTCAGGGACCCCGGCCCCCTTACCCGGGAATGCGCCAGGGTGCTGGCCCCGGAGGGATTGCTCCTGGTGGACGTTCCTCAGACCTGTCATCCCTACACCCTTCTGAAGAAAATCCTTATCGCCGCGGGAGCATGGTTCGCCGGATGGGAGACCCAGTTCACCGCCGGTGCGCTCCGGGCCCATCTCCGGGACCACGGGCTGTTCCCGGAGGGAGTGTACGCCCGGTACTTCTCCCCTTCTCTGTGCTACAGGGTTTTCCGGGAGGTTCTGTTGAGACTCGGCATCCGGCTTCCCCTGCGTCCCGTGATGGTTCCGGCGGTACACCGGATCAGGGCTTCCATGAGGTCGGCCCTGGAGGGGAGTTTTCTGGGGCCGGTCACCGGGGCGGTCATAGGGGTGTTCGCCAGAAAGCCCTCAGAATGAGAATCCTGGCGGTTAACTGGAGGGATCCGGGCAACCCCGAGGCCGGGGGCGCCGAGATCCACCTCCACCAGATCCTCACCAGAGCGGTGGCCGCGGGTCACCGGGTGGTGCAGGTGTCCCACGGAGTGGAGGGTCTTCCGGAAGTTGAGGACATGGACGGCGTGGAGGTGAGAAGGAACGGGCGCTGGTATTCCTTCAACCTCTCGGTGAGGAAGTACTGCGAAGGGCTCGGCCTGGATTCCTTCGACCTGATCCTCGAGGACATATGCAAGGTGCCCCTCTTCACCCCCCGCTGGTCGGGAGTTCCGGTGCTGGCGGTGGTTCCCCACCTGTTCGGAACCACAGCCTTCCGCGAGGTGGGTCCGGTGAAGGCGGTCTATGTGAACTTTCTGGAATCGTTCATTCCCGGGGTCTACCGCGGCTGCCCCTTCGTGGCCATCAGCGAGAGCACCAGAAGGGACCTGCTGAGAAGAGGAGTGCCCGGTGAAACCGTAGAGGTGGTGCCCTGCGGCATGGACACCGGGGTCTACCGGCCGGACCCCGGGGTTCCGGTGGACATGGGCAGGTTCCTCTACGTGGGGAGGCTCAGGAAGTACAAAGGGGTCCAGCACGCCCTCAGGGCCCTGGCCATCCTGCTGGAGCGCCGGCAGGACGCCCGGCTGACGGTCCTCGGCGACGGCGATTACGCGACTGACCTGAGAAGGCTCTCCCGGCGTCTCGGGCTGGAGGACAGGGTGGACTTCGAGGGGTTCGTTCCCTTGGAACGGAAGCTGTTCTGCCTGCGAAACTGCTGCGCCGCGGTGTTCCCTTCGGAGAAGGAGGGTTGGGGGCTCACCGTGATCGAGGCCAACTGCTGCGGTTCGCCGGTGATCGCCAGCAGATCCGACGGCCTCACCGACTCGGTCCGGCACGGGGAAACCGGGCTGCTGGTCCCCCACGGACACCCCGGGGAACTGGCGGACGCCATGGAGAGGGTGATCACGGAACCCGGGCTGCGGGCGCGTCTTTCGGAAGGCGGCCTGAAATGGGGTGCCGGGTTCGACTGGGACGCCACCGGAAAGGCCATGCTGGAGATCATGGAGAGGACCGTCAGATCCCGGAGAAGAGCCTCTCAGCAAGAAAACCGGGCAGCCCGGCCTTCCTGATCCCCCGGGCGGCGGTTTCCACGGGGTACTCCACCCTTACCGTCTCGGCGGTGCCCTCAAGGGTGTCCACGACCATGTAGGCAGCCCTGGGGTCGCCGTCCCTGGATTGTCCCACGCTGCCGCAGTTCACCAGGGGAAACTCCTTCAGATCTGACGGGCGTTCCGTGGAACGGAAGGTTCCTCCGGCCCCCCACGCACCCGGTATGTGGGTGTGTCCGAAGAACCAGGGGGCGTTTCGGGTTTCCCTGAGCACCTCCTCCGCGCTTTCCGGGCCCGCGATGTACCGCCATGATTCAGGGGACGACGGATGGGCGTGGCAGAAACCCAGCCCGTGTCTGCCGGCCCTCAGGGGCAGCGCTGCGAGCCATTCCACGTCCTCCGGGGCGAGCCTTTCCATGCTCCAGAGCAGGGCCGCCCGGCCCCAGGCGTTGAACCGGGAGGGCGCTAGAAGCCCGGCGCAACCCCGGTCGTGGTTCCCCGCCACGGTCAGCCCACACGAATCCCGGACCAGCGCCACGCACTCGGAAGGCCACGGACCGTAGCCCACCACGTCTCCCAGGCAGACCGTCTCGTCGGAGGAAAGCCCATGGCTGTGCGCCAGCACCCTCTCCAGGGCGGGAAGGTTGCCGTGGACGTCACTCAGTATTCGAATCCGCAGGCCCGGCTCCTCCGTCTTCCACGAGAACCCGGTGAAGCACGCCGTTCACGAAGGCCCCGGAACCGGGCTGGTCGAACTCCTCGGCGATGCGCACCGCCTCCCGGATTACCACCGGAGCCGGGGTTCCCAGGAAACGGGCTTCAGCCACCGACTGCTCCAGCAGCAGCCGGGTGACGGCGGACAGGCGGTCCAGAGACCAGTTTGACAGGGCTCTGCTCACCAGTTCCGAAATATCCCCCCGGTTTCTCTCACATGCTTCGGCCACGCTCCGGATAAGCGTCCGGGTATCCGGGTCGAAGAGGGCCGGAAAGCCCAGGTCCTCCATGCATGCCGACACGCCTGAGCCGCTCAGCTCGGCGGCGTAGCGGCACTGCAGCAGAAACTTCCTGGCCCTGGTGCGCATTCCCACGGCTTAGGCTTTTTCCTTCTCTTCCCCGGGGGCCGGTTCACCGCCATCCCCGCTGAAACCGTAGACCTGTCGGTAAAGGTTCACCATTTCCAGCCCCGTCATGGCCGCGTCGAAACCCCTGTTGCCGCCCTTGGCTCCGGCCCTGTCCACGGCCTGCTCCACTGTATCAGCGGTGACGATTCCGTAAACCACCGGGATATCAGCCTCCATCCCCGCCCGGCCGACTCCCCGGGCGGTCTCCCCGGCCACCTGGTCGAAGTGCGGCGTCTCGCCCCGGATCACCGCCCCCAGACAGATGACAAGGTCGAATCCACCGGAACGGGCCAGTCTGGCTGCCATGGCCGGTATCTCCCACGCGCCCGGAACCATGAACACGTCCATGTCCTCATCCAGCACGCCGTGACGGAGAAGGCAGTCGGTGGCGCCTTCGAGAAGCTTCGCGGTGATGAAGCCGTTGAACCTGGACACAACCAGGGCCGTCTTCAGCCCTTCCCCGTCCAGCTGTCCCTCATGAATCCATGCCATCTTCCCCGACTCCCTTCAGGATGTGACCCATCTTCTTCTTCTTGGTGGCGAGGTAAAACCTGTTCTCTTTCGTGGGACGTATTTCCAGGCCCACCCTCTCGGTAACGGTAAGGCCGTAGCCCGAAAGCCCGACGATTTTTTGGGGGTTGTTGGTGAGCAGCCGGATGGTGGAAAGACCCAGCCGGGTGAGAATCTGGGCCCCGGTGCCGTACTCCCTGAGGTCAGGGGGAAAACCCAGTTTCTCGTTGGCCTCCACAGTGTCCAGGCCGTGGTCCTGCAGGTGGTAAGCCCGGATCTTGTTGGCCAGTCCTATGCCCCTGCCCTCCTGAGCCATGTAGAGCACGACCCCCAATCCTTCCTCGGATATCCTGCGCATGGCCCCGTGAAGCTGAGAGCCGCAATCGCAGCGCCTGCTTCCGAACACGTCTCCGGTGAGGCACTGGGAGTGGACCCTTACCAGAACCTTCTCCCTGCCCCGCACGTCGCCCTTCACCAGGGCCACGTGGGTGCCGCCGTCCACCCTGCTTCTGAACACCATCATCCGGAACACTCCGAAATCCGTGGGCAGGTCCGCCTCGGCCTGCAGCTCCACCAGTATCTCGGTTCTTCTGCGATGGTTCACCAGTTCCGCCACCGAAGTAATCAGAAGACCGTGAACGGCGGCGAACTCCCGGAGCTGCGGCAGCCTGGCCATTGTGCCGTCGTCGTTCATGATCTCGCAGATGACTCCGGCGGGGCAGAGCCCCGCCAGCCTGGCGAAGTCCACCGCGGCCTCGGTGTGTCCCACCCTGGTGAGTACGCCCCCCTCCCTGGCCGCCAGGGGAAAGACATGGCCGGGACGGGCCAGATCATCCGGCCTGGATTCGGGATTTATTGCCACGGCGATGGTCCTTGCCCGGTCCGCGGCGCTTATTCCCGTGGTGACTCCTTCCGCCGCGTCGATGCTTACGGTGAAGGCGGTCTCGTGCAGGGAAGTGTTCCTCGGGCACATCTCCCGGAGGTCGAGTCTCTCCAGTGCCTCTCTTTCCATGGCCAGACAGATCAGCCCCCTGGCGTGCCTGGCCATGAAGTTAACCGCCCCGGTGCCGCAGTGGTCGGCGGCAATCATCAGGTCGCCCTCGTTCTCCCGGTTCTCGTCGTCCACCACTATCACCATTCCGCCATTCCGGAGCACCTCCAGGGTTTCCGGAACGGTGGCGAATTCAGAATTGCTCAAGCTTTTCCCTCAATCCGTTGGATCGCTGTTGAAAGAAGCGCTGCAGATACTTGCCCACGATGTCGAACTCGATGTTCACCCTGTAACCCGGCTTCCACAGACCCGCGTTGGTTCTGTCCAGGGTTTCCGGTATCACCGCCACGGAAAAGCCGGCCCCGGGCAGCAGGTCAGCCACCGTGAGGCTGATCCCGTTCACCGCCGCAGAGCCCTTTTCCACCAGCAGTTCGTGCCACCTTGAAGGGCATGTTATCTCCACCAGGGCGAATCTCCCCTGGTTCCTCACCGAAGCCACGGTGCCGGTGCAGTCCACGTGGCCGGTCACCAGGTGTCCGTGCAGCCTGCCTGAAAAGACCAGCGGGCGCTCCAGGTTCACCCGTACGCCGGGAGTAAGGGGTACCGTTCTGCGAAGGGTCTCGGGACTCACCCGGAACCTGGCCGTGGATCCGGTGAGCCGTTCCACGGTGAGGCACGATCCGTCCACCGCCAGGCTGTCGCCGGGGCGGAGTTCCGGGGACAGCCCGGTTTCCAGTGACAGCGTCTCCCCGGCGGTTACGACCCTTCCGGTTCCCTCAATCAGACCGGTAAACAAGCCTGCCCTCCACCAGGGTATCCCCCCCGAGTCTCTCAGAAACCACGTCCTCCACCGACAGGGCGCTTCCCACGTCGGTGATCCAGAGATCGTGGAACAACGGAACTCCTCCGCCCCCGAGCAGCTTGGGCGCCGTGAACACGCTTATCCGGTCCACCAGGGCCTCGTTGATCAACGCGGTGGCAAGCCTGGGGCCGCCCTCGCAGAGCACCAGTCCCAGCCCCAGGGATAGGGTTCGGGCAAGAAGGTCCGCCAGGTCGCCGAACACTATGGATTCTCCCCGGGGGGTCCAGGCGGATCCCCCGGGCACCGCGGTGATGGTCCTTCCGTGGTCGGAGTACACCCTGAGCTCCTCCGGAAGAGGGCTTCCGGAAACAACTATCCGGACGGGTCCGGGGCCTGGGCCGTCGTGGGACAGGGAGGGGTTGTCCAGGAGGACGGTACCCGAACCCACCATTACCGCGTGGGATTCACCCCGCATCCTCCTCACTCTCTTCCGGGATTCGGGGCCGGTGATCCAGCGGCTGCTGCCGTCGGAGGCTGCCGCCCTGCCGTCCAGCGAGACGGCCATCTTGAGATGGAGAAAGCTCCTGCGGGTCTTGAGGCAGTGTATCCACACCCTGTTCAGCTCCAGGGCCTCCTTCTCCCTGACACCGGCAACCACCTCAATCCCCCGGCTCCGGAGGTATTCGAAGCCACGGCCGCTCACCCGGGGATCCGGGTCCGTCATGGCCGCCACCACCCTCCGGATGCCCGAGGAGGCTATCCGGTCAACGCAGGGCGGGGTTCTGCCCTGGTGCGCACAGGGCTCCAGGGTCACCACCAGGGTGGCCCCTTCCAAACCCCTCCGGGCGCAGTCCATGGCCATGATCTCGGCGTGGGGGGCTCCGCAGCATTCATGGTGAGCCTCGCCGATAACGGCGCCGTCCCGGTCCAGAATCACCGCGCCTACCATGGGATTGGGAAACACCTCCGGCCAACCGCTCTGAGCCAGGGCCAGAGCCCTGTCCATGGCCGCGGTCTCGGCGGGTGTCGGGGTCACTCCGGGATCTCCCGGACGCTCAGTCTTCCGATTACGGCGTTGATGGCGTACTGGTCCTCCAGGCTCCCCATGGCCAGGATGATGTGGGTTGCGTCCGCCACGGGCATTCCGAAGGTAGGGTCCATGGCTACCCAGTCGCCCACCCAGACCGCGGGCCAGGCGTGATAACCGAACCGGCCGTGGTCGATGTAGACTATCCCGTTGCACACCGCGGAAGGAATCCCGGCCGCTCGGGCCAGAGCCACGAAAAGAGCGGTGTGCTCGTTGCAGTCCCCCCGCATGGCGTCCAGCACGTCCACCGCCGAGGGCAGGGAAACCGTGGGAACGTCCTCCACCGCCAGGTCCACGTACCGGCATATGGCCGAGACCGCCTCCCAGGAATTCGCAGCCCCCGCCGTGAGGCTGTCGGCCAGGGCCTTCACCGCCGGATCGTCGCACTGGATAAGGGGTTCGGACACAAGGTGTTCCGCCAGGCTGTCGGGTAATCCCGCCATGGGGAAGGGGGGGATCGCCGAGTCCGGAGGAAGCTCGGCGTGCACGGTCACCAGGGGACCCGGCCGGGATGACTGGAGCCCCGGGTAGTCCAGGGTGAACATGGTCCAGTCTATTTCACCCTCCAGGGACCAGGTCCTTTCTCCTGCGGAACGCGGGTTCTCGACCACCGGCGAGGGAACCGAATAGACCAGGTAAAGGTCCCCCATGGGCTCGATGTCTCCGTCGGTGCCGGGGGGCACCCTGGTCAGCACAAGCCCCAGGCCGGGTTCCTCCTCGCGGACGATCTGCCCCTCCCATACCCAGACCAGGTTGTTCATCCCGGCAGTGCTCACCCGGAGTTTCACCGCGGTGACGGTATCCCCCAGGAGGTCGGCCTTCTCGGTCCCGAGGCAGGTGACCGTGGCGGGGATGATGGTTCCGGTGGTTGGGTCGAAGGTGTCGTAGACCCGTTCCTCCCCGGAAGTCCATTGCATTCCGGCGGCCGCCAGGTCCATGAACGCCGGCAGATAGCCCCCCCCGAATTCCACGGAACGGTTGATCAGTCTGCCGGAGGTGTCTATAACCGTCTCCAGGGAACCTTCCCGGCGTACGGCGGAAACCCTGATGTCGCTGGTGCCGTCGCTCATCACCATGGATATGTATCCCAGGTCCAGGTCACGGCCGGTGCGGGCGGAGGAGTTCATGGTAACCCTTCTCTCGGTTCCCAGCAGATTGATCACCCACATCATGTCCTGGGTCACCAGCAGGGAGTCGGCCCCCTGTTCCTCCACCGTCATGGTCATGTAGCCCACGTTCTGCCCCTGAAGGCCCACGGCGAACCTCTGCAGGTCCGAGGACGCCCGGCTGGCCCTGGGCTGGGGCGCCCCGCAGGCCAGCCCCATCAGGACAGCGGGTGCCAGCTGAAGAATTTTCATGCTCTTTCTCCTCGCAGAAACGCGTTGACGGCCTCCACCGCCCGGACACCGGCCTTCCCGTCCCAGAAGGGAATCTCCGGGGGAGCGCCCCGGGAACGGGAGAGCCTTTCCGCCACCGCTCCAGGTATACCCGCGGGGTCAGGGCAGAGAAGGTTGGTGCCCAGCAGACAGGTGACCGGCCTTTCCGTATTCGGCCTGACGGTTACGCAGGGAACTCCCAGCACGCTGGTCTCCTCCTGAACTCCTCCCGAATCGGTTATCACCACCGAGGCGTTCCGCTCGTGGGCGACGAACGCCAGATAGGGAAACGGGTCGGACATGCTCAGGTTTTCCGGAATGGAACCGGCCAGCCCCCATTCGGAGATGTTCCGGAGGGTTCTGGGGTGGGCAGGAAAGACCAGCGGCATCTCCAGCCGCCCCAGGGCGGCCAGGATCTCGGACAACCTTTCCCTGCGGTCCACGTTGCCCGGACGGTGCAGGGTGACCAGCCCGTATGGCTTTTCAGGAACCGGAATGCCCCGGGTTTCCGGAACAAGCCTCAAAAGAGTGTCTATCATGGTGTTCCCGGTCATGACTATGGAGCCCGACGGACGCCCTTCCGCCAGCAGGTTGTCCCTGGCTTCGGCGCTGGTGATCAGCAGAAGGTCCGCCAGCTGGTCGGTGAGGACCCGGTTCACCTCCTCGGGCATGGTCCTGTCGAAACTCCTGAGACCAGCCTCAAGATGGATCACGGGCACCCCGTGCCTGGCCGCCGTGAGGGAGCACGCCAGGGTGGAGTTGACGTCCCCTGCAACCACCACCGCCACGGGAGCCCCGCGGACCAGAACGGGTTCGTAGGCTTCCATAATCCGGGCCGTCTGAAGGGTGACGGAACCGCCCCCGCAGCCAAGAAACACGTCCGGGCGGGGCAGCCCCAGCTGTTCGAAGAAGCTCCCGGACATGGAATGGTCGTAATGCTGCCCGGTGTGGACGATCCTGAGGGGAAACCCCGCCGCCCTGACCAGGGGATCGATTTTCATGAAGTTCGGTCTGGCGCCGCACACCAGGTCAATCAACGCAGTCCTCCGGATCGAGCATCCCCAGTCTTCGGGCGTGCCGTCCGCCTTCGAACTCGCCGGCCAGAAAGGCGCACACGATTTCCCATGCGTGGAAGGGCGCGGTGAACCCCCCGGCCAGAACCAGGACGTTGGCATCGTTGTGCCTTCGGGCGAAGGACGCCATGGTGACGTCAAGGCACAGGGCGGCCCTGATGCCGGGGTGCCTGTTGGCGGCGATGCTCATGCCGATGCCCGAATTGCATACCAGTATTCCCTGTTGGCAGGAGCCGGAAAGCACCTCCCGGCAGAGCCTGTGGGCGTAGACGGGGTAGTGGACCGACCCGGAGTCGCCGGTTCCCAGGTCAACCACCTGGTGGAGTGCTGAGAGCCTCTCCACAAGGTAGGCCTTCAGGGGGTAGCCGGCGTGATCGGAAGCCGTCGCCAGCCTCAACTCAGATCCTCCCGGTGTACGAGGCCACCACGCCCGAGAGCACCAGGCTGCACAGCTTGCTCTCGGCGCTGTCCGCTCGGCTGGTGAGCACCACCGGATTCCTGGCCCCCATTATCACCGCTCCCAGCTCTCCCCCGGCGAGGAAGATGAGGGTCTTGTAAAGCACGTTGGCCGCTTCGATGTCCGGAAGGAGTATCAGGTCCGCGTCGCCGGCCACGGGACCCTCCACCTTCTTGATGCGCACCGACTCCATGGAAACCGCCAGGTCCATGGCCAGGGGGCCCTGGAAAAGGATGTCGCCGAACTCGCCGGCCATCGCCAGATCCTGGAACCGGGCGGCCTCCAGGGTGCACGGCATCTTGTCGTAGGGCAGTTCCTTGGCGCACACGTAGGTGCACTTCGGGGGCTCGATGCCCAGTGAACGGGCCACCACGATGGCGTTCCTGAGCATCTCCCTCTTCTGGTCGAAGTCCGGGGCGATGTTCATGGCCGCATCGGTGATGATCAGCAGTTTATGGTAGCCGGGAACCTCGAAGGCGGCCACGTGGCTCAGAAGCCCTTCCCCCCGGATGCCGTGATCCCTGTCCAGAACGGCCTTCAGAAAAGTGCTGGTGGCCACCAGCCCCTTCATTAGGATGCCGGCTTCACCTTTCCTGATCAGGTCCACCCCCAGAAAGGAGCTGTCGTGGTCATCCGGCGCGTCCACCACCCTGACTCCGTTCAGATCGAAGCCGGCCTCCTCGGCCGCCGCCCTGATCCCCGATTCCGGGCCGACCAGAACGCAGTCGACCATGCCGCCCTCCACCGCCTCCTTGACCGCTGCAAGGGTCTCGACCTCGTCCGCCCGGACCACCGAAACCGTTTCCGAAGGAAGGTCCCTGGCGAGCTGCTTCAACTGCGAAAGGGTTCTGATGGGTTCCATGATCATTCTTCTCCCATGATTGTGGGGATGGCACGCTGAAGACACAATGCAGTATGGAATATATCCCGGCGGGGAGGCGACACCATATGGCGAACGGGGGCCGCGAGTTGACAAGAGACGGCGGGGGGGCGAGATTTAGAAATCGGAAACTTATTCTGCATTAGCCTGATACACTCATTTTCGGACCGGGCGCGTCCGGAACCACTGGAAGGATTTCCTTATGAAACGCATTCCGGCTGACAAGGTCAAGTCAACCATAGGGCGGCACATACTCGCGGATGGGTACGACATAGCTCTGGATCTCAGGAAGAGCAGGGGAAGCACCATTCATGACGCAGTCACCGGAAAGGACTATCTGGACCTTTTCAGCTTCTTCGCCAGCGCACCCCTGGGGATGAACCACCCTTACCTCACCTCCCCGGAGTGGCTGAAACACCTCGGCGAGACTGCGGTGAACAACCCCAGCAACAGCGACTTCTACACCGAGGAAATGGCCCTGTTCATCAAGACCTTCGCCGACGCGGTGATTCCCCCGAGCCATCCCCACCTGTTCTTCATATCGGGAGGGGCGCTGGCGGTGGAAAACGCCCTGAAGACCGCCTTCGATTGGAAGATCAGGAAGAACATCGCCGCAGGCAGGGGTGAACTGGGCACCAAGGTCATCCATTTCACAAAGGCCTTTCACGGCAGATCGGGATACACCCTCAGCCTCACCAACACCGCAGATCCCAGGAAGTACATGTACTTCCCGAAGTTCCCTGACTGGCCCCGGATTGACACGCCCGCCATCGTTTTCCCCCTGGAAAAGAATCTGGATTCGGTCAAGGCCGCCGAGGCGGAAGCCCTGGCCCAGATAGACCGCGCGGCGGCAACCTACGGGCACGACCTGGCCTGCCTGATCATCGAACCGATACAGGGGGAGGGGGGAGACAACCACTTCCGCCGGGAGTTCTTCCAGGCGCTCAGGGAACGGGCTGACAGGTACGATTTCATGCTGATTTTCGACGAGATTCAGACCGGAATGGGGCTCACCGGGGATTGGTGGGCCTGGCAGGGAATCGGGGTGGCTCCGGACATCTTCTGTTTCGGAAAGAAGGCCCAGGTCTGCGGAATCGCCTGCAGCAAAAGGGTGGACGAGGTTCCTAACAACGTGTTCCGGGAATCCAGCCGGATAAACTCCACCTGGGGCGGCAACCTGGTGGACATGGTGCGCTGCACCGGCTACATCGAGATAATGCTCAGGGAAAACACACTGCAGAACGTGAGGGTCCAAGGCGCGAAGGTGCTGGAGGGGCTCGTCAAACTTCAGAACAGGCATTCCGGCCATGTTTCCGGGGCCAGGGGCGCGGGTCTCATGTGCGCCTTCGATCTCGAAGACGGTTCACGGCGGGACGACCTGGTCAGACGCATCTTCGAGAACGGGGCCATCATTCTGCCCTGCGGGACCAGATCGGTCCGCTTCAGGCCGCCCCTCAACATCACCGGTCCCGAGGTGGACCGGGCCCTGGAAATAATCGGAACCTCCATGGAGGAACTCTTTGCCTGACCAGCGAAAGGATACCGGCGAGAACGCGAACCGGGAAGTTTTCTCCGGGCACAGGCTCGACATCGCCAGAGTAGCCAACCACCTGGCGATCATGGGGTGGTGCGAGGGCAACGCCGGGAACATATCGCTGCTTCTCCCCCGGGGAGAGTATACCCCGGAAGACCACCCGCAGGCTTCGATGCCGCTGCCCGAACCGGTCCGTCCGCTGGCGGGGAGAACCATACTGATCACCACCAGTGGAAGTCGATTCAGAAGGATGATGATAGACCGGGAAACCGACATCGTCCCGGTTACGGTCTCGAGGTTCGGCAATTCAATCCTCTGGCCGGAGGATTTCCGGAGACCATCCAGCGAGATCTCAACGCATCTGCAGGTGCTGGCCCTGGCGGAAGGGAGGGGATGGCCTTCGGCATCCATCGTACACACCCACTCCACTTCCATGCTGGCCCTTTCCTCCAGCGACCTGCCGGGCGAGACCCTGGAAGACGCCATGTGGAGGGCACATCCGGAGCTTTCACAACTTCTGGAGAACGGCCTGCGTTTTCTTGACTTCCAGACCCCGGGCACATGGGAGCTGGGAAAGTGCACCGCGGAGCTTTTCTCCCGCTCCGACGTCGTGATCTGGAGAAAGCACGGAATACTGGCCTTCGGTTCGGATCCCGAAACCGCCTGCGACTACGTGGAACTGGCGGAGAAGGCCGCAGTGCTTCTTCTCATGGAGATGAACGCCTTCGGCCGTTTTCAGGGGCTGAAGGACAGGGAACTCAGGGTTCTGCGGGATGACCTCGCCCGGGATTGACCCGGTAAAAGCCAACCGTGGACACGGGGCAGGTCCGTGGCTATATCATCGTGTTATTTACTCGCGGTTTCTTCCTGTGTGAAAGAAAGGTGCCGGGCAACCATGAGAATACATGCTCTAGTAACTTTCCTGGTTCTGGCGTTTCTGGCCGGTTGCGACGCCCAGAGCCCCATGAACCCCGACGGAACCCTGCCTGTGGTCACGGGCCTGGCCCTCAGGGAAGACGCCTGCAAGGGCGACACCCTGTTCTTCACCTGGGACTCGGTTGGCGTGGAGATCGACGACTACGGCCTCTGGTTCAGCGACACCCCCCTGTTCATGTGGCTCAAGGGGGGAGACTTCCGGGGAACCACCGGCGAGCACGTGGCCGACCGTTGCCACACCTACGCCGTATGGGCCCAGAGGGAGGACGGCACCCACTCCATGTCCCTGTCGTCCAGGGTCATTCTCGCCACCAACTGGCTCGGGCAGGCCGTGGCCCCGGCGGAGGAATCCATCCCCGGTTTCTCCCTGAGCGTTGACACCATCCTGGCGGGGGACGCTACAAACCCCGAGTTCCCGCAGGACTTCTTCCTGAGCCGCGACCTCATGGGCTACATGATCTACGGAGGCCATACCGACCCGAGACGGTGCCCCGGGGGCAGACAGGCCATGCTGGCGCCGGCCCTGGGGGACGCCTTCAAGGCTCCCCACCCGGAGAGCCCGCTGTGGACCGACACCCTCTCCCTGCTTTCGGCGCCGAGATTCTTCATCCAACTGGAGGACGGCCACTACGCCCGGTTCACCGCCATGGTCTACACCAGCCCGGAGTCCCTGCTGGTCGCCGAGGTGAACTGCTCCCTTCAGCCTCTCCGAAGCGTGAGGCTGTTCGAATAGGGCCGGCCCTGCTCAGGGGGTGAGGCGCTTCACATCCCTGGGGAACATGGTGGTGTAACGGATGTTCTCCACCCCGAGAAGTCTTGCGGTGAGCCTTTCCAGCCCGATGGCCAGCCCTCCGTGCGGCGGAAGCCCGTACAGGTGGGCCTGCAGGTAGCCCGCGAAGTTTTCGGGATCGAGGCCGAAGGCTCTCATCTTGTCCACCTGCATTCCATGGTCGTGTATCCTCTGTCCCCCGGTGGTGATTTCAAGCCCCCGGAATAGCAGGTCGAAGCTCCTCGTGGTTCCCGGGACCGCTGGATCGTCCATGGTATAAAAAGGCCGTTTAGCGGTGGGAAAATGGGTTACGAAGACGAATTCGCTTCCCCAATCCCGGAGTGAGTGGCGGCAGAGGAGCCTCTCCTCCTCGGGGTCCAGGTCCGGTTCCGCCGAGTAGTCCCGGCCGTCCATGGCCCCGGCGATCAGGTGGGCTTCCTCCAGGGTCACGCTGGGAACCTCTGCGGGCATTCCGGGGACCTCCGCGCCAAGAAGCGTCAGCAACGGTCCGTACTCCTCCATCAGCAGGGTCATGCAGTGCCCGAGCAGCTCAACCTCCAGCTTCATGACGTCGGTGTGGTCGGTGATGAAGCCCATCTCCAGGTCCAGGGAGGTGTACTCGTTCACGTGCCGGCTGGTCTGATGTGGTTCCGCCCGGAAGACGGGACCGGTCTCGAAGACCCTCTCGTAGATGCCCACCCCGATCTGTTTGTAGAACTGGGGGGACTGGGCCAGGAAGGCTGTCCTGTCGAAGTAGGTCACCGGAAAGATGTTGGCTCCGCCCTCAGCCCCGGCCAGGCATATCTTCGGGGTGTGAATCTCCGTAAAGCCGTTCTGCTGCAGGTACTCCCTGAAACCCCGGCAGATTCCCTCGGCAACCTTCAGGCGGGCTCTCTCCACGGGGTGGCGAAGACTCAGGGGTCTCAGATCCAGGTTGTTGTCTATATGAAGATCCAGAATCTTTTTCGAAAGATCCACCGGAGACTTGCCCCCCGGGGAGGAAATCACCTCGATTCCATCCACATGTATTTCCACGTTGCCGGGGTTTATGGAGGGGTCCTTGATGGACGCTTCCTTCACCACGCCGGATATTGAAACCGACTGTTCCTCCTCCAGGTTTCGGAGCCGCTCGTGGGCGTCTTCCCCGGAGACGATGCACTGCACCAGCCCGTCGTGGCGCCTCAGGATCACGAACCCGCCCCAGGACAGCCTTCTTATTCGCATTATCATGCCGTGCAGAGTGACCGGGCTCCCCGCCATTCCGGCAAGTTCCGGACTGGTCAGGGGGCGCATGGCTTTCCCGGCGGGAACCGTTGTCATTCTTCCTCCTTTTCGGCCCTCTTCATGTTCCTCACGAGGCGGTTGGGGGTTCCCGAGAACCGGGCCGATGCCTCCGATGCCCCTGCCTCGATCATGTCCGCCAGCGAGTTCATCTCGTCCGTCAGGGCTCCCGCCCTGGCGGCGGAATACCTGAGCTGCCTGGCCCGGGCTGCGATCTCCGAAGCCCTTACCTGGTAATGAGCCCGGCACCGTTCCCGGAAGGCTTCCGCCTCCTTCAGACCCGCGGAAAGGGCCTGGTCCTTCTCCAGCTGGAACCCTTCCTCAAGCCTTTCCAGTGACTTCAGCAGGAAAGCCAACTCCCCTGCGGCTCCAGCACAAGCGCTTCCGGCGTTCATCACCCCCGCGCATTCCGGTTGTCGCCCGACAATACTAAAAAAGATGCGGTGCCGGGCCATGGCTTGGTTGCGCAGGCCTGAAGGCTGGAATAGATTCCAACCGATACGGCGCAAGCACGCAGCCCCGGGAGGAGATATGTCCCCAGAGCCCAGAATACTGGCCGTGAACCCTGGATCCACCTCCACGAAGGTTTCCGTTTTCGAGGGGGAGAAGGAAGTCTGGAAGCTGAAGCTTGACCATTCCACCCAGGAACTGGCACCCTATCAGAGGATCTTCGACCAGTACGACTTCAGGGAGAAGGTCATCCTCGGCTCCCTGGAGGAGGCGGGCTACCCTATCCGGAGTTTTTCGGCGGTGGTGGGCAGGGGAGGCCTGTCAAGGCCGATCCCCGGGGGAACGTACAGGGTGACCCCCGGTCTTCTGAAGGATCTTTCCACGGGAACCTACGGGGAACACGCCTCCAACCTGGGGGCTCCGATAGCCGCAAAGCTGGCCGAAAGCGCCGGCTGCGACGCCTTCATGGTGGATCCGGTGGTGGTGGACGAGCTGGAGCCTCAGGCCAGATACACCGGCCATCCCAGCCTCTGCCGAAGGTCCATTTTTCACGCCCTTAACCAGAGGGCCGTGGCGAGAAAGGTGGCCGGGGAACTGGGCAGGGACTATGGGGAATGCAATTTCATCGTCGTCCATCTGGGCGGCGGAATCAGCGTAGGGGCTCACCGGCTGGGCAGGGTGGTGGACGTGAACAACGCCCTGGACGGCGACGGTCCGTTCTCCCCGGAAAGATCGGGAGGGCTGCCCTCCGGTCAGCTGGCGGAGCTCTGCTTCAACGGGGGATACACCCACGACCAGGTGAAAAAAATGATAAAGGGACAGGGAGGCATCGTGGCCTACCTGAACACCAACGACATGCGCCTGGTGGAGGATCGGATCCGGGAAGGGAATCAGGAGTGGCGGGAGGTCTACCACGCCATGGCCTACCAGGTCGCCAAGGAGATCGGGGCCATGGCGGCGGTGCTTCAGGGGGACATAGACGCGGTGATAATCACCGGAGGGATCGCCTACGACAGGCAGTTCACCGGGTGGATAGAGGAGATGACAGGCTTCCTGGCGCCCCTGCGGGTCATCCCCGGGGAGATGGAGATGGAGGCCCTGGCCCTGGGAGCCCTCAGGGTGGTGACAGGCCGGGAGACGCCCCGGATCTACGAACAGGAATGACTGGAGGAGACATCCCATGACCAGCGATTTCGAGAAGGCGGAGAACCTCTGGAGGGAGGGGCTTCTGAAGAAGACCCTGGAGAGGTTTCCGGAAAGACGAGCGGAGTTCGCCACCCCCGGCGGCATCCCGGTGGAGAGGGTATACCAGCCGTCCGACCCGGATACGGGCTTCCTGGAAAGCCACGGTTTCCCCGGCGCATACCCCTTCACCCGGGGAGTCCAGCCCACCATGTACCGGGGCAGGTTCTGGACCATGCGACAGTACGCTGGGTTCGGTACGGCGGAGGAGTCCAACGCCCGGTACCGCTACCTGCTGGATGCCGGCCAGACAGGGCTCTCCGTGGCCTTCGACCTGCCCACTCAGATAGGCTACGACTCGGACCACCCGCTGTGCGCCGGAGAGGTTGGCAAAGTGGGCGTTGCCATAGACAGTCTGGCGGACATGGAGATTCTCTTCGACCGGATCCCCCTGGGGGATGTTTCCACCAGCATGACCATCAACGCCCCGGCGGCTGTGCTGCTGGCCATGTACATCGCCGTGGCGGAGAAACAGGGAGTCCCCCGGGACAGGCTTCAGGGAACCATTCAGAACGACATCCTCAAGGAGTACATGGCCAGGGGCACCTACATATTCCCTCCCGCCCCCTCCATGAGGCTCATCACGGACATCTTCGCCTTCTGCTCCCGGGAGGTGCCCAAGTGGAACACCATTTCCATCAGCGGCTACCACATCCGGGAGGCCGGAAGCACCGCGGCCCAGGAGGTGGCCTTCACCCTGGCGGACGGCATAGCCTACGTGGAGGCGGCGATGAAGGCGGGCATGGACGTGGACGACTTCGCGCCTCGGCTAAGCTTCTTCTTCAACGCCCACAACGACCTGTTCGAGGAGGTTGCCAAGTTCAGGGCCGCCAGAAGGCTCTGGGCCGGAATCATGAAGAACCGTTTCCGGGCTTCCGACCCGAGAAGCCAGATGCTCAGGTTCCATACCCAGACCGGCGGAAGCACCCTGACCGCCCAGCAGCCCGACAACAACATAGTGAGGGTGGCGGTGCAGACCCTTGCCGCGGTGCTGGGCGGAACCCAGAGCCTTCACACCAACAGCCGGGACGAGGCCCTGGCCCTTCCAACGGAGCAGTCCGTGACCATCGCCCTGCGAACCCAGCAGATCATCGCCCACGAGAGCGGGGTCACCGAAACCGTGGATCCCCTGGGCGGCAGCTGGTATCTGGAAAACCTCACCGACGCCGTTGAGCGTCACGCAACCGGCCTGATTCAGGACATTGACGCCATGGGCGGAATGGTGAAGGCCATCGAGGAGGGCTATCCCCAGCGACGGATTCAGGACGCCGCCTACCAGTACCAGAAACAGGTGGAGTCCGGAGACAGGGTCGTAGTGGGGGTCAACTGCTTCCAGCAGAAGGATACCTCCGCTTCGGAGCTTCTCAGAGTAAAGCCCGGAGTGGAAACCTCCCAGAGGGCGAAACTGGCCGCGGTCCGGGAACAGCGCCAACAGGCCGGAGCCTCGGCCTCGCTGGCCGCCCTGAGAAAGGTGGCGTCGGGGGAGGAGAACCTGATGCCCCCGATTCTGGATTGCGTCCGGGGCTACTGCACACTGGGGGAGATCTGTGGAGTCCTCAGGGAGGAGTTCGGTGAGTACCAGCCCAGGACGGTGCTCTAGGGAACGGCTTCCCCGAGGAATACGGTCCTGGAGAGTGCCGATACTTCACCGCACACCGCCCTTACGATGAATATCCCGGCGCCCGGGTAACGATTCCGGGCGCCGGACCCGTTCCAGACCACCTCCGATCCTTCCGCTCCGGTGACTTCCGGCTGAAGCCGGGCCACCTCCCTTCCGGCCAGGTCGAAAATGGTGACCGTGGTTCCCGGGCCGAATCCGGGCCCCAGCGCCACGTGCAGCACGCAGCACCATGGATTAGGCCACAGCGTCATGCCGGAGGCGGGAACGGGGCCGGGAACATCCAGAAATTCCCTCAGCCCCAGGCTGTGGAAGGCTCCGGCGGAGACGGAGACGAAACCCGAGTTCGGCTCCGGCACCCGGCACTGGCCCCAGTTGTCGTAACCCCAGGCCTCCACGGTTCCGTCGCTCCGGAGACCGAGGGTGTGCTTGCCCCCGGCGTCCTGGCGGATGAATCCGCTGTTCGGTTCGGGCACCTGGCACTGCCCCCAGAAATCGTAACCCCAGGCGGCGATGGAGGAGTCCTGTCTCAGCCCGACGCTGTGCAGGCCGCCGGCGGAGATTGATGTGAAACCGTTGTTGGGTTCCGGAGGACGGCACTGGCCCTCGCCGTCTTCCCCCCACCCCACCACACTGCCGTCGGCCCTGAGGGCAAGGCTGTGGAAATTGCCCGCCGCAATCCCGGTAAAACCCTGATTGGGCTCAGGAACTGAGCACTGGCCGAAGCAGTTGTTCCCCCAAGCCTCCACGGTGGAGTCCTCCCTGAGGGCCAGACAGTGACCGCCGCCGGCGGCTATGGCGGTAAAGCCCGAGTTCGGCTCCGGAACGTCGCTGACTCCGGCCCCCTCATTGCCCCAGACGACGATGCTTCCGTCGGAGAGCAGCGCCATGCTGTGAAAGTTCCCCCCGGCCACGGCCGTGGCGGCGATACCCGGCGGCACTTCGCACTGGCCGAAGTCGTTGTTTCCCCAGGCCTGCACGGACCCGTCCTCCCGAAGCCCCAGGCTGTGGAAACCCCCGGCGGAAACGGCGGCAAAGCAGCTGTCCGACCAGGATGGACAACACTGGCCGTCCAGGTTCAATCCCCAGCCCACCACGGTTCCAGATCCCCGGGCGGAACCTGGGTGCATCGGAAGCAACGTCAGCATGAAGAAGAGAAGGTGGAAGTCCCGATGAAAACGACGCATCGTTTCCTCCCCCGGTAAACCGCCAACATGTTCATGATGTGAAATTCCCGGAAAAACGCAAGGCCCTGAGAAAAGCGCTCCCGATAAGTTGACAGGCCCCGGGCAGGGTCATATAGATATTAAGCGATGTCGGGGAAATTCGCATGAAAGGAGATGCAATGAAACTGCTTTTCACCGTTCTGATCATGGCGGCGTTCGCATTTGCCAACACTGACATGGCTCCCCAGGTGGGAGTACAGCCTCAGGGAACCGACACCTGGCTGGAGCAGATCGGCAGCATCAACGTTGAGGCCCAGGCCGGCAACGCCTACAGCGTAGGGTGCGGTTTCGACGGCACCTACCTCTGGGTGACCAACGGCGCCGGCCAGGCCGGCCAGCCTACCGGTGTCTTTCTCCTCTTCGAGGAGGACGGAACCTTCGTGGAGTCCTTCAACCAGAACACCGCCCCGGGCTGGGGCCTTCGGGACCTGACCTGCGACGGCACCTACATGTACGGCAGTGTAACCACCGCCATCGACTACTACGACATCGGCACCCACCTGAAGGTCGGAGCCTTCATCGGCCCCCAGAACCCAAACAGGGCTCTCGCATGGGACGGCACCTACTTCTACACCGGCAATTTCGGCTCCGAGGTCTACCGGCTCACCTGGAACGGGGTAAGCGGCTCCACCGCCACCAGCACCACCTGGTCCACCGCGGCCACCAGCGTGTACGGCGCGGCCTGGGATGAGATGAACAACTGCATGTGGGTCACCAGCGCCAACGCCTCGGGCATCGTCGCCCAGATCGACGCCAGCGGCGCCCTCATCGAGAACCATGTTCTTGTGAGCGGCGGCACGTACGGCGGCGCCTGCATGGGTTCCGAGACCCCGATCAACATCCTCTGGGTCTTCAACCAGGGCACTCCCGACACCATGCTCGCTTACGACGTCAATCCCGAGGCCCTCACCCGGGAAACCTGGGGCGCCATCAAGGCCGTCTTCTAGCATCATTCACGCCCCGGATAAGGAAGGCCCCCTCGGGGGCCTTCCTGTTGACAGGCTCGGATCGAAAGGCTGAAAAATGCTCAAGATGTTCATGCTCCCCGCAACGGCCCTTCTGCTGCTGGCTTGCTGCGGTTCCCCGGACGGCGACGACTGGCTGGTGAGGACCTGCACGGACACCCTGACCGTCAGGGAGGCAGGGGAATCCTGGATGACACTTGAGCAGGAGAACCGGGCGGTCTTCCTGGGGAAGGAGGAGCCGGCCATGTCCTTCCTGCAGGCCCTGGGCAGGAAACTCATTCTGAACCGGGAACTGGACGCATCGGGAATCCATGAGTCTTCGAGGATAAGGGTGTACCGGAGGGCCTGGGCCCGCTCCGCACTGTTCCTGGCCCTGTCCGACTCCCTGCCCGCAGTCCTGGCCAGGGAGTGCGGGGATGACGACATCAGTTTCTTCAGAGAACACATGGGCCGCACCGTCTGGTTCACGGACCAGTCCACCGGTGTCTCCCGGGGTCCCCTGCATCTTCCGGAACTCCCCAGGGACCTGGCGCTGGCATTGTCGGAGGCCTCCCCGGGCGAGCGGGTATCCTGCGACACGGGAACCTTCATGCTGGACTCGATGCTGGCCACCGACAGCACCCTGCTGGCGGAATCCCTTGCGGACACCGCGTACATCAGCAGGCTTGCGGTCTCCAGGCTCTCTTCCTCGGAGGCCATCCGGATCGTTCAAGGAGCGGAAGCCCTTGCCCTGGCCGGCACGAGGGTGGATACATCGCTGGTGGTCTTCCTGGCCGGCGGCGGTGAACCGTCTCCGGGAGACACCGTGATGCGAAGTCCACTGCTCGCCCTCGACCCGGAGGACCTTCGGTGGGAAATATCCTTCTCCTCCCTGAGCACGCCGGTGTCGCCGGCTTCCCCGGAATGGCTTCTCCACTTCGTCGGCAACCTGGTGAGGCTGGAGGCCGGCGCTGAACTTTTCCGGCAGCGATGGCCCGAAGAGTCCGGTGAAATTCACCGCGAAGCTGAAGCCTTCGCCAGGGAAGCGGCCCTGGAGGCCCTGTACGATCAGAGAGTGAGCGCTTCGGTTAACGTCACCGATTCGATGATAGAGGCGGAATTCGAATCCCTTGCCGAACCGCTCCTCCTTCCCCAGCGGAGAGTGCTCGAGATGGGCTATGCGCCGGCGGACATGACCGGAGAGGTGCGATCAGCTCTGGTCTCGGGAGACCGGGATGAACTCCGACGGCTTCTCCAACCCTACTCAAACTACGAGGGCTTCGACACCGGCTCGCTGGTATCCCTGCCGGTGACCGCCGACCGGGTGCCCGAGGCCATGGGAGGCATCGTCTTCTCGGCGGACCCCCTGGACACCCTTGCCTGGTACGGTCCCATGGAGACCCAGATGGGATCCATGATGGTCTACCGCACGGTCCGGGTGCTTCCCGGGGAACAGGCTACCCTGCAGGACGCCAGGGGATGGCTGGAGGCCCGGATCAGGGCGCGGCTGGAGGAGCAGGAGCTGCAGGCCTGGATAGGCGCGCTGGAACGGGAGGCCGGCCTGGAGATCAATACCGGCCTTCTCAGCAGACTGCCAGCGGATCCGGCGCTCTGGCTGGACCCTTGATCCCCGCCGGCGCCGCGGCCTTCGGAGTACCCTTCGCACTGGCAGCCCTGGCGGTGTTCCCGGGGCTGTTCGACTCCACCATGATGTCCAGGCTCGCGGTGTACCCCGCCCTGGGGGCCGCTCTGCTGACCGCGGGAAGGGGTTTCGTCGGCAGAAACCACCTGGTTGCCGGCGCTCTCATGGCCCTGGTTCCCATGGCATGGCTTTTCGTCCAGGGTTCTCCGCTTCCCGGAATACCCCAGGCGGTCCGCTGGGCATCCTTCGGAATGATGGCGGCGGGGTTCGGGGGAACCATTGCCCGGTGGGGATTCGGAAACCACCTTCGCGGCCTGGCCTGGGCGGCCGCTCTGCTTTCCATACATATGGCTGTGTTCGGTCCGGACGCCCTGAGCGGGAATCCCAACAGGGCCGGCATGGCTCTGGCGCTGGGAATCGTAGCTTCCGCCGCCGAGAAAAGAAAAGCCCTGGCTTTCGTGCAGGCGGGGCTCATCCTTCCCGGTCTGGCGGTATCCGGCTTCTATACGTCCTGGCTGGCGGCGGCCATGGGTCTGCTGGTTCTGGCGGCCGGACGAAGATGGGCACCCCGCCCGGGCCTGTTCATCGCGGCCATGCTGGCCGGGCAGACAGCCTTCTGTCTGCTTCCGGGAACCCTGAGGATGAACTTCCCAACCCTGGGGCTCAGATCCGTGATCTGGAGAACCTCCGGAACCATGTTCCTCGAGACCTTTCCCTGGGGAACCGGCACGGGACGGGCCAGACTTTCGATCTACACCCGGGGCGGTGAAGAACTCCAGAGTCTTGCGGGTCCGGAGAGAAGGGTGGACTTCCTGCACTCCGAACCACTGGAACTTCTGACCGGTTCCGGAGCCGCGGGAGCGATGATGCTGGCGCTTTTTTTCGGCTGGATTTCAGGCAGCCGTCACGATCCCCTGTCCGCGGCGCTCCTGTGCTGCTTCTGGGTGATCTTCACCGGGGATCTTCCCCTGGCCACCCCCCTGGGGGCCCTGCCCGCCGCGCTTGTTCTGGGGGGCTGTCTGGTTCCAGGCAGAAGTATCAGGATCCCCCTGGCAGCGCCGCTGGCGCTCCTGGGAGGCTCCCTCTACTGGGGGATCACGGTGACGGCCGGGTACAGGGCGATGGCCATGGGCAACGGCGACCCCGGGGAGGCGTGCAGGCTGATTCCCTTCGAGGAAAGAGCCTGGCTTCAGGCGGGATGGGGCTGGCTCAGGTCGGGCCATCCCCTGGAGTCATCCCGGTACTCCGCGGAATTCATCGGCCTGTACCCTTCGTACCACGGCGGCTGGGAGTTGGAAGGGGCGGTCATGGGAACCCTGGGCAGGGATGACGAAGCGGTTTCCGCATGGAGAAGGGCCTTCATGCTGGCGCCCGCGGGTCATGCGAACCGGTTGCTGTACGCCCTGAACGGGGCTCCCGGCTCGGGAGGTTCCGGGGACACGCTGAGAACCATGGGAGAAGCCCTGGCCCGGGACGTGCCATGGACGGAGCTGTTTCCGGGAACGGAGCTGGAATCCTACCCGGAGATAGCCCGCCGAATCCTTTCCCTGGCGGAGAGCCTCATCGGATCCGACCCAGGGCTCGCCGGAGAGCTCTTCTCCAGGGCGGTGATAACGGCGCACAACGCCCCGGATCCCGGAAGAGCCCTGTTTATGGCGGATGCGCTTACCCTGTACCGTGAATACTCTTCCCTGATCCCGGAAATCTACCGGGACAAGGTTGAGACATTCATCGGATTACGGTGAACCTGCCGGTCTGGGTTTCCGGCCCCTCGCCCGCCCTGACCAGGTAGAGCCCCGGTGCCAGCCCGTTGATGGTAAGAGAGTTCTCACCCCGGGCCACGGTTCTGCCCGCCAGATCCAGCACCGTTATGGCACCGGGACCGGTGATGAAAACGGTTCCTGGGCATGGATTGGGGCCGAGAGTGAGTCGGGCGGGTTCGGGGGTCTGTTCGCCGGTACCCAGGAAGTGCATGGCAGGGACTATTGTGGGATCCCCCAGCAGGGTCATTCCCATGTGCCAGTACATTTCCACCGGAGTGAAGCCTCCCTGCTGAATGTACTCCCACCACTGGAACATTGCCGTTCCGAAGGTGCCGCCCTGGCCCAGCGGGCCGTAGAACTGGTTGAACTGCAGCATGGCGCCGCTCTTGGTGCTGCCCACCGCCGCAAGCCCGGTCTGGGTGCCGAAAACGTACACGCACCCCATGCACCAGTCGCTGGTGAACCGGCAGTTGGAACAGGCGAAGAGGTTGTAGAAACGGCTGGGGGGCTGGTCGGTCCAGATGTGGCCGCTGGTGGTGCTGGGACCGGGGCTCCACTGGTGCACGACAGGGCTTGAATGGACGAAGGGGCTTATCCAGGTGTACCCCGCGGGAAGTCTGTTGAAACGGTAATCTGTCCCGTTGGTGGAGTCCACCTGATTCACCAGCTCCACATCGGGATACAGGAGGTTCATGGCGTTCTTGTAGCCCTGGCCCCATCCGCTCCAGTCGTCGTCCACGTAGCACAGTGCATGGGGGTCGGGATCCCCCTCGAGCCTCCACTGGTGGAGTCTGGTCAGATAGTTCTCGACCAGCTCGAACTGGTTGCCGTACAGGATGACGCTGGTCAGGATCCTGCCCACGTAGATCTCGGGGATCAGGTCTCCCTGCCAGCCGTCGTAGATGCCGTCGGGGCCCGGGACCCCGCCGGATGGGTAGCCGGTCCACTGGTCCAGCCACTCCCCGTCCAGGTCCCAGTAGAAATAGTCGGTGGGAAAGGTTTCATTCGAGCGGTTGTCGGCGTAGTCCTCCAGGGCGGCCCATGCGGTAGGGACGTCCCCCACCAGAACCACCCCCTGAAGCCCTTCGGCATGCATTTCGGAAAGCCAGGCCCGAATCTCCTCGGGGGTGCTCCACGTGATCTCCACGACACCGGTTTCAAGGCCGGTTTCCTGAATATCGGCGACCCACTGGTCCATGACTGCCTGGTCCAGGCTGTCCGCCATGGCTTCCGACAGGACCACCAGGAACTGGGAGCCCCGGTATCCCCCGCCCAGGGGTGTGACCCTCAGGGGTTCGAAAGAGGGTCTGTACCGAAGGTAGTCCTCCATGGTTTCCGGCGTGTAGTCCGGGTCGAGGTTTCTGGTCAGGGGAGTGTAGTCGTACACCCCCGGGACTAGAAGCGCCAGTACGATATTGAGCATTTCGTGTTCCTTTCCCCGGAGGGCTAAAAATAGGGCGTTATTCCCAGAAACCTTATTCCCAGTACCATCACGGGGTACAGAAGCCTCGAGATGACCCCCAGGAAAAGCAGGCCGAATACGATCATCATTCCGTACCGCTCCAGGCGCATGTAGTTCCAGTAGAGGCTTCCCCTGAGGAAGTTGGCCACAATCCTGCTGCCGTCCAGAGGCGGGATGGGAATCAGGTTGAAAGCCATCAGAATCACGTTCATCAGGGCGGTGGTGGCAATGGCTCGGGCCAGAAAACCGGGCATCACTCCTCCGCCCAGTTTCAGCAGCAGGCTCATCAGCACCGCCAGGGTCAGGTTAGTGGCGGGGCCCGCGGCGGCCACCAGCATCATGCCCCGCTTCCTGTTCCTGAAGTAGGCCGGATTGACGGGCACGGGTTTCGCCCATGCGAAGAGGAACCTACTCCCCATGAGAAGGAGGAACAGGGGAAGAAGGATGGTCCCGAAGATGTCTATGTGCACCATGGGGTTGAACGAGAGCCTTCCCATCCGCCAGGCGGTGGGGTCGCCCAGTTTCCAGGCCGCCAGGCCGTGGGAAATCTCGTGGCACACAACGCTGAAGAAAATCAGAACCAGAACCAGAGGAGTTTCCAGCAGCACTAGCGCCTCCTGCCGGCCATCAGAAGCCATACCAACTGTCCCAGGGCGGCCAGGGCGCTGGCCACGTAGGTCAGAGAAGCCGCTCTGAGAACGCTCCTGACGCCTCCCACCTCATCCGGCGAAAAGCCGTGGGACTTCTCCAGCCAGGCAACCGCCCGGGCGCTCGCGTTGAACTCCACCGGAAGGGTGAAAAGGTGGAAGAGCAGCGCCACGAAGTAGATGGCCGCTCCGATGTAGATCAGGTTGGTCATTCTGAAGAAAAACCCGCCCACCAGCAGAGGGAAAAGCAGTTGAGAACCCAGGTTGGCCAGCGGAACCAGGGTGTTCCTCACCTTCAGCGGCGAGTAGCCCATGGCGTGCTGCACCGCATGGCCCGCTTCATGGGCCGCGATTCCGATGGCCGCCACGGAGCTTCCGCCGTAGACGTCCCGGGAGAGCCTGAGGGTCGAACTCCTGGGATCGTAGTGGTCGCTCAGGGTGCCGCCGGTCATCTCCACGTCCACCTGGGCCAGGCCGTAGCCGTCCAGAATGGCCCTGGCCATCTGCGCTCCGGACATGCCACGGCTATTGGGCACCCGGCTCCATTTCCTGTAGGCGCTCCTGACGGCCCCGGAGGCGATCATTCCCAGAACCATGGCTAACACGATAACGAGCAGCCCGGGATTGATATCCATCAGATACAGCATTTCACACCTCTTTCATGCCTATGCCCGAGCATATAAAGCAATTCCCTTTCCCGGGGCAAGTGCATGCATGTTAATGCAATACGACACAACAGGTTCACTGCTGGGCCTGCCCGGCACGGAAGTCCTCCCCGTAAATGGAAAATATCCTTCTGAAACAGGCGTCCCATGTAAACTTCTCCGCGAACTCCCTGAAACCAGCTTTCTTCGCCGGAGTTTCCTCGAGGGCCTTCCCAACGGCGTCCCGCAGGGCATGGGGATCGTTCCACGGGCCGTAGACGCTTTCTCCTCCCGCTCCCTCCACCAGTTCCGCCGCGGCCGCCTCCCGGCACGCCGCCACCGGCGTTCCGCAGCAGAGGGCCTCCAGGGTCACCAGGGAGAAGGTGTCGCAGGGACCCATTGAGAGGAAGGCGTCGGCGCTGGCCATGAGCGCGGCCCCCCGGCCGCTCCGGGAGGCGTGGGGCAGAAGTTTCAGCCGGCCGCCGAAGCGGGACTCCGCCCGAAGGACCCGGTTTCTCCAGTGGCCCCGGCCCGCCACCGCCACCACGGTGCCCGGCTCCCGGAAGAGGAGAGGGCACGTCTCCAGCAGAACATGGATTCCCTTCTCGGGCGCGATTCTCCCCATGTAAAGCAGAAGCCTGCCGCCCGGGCCAACCCCGAGTTCCCGCCTGAGTTCGCCGGACCTGGCATTCGGGGCAAAAACCCCCGGGTGGGCCCCCAGCGGGGCCTTTCTGGGATCCTTAACCCCCCCCTCCCGCAACACCGAAAGGGAGGTTTCGCTGGCGCCCATCACCGCGTCGAGTCCCCGGTAGGCCCTGCCCATCCTGGGCACCGCGAACCTTCTGAACCACCGGGGGATCGGGCCGCCGGTGATGTCCAGGACGCTCAGGGGCAGCGCCACGGGCCAGTTGGAGTGGTAGAAGCCGAAGGAACGGATCCCCCGGATGCTCTTTCGGACCATGCCGGGCACCACTATTCCGCTTCCCAGCTCCACCACGTCGGGCTTGTAAGAGGCGATTATCTCCCTCAGGGGGGCGCCCCGCAGAAAGAAGTGGTAACCGGACCGGGCCAGGGGAGGCGATTTCACTCCGTACATGGTTCCACCTTCGAAACCGGTTACGGAATTCCTGCCGGACGGGTAGACCAGGGCGCACTGGACGCCGTTTTCGCGGCACCACCGCATCTTTTCCTGGTGGTATACCCTTATTCCCCCGCCCACCGGGCTGTAGAAATTGTTGATGTCCAGAACTCGCAGGGGCGCCGGGGTCAAGACTCACCGAACCCTGTCGCCGGGAGCAGCTCCGGGCTCAGGCGCCAGGAGTTTCACCCCGCCGGCTCCGTCGCTGGCCAGAATCATGCCCCGGCTCTCGGTACCCCGAAGAACGACCGGCTTCAGGTTCGCCACCACCACCACCATGGCACCCAGCAGCGCCTCCTCGGGGTAGTGCTGTCGAAGCCCCGCCACCACCTGCCTGGGAACTTCCTCGCCCACGTCAACCATAAGCCGGTAGAGCTTGTCCGCTCCGGCCACAGGGTTCACCGACAGAACCCTGCCCACCCTGAGGTCGAGTCTGGCGAAATCGTCAAACTCCACCACGGGCTTCTCCTCGGAGACCGGCGAGGGGTTGACCGCCTTCTCGAAAACCTTCTGGAAACCGTCCTCCAGCTTCGTGAACAGGATCTCCGGAGATCCCAGGGGGCTGCCGGGCTCCAGGATCCTGCGGGAGGCGGAATCCCACCGGAGTTCCCCGGTTCCCAGCATGGACCCGATCTTTCCGGAGGTGAAGGGCAGGAAGGGATGGAATATCACCTGCAGGGCTGCGCAAAGGTTCAGGCATCCCGCCAGGTCCCGGCGGCAGGCAACAGGGTCGGTCTTCGCGGTCTTCCAGGGTTGGACCGCGTCGAAGAACCTGTTTCCCTCCCGGGCGATGTCCATGGCTGCGGACGCCGCCAGCTTGAACCTGAATCTCTCTATCAGGTCGCCCACCTGGGTTGCCCCCCGGGCGGCTGTTTCCAGCAGCTCCGGAGAAGGTTCTCCCTCCGGCACCCTTCCCCCGAGCTTGCCTGCGGCGAAACTCACCGTCCTGTTCACGAAATTCCCCAGCACATCGGCCAGTTCGTTGTTCCTGGCCCTGAATTCGTCCCAGGTGAAGTCAGTGTCCCGGGTTTCCGGGGCGTTCACCGCCAGGGCGTACCGCATGGGGTCAGCGGGAAAGCGGTCGAGGTAGTCCCTCAACCATACGGCGGTGCCCCGGCTGGTGCTGAACTTCTGCCCCTGTATGTTCAAAAACTCGTTGGCCGGCACGTTCCAGGGCAGGTTGTACCCGCCGACCCCCCGGAGTATCGCCGGTTCTATGATGCAATGGAAAACTATGTTGTCCTTGCCGATGAAGTGGACCAGCCTTGTTTCCGGATCCTGCCAGTACCTTTTCCATCCCTCCGGATCGCCCTTTTCCCGGAAGTACTCCCGGGTGCTGCTGATGTAGCCCAGAAGGGCTTCGAACCAGACGTAGAGAACCTTGCCCCGGGCTTCGGGCAGGGGAACCGGCACTCCCCAGTCAAGATCCCTGGTGATCGCCCTCTCCCGAAGACCGTCCTTGAGCCAGCCCCGGCAGTAATTCAGCACGTTGTCCTTCCAGTTCTCCCGGGATTCGAGCCACTCCGTCATCCACTCCTGGAACCGATCGAGCATGAGGAACCAGTGCATGGTCTCCCGGACCTTCGGGGTGTTTCCGCAGATGCTGCACCTGGGTTCCAGGAGTTCCAGCGGCTCGATCCAGGTGCCGCAGCTCTCGCACTGGTCCCCCCGGGCGCCGGTGGAACCGCACTTGGGGCAGGTTCCTCCTATGTACCTGTCGGGCAGAAATCTCTCGCAACTTGAGCAGTACAGCTGCTTCATGGAACGGGGCTCGATGTACCCCCGGCGAAGCAGATCCAGGAACACCGACTGGGCGAAATCCCGGTGTTCCGGCGTCGTGGTGCGGGAGAAGTTGGAGAATGAGATGCCGAAATCCTGGAAATCCTTCCTTATGACTCCGTGAAACCTGTCCACGGTTTCCGCCGGTGTGAGCCCCAGCTTCTCGGCGGTGATGGTGATGGGCACACCGTGTTCATCGGTACCGCAGGCGTAGACCACGTCATGGCCCTTCATCTTCAGATATCTCACGTAGATGTCCGCCGGCAGGTAGGCTCCGGCGAGGTGGCCCAGGTGGGAGGGGCCGTTGGCGTATGGAAGAGCGCTGGTAACCATGTACCGGGCCATTGTCTTCACCGGGTCCTTTCCTTGTCGGTGCCCGCAGGCCTTCGCCTTCGACGGCGGCGTCTCCTGGAGGCTTCGGAGGCTTCCGGAGCCTTTTCCGGTTCATCGGGCCTGATTTCGAGTTTCGGCGGAGGCGATGGTCTGTCCATGCCTTTTCTCCGGTCGAATTCCTCCAGGGTGAGGGTTTCGGTTTCCGCCGCACCCTCCTTCCTCACCGTCACCGTTTCGTGGAAGATGTCCGCGGCGGCCACCTCCCAGGGCGATCCCACGAGGTTCACGGTCTGACCGGGCTGCGGGTAGTTTCTCTGGGCCTGCTGGTAGAACTCGGCCTCGTACGCCAGGCAGCACATGAGCCTTCCACAGGTGCCCGAAACCTTGGACGGATTCAGGGAAAGGTTCTGGGTTCGAACCATCTTCAGGGTGACCGACTGGAAGTCGTCCAGAAAGCTTGAACAGCACAGCTCCCGGCCGCATATCCCCAACCCCCCCTTGTGCCGGGCGTCGTCCCGGATTCCGATCTGCCTCATCTCGATCCGGGCCCTGTAGTTCGCCGCCAGGTCCCGCACCAGGCCCCGGAAATCGGTCCGCTGATCAGCGGTGAAGTATATGCGTATCCGGTTCCTGTCCAGCTGGGTTTCGCAACCGGTAAGTTTCATGTCCAGCTTCCTGGAATCTATCCGCTCCCGGCAGTAACGGAGCACCTCCTGCTGAAACTCCCCGTTGTCCGCCGCCTGCTCCCGGTCCTCAGGAGAAGCCTCCCGGAGGTAATCGCCGGCGCACTGCTGAAGAAGCTCCTCATCGGGGGGCAGCTTGGCAAGAACCCTGCCCAGGTCCACCCCGCGCTCCACATCGAGGATCACCAGGGCTCCGTTGTCCACCGGGAGGGGGCCGTTGTTCCGGAAAAAGCCCTTCCTGCCGGCCCGGAAGACCACAAGAAGCACTTCCAGGGCTGATTGCTCGGTCATTTATTTCCATTCCCGCCCAGGGACAGCACCGCCGCCTCCAGGGCCATGGCAGGGGAAACATTCGCCCGGAGCCTGCCCCCGCACTTGCGGAAGCTCTCCTGCACCCGTTCCAGAAAAACATCCGTAAAATAGCATGTGGAAAGGCCCCCGTGGCTCACCGGAGCCCTTCCGGCAAGGACTCTGCGGATGTCCTGCGCTGCGCTCACCACATCGTCGCAAAGTTCCAGCAGACCGTCCCTGCCCAGCTCCCGGGCGAGCCCGACGGCAGTTTCGAGCAGTTCTCCCTGGTCGAGGGTTTCCGCCAGGGACTGAAGCAGCCCCAGGGCCCGGCTCCCGCCGCCGCCTTCCCATCGCGCCGCAACCGCCAGGGCCCTGCCGGGGCTGCCGCCGCTGGCCAGGGATAGCTCCCGGGCCGCCGCGGGGTCCAGGGAGGTGCGCTGAAGAATGATCCTTTCCACCTGGCCGGGATCCAGTGAGCCCAGCCTCACACAGTGGGCCCTGGACCTCACGGTGGGCAGTATGCCCGACAGGTACGAGGTGGTGAGGATCAGCAGGGTGCTCTCCGGAGGCTCTTCGAGAGTCTTCAACAGGGCGTTCGCCGCTTCGCGCCTCATCAGATGGGCATCCAGGATAATCTCCACATGCCCTCTGCCCTCGAAGGACTTCCTGGAGAGCCGGGCTTCGATCTCCCGGATCTGGCCTATGCCTATCCCTGTGTTGCCGGGAAAGCGCAGGGGCGTGATACCGTCGGCAGCCCTGGCCTCCATCAGCGCGGCCTCCTCCTCGGGTGTCACCTGGGCGGTTCTGGGAATCGTGAACCGCACGTCCGGGTGGTTCATGGCGAAGATCCTGGCACAGTGCCGGCAGCCACCGCAGAAACCCGCCTCCTGTTCGGGGCAGACCATGCAGGCCGCCAGGTCCAGGGCCATGGAGAGCCGGCCGCTCCCTTCTGGACCCGCCAGCAGGTAGGCGTGGGCCAGCCTGCCCGCCTCCACCGCGGCGGTCAGCAGGGTTCGAGCCGCCTCCTGGCCGGTAATCCCGGAGAACGGCTTCATCGCGGAGGCTCCAGATAGGCCATGGGATCCACAGGTTCGGCTCCTCTTCGCATTTCCAGGTAGTACCCCGGTCTCCCCCCGGGCAACGGTCCGGCCACTCCCAGAGCGCCCCCCTGGCTCACTGAGTCGCCCCTGGCCACCTGCAGGTTTCCCAGGTGGCCGTATACCGAATACCAGCCGTCCCGATGGTCCAGAACCACCATGCGCCCCAGACTCATGAACTCCCGTGAGAAGACCACGGACCCGCCGGCCAGCGCTCGGACCGTCTCCCCCGGCGCCGTGGCCACGCTTACTCCGTCGCAGACGGTTTCCGTGCCGTAGATCGGATCCCTCTCGACTCCGAAACGCCTGACCACCGACCCTCTGCCGGGCCATGACAGGGCGCCCCGCATCCTCTCGAAGTAGGAATCCCCTCCGGGTTGAACCGGCACGACCGCGGTTCCCCCGGAGCCCTGGGAGGTAACCCGCAGATCCGCCACCAGGGCGGATAGTTCCCGTCTCTGGGCCTCGAGGACCGCGGCAGACTCCGCGGCCGCCGAGATCTCCTCCCGAAGGGTCATCCTGAGAAGGGCCTGGCTCTCCTCCTCCCGGTAGATCCTCTCCTGAAGCTCTTCCATCTCCGTTCTCAATGAGCGGACGCTCTCCCTGAGAGTTTCCAGCGAATCCCGGAAGTGCGCCAGGCTGTCGCCGCTCTGGGTGAGGATTTCCACCTGGATGGCGGCCCGGCGGGCCAGATGGTCCAGGTATACCCTTCGACGCACCAGGGTCTGGACGCCCCCCCGGGAGAACAGCAGGGCCGGTGAGACCCGGGACCTCTGGGAGTAGAGGTAGACCAGGTAGTCCCCCAACCCCTTCTCGAGTATGGAACGGGCCGAGTCAGCCAACATCCAACGGCCGTCAAGCTGCTCTATGGCCATGGTTATTCCGGCCTCCCGGAGAACCAGATCGTTGTAGTACTCCCTGGCCGCCGCAAGGTGCTCATGCAGGGCAAGAAGCACCTCTCTGGCATCGGAATCACGGCTCTGCAGCTCTTCCAGTCGGATTCTGGCCGCCTCCAGCCTGGCATCGAGGCCGTCTGCCCCGGCGACCCCGGCCAGAATAAGCGCCAGGACAGGGAGAAGGACCACTCGCCTACTTCAGAAGAAGGGCCGCCAGCTCGCCGGCCTTGTCGGTTCTCTCCCAGCGGAATGTGCCGTCGTCGCCGTTCGCCCTTCCGAAATGCCCGAAGCTGGCGGTCTTGCGGAATATCGGAGCCTTCAGGCCAAGTTCCTTTATGATGCCGTAGGGCTTCAGGGGGAACAGCTCCCTTACTGCCTTTTCGACAAGTTTGAGATCCCCCACCTTCTCGGTTCCGAAGGTGTCAACCCTTACGCTGAGGGGATCGGGGTAGCCGATGGCGTAGGCAAGTTGTATCTCGCATCGGTCCGCCACCCCGGCGGCCACCAGGTTTTTGGCGATGTACCGGGCCATGTACGCGGCGGACCTGTCCACCTTGGTGCTGTCCTTGCCGCTGAAGGCACCGCCTCCGTGGCGTCCCGCTCCGCCGTAGGTGTCCACGATGATCTTGCGGCCGGTGAGCCCGGTGTCTCCGTTGGGGCCCCCGATGACGAACCGGCCCGACGGGTTGTAAAGGAAGTTGCCTGACCATTCGAGGCTCGGCACGATGACCTCCAGCACAGGGTCTATGACCCTTGCCACCATGTCTCGCTTCATCTGGTCGTTGGTGGCGTCCGCCGCGTGATGCACCGACATGAGGATTTCGGTGATCGCCACAGGTCTGTCTCCCTCGTAGAGCACCGTGACCTGGCTCTTGGCGTCGGGTCTGGCCCAGGGAAGGGTACCCTTGCGCCTCTCCCCGGAGAGTCTCTCAAGCAACCGGTGGGCCAGATGGATCGGGTAGGGCATGAGAGCCCTGGTCTCGGTGCAGGCGAAACCGAACATCATGCCCTGATCGCCGGCGCCCTGGTTCTGTGTCACGCCCTGGTTGATATCCTGTGACTGGGCGTGGATCCTTACCTGGTACTCCGCCTCGTCGGCGCTGAAACCGATGTCCGGAATATCGTAACCGATGGAGCGGATGGTCTCCCGGGCCACGTCCTCGTAGTCCACGCTGCCGTTGGACCTCACTTCACCGGCCACAAGGCAGAAATTCGTGGTGACCAGGGTTTCGCAGGCCACGTGGCTGTCGGGGTCGAGGGAGAGGTGGGCGTCGAGGATGGAATCGGATATCTGGTCGCAGACCTTGTCGGGATGACCTTCGGATACGGATTCGCTGGTGAAGAGCTTTCTCATGGCTACCTCCGGAAAACAAAAAGCCGTCGGCCGACGGCTTTGAGGCACAGCTGGCGGCTTTTTAGCACTTTTTTTTACGTGGTTGCAATACGCCTCAAATCACTCCACGTGTACCTGCCGGAATATCGGAACCGGGACGGCTGGAGTCAATCCCCGATGTCCGAGACCAGGTCCGCTATCTGGTCGAGATTGTCGGGGTCGCTTTCGTCCCTGGAACTTCCGACGGCCTTGGAGAGCCTTTCGGAAAGGGTTTCCATGTCATCGGAGAACCGGTTGACCAGAGCATTGTCCCGAAGCTCCCGCCGGCGGGACTCAAGAACCCTGGCCTCCTCCTCCCTTGCCGCGGTCTCCATGCTGCTCCACTCGGCCTGCCTCTTCTTCTCCAGGTAGGCTTTGCCGGAACTGTCGGGGAAGAGGTAGTAGAGGAGTTTCTCGTGGGAGGTTTCCGCCAGGGGCAGACCGGTTCCCGAGGCCAGGGGGATCTCCCGGTCGAAGGACGAGGAATCGTACTCCCTCTCTTCCCTGAAACCGCACACCTCCAGGCGATAGTCGGGGCTCACGGGAAACGGGGTCTTGCCGTAGTACCCGGCGATGAGGTTCACGAACTGGACAGGATTCACGCTCTTCCCCATGGCCGTGAAATAGGCTTTCACTCCGACTATCTGGCTGGTCGGAGTCACCAGGGGGCACCATCCGGCCTTCTTCCTGACTTCCTGAACCGCCTCCAGCGCACGGCCCAGATACTCGGACTTGCCGTCCCGGGAAAGCTGGTTCACGAAATTGGAGTACATCCCCCCGGGAATCTGGGCTTCGAGGACCTTCAGGTCCGGCGGGGGAAAGCCGCAGAGCTCCTCCATGCGGTGAACCGTTTCCAGAGCCTCGGAAATCCTTCCCCGGGCCAGATGGCCCAGGGTCTTCCCGGCCATGGGAAGCAGCCTCTCCCGGCCGGGCCATGTGGAACTGTGCACCTTGAGCCCGAACTTTCCGGAGACTTCCTCCACAACCGTTTTCATCTCCCTGTGAAGGGGTTCCAGGGCCTTCTCGGAGAGGTCCATACCGGTGTCCATACCCAGAACCTCGGCGAAAACCCCCAGCAACTCCGCCGACGGATGGGAACTGCCCCCCGCCATGGGAAGGAAGGCTGTGTCTATCATGTCCACCCCGCACAGCATGGCTATCACCGCGGAGATGTGGCCGTATCCGGGGGTGCAATGGGTGTGGCTCACAACCGGAACCCTTAACCTGGCCTTGAGGCCGCTGTAGTACTCCCATGCCTCCACGGGCGACTTCAGCCCGGCCATGTCCTTGTCGCTGACCATGTCCGCCCCGAGTTCCTGAAGCTCCAGGGCCTTGTCCACGAAGTAGCCGGTGTCGTAGGGCGTGCCGGTGGTGTAGCACACCGCCGCGTCGAAGACGCCCCCAGCCTCCCTGACCCCGGCAAGGGCCGCCTTGAAGTTCGGGGCGTAGTTCAGCGCATCGAAGATACGCATCACCGTAGTGCCCGCCTTGACGGCCTCCGTGTTGAAGTCCCTTACAATGTCGTCGGGATAGGGGTCGTACCCGAAAAGGTTCTGTCCCCGGGAAAGGGTTCTAAGCCCCGCCCGGTAGGGACGTGCCTTTTCGCTCATGAGGCTGAGCCTTTCGAAGGGATTTTCGTCGAGAAAGCGCATGGCGCTGTCCAGGACGGCTCCTCCCCACACCTCCATGAGGGTGACGCCGGTGTCCAGAATGGGCCCCATGAGCCGCATCACCTGGGGCGTGGACATCCTGGTGGCCAGAAGGGACTGCTGCCCGTCCCGCAGGGACAGGTCCACGAACCTGACGGAGCCTGCCCCCCTGCTCACCATTCTGGGAGCTGGTCTAAGCCTGGAGAGAATACTGGAAAGACTCATCGCCGGACCTTTCGGAAGTCTGGGGGTTTCGCCGCAAACCACCGTGATTATATTGCATCCGGTTTCCCCGGTGGTATTCATTCCCGATCCGTTCATCGGAGGTAGGAAGGCCTGTGACCGAGCAGGAAAAGGTTCGCGACCTTATCGCCGAAGCCAGGAGAACGGCCCTGTCCGGAAACAGGGAGAGGGCCCTGGAACTTATCCGTAAAGCCCTGGCCCTGGACCCAGACGAACTGGTCATCACGGACTCGATTCTCGCCCTGGAGGAGGAGGGTGTCCGTAAGAAAGCGCCGAAGGTTGCCGATGATCCCATCCCTGTCATACCTCCCGAAAGGACAGACCCCATGGCCATGGACCCCAAGCTGGATAAAGCACTGAACCTTTCCGAGCAGTGCCGCCGGGAAGGCGACAACGCCAAGGCTCTGGCTTATCTGAAAAAGGCCAGACAGATCTTTCCCGACAACGCCCTTTTGGAGGAGAGGCTGTCAACCCTCACAACCGCTCTCAAGGCGGAGAACCTGGTCTCGGTGGCCCGTAAAAAGATGGAGAAGGGCGCGATGGCCGACGCGGTCACCGCTGCGAGACAGGCCTTCGCCATCCTGCCCGAAGTCTCCGGCCTGGCGGAACTCCTTGCGGACCTGGAGGCCTCGTCCGGCGGGGATACCGACTTCGACGGGAATTTCACCCACGATGTGGACCTGGAGGATGAAGAAGCCGACTTGATGGAGGATTCCGCGGATTCCGTCGAAGACCTTATCGGAAGGATACGCCAGATGGTCCAGGAGGACCGGTGGGAAGACGCCGCCGTCCTGGTCGAGGAAGGGGTCGCGGAATTTCCGGAAAACGAGCTTCTGGAAACCTTCAAGGTGAAGTTCAAGCGGCTCGGTCTGATCGTCTGACCTCGGAAGCGTCTACCCCCGGAAAAAATCCGGCACGCAGGCAAGCAGCACTCCCAGAACCAGCATCGCCATTCCCGCCACGAACACCGCCCCGGGCAGAAATCCGTGGAATTTTCTCCTGCCCAGCATCACGAATCCCAGAGATGCCCCCAGAAGCCCGGGGATCACCAGGGCAAGGTAACCCAGATTCACCGGTGCAACCTCCCAATGAAAGATGTCACCGGAATATAGTTTTTACCGGGTTTCGAGCCTATCTGCCGGATCTCCGAAGATTCTCCCAGAGTTCCCTCTCCCGGAGCGACAGCCCGCTGGGAATCCGCACCTGGACATGCACCAGCTGGTCACCCTGAACCCCGTGCTGAACCGCGCCTCTGCCCCGGATTCTGATCACCGTTCCAGGCTGGGTGCCCTCGGGAATCTTCAGCCGCACCCTTCCATCAAGGGTCCTGACCATGACCCGGGTGCCCAGCGCCGCTTGGGGCGCTGTGATTAAGACGTCGCAGTGGATGTCCCTGCCCTCCCGGCGCAGAAACCGGTCTGGAAGAACCCTGACCGCGGCCTGGGCGTTCACCCCGCCCAGCGGAATCCGGAGTACGCTTCCGTCCTCGACCCCCGGGGGAACCGTGACCGTCACCCTTTCCCTGGAAGCCGCCCTTCCGCTTCCCTGGCAGGCGCCGCAGACGTCCTTCAGTGTGTATCCCCTGCCGCCGCAGTTCTGACAGGCATGGCTGGTGGTGAAAAACCCGTGACCGCTGTTCACCCGGCCGCTGCCTCCGCACGAGGCGCAGGTTTCCCGCCCGGAGCCTCCCACCCCGCCGCAGATCCGGCACTCCCGGGGGACCTCCAGCACCGCCTCCACCGTCCCTCCCCGGGCGGCTGTGGCGAAGGGCACCGCAAGGTCGACCACGGTGCTCCGTGGCCGGGGCTTCCCTCCGAAACCGCCCCCGAAGATGCCGCTGAGGATGTCCCCAAGCCCTCCGAAACCGCCCTGGAAGTCCATGTCCGGACCGCCCTGACGGAAGAACGTTCCACCGCTCTTCCTGGCGTCGTCGAACTGACTGCGTTTTTCCGGGTCTCCCAGGATGTCGTAGGCTTCCTGGATCTCCTTGAAACGCTCTTCGGCGTTCCTGTCCCCGGGGTTGGCGTCTGGATGGTACTTCTTGGCGAGCTTCCGGTAGGCCTGTCTGATATCGTCCTGACCGGCGCTCTCCGAGACCCCGAGAGTCGAATAGGGATCCCTATTCATCACCGGCGTCTTCAACCTCCCGACGAAGACCCCTGACCACCTTCACCCTTACCGGGCGGATCAGGTCCTGCCCCAGCCGGTACCCCTTCTGAAGAACCTGCTTCACCGTATCAGCCGTGGCTTCCTGGGAATCCTCGGCCATCATGGCCTCGTGAATGTTGGGGTCGAAGTGATCCCCCCCGGAGGTTTCCACCGCGCTCAGGCCTTCCTTCTGAAGAATGGATTCCAGGTGGCTGCCGATCTGGAGAAGCCCGGCGATGATCTCAGACTCGGGGTGGGTTCCGTCCAGGGTCTCCCTGGCCCGGTCGAAGTTGTCCAGCACCGACAGGAGTTCGATGATGAGCTGCCGGCGGCCCTGGCTGATCAGCCGATTGAAATCCCGGGCCTGCCTCTTGCGGTAGTTGTCGAAGTCCGCCGCCAGACGCCTGTAGTCCTCCATGAGGACGCAGTAGTCCTCCGGCGACAGGGATTTCTCCTCCTCCAGGTCCAGTTCTTCCACGGGGGCCGCCGGCTCGATGGGAGTTTCCTCCTCGCCGCCTCCCCTCCGGGAAGGAATGTTGTCCCGTCGGGGGTCCTCTCCCGATGGCCTGTGCCGGGGATTACGCCTGGTCATGGTCGTCCATCACTTCGTAATCTGCTTCCACCTCCGGACCCCCGCCGGGAGCCTCTTCGCCATGGGAGGGCTCCTGTCCCGCCCCCTGGGCGGAATGCTGGTGGAACTTGGCTCCAAGTTCCTGCCAGACCTTCTCCAGATCCCGGGAGGCAGCGGCAATCCGGTTGTCGTCCTCCGATGACAGGGCCGATTTCACGTCGTTCACCGCGTTCTCGAGACGGTTTCGGTCGGACGGGTCGAGCTTGTCTCCCAGTTCGGCCATCTGTCTGTCCACCTGGTACGCCAGGTTCTCGGCCCTGTTCCTGGCCTCCACCGCCTCCTTGCGCTTCCTGTCATCCTCTGAATGGACTTCCGCGTCCCTTACCATCTTGTTGATCTCGTCCTCGGTGAGACCGCTCGAGGCCTCTATTCTGATCTTCTGGGCCTTGCCGGTGGCCTTGTCCGTGGCCGAGACGTTCACGATGCCGTTGGCGTCTATGTCGAAAGCCACCTCGATCTGGGGAAGACCCCTGGGGGCCGGCGGAATGCCGTCGAGAATGAACCTTCCCAGGGTCTTGTTGTCGCCTGCCATCTTCCTCTCGCCCTGAAGCACGTGAATCTCCACGCTTGTCTGGTTGTCCGCGGCGGTGCTGAAGACCTGGCTCTTCCTGGTGGGAATGGTAGTGTTCCTCTCGATGATCGGGGTGGAGACCCCTCCCAGGGTCTCGATGCCCAGGGTGAGGGGAGTCACGTCCAAAAGCAGAACGTCCTTCACGTCCCCGGCCAGTACACCGGCCTGGATCGCGGCCCCCACCGCCACCACCTCATCGGGGTTCACGCCCTTGTGGGGTTCCCGGCCGAAGAGCTCCTTAACCTTCGCCTGGACCAGGGGCATCCGGGTCATGCCTCCTACAAGGATGACTTCGCCGATGTCGGAAGGCTTGACCTTGGCATCCCTCATGGCGTCAAGGCAGGGCTGGACCGTTCTCTCCACCAGCTTGGAGGTGAGTTGCTCGTACCTGGCCCTGCTGAGGGTCATATTCAGATGCTTGGGCCCGGTGTTGTCGGCGGTGATGAAGGGAAGACTGATGTCAGTGCTCTGGGTGGTGGAAAGCTCGCACTTCGCCCTCTCCGCCGCTTCCTTCAACCTCTGCACGGCCATCTGGTCGGTTGACAGGTCTATGCCCTGCTGCTTTCTGAATTCGTCCACCAGCCAGTTGATTATGAGCTGGTCGAAGTCGTCGCCCCCCAGGTGGGTGTCGCCGTTGGTGGACTTCACCTCGAAGACGCCGTCGCCAATTTCGAGGATGGAGATGTCGAAGGTGCCTCCGCCCAGGTCGTACACCGCCACGGTGGCATTCCCGTGGCCCTTGCCCAGACCGTAGGCCAGGGCCGCTGCGGTGGGCTCGTTGACTATTCGAAGGACCTCCAGCCCGGCGATCTTGCCCGCGTCCTTGGTGGCCTGCCTCTGACTGTCGTTGAAGTAGGCCGGAACGGTGATGACGGCCTGCTTCACCTCCTCGCCCAGGTAGTCCTCCGCGGTCTGCTTCATCTTCTGCAGAACCATGGCGGAAATCTCGGGAGGCGAGTACTTGCGCCCCTGGATCTCAACCCAGGCGTCGCCGTTCTTGCCCTCGACGATCTTGTAGGGAACCAGCTTGGCTTCTGAACCGGACTCGCTGAATTTGCGGCCCATGAGCCTCTTGATGGAGAAAACCGTGTTCCCGGGGTTGGCAACGGCCTGGCGTTTGGCCACGATCCCCACCAGCCGTTCACCGCCGTCGGACAGCGCCACCACGGAAGGGGTGGTGCGGGCTCCCTCGGCGTTGGCGATGACCACCGGGTCTCCGCCCTCCATCACCGCAACACAGCTGTTGGTGGTACCTAGGTCTATGCCGATGACCTTAGACATTTTATCCTCCATTCAAACCAATCTTTTCACAATCTAAACCCGGACAACACCTTGTGTTTTCTTCCACCGGGCCTGGTGATGCTGCTTTAAATCAAAGCAACCTGTTTGCCATTCGTCCCGCTACCGTCCATATCCCTGCGCTGTAGAACTTTATGCCCCCCAGACAACCGCCTGCTGCGGTCCGGGCCTTTCCCCGGGTGTCTTTGTGGCACGGGGTTCCCGCAGGCGGCTATATTTTTCCGATTACCCGGGGAAGGCGGTGGGAGTTTTGTCCGAACATTCCATCAAGGTCAGGGGGGCCAGGGTGCACAACCTGGCGGGCGTTTCGGTGGACATCCCAAGGAACAGGCTGGTTGTTCTCAGCGGAGTGTCAGGTTCGGGAAAGAGTTCCTTCGCCTTCGACACCCTTTACGCCGAGGGACAGCGAAGGTACATCGAGTCCCTGTCCGCATACGCTCGGCAGTTCCTCGGTCAGATGGACAAACCCGACTACGACTCCATAGAAGGGCTCTCCCCGGCCATCGCCATCGAGCAGAAGACGGTCAGCCACAACCCGAGATCCACGGTGGGCACCGTCACCGAGATAGCCGACTTCCTCCGGGTGCTCTTCGCCCGGGCGGGGGAGCCCCACTGCCCTGTCTGCGGCAGGCCGGTATCCTCCCAGACCGTTCAGCAGATGACCGACGCGATCCTTCGCATGCCTCCGGGAACCAGGATCATGGTGGCCGCCCCGGTTGTCATGAACAGAAAGGGAGCCCGGGCGGACCTGCTCACGGAGATCCGCAGAAAGGGATTCGTCCGGGTTATACTTGACGGAGAAGTCACCCCGGTGGAGGACCTCAAGCATCTGGACCCCAGGAAGCGCCACTCCCTGATGATAGTGGTGGACAGGCTGCAGGTCGGGCCTGGGGTGGAAAGCCGGCTGGCCGACTCGGTGGAGACCGCGGTAAAGGAGGGGGAGGGCGTTCTGGCGGTGATAGACGCGGACACCGGGGAGGAAACCCTCATGAGCGAGAAGAGCGCCTGCGTGAAATGCGGGGTGAGCATGCCGGAACTGACCCCCCAGCTCTTCAGCTTCAACAACCCAGCCGGCATGTGCAGGAGCTGCTCCGGTCTTGGTTTTCAGCTCAGGGTGGACCCCGCCCTGGTGATCCCCAGACCCGCCCTTTCCATAAAGGACGGTGCGGTGGCCCCCTGGGGCATTCCCCATGGATGGGTCTCCTCTGCCCTGAAGAGCCTTGCCCGGGAATACGGCTTCAATCCGGGAACACCGTGGAAGAGGCTTCCCCAGGAAGTGAAGGACCTGATCCTTCACGGCTCCGGCGACCGGCCGGTGAGGTTCGACTGGCAGGGAACCACCAGCCAGGGCAGCTGGACCGGCCCCTTCGAGGGGGTGATCCCCCGGCTTCAGAGGCTTCAACGAAGCACCAGCAGCGAAGGAGCCCGGGAGCAATACGAGAAGTACTTCCGACGTTACACCTGCGAGGACTGCGGGGGCACCAGGCTCAGGCCGGAGTCCCGGGCGGTTCTCTTCTCCGGAGTGTCTATAGCCCGGGTGTCATCCATGACGGTCGGCGAGGCGGACGCCTTTTTCAGCGGCCTCATCCTGGACGATGGAAGGGCCGCCGTGGCTTCGGGTCTTCTGAAGGAAATCGGCGCCAGGCTCGGTTTTCTCAGGGACGTAGGGCTGCACTACCTGGCCCTGGACCGGCCCGCCCCCACCCTGGCGGGAGGAGAGGCCCAGAGGATCAGGCTGGCAAGCCAGATCGGAAGCGGGCTCACCGGGGTGCTGTACGTGCTGGATGAGCCTACGGTGGGGCTTCATCCCAGGGACACCGCCCGGCTTGTCACCACCCTGGAGCACCTGCGGGACCTGGACAACACGGTGCTGGTGGTTGAGCACGACCCGGACACCCTCCTGAAGGCCGATCACATCCTGGACTTCGGCCCCGGCGCCGGCACTCACGGCGGACGACTCGTGGCCCAGGGAACCCCCGAAGAGATAATGAGAAATCCGGACTCCATAACCGGCGACTACCTCTCCGGAAGGAAGACCATAGTCCGGTTGGCCACCCCCAGAAAAAAGTCCCACGGAACCCTGCGGATACGTGGGGCTTCCATGCACAACCTGAAGTCGGTGGACCTCTCGATTCCCCTGGGCAAGATGGTCTGCGTCACCGGAGTCTCAGGTTCGGGGAAAAGCTCCCTTATCACCCAGACCCTCTACCCCGCGGTGGCTTCGGCCCTGGGCACCGGTTCGGCCTCCCTGGTCCCGGGCCCCTTCCGGGACATGAACGGCGTGGAACACGTTGACAAGGTGATCTGCATCAGCCAGGACCCCATCGGGAGAACTCCCCGCTCCAATCCCGCCACCTACACCAAAGCGTTCGACTCCATCCGCAACCTGTTCGCCGAACTTCCGGAATCCAGGGTTAGGGGATACAAGCCTGGACGGTTCAGCTTCAACGTGAAGGGCGGACGTTGCGAGGACTGCGGCGGCGCGGGGGTGAAGCGGATCGAAATGCACTTCCTGCCGGACGTCTACGTGGAGTGCGAAACCTGCCGCGGGCTCAGGTTCAACCGGGAAACCCTCAGGGTGAAGTTCAGGGACTTCAGCATCTCGGACGTCTTGAACCTCACCGTGGACGATGCCATGACCCTCTTCGAGAGGATCCCCCAGGTCTACGGCACCATCAGGGTACTGGCGGACGTGGGGCTGGGGTACATCAGGCTGGGGCAGCCGGCCACCACCCTGTCCGGGGGCGAGGCCCAGAGGGTGAAACTGGCCAGGGAGCTGGCGCGCCCCTCCACCACCCACACCCTCTACATCCTTGACGAACCCACCACCGGGCTACACCCCCACGACGTCAACAGGCTGCTGATTGTCCTGGACCGGCTGGTGGGGGCGGGAAACACTGTTCTGGTGATAGAGCACAACCTGGACGTGGTGAGGAACGCCGACTGGATAGTGGACCTGGGGCCCGAGGGGGGCGAAGGCGGAGGAAGGATCATCGCTGCGGGAACTCCGGAGGAGATAGCGGCGCATCCGGACTCCCCCACGGGAACGCACCTGGCGGGGGCCATGGAGAGGGCCGGCTGCAGGGTAGTGGGCTGAACCGGGGCGGATCAGAGCAACAACAGCGCCGCCTTCAAGGTGTTTCCCTGCACGGTCAGCCGGGCCAGGTAAACCCCGCATGATGCCTGCTGCCCGGTCTCAAGCCGGCCGTCCCAGATCAGTTCCTCCCCCGGGACGAACCGCTTCACCAGCCTTCCCGCCAGGTCGAAGATCTCCACCGTCGGTATCCCCCCTGAAGGAATGGGGGTAACGGACAGGGCCACGACGTGGTGGAACGGGTTCGGCCGGGCTATCAGCCTTGGCGGCCCAGGTTCAGGTTCCCCTCCGGGCGCCGCCCCCTGGGGGGCCTGGGCGCTGAAAACGTACCCCGTTCCGCCGGAGCCCGAGGCGCCCGCCACCACCAGGATCACCTTGTCGTCGGGGTCCGAGAGGCCCTCAAGCACCAGGCCGCCGGTCTGGGTGGCTCCGTCGAGGGTCATCCGGTGCACCTCGGTATCCCCGCCGCCCCGGAGCACAAGCCCCCACACGGCGAAGGAATTGTCGTCGGACCCGTCGAAGGCCAGCGCCAGGGCCCCCAGGGAATCCAGGGCCTGGAACCGGTAATAGTCCGCAGCCCAGTGGTTCACCGTCTTGTACACGTCCAGAACCGGATAGGACGAATAGCTTCCGGCGTGGGAGAAGGGGGGCAGTTCGTCCCCCAGGTACCCGAACCTTCCGTCCGAGATGGATGGATCGTCCAGATAGTTGGCCACCGTCCAGTCGGCGAACAGGTCGGCGAACCCGCCGGGGTACCCCAGGCCGTCCAGCACGTTTTCGTACCCGGCCACCGAGTTGGCAGCCTCCTGGACCACGTCTCCGAGGGACTCCATCCCCCCGCACCGCTCGTAGAAGTACAGCGTCCACAGGTAGGTCTTGATGTAATCGGCCCAGGTTCCGCTCCATGTGATCAGAGAGTTGTCGGGGTTCGAGTTGAAGGAGGAGATGTTGTCCGGCGCTCCGTAGATCCACATGGCCATCTCGCTCAGCCCTTCGTTCACCCAGGAAGCCTCATCCTCGTCGTGGTTCCAGTGGATCATGTGCTGGAACTCGTGGGCCGCCACCGCCAGCATGTAGTCCCCCGAAGGACCTCCGGAACTGTAGGGGTTCAGGTAGAGCGTCTCGCACTCGTTGCTGTGGTACTGGGGATAGGTGCCCTCTGGGAACTGGTCGAACCAGAAGAAGAAACCGTCCGCCGAGATACCGAAGTCGAACCACACCAGATAGATCCTGGGATCCTGGTCCAGGGCGTCGGGAGGTGGCCCGAAGGCCGTGGTGTCGTTCTCGAAAATCCCCCGGTCGGGCCAGGGCCCTATGGAACTGTTGTCCCACCGCTCGAGGATCTGGTCTACGTCCGCCTGGTCCACCGACACCAGCCATTCCTCGTCCCTCACCACCACGTAGGCGTTCTCCCCGACCCCCCGCACGGTGCACATCGCCTGCTCGAAGTGGGGCGGCATCGGGTCGTGAACCCAGAGCCACCACAGCCAGGAATCGCCCACCTGGGGGTTTTCCGGAGGGCCGTAAGGACCGGGCAGAAGGCTCGGAACGTCGGGACCCGTCTCGCCGGGGACTGGAAACGGAACGTCATGGGGAGTTTCAGGCCCGGGAAAGTGCTCCGCGCCGGCGAAAGCCCCGGAGCAGAGCAATGCGGTCACAGATACCAGAGATCTGAACGCCGAAGAACAGGCCAGCCGCATGGTGCACCTCCAATGCATCGGTTCACCGGGCGGAGGGGGGTAAGCCGGTTCCCGGCCCGGGCACCCCGAAGATGACCCCCGACGGCCCCGGGAACAATGGCGCCGCCACCAGGTCACGGGCGCTCTCCGCTGTACAGGAACTTTCCCTCCACGGCGTCGAACACCGACCAGACCTTCCTGCCTCTGCTGACCAGCTTGTCCTTGTTCACCGTGACGATGAACCTGGAGTCAACCGCCTGCATGGCCTCCACGTAGAATCGGTAGCATGCCCGGGGGAAGGGAAACCTTTTCCGGCCTGTCTCTATCCAGTTGGGCCGGCTGCTGAAGTCGGTGCCGAAAAAAAGCTTTCCCCCCAGCTTCGTCGCTCCGGTGAACCCGGCGGAGTTCTTTCTCAGCCTTTTCACGAACACCAGATCCTCCCCCGTCAGCCGCCATAGATCCAGGGCCTTCCGGGCGTCGCCTGTGGACACGAGGATTTCGTCCCCCCGGCTGATGACCGAGTGGATGTGCCGCACGTCGGGCTGGTCGAGGTACCGACGGAACTGCAGGCAGCGCTCCCTTCCCACCAGGAACAGCCGCTTCCCCTCGAAGTACTCCCCCACCACCGTGAGATCGCCCACCGGACAGAGGTTGGACCAGCGGGTTCCCTGGAAGTCCTTCGGGAGTTCCAGGAACATGTTCCCGAACTTCTCCGCCATCCCTTCCCGTGTGAAGGTGCCGCCGAGATGCGAATCAGTCCTGCCTACCACATTCCGGAAGTCATCCCCCACCCGCGAGACCGTGGAGGGCCGAATCGCCAGCTCCATGGCGGCGCTGCGGGCGATCTCGGGGAGCCTTCCCTGGCGGAACGACAGAACCAGGGCCCTTGCCAGAAAGGCGGGGTTCCCGGTCCTCCTGAATCCGCTGAAGCATCCGGTTATACTGCCCTCGTCGTTCATGGAACCCTCCCCTCCAGTGCTCCAGACTTGGCTAAACAGCATTCAAGCTGCCGAAATGGGAATTGAGGAGGCTGCTCGGCTTGTGAATGCCATGAATCGCATTTTTATCATTTAGCACGGAAAGGAATGTCTTGTTCCAGGCGCAGACCGTCTAAGGCGAGGAGAAAACCCTCAGATCACCTCCACGTCCACCAGCATGGTCAGGTTCAGGGGAACCCCCCGGGGAGCCCGGACCCCCTCCGGCTCCGGTATCAGGGTCGCGGCATAGGCCAGCCGGGACATGGCCAGGGGGGACGCAGCCAGAATCAGCCCGGATGTCCCCTCCCCGGCAAGCCTGTGAAGGGTTTCCGCCAAAGGGATGATGGGGGTGTGGTGCCGGATGGAATCGGCGTAGAAACGGCTTGCGGCGCCGGAGAGAATCTCTTCGGTAAAAGTTGGCCTCCGGGCTCCGATCTCCCCCACCAGCACCGAAGTCCTTACCACCAGGGCCCCCGGGTGGACCCGCCTCACCAGCAGGTCACCGAGGAGTTTCGTCCAGCCGTACACCGACATGGGGACCGCCGGTGAGTGGCGTTTGTACGGCGGAATACCCCCGGACCAGACCAGGTCGGTACTCATGTGGACCAGCCCGATCCCCATTTCCGCGCATCGCGCCGCCAGCCTCCGGGGCCAGAGACAGTTCACCCCGAAGGCGGCGGCCGGATTCCTGCGGCAGTCCCCAACGGCGCTCATGGCCGCGCAGTTGATGACAGTATCCGCATCCTCGGGAATGAGGCCCGCCGGGTCCGCCGAGGCCAGGTCCGTCTGGGCGGGCCCGCCGGCGCCGCCCAGACCGTGGCAGTACAGCCCGGTGTGCCCTGCGGAAACTTTTCTGAGGGCTGTGCCCAGCCGCCCGGCGGCGCCGAAAAGGACGGTGGAAGCCACCCTATTCCTGAAAGCGCCCCGGGGGTGAGAGCAGAAGCCGGAAGACCCCTTCGGCCCCGAGTACCGCGGTATCGGTCGAGTCAAGCACCATCTCAAGGGCTTCCAGGCTCCTGGTGAACCGGTAGAAGTCGGGGTAGGCCTGGTAGGCTCCGGAGTAGATCGCCGCGGCAGTGCTGTCGGCCCGGCCCTGGATTGAAAGCGCCAGCATTTCCGCCTGACTGGTGATGCTGTCCACCTTCAGGTCGGTCTCCGCCAGGATCGTTCTGGCCATCCGGTGCCCCTCGGCCCTGTACCTGGTGGAAATCCGGCTGCGTTCGGCCTGCATCCTGGTGAAGACCGCAGCCTGGTTCTCCGGGGGCAGGTCGGCCCTTTTTATCCTGATGTCCACTATGTGGATCCCATACTGGGACGCCAGCCTGCGGCTGTTTTCAGTCACCCGGTTCAGAATGGCCTCCCGGCCTTCACCGGGGGGTATCCTGAGCATGGGTATTATCTCCAGAACCTCGCCCCCGGCCATGACGATGTCCCTGGTAGAGTCGGACATGGAGATGCTGTTCACCAGCCGGACGTAGGAATCGAGCCCCACCGGATCGTTCGTGCTCCGGACGATGTTGATGAGATCGCTCTTGCCCAGCTCCGTGCGCAGCTCGGAGTAGATCACGTCGTCCAGCCGGGCCAGTGCCTCCCTCTCGGTGCGGACGCTGCGAAGGAACAGCAGGGGGTTCTGAATCCTCCATCGTGCGTAGCAGTCCACCTGGATGTGTTTCTTGTCCCGGGTGACCACGTCCGCCGGATCATCGTCGTACTCCAGGATCCTGTCGTCGAAGAGGGTGACCTGCTGAAGCAGCGGCACCCTGACGTACAGGCCGGCGCCCCGGGTCAGGGTCACGCCGGGAGCGTTGGCTTCCATCCAGGACTGGAGCGAGGCCATCTCCTCCGGGGTGCGGTTGCCCACGATGACCCTCACCGGCCTGCCCAGCTGCAGAACCACGGCCTGCTGGGTTTCGTTGACCGTGAAGAGGGTTCCCGTGACCGCCAGGACCACCGCAATGAGTATCAGGAACAGGACACAGCCGCCGAGCTTCCTCATCACCTGCCTCCCGTCCCGAGGCCGTAATGGGTCAGGGCCCCGGCGTTCTCGTCAACTATGGTCAGGTCCACCCGGGAGAGAACCTCCTCCAGGGTTTCAAGGTGCATTCTCGCCGAGGTGGTGCCGGGATTCTTCCGGTACTCCTCCGCCAGGGCCGTGAACCGGCTGGCGTCGCCCAGTGCCCTGTTGATCCTCACCGCGCTGTAGCCCATGGCCTCGTTCACCATGGTGACCGAGTCCGCCATGGCCTCTGGAATCACCTGGTTGCGATAGGCCTCCGCCTCGTTCAGGTAGGCCTGCATGTCCTCCCGGGCTGTGGCCACGTCCTTGAAGGCGAAGAAAACCTGGTCCGGCGGCTGAACATCCTTCAGCTGCACCGCCACGATGTTCACCCCCATGCCGTAGCCGTCGGCCAGGTTCTGCACCAGGGTCTGGATTCTGTTCTGAAGGTCCAGCTTGCCCGTGGTCAGCACCGCGTCAATGGCGTTGTCCCCGATGACCTGGCGGATGCAGGCCTCGGAGATGTCCCGGAGGGTTGCCTCCGGCTCCCGGACGTTGAAAAGGTACGCCCTGGCGTCGCTGATCCGGTACTGAACTATGGCTGAGACGTTTATGATGTTCTCGTCTCCGGTCAGCATCTGGGCCTCGGCCAGCATCTCGGGGTCGGAATCGAACCCCCGGTACCGCTGGGGATCGGAGTTGGGAATGGACCTGTAGCCGATCTCTATCCTCTGAACAACGTTCACGGGAGGCTTGAACACTGTCTGGACCGGCCACGGGAACTTCAGGTGAAAACCCGGCCCCACGGTGGAGGTGTAGCGTCCGAAGGTCAGCACCACCCCCTCCTGCTCCGGGCCAACGATGTAGAAGGGACCCGCGATCAGAAACCAAAGGACCACGGCCACGATGACCACCCATTTCACCCGAAACCCGGGAAACACCGGATTGAACGGATTTCCCCGCAAGGCGGCACCCCCTTTCTCAGTCCGTTTCGTCCCCGGAGGAACCGAGCCTTCTCTGAAGGGTCCGCCTGCCCATGCCCAGCAGGGCGGCGGCCTGGGTCCTGTTGCCTCCGGTGAGAGTCAAAGTCCTTTCCACGAGCAAGTCTTCGGCTTCCTGCAGGGTCACCGGCAGTTCCAGAACCAGCCGGTCCGATCCCTCTCCAGTGGCGGGTGTAATCTCGGGGGGCAGGTCGTCCAGGGTGATGTTCTCCCGGCACATGATCAGGAGGCTCTCCATGAGGTTCTTTAGCTGTCTCACGTTCCCCGGCCAGGGGTAGGCCTTGAGGGACTCCATGACCTCCGGCGTGATTTCAGGCATGGGCAGATCGTGTTTGTCCGAGGCCTGGCGCAGAAGCGTCAGAGCAAGCAGGGGAATGTCGGCCCTCCTCTTCCTCAGTGGGGGAATGTGTATCTCCACCACCTTCAGACGGTAGTAGAGATCCTCCCTGAAGGCGCCTGCCCTGACCATGGCCGAAAGGTCGCGGTTGGTGGCGGCGATCAGCCTCACGTCCACAGGCACCGCCCGGTTCCCTCCGAGTCTGGTGACGCGGTCCTCCTCCAGAACCCTGAGAAGCTTTACCTGCAGGGAGAGGGGGACCTCGCCGATCTCGTCCAGCATAAGGGTGCCGCCGTCGGCGGCCTCGAATTTCCCGGCCCGCGGGCTGTCGGCCCCGGTGAAGGCCCCCCGCTCGTGGCCGAAGAGTTCGTCCTCCAGCAGGGTTTCGGGAATCGCCGCGCAGTTCATCACCAGGTAGTCGCCCTTCCTGCGGCTCTGGGCGTGGATGCTTCGGGAAAGGAGGTCCTTGCCTGTGCCGCTCTCCCCGGTGATGAGCACCGTGGCCTTGATGGGAGCCACCCGCTTGACCATCTGAAGAACGTCACCCATGGCCCGGCTCCTGTAGAGGATGTCCGGCGTGTCCTGAGGAGCGGCCGCCTTCACCGCCGCGGTGCGGGTGAACAGGCTTCTGGACGACCGGGAAAAAGCCAGCTGAACCGCCTGCCTCCAGCCGTCCCGGGAATCTGGGTCCAGCAGGATGTCCACCACTCCCGCCTTCATCCAGGAAACCGCTTCCTGGGCGCTTATCATGCGGCCGTAGATTATCACGCTGGCGTCGGTGTTCACCCGGGACAGGGTTTCAAGGAAGGTGGACATGAGAAGGTCGTCGGTGCCGCTGCTCACCGCCAGAACGTTCACCGACCGGGACCGGACCCTCCTGAGGGCTCCCCGGGCGGTTCTCTCCTCGGTGGTGGTGCACCCGAGTTCCGACACCAGAGCCCTGAGTCGGGCCGTGCGATCCCTGTCAGGGTCCACGAACAAGACGGTACCCCGGCCGAGGCTTGTGGTCAAACCCGGCTCCTTTCCCTGGCCCTTTCCTTCATGACCAGGAACGGAGGCATCACCAGGGCGTCAATTCCGGTGCCGTAGAAACACCTCACCGCGTCCACCGGGGAGTTCACGATGGGTTCCCCCCGGACATTGAAGGACGTGTTCATGAGCACCGGCACCCCGGTGAGATTCTGGAATTCCCGGATGACGTCGTAGTAAAAGGGGTTCACCTGCCGGGTCACGGTCTGCACCCTTCCCGTAAGGTCCACGTGGGTCACCGCGGGGATGACCTTCTCCTTCCCGGGAACCACGGGATAGGTCTTGATCATGTAAGGGCTTGAGGAACAACCCGCGAAGTACTCTGAAGCGTCCTCCTCGGTGCAAACCGGCGCAAAGGGCCTGAAGCCCTCCCTGAGTTTTATCACCTCGTTGACTATGTCCTTCATCTCGGGACGGCGGGGGTCGGCCAGGATGGACCTGTTGCCCAGGGCTCTGGGTCCGAACTCCGTCCGGCCCTGGAAGAGACCCACCACGTAGCCCCGCTCCACCAGCGACGCGGTGAGGGCCTCCAGGTTCCCGGGACGGGAGTACTCCACTCTGGATCCCTCCAGGGCGGCCTCCAACTCAGCCTCTGAGTAGTCTGGTCCCAGGAACATGTGCTCGGGGGAGACCAGGGGAACCCCGGGGAAGGAGGCCACATGCACCGCCACCGCGGCTCCCACTGCGGTGCCGGCATCGTGGGACGCGGGAAACGGGTGGACTTCCCGGAATCCCGCTTCCCTCTCGATACGGCCGTTCATCACGCAGTTCAGGGCGGTTCCTCCGGCAATTGCCAGAATGTCGGCGCCGGAGATTTCCCTTAGGTGAGAAGCCATGGCCAGCCCGGCCTCCTCAAGTACAATCTGGGCCGATGAGGCGATGTTCTCGTGACGGGCGTCCAGGGGCTCGCCCTCCCGGCGTGGGGGACCTATCCGGGAAAGCGCTTCCCGGGAAAACCGGGCGTGATGCACCCCCCTGGTGATGTCCAGCAGCCCGGTGTCCACCCTGACCGAATCCTTCCGGGAGATCAGGATCCTCCTGAAGAGGTCCGCGTATTCCGGCCTGCCGTAGCTGGCCAGACCCATCACCTTGTACTCGTCGCTGTCGGGCTTGAAACCGAGGAAGGATGTCACTGCGCTGTAGAAAAGGCCGGTGGAGTTTGGAAGCCTGGTGGTGGAGAACCTCTTAAGCCGGAAGCCCCTGATCTCTCCCAGCATTCCCGAGTGGATCTCACCTGCCCCGTCCAGGGTCATCACAGCGGCATCCCGGCAGCCGGCTCCGAACCAGGCCGACCAGGCATGGGCGCCGTGATGCTCCAGGAAGTGGAACTCAGGGTCGAAGCTCCGCCCCAGCTTCTCCCTGCACAACCCCGGTATGCCCGCCATCCTTCGGGAGCCTCCCAGCTGGCCCGCGAAAAAACCCAGTGCGCCGGGCTTGGTAATGTATCTGGGAAGCATGCGAAAGGCCTCCCGTGACACCAGACCGGGCTTCATGTAGAAAGCCGCGTGGCTGACGTCGCCGGGGGAGATTCCGGCCCTGCTGAGCAGGAAGGAAATGGTCTTCGAGGGGAAGGAGGAGTCGTGCTTCCTCCTGGTGAACCTCTCCTCCTCAGCGGCTCCCACCAGTCTGCCGTCCACCAGGAGGCAGGCCGCGGAGTCGTGCTTGTAGCAGTTGATTCCGAGAATGGCTTTCATAGAATTTTCCGTTCAGTAGAGCCGAACAGCAGCTTCAGGGCTTTTCCGCAGTACGATGCCCTGAAACGGCCATCCCTTCGGGCCAGGGAGGGCTTCAGCAGCCCGGCGGCCGTTCTCCAAAGCATGAGCGCCGACATCCATCCCCTGAAGGCCGCCCTGGAACCGGCGCCCGCATGCTTGGAGAGAAATCTGAGCTTCGCGGGAATATACCGAAGGTAGGTTTCCCCACCAAACAGCTGCGTCGCGGAAGCGCCCTCCAGATGGATTATTCTGGATGACGGAATGAGCCAGGTCTCCCACCCCGCCCTTTGCATCCTGTACTGGAGATCGGTTTCCTCGTGGTAGAAGAAGTAGTCCTCGTCGAACCCTCCCACCTCCCGGAAAGCCTCGGTTCTCACCGCCATCACAGCCCCCACGACCCAGTCGCATCGGGTCTCCAGGGAATGGCCGCGGTGCCTGAAGGATCTTTTCCTCAGTACGGGCAGGTGTTCGGCGATCAGCCGCCCGGGAAACGGAAAATCCCTCATGGACTCCTGCAGGCGGCCGTCCGGCCATAGAAGCATTGGCCCGGCGAGCCCGGCCTCGGGGTGTCTGCGGAGCCCTTTCAGAAGGTTGTCGAGGCTCCCGGGAAGAAAGACGGTATCGGAGTTGGCGATGACCACCTCCCGGGTATCCACCTCCTTCATGGCCATGTTGACCCCGGCGGCGAAGCCCAGGTTCACAGGGCTTCTCACCATGGAAAACCAGGGCTCGTTTCCGTACTTCTCACAGGCATCCCCGTCGGAACCATCCTTCGATCCGTTGTCGAACAACAGGAGCCGTCCGTTCCCCCGGACCACCTGTCCGACGGACGACTCCAGCATGCCGGGAAGGACCGACCCGCCGTTCCAGTTCGGGACGATCATGGTGAAATCAGCCATCATCGCCCCCGAAGAAGGGTATCAAGGCTGTCCCTCACCGCGGCGAACCGCACCATGTCATCCCCTTCCAGACTTCTTCTCCTGGATCCCAGGCACGCGTAGGGATCCACCGGGTTTCCCTCGGAATCGTTGATCTGGTAGTGAAGATGGCTGGCGTAGGAACGCCCGGAGTTCCCCACGGTTCCCACCTGGCTTCCCTGTTCCAACGTGCGGCCCGGGGAGACGCCGCTGCTGAGCTGGTCCAGGTGAAGAAAAACCTCGCAGCTTCCCCCCGGGGTTCTTATCTCCACGCACCGCCCGTTATATTCCATATTCCAGTCCACCCGGTTCACGGTTCCGCCGAAAACCGTCCGGACCTGCACACCGCTGGGGGCCTTGAAATCGACTCCGTGGTGCACCCCTGAACCGCGCCTCTCACCGAAAATCCCCGTGACTTCCTCGAAGGTGGACAGGGGCATCCTGTTGAGTAGTCTTACCACCTCGGTTCCATCGGAGTACCAGATACTGGGGAAATTGTCTCCAGACCTCCTGTACACGTAAACGCTGAACCCCCGGTTCGAGGAGCCCGCCACGGGAATGTACTCCAGAGCCGATATGCAGTTCTCCCGGAGGCCCGGTTCCGCAGAGTAGAGAATCCTCAGGGAATCCCCGGCGATGAGACCGGTCCACGGATCCATGTCCCACCACAAGTACCTTACGCAGTGGGCTCCAAGCACGTCCGGGGAGACGCCCCGGACTTCCTCGAGGCTGCCGTAAAGCGACCCCCTGACCTCCACCGCCAGGAGAGTCAGCCCCCCGGGAAGGTCCACATCCACGCGGGACAGCGAGTCCTCGGCAACCTCAACCGAGTCTTCGGGCACGGCCAGGGAGTCAGCGGAAAGAGATGTGCTGTCAGGCATGGGCAGGGAGTCGGTCCGCAGGGAATCCTGTGGAAGGGTGTCCGGCGGGGCTTCCCCGGAAGGCGCCGGATTAACCTGGGGATCCTCGGGGATGCCCACGTAGTCGCCGGCCCTGAGGACCAGCACATCTTCCCCGGAGGGGGGTGAAGAGCACCCGGCCATCGCCGTGATAATTGTCAAGATTGTGAACAACCGGCCCCGGGAAACCGGGGATGAAGATGTCATATAATTGACTACCCCCTGTGAAGCCTGTATCGTTGGAATATGAGCGAGGAAGCGCAGAACAGGTACAGGGTCCTGGTGGTGGACGACGAACAGCAGATCGTCGAAATCATCAACGAGGTTCTTTCGGAATCGGGATTTCAGAGCACCTCGGCGCCCACCGCCCGGCAGGCTCTGGCGAGCCTGCGCCGGGAGCGGTTCCATCTTCTGATAACCGATGTCCGACTTCCGGACTCCAGCGGGATCGACCTGCTCCGGATCGTCCGGGACAAGTACCCGGCCCTTCCGGCCATCGTGATAACCGGATACGCATCGATTGACGGGACGAAGGAAGCCCTCAGGCTCGGTGCGGTGGACTACATTCCGAAGCCCTTCACCCCGGCCCAGCTCCAGAGGGCGGTGGAAAAGGCCCTGACCTCCGGCGAGGCAGCCCCGGGGTCATCGGCGGGCAAGGGAATAGTCTACAGGAGCAGGGCCATGGCTGTCGTTCTGGAACTGGTGAGGCAGGTGGCGGCCACCGGAAGCACCGCCCTGATCACCGGGGAGAGCGGCACGGGCAAGGAACTGATAGCCCGCCTTCTCCACCGCCAGAGCAGGAGGGCGGGAATGCCCTTCGTGAGCGTCAACTCCGGGGGAATCCCGGAGGGATTGCTGGAAAGCGAACTCTTCGGCCATATGAAGGGTTCCTACACGGGCGCCCATTCCACAACCATCGGCAGATTCCAGGCCGCCGAGGGGGGAACCCTTTTCCTGGACGAGGTGGGCAACATGAGCATGGGAATGCAGGTCAAGCTCCTGAGAACCCTGCAGGAGAGGGAGATAACCCCGGTGGGCTCCAACGCCTCCCTGAAGGTGGACGTGAGACTCCTGGCCGCAACGAACTCCAGGCTCGATGAGGAGGTCAGGGCGGGAAGGTTCCGGGAAGACCTGTATTTCAGAATAAACGTAATAGACATCCACGTTCCGCCCCTTCGGGATCGCCGGGAGGACATCATCCCCCTGGCGGAACATTTTCTGGAAATCCATTCCGCCGCCGGAGGCATCGAATACAGTCTCAGCCCCGAAACTGCGGCGCTTCTGACGGCATACCCCTGGCCCGGCAACGTCCGCGAGCTTGAAAACGCCATGGAAAGGGCTTCCATCCTCTCTTCAGGGGTGGTCTTTCCCGGGCACCTCCCTCCCAGGATAGTGCCCGGCGGGTCGGATCGCATTCCATCAACCGGAGAGGGAGCGGGGCTTGACGAAATTGTCGCGGCGGTGGAACGACTCTATATTAGAAATGCGCTCGCCAGCTGCGGAGGGGTGAGGTCCAGGGCGGCCCGGCTTCTCGGCCTGAAGAGAACCACGCTCCTGGCCCGGATGAGAAGACTCGGGCTGGAGCAGGAGCCGGAAAGGGCACTGGAATGAGCCCCAGGAGAACCCGCATCCTCGTGATCGACGATGATCCCGGAGTACTGGAAGTATGCCGGGAGGGTCTGTGTTCCGGCGGATACACCGTAGACACCGCTCCAAACGGGGCAAGGGCCATGGAAATACTTGCGGCTTCCGCATGCAACCTGGTCCTCTGCGACGTTCTCCTGCCGGACACCAACGGCCTGGAACTCCTGGAGACCATCAAGTCCCGTTATCCCGACACCTTTGTGATCATCACCACCGGGCATGCATCGGTGGACCTGGCCAAGGAGGCCATCCGCCAGGGTGCCTTCGATTTCGTATCCAAGCCCTGCTCCATGGGCGACCTGCTGGACGCCGTAAGAAGGGCGGAGGAGTCGCAGCGCAGCCTGTTCAGCGACATCGCCTACAAGGAATTGAAGGCCCTCTACGAGCTGACCGTCGAGACATGGTTCTCGGACGTATCGGTGGATTCGTTCCTGGGTGTCTACGCCGGGCGTATCCAGGAGAGTTTCTCCGCGGACGAGACCCGGATCTACATCAGCGACTCCCCCAGGAGCAGCAAGCTGAAGCTGGCCGCCCGTAGCGGAGCGGGGGCCATGGCCGACGAGGTCTCCTGGTACTTCCTTGCGGGAAGAACTCTGCAGGCCGGGGGGGAACTGCTCATCGAACCCGGCGCAGGCAACCCCGACCTGGCCGGAAGCGAGGCTGGTTTCATGGGGATCGTCATCCCCGCGGGGGACATCCATCAGGGAGTGGTGCTGGCGGCCAGGAGCGGATGCCGTGACGCCTTCAAAACCCGCGACCTGAAGATGCTGGGGCTCTTCGCCGCCCAGATGGGAAGCCAGCTTCACAACCTGATGATCACCCAGAACCTTCTCAGGAAGAACAGGGAGCTGGAGCAGATCAACATGCTCACCCACGAGATATCCTCCAACCTCGATCCCTGGCGGGTGGTCCAGCTGGCGGCTTCGGGCATACGATGCTTCTCGCCCTTCGACGTGATAGGGGTGTTCATCCCCTGGGCGGAAACGTCCAACTACGCCTTCATCTCCGCGGACGACTCCCTGGACAGGGACAGGGTCATGAGGTTCCTGAGGAAGGAACTGGAATCCCTGGTGACCGAAGGCGAGGCGTCGAAATACTTCTTAAGGCCGGTCTACGGCACCTTCAACCAGGACAGACCCAGGGACTTCGACCGGATTCCGGAATTCCGGGTGCTCTCCCTGCCGGATTACGGCAGCATCCAGGGTCACATAATCCTGGGCACCTTCGGGGGAGGTCAGAAGCTGACCTCCAGGTCGAGGTTCATTCCCATCCTCCTCCGCAACGCCGTCGCCGCCCTGAACAACGCCCTGCTCCACCAGGACAGCAAGAGGAACTACCTTCAGACCATAGTGGCCATGGCCCAGGCTGTGGACGCCAAGGATCCCTACACCCACAACCATTCCCGCAACGTCACGGCCTACTCCCTGGCCATCGCCGATGCGATGGGCATCGCCGGGCGCGACCGGGAACTGCTCTGGAGCGCGGCTCTGCTGCACGATATCGGCAAGATAGGAATCCCCGAGGCAATACTGAACAAACCCGGAAAGCTCTCCGACGATGAGTTCAGGCTCATCAAGTCCCATCCGGAGAAGGGCTGTCAGATTCTCAAGCCCCTCAGCTCTCTGCAGGGGGTGATGGGCATCGTCCGGCACCACCATGAACGCTACGACGGCAGGGGGTATCCCGAAGGGCTCAAGGGCGATTCGATCCCCCTCCATGCCCGGATCCTCAGCGTGGCCGACGCCTATGACGCGATGAGCAGTGACCGGATCTACCGCAAGTCCCAGGGGCAGAAGTACGCCATGGACCAGTTGGTAAGATGCTCGGGGAAACAGTTCGATCCGGGCATCTCCGAGGTGCTGCTCCGGGCCCTGACCAGCAGGTCCCAGGAAATGATTCTCGACAGCTACAGCAAGCTCATGGAGGAGGGCCTTCCCGTTTTCCAGGGGTGACACCCGGACGGCCCGGCCCAGAGCGCAGGAAAGAGGCAAGCGATGTCCAGAATAGCTTCGGTGCGTTCCCGTCAGATACTCGATTCCCGGGGAAATCCCACCCTTGAAACGGACGTTTTCCTGGAGGATGGTTCCTTCGGCCGGGCGGCGGTTCCCAGCGGCGCATCCACCGGCGAGCACGAGGCCTGCGAACTCAGGGACGGGCAGGAGGCCTTCGGCGGCAAGGGAGTGACCAAAGCTGTGGCTAACGTCAACGACAGGATAGCCCCGGCGGTGACAGGAATGTCCGCCCTCTCCCAGTACCAGCTTGATCGGGCGCTTATCGGAATGGACGGAACCGAGAACAAGTCTGAACTGGGTGCAAATGCAATTCTCAGCGTTTCCATGGCGGTATCCCGGGCGGCGGCGGATTCCCTGGGACTTCCGCTGTACCGGTACCTGGGAGGCCCCATGGCAAGGGTGCTTCCCGTGCCCATGATGAATATCCTCAACGGAGGCGCCCACGCCTCGAACCTCATCGATCTTCAGGAGTTCATGATAGTTCCAACCGGTTTCGACACCTTCGCCCGGGCACTGAGGGCGGGAGCCGAAATCTTCGCGGCCCTGAAGAAGATCTCCTCCTCCCGGGGCATGCCAACCTCCGTGGGGGACGAGGGGGGGCTGGCCCCCGACCTGCCTGACAACCGGGCGGTTTTCGAACTCATTCTGGAGTCGGTGGAGAAGGCCGGCTACATTCCGGGAAAGAACGTTCACATCGCCCTGGACCCGGCGGCCAGCGAGTTCTTTCGGGATGGACGCTACCGGATGCACGGGGAAGACCCGAAGGGATACTCCAGCTCGGAGATGACGGACTACTGGGAAAAGCTGGTGAACGACTATCCTGTGATCAGCATCGAGGACGGACTGGCCGAGGACGACTGGGAGGGCTGGCGGACGCTGAACCGGAGGCTGGGGGAAAGGATCCACATCGTGGGGGACGACCTTTTCGTAACCAACGCGAAAAGGCTCCGCCGGGGAATGGAACTGGAAGCCGCCAACGCCATTCTCATCAAGCTCAACCAGATCGGAACCGTCTCGGAAACCCTGGGCGCCATCGAGATGGCCCACCGGGCGGGAATGCGGGCGGTGGTCAGCCACCGCAGCGGCGAGACAGCCGACTCCTACATCGCCGACCTGGCGGTAGCCGCGGGTACCGGATTCATAAAGACAGGCTCCGCCTGCCGCGGTGAGAGAACAGCCAAATACAACCAGCTGCTCCGGATCGAGGAGGAGCTCGGTTCCTCGGCGATATACGCCGGGGAATGGGCCCTGAGGAGCTGACTTGCGCCTTCCCGACCAGCCCGGGCAGCCCCGAAGGGGACGCTACGTCGCACTGCTCATGGCGGTGCTGCTGCTGATCACCGCCGCCCTGGTGCTCTTCAACCGTAACGGATTCCTTGCCAACCGCCGGCTGGAGCTGCAGATGCTTCAGACCAGGATGGAGGTGGAGAGCCTTCAGACCAGGCTCGACTCCCTGGAGACCGTCGTGGTGAGGCTCGAGAGGGATTCGGCCTACATGGAGACCAGGGTGAGGGAGGTGCTGGGCTGGGGGCGGCCCGGCGAGCACATAGTGAGGTTCGTGGAACCCCGGTGACCCGCGCCCTCGTCCTCTCCGCAGCATGCCTGGCTCCTCTCCTGGGGGTCACCCTGGCAGTGGGCCCCCTGCCGGATTCAGACCGGGCCGCACACACCCTGTGGGCCGGGCAGATTGCCGATGAAGGCTCCCTGGTGATATCGCCGGACGGTACCGTGAACGACTGGACGATGTACTACCCCAACACCGTCCCGAAACCCGGGGATCTTCTGCTGGGTCTCCTTGGAAACCTTCCATGGAAGGCCCCTGAGACGGTAATCTGGCTGGCGGTCGCCTGGATGGCTCTATTCGCCGGTGTCAGGGCAGCCGGCGAAGGTTTCCCGGGGCTCCTGGCGGGAGTTTTCCTGGGAACGAACCCGGTGTTCCTGAACCTGTGCCTTGCCAGGAGTCCTGCGGTTCCCTTCATGGCACTCATCCTCTGGGGCTGTCGCCGGGGCTCCCCGGGGGCTTCGGCCCTGGCCTCCCTGGTTCGCCCGGAGGGGTTCATCTACGGAGTGCGCGATTTCCTGGAAAGGCGTTCCCCCTGGGCGCTGGCGGTCATGGCGGTATCCCTGGCGTTCTGGATCCTGCTTAACGCAGGGGCCTGCGGAGACCTCCTCTGGACAGCCCGGGAGGTGAGATACTGCGTGGCCGCCATGGATTACGGCACTCCGAATCCTGTGACATTTCCGCCGTGGCTCCTTCTGAGGGTCATCACGGTGCTGGGCCCCGTCTTCGGCGCGGCGCTGCTGGTGGATTTTCGGCGGTGGAGACTGGCGGTTCCAGCGGGAATCAACGTGGTTCTGCTCTGGACGGGTCTGGTCATGGGAAGCCTGGTGCTCCCCAGGTACGCCGATCAGGTGATCCTTCTGGCGGTGCCGTTCTGCGCCGGCCGGACGGGATCCCTTTTCCCCGGTGTGAATCGGGCACTGCTGGCGGCCCTGTGTCTGGCCGGGGGAATCTTCGCCTGGCCCGAGACCCTGGATTCCTGGCGAACGGAGGCCATGCTCGACCGGGGGCTGGCATCGGCGGCGGGCCGACTGCCGGAGGGCAGGGTGGCCGCCAACGAACTGGTGATCCCCAGGCTCGCCCTGCTCCGGAGCAGGGCTTCGTACCCCGAAGGTTACGTGGCCCTGGACCGGGCGGTATGGGAGGGCGCCGGGGAGGAGGACCTGCTTCGGCAGGGAGTGACTTCCATAGTCGTGTTCATGGACGATTTCTACCTTTCGGACCATGCCGCGAAATGGCTCGATTCCCTGTCCGGAAGTATCCCGGTGATTACAATCCCGGGGCCCGGGGAAACCCCGTGAGGGCCAGGGTTCATTCCACAGGCAGGCGGGGAGTGATTCTGGCGCTTCCCGGCGGTGAAACCGAGAAGGCTTCGGTGTCCGGCCTGGTGTACCGGGACGCGGGGGGAGCGGTGTGCGGCGACCTGGTGGAGGCGGTTCCCGGGGTGCCCAGGTGGAGGGTCACCGATGTCCTGCCCCGGACGTCGGTGCTCACCCGGACGTCCCCCCTGGGAAAGCCCCAGGTTCTGGCGGCCAACGTGGACAGGGTCCTGGTGGTGGTTTCGGTGTGCCGTCCCGCGCTAAGAAAGGGCTTTCTGGACCGGGTACTGGCTTCGGCCGAACACAACCGGCTCAGATGCGCCGTGGTTCTGAACAAGACGGATCTGGCGGGACTGCCGGAGGCCGCGGACATACCGGAACTGACAGCGATCTACCGGGATGGCGCTGGGTACGACTTGCTCCAGGTGTCGGCTGAGACCGGGGCCGGCGTCCCGGAACTGAGAGAGATGATCCGGGGGCAGGCGGTGGTTCTCACCGGCCCTTCCGGGGCGGGAAAGACCTCCCTGGCCCTGGCCCTGAATCCCGGGCTCGATCTGGCCGTGGGAGCCCTGAACGCCAGGACTTCCCGGGGACGGCACACCACCGTGGCTTCGAGGCTGCTTCACCTGGGCGACGACACATGGCTCATGGACACCCCGGGACTACGGGCGTTCAGCGTGGAGCACATACCTTCCGACCAGCTCCGGTTCTGCTTTCCGGAGTTCCAGGCCTTCGGCCCCTGCCGCTTCAGGAACTGTCTGCACGATTCCGAACCGGGGTGCGCGGTCAGTCAGGCCGCGGATTCCGGAAGCATCGCCGGGTGCAGATACGAGTCCTACCTGAAGCTCCTGGGGGAGATCAGGGAGGCGGGGCAGGGCAGGGTTCAGGAGAGTTCAGCCGCCGAGTGAACCGGCCGGCGGAAGCTCCGGCGGAATCCTCCTTCGAAGCGAATCCAGCGCCCTCTCGTAACCCGTTCTGACGGGAGACCCCCTCTCCGCCGCTGCCATCCGGACCAGACACTTCCGCATGACAAGCCATCGGACAAGGGGCGCCGCCCCGGACCTGTGCCTGGCGAACCAGCGCCACATGCCCCAGTGGAAGCACGAAATCCTAACCGCCCGGGCGGAGGGGGCTCCCGTACCCTCGCGGTGGATGAAGCGAGCGCCGGGGATGAAGACCGTCGGGATTCCCTTCGACAGGGCTCCGGCGCACAGGTCGACATCCTCGAAGTAAAGGGGGAAGTCCCGGTGGAATCCCCCGAGGGTGTCCATCAAAACCGAGGTATCGGCAAGAATCAGCGAACCCTGTATCCAGTCGGGGCGCCCGCCCCGCCAGAGGCTGGAAGTCCTGAAGAAGACCTGTCCGGCTACCCATGGAACCGTGGGCCACCTGCCTCCCGAGGGGACAGGCCTGCCCCGGAAATCCAGCAGTCTTCCCCCCGAGAGGGCGCCCTGCCGGTGTTGATCCACAAGGATGCGCAGGGAGTCTTCCGAAGCGGGGACGGTATCCGGGTTGGTCACAAGCACCAGGGGCGTTTCGCACCGGGCGGCGGCGGCGTTGATCCCCGGGCCGAAGCCAAGGTTTCCCCCGGTGGGAACCACCGGGACCCGGCATTTTTCCGGGAAGCCGTCGGTGGAGCCGTTGTCCGCCAGAAGAAGCCCACACCCGGCAGGCGCCCAGGCATCCCTCCAGCGAACAAGGGCTTCGCCGCTGTCGGCAGCCACGGTGACCACCGTGACATCCCCGGGCGAAGCCCTCATAAGCCGATTCGATCCGGAGTTACAGGAGGGTGGCCACCATCAGTGCCTTGATGGTGTGCTTCCTGTTCTCGGCTTCGTCCCAGACCACCGATCCGGGGCCCTCGATCACGTCGTAGGTGACCTCCTGACCCTTCACCGCCGGAAGGCAGTGCATGAAGATCAGATCCTGGTTGCCGGCCATGTCCATCATCTCCTGGTTGACCTGGTAGGGGGTGAGAAGACGGATCCGATCCTTGGCCTTCTCTTCCTCCCCCATGCTGGCCCAGACGTCGGTATAGATGACGTCAGCTCCGGGTACCGCCTCCTTCGGGTTGTCGGTGACCCGGATCTCGCTGCCGCTGTCCGCGGCTATCCCCATGACCCTCTCCAGAAGGTCGCCCCGGGGCTGAAGTTCGCCTGGGGCGAGAATGGTGCAGTCCAACCCCATTTTTGCACAGCCTATCATGAGGCTGTTGGCCATGTTGTTCCGTCCGTCGCCGGCGTACACCAGGGAAAGCCCGGCCAGTTCGCCGGCATGCTCCTCGATGGTCATAAGGTCGGCAAGCACCTGGGTGGGGTGGTACATGTCGGTCAGGGCGTTGTACACAGGCACCCCGGAGTAGTCGTCCAGGGCTTCCGCCATCTCCTGGCTGAAACCCCGGAACATAATGGCATCGAACATGCGACCCAGCACCCGGGCTGTGTCCTCGATACTCTCCTTGGCCCCCAGCTGAATATCGGCGCTGGAGAGGAAAACCGGATGGCCGCCCTCCTCGCCGAAGGCCGTCTCGAAGGCGCAGCGGGTTCTGGTGGAGCGCTTCTCGAAGAGCATGGCCAGGGTCTTGCCCTGGAATCGCTGGTACGTCTGGAAACCCACCCTCTCAGCCTTGAGGTTATGGGCCACGTCCAGCAGGTAGTGAATCTGCTCGGGGCTCAGGTCAAGAAGGGTGAGGAGGCTCTTGCCCCTGAGGTTGACTGCCATGGTTCCTCCCGTCGTCGTTGCGCCGTCTGTCGTTTCAGTCCTTCAGAGAATCCCAGATTATGTCCAGGGCCATGTCGGCCTTGCCGGGACAGCAGAGGTCTTCGGTAAGTATGACGATGCCGTAGTCCTCCCCGGAGGGCTTCCGAACGATCAGGAATATATGACGGGAGGAAGACGTCTCATCGAACCAGCCGTAAAGGGTGTTGGAAACCCCCAGGGTTTCCCGGTTTGTCTGGGAGAGGGGCGGGTTGTCGCCTATCCTGCGGACGTTCCTGTCCTCAAGATTCCGGTAGATGATGTCCAGGAATGACAGGGCGTCTTCTACGGTTATGTAGTTCGGATCCGGCTCGTAGGGAATCGGGCGGTCCAGGTAGACCCCGCTCACCACTGTTCCCGAGAATCCCCCGTCCCGAAGCCATTGCGCTATGCGGGTTTCCCTGATGCTCCAGATTACCGAGGCGCACACGCCCCTGCCCCCCTGCTGGGCCCAGTGGAGCTTCTCCCAGAATCTCTCGTTCCTGGCGATCATGCTGTCCAGGGGAATCTCCCCGCTGTCGGACAGTTCCACCCCGCACGCCGCCAGGGGAAGCGATGGCATGTCCAGGCGGAAACTCCTGGAAACGTTGCGCACAATCCTTTCACCGGTTCGAAGATCCGCCACTCCGATACCCCAGACGGCTCCTTCCAGAGCCGCCGCGGTGGACACAGCCTGGGAGGTTCCTCCGGGAAGACCCGCCGACGGGGTCACCAGGGTGTCGGGATTCTGAAGGATCAGGGGCTGCCCCAGCAGGGCGAAGCCGAGTATTGCGTGAAGCATGGGTCCTCCAAGCAAAAGGGGGGAGCCGAAGCCCCCCCCGATATGGACCACGGTTCCTTTTAGTAGTTGCTGGTGAAGACCGTGATGTTGGCCATGGGCTGGTACTCGTACATGAAGGCGACCTCGGTGCCGTTGTTGCTGGACTGCTCGGGGGTGATGGCCAGGCCGTACATCTTCACGTAAACGACGTCGCCGCCGGTGTAGGGCAGGGCGCAGAAAACGGCGCTGTCGGACTCGTAGAGCCTGTAGCTCTCATACCAGCTGCCGGTGCCGTACTGGTTGCAGTAGCCGTAGGTGCCCGCGGGGTCGGCCATGTAGGTGGGGTTGCCGTTGCCGAACTGGCCGTAGTTGCCGGAGTACAGCCACACGTCAGGATCGCCCTTGCTCTCGTCGTAGGCGTAGATGTCCTGCTCGAAGTCGGGGTCGCTGGCCTGGCCGGTCTGACCGCCGGTGGGGCCGAATATGAAGCCGCTGTCGTACTGGGCGGGAGCGAAGTTGTCGTAGATCCTGTAGACCGTGTTCACGATGTTGGGAAGGGTGTTGACCTCGGTGGCGTAGTTCTCGCTGTAGTCGTCGCCGTCGTAGGCTGAGACGGTGTAGTAGCCGGCCACGGTGGCGGTGTGGGTGAAGGTGGTGGTGGCCACGTCGCCGCCCTCGACCCAGGTGCCGCCGGCGGTCTCACGGAAATAGACCTTGTAGCCCTCGACGTCCTCCACGGCGGACCAGGTGAGCACGATGCTGTTGCCCGTGCTGGCGTCGCTTATGGCAAGGTTTTGAACGGTGGGAAGGGTTCCGCCGGGGCCCGAAGGATCATCGTCGCCGGCGCAGCCAGCCACTACCACCATGCCGAGTACCAACCCTGAAACAAGGAGCTTTTTCACTTTTTCCCCTTTCTCTGGAGATGGAAGCGCATGCTTCCCATATTGGCATAATATGCACGTTCTATTCTGTTGTCAAACCTTCTTGTTCCGTTCTCACCAGCCCGAGAGCATGTCTCGCGGCGCTCATCACGTCAAGCTTCGGATCCTCCGCCAGCCTCTCCAGTGTCTCCTCCGCCATGGGTGAAGAGATCTTTCCAAGGCTCACAGCCGTCTCCCTTCTCACCAACTCGTCCTCCCACCGGGCGAAGGGCAGGATCACGGAAACCGAAGAGTCGGAGCCGATGTCCCCCAGGGCCCTGATGAGGGTAACCGCCCGACCGGGTGGAACGGTGTCCGCCAGAAGTCCCTCCACGAAGGGTCTTGCCTGGTCTCCGCCCACCTCCCCGAGCCAGGAAACGGCGTTTGAGAACCTCCTTCCCTCCAGCGAACCGCCCTCCAGCAACCCGAGCAGTATCCCGAGGGATACGTCCCGGCGGCCCTTCAGAACCTCGATGATCGCCCGGTGCTCCAGCCCGTCCCAGGAATCCAGGTGTTCCTCCAGCACGTACACCACCGCGGCATCCCCCCGGGAGACCAGTTCGTCCAGGTGGGCCTGCACTCTGTCCCGGTTGCATCCCACCCCCCACTCGGAAGCCACCCGGAACAGCGAGTCCAAATCCAGGGATGCCGGATCACCCACAGGGTCCTGGAACTCCGGATCCTCCGGGGTCGTAAGGGCCAGATCAAGCCCGGCGGAGTAGTCCTCGGTCCAGGAGAGCGAGTCCGAACCGCGTCCCATGTAGCGGTCGGAGTCGGCCATGGACAGGAACAGTCCGCTGCCCGAGGATCCCCGGGCCCAGGTGGCCTGACCCTGCCCCAGGTTCCTGACGGCGTAGACGTCGGCGCCGCCCAGGTCGGCGAAAACCGCGGCCGAGTTGGTAAGGGCCAGCCCCTGGCCGCCGTCGGTGGCGTAGTAGTCGCTTCCCTGTCGGTCCAGAAGGAACCCCGTGGAAAGGTCGTGGGCGCTTCCCTGGGCGGGGCCGTTCCTGGATATGAACTGGTCGTCGCCCGAGAGGTCCAGGAGCACCCCGGCGGACAGGTGGATGCCTGTGCCCTGGGAGTACTGGGCCGCGGAGTAGACGTCCTGTCCTCCCTCGTCCACCAGAATGCCCAGGGAGTACCAGTAGGAGCAGCCCTGGCCGAATACCTCGGCCCGGTAGGTGTCGCAGCCGTCGCCGTAGTCCAGCAGCACCCCGGTCCCTCCGGCGATGAAGGGCCTCAGGCCCATGCCGAAGCCCTGGCTCATGGCCCGGTGATCCCTGGGCAGGAGAGGCTCGTGGGGGATTGTGAAACCCGCCAGGTAGACGTCGTGGCCGGCGCCGTCCAGGAGTTCTCCCCGGCCTCCGGGTCCTCCGAACCCCTGGGCGAACGAAGCTGCCTTCCTCAGATCGTCGCCGGAAAGGTCCAGAAGGGTTCCCAGCCCCAGGGTGCCGGCCCCCTGGCAATGCACGGAAGCCCGGCAGAGGTCGTTCCCTTCCAGGTCCGCCAGATATCCGGCTCCCATCATTCCGCTGCCCTGGGCCAGGCCGGAGGCCCTGTACACGTCGTCACCCTCCAGGTCCACCACACAGGCGAAACCCAGGACGGCCCCCCCCTGGGAAACCGCAAAACCTTCGGAGTCCCAGATGTCGTTCCCGGAACAATCCACCACCATGGAGACGTACCCTTTCCCGGCGGCACCCATCACCCCGCCCAGCCCCGGTCCGTACCGGTCGTCCCCTCCCAGGTCCAGTATCAGCTGGAAGGGACAGTCCGACCCGTAGTCGTTGGGGCCGGGACCGCCCACCACCCAGGGCACCGGGGCATCCAGGGACCATGCCGCCACGTCCCCGCCCACCCCCGGCAGCACCGAGGGGACGACCCCGGATCCGGTCCACTGGCCGGATGCCGATACCGCGAGGGACACCATGGTGTCCAACCCGGGATTCCCGGGCGCCGTCCATCTTCCCAGCAGAACGGACAGGCTCTCCGGGTGAATCTCACCGTATTCCCATGGGACCTCCATGCCCCGGACTGCGTAGCAGCCGCCCCACTCCATTCCCGGCAGGAGGCTGTCGCCGTCGGCCCAGAGGTAGGAAAGAACCAGGGTCAGGGAGTCCGCCAGCCCCGGCCCCATTCCCTCGACCAGGGCTTCGTATTCCGAATCGGTGTTCTCCAGCACCTCCAGGAGTTCCCCGAAACCGCCCCCGGGAACCGGCGACAGCAGATCGCGGCGGCTCTCCAGATGCTCCATCGCAGTTTCGGGAAGCAGCCAGACGTCCTCAAGAACCGAGAGGACCAGGGAGTCGGGCATGGCAACCGAGGAGGACCAGTGCCGCTGGAAGTTCATGCTCTGCATTGTCATCCCCGCGGCGGCCAGTGCGGACTCGGCGGCGGCGCCCAGCTCCGGGGTCATGAATGTCAGCAAAAAGATCGCCATAGGCATCGCAACCTCCCTGTTCGGTAAGCGGAACTATCTTTCCGCCCCCTTCCGGCGTCCACCTTCGCCGGACCCCATGGAAAAGGACGCCGTGACGCAGAGTCCTCCGGAAGCCCACACCCACCAGGGAAGGCCCACAATCCTTCCTTCAGGAAGGCAGGGAAGACTCAGGGCCGCACCAGCCAGAAGAACGGCCCCGGGCGCCGCCAGCCTGCGCCAGGGGAACGGTTCTTCCACAAGCGGTCGGGATAGATCGGGAAAGACAAGGCTCCCGGCGGCGAAGACCGCCGAGGCTCCGGCGGTCACGAATACCACGGGAAGCGTCGCCCCGGGGTGAAGCACGCCGAAGTGGAAAAGTCCCGTCAGTATCGCTCCAGAAGCGATCCCCAGAACGGCTCCGGTTTCCGATGCCCGTTTCCAGTAGATGGTTCCCATGTAGACGGGAAACAACCCGGCCAATCCGGTGAAGGTCTCCCTGGCCAGCAGGAGAAACGAGGCCGGCGGATGAAAGGACAGAAGCAGGCCGGCTCCCGCCAGAACGGGCACCATCGCCTTTGCCGCCCACCGGGGAGCATCCCTGCCGGAAAGGGGCTCCCAGACGTCCCGGACGAACATTGACGAGAGGGTCAGCAGCTGGGAGTCCATCGTGGACATCAGGGCTGCCAGCCCCGCTGCGGCCAGAAGGGATTCCAGGGTCCCCGGAAAGGCCTTTGCCAGGAGAAGGGGAAGAATCCTGTCCACCGGCTCGCTCCCGGGCAGTTCGGGAATCCACCTTCTGGCGAGCACCCCGAGGGTAACCGGGATCAGGAAGATGACCCCCGTAACCAGCGGGTAGAGCCGGGCTGAGAGGATCAGGGAGGAATCACCCGAAGCGGCGTAATAGCGCTGGAAGATCTGGGGAAACATGGGGTCCGCCCAGATCCACAGCAGCATGTACCCCAGCCAGATTCCCGGGGCGAACTCCGGACCCCTGACGAACAGACCGGGGTGGCTCAGGGCAACCGAATCGAGCGATTGGAAGCCCCCGCCGCGGATCATCATCGCCCCCAGAACCGCCACAAGCATCAGCGGCATGAGAAGCCCCTGGAAGCAGTCGGTCATGGCCACCCCTCGAAGACCTGAGCGGAAGGTGTACAGAACCATTACCGCCACGGTGATGGAGGCGCTGGCTCCGTAGGACAGTCCCAGCAGACCCTCCAGCAGGTACCCGGCGGCCATGGGCTGCATGGCCAGGTAGGGCAGTGTCAACAGGGCCATCACCATAAACGAGGCGGTGGATGCCCGCCTTCCCGAAAACCGGGCAGCCAGGAGTTCCGGGGGGCTCACCAGCCCCAGGGTCTTTCCGGTCCGTCTGGCGGGCACGCCGACCAGGATGAACATCAGAGCCATCAAACCCGTGCCCAGTGCCATCTGGGGGTAGTACTGGAAACCGGAGGAATAGCCCTGTCCGCTGAAACCGAATACTGTGAAGGCGCTGAAATTGGTGGCGGACAGGGTGAGCATCGTCACCAGGGGAGACAGCCGCCTCGAGGCCAGGAAATAACCGTCGGCATCACCTTGGCGGGTTCGACCGGCAAGCCATCCCAGGAATAGAAGAACCGCAAGGTATACCGCTACGATCAGCATGAGAGACCTCCCGGATAGAGAATCATCAGGCTGGGTGGCCTTCGGGGAGACCTGTCATGCCTGGACGCCGGAAATATAAATTCATAGTTTATTCCCGGGATTGGGGGTGGCCTTCCCGGCCTGAGATCATACCCCTCGAACTTGAACGGACTAGGATCCGCGGAAGGAAATCCCTCCGCACAACATGGAAGGCGATCCATGGGCACATTCCTGAAGGTGCGTTCCCTGGCTGACCGTGTCAGGGAGGTAAAACCGCTGGTTCACCACATCACCAACGACGTGGTGACCAATTTCACCGCCAACGTCACCCTGGCCCTGGGGGCTTCCCCGGTCATGGCCCCGTGCATCGGCGAGTCGCCGGAGATGGCCCGGGTCGCCGGGGCCCTGCTTCTGAACATCGGAACACTGAATCCCGACCAGGTGGAAAGCATGATAGCCGCCGGAAAAGCCGCCGAAAAGGCAGGGGTTCCGGTGGTTTTCGATCCTGTGGGCGTGGGAGCCACCGGAATGAGGTCAATGGCCGGGCTGGAAATCATGGAAAAGCTCACCGTCTCGGTGGTCCGGGGCAATTCCGGGGAGGTCCTCTGCCTTGCCGGGGCCCAGGGTGCTGTGAGGGGGGTGGATTCCGCGGAAGCCTCTTCCCGGGGAAGGGAACTCATCACCGAGTACGCCCGAAGGACGGGGGCCGTGATGGCGGTCACCGGCCCGGAGGATTTCATTACCGACGGCCGCCGCTGGGCCCGGTGCACCAACGGCCACCCGATGATGTCGAGGGTCACCGGGACCGGCTGCGGGGCCACCGCTGCCGCGGCATGCTTCGCCGGTGCCGGGATTCTGCCCTTCGAAGCGGCCGCGGCGGGGCTGGCGCTGTACGCCCTGGCTGGCCAGTACGCCGGCGAACGGGCGGGAGGTCCCGGCAGTTTCGTCCCTATGTTCCTGGATGCCCTGGCGGACCCGGACCGTCTGCCCTGGGACCGTCTGGAGCTGGCGACCGGCGAATGAACCTGCGAGAAGACCTGTTGCTCTATCTGGTGACCGATCCGGTCATCTGCGGCTCCAGGGGAGTCATTCCCGTCTGCCGCGAAGCCCTGGATGCCGGTGTCCGGTTCCTTCAGCTCCGGGACAAGTCGGCCGCCACCAAGGATCTTGTGGCTACGGCATCCAGGCTGGCGCGCCTGGCGGAGAGCTACGGATCCGTTTTCGTGGTGAACGACAGGGTGGACGTGGCCATGGCCTCCGGAGCCCGGGGGGTCCATCTTGGTGACGAAGACATGCCCCCGGCCCAGGCCCGGAGGATTCTGGGCCCGGAAGCCGTCGTAGGCGTTTCGGTCAGAACCCGGGAGGAGGCGGAAAGGGCGTGGCGTGAAGGGGCCGATTATCTGGCGGCCAACATCGTCTTCTCCACCCCCACGAAACCTGACCTGCGTGAACCTCTGGGACTCGGGGGAGTGAAGGCGCTGGCGAAGGCCACCCCGCTTCCCCTGGTTGCCATCGGCGGAATATGCCGGGAGAACGCGGCTGATGTGATGGCCGCCGGGGCCGCCGGGGTGGCGGTGGTGTCTGCGATCATGGGGGCGGCGGATCCCGGGAAGGCCGCCCGGGAACTCCTTAGCGTCCTCAGATACCGGTGAAGACCGGGTAAAGAGAAGGGGGCGGGGTTGCCCCCGCCCCCCGGCATCATCCCGGACTAGCGGCCCAGGATCATGAATTCGGCCCTGCGGTTCTGGGACCTGTGGGTCTCGTCGGTGTTGGGCACGTCGGGCCTTGACTCGCCGTAGCTGACGGTGTTGAGCCTGGCCTCGCCGACACCCTTGCCGATGAGGTAGTTCCGGACCGCGGTGGCCCTGCGGTTGCCCAGGTCCTGGTTGTATTCCTCCTCGCCCAGGTCGCAGGTGTTGCCGGTGATGGTCACCGTGACACCGGGGTTGGCCAGAAGGAACGCGGCTATGTTGTCCAGGGCGCTCTTGGCGTCGGACCTTATTACGTCGCTGTCCAGGTCGAAGTAGACCTTGTCGAAGTCCACCACCAGACCGAGCTGGAAGTCCTGGGTGACGGTTCCGCCCGCGGGCACGTTCACCGTGGCGCTCTCGGGCCCGTAGGCCGATGCGGAAGCGGTGAGGGTCCTGTTGCCCGAGGGAAGTTCCATGGTGTAGAAGCCTTCGGCGTTGGTCTCCGCCTGGACTCCACCCGCGGCGACCACGGCGGAAAGCGGGGCGCCGGTACTCTCGTCGGTGACGGTACCGCTCACGATACCGGTGGTCTGCATCCGCTCCAGGGGGAAGTCAACCGTGTAGGTGCCGCCCGAGGCTGCATCCACGGTGGCGGTGTAGGGAAGGTACCCTTCGGCGGCGCCGGTGAGGGTGGCCTCGCCCTTGGAGACCCGCATCGAATAGACACCGTCGGTGTTGGTGTTCACGGGGTCCACGCCGGCCCTGGAAACGCTCACGCTTCCCTGAAGGGGCTCGCCTGTGGCTGCGTCGTACACCCGGCCGCCTATAGTGGCGGGAGCTGCCCGAAGGTCACCCACGTAGGAAAGGTTGATGCCGAAACCAAGGTCCGGGGGGTAGCCGCCTGGGAACGGGGCCCGGTTGGCCCTGTCCTCTTCGGTGGGGCTTCCGCCGGCCTGGTAGATGCCATGGCCGAGATCGGTCCAGGTGGGATCGAAGGTGGTGAGGGCGAAGGTGCCCTTCACGTCCACGGCCAGGCCGCCGGTGTTGAACCTGACGCCGGGGGAAACCGCGATGTGATCGTCGAAGTCCTCTCCGTCGCCGGCATCGAAGTTTCTGTCAAGGAAGTGGTTCCACTCCACCTCGGCGAAGAGGGTGGTGCCGCCGATGGGGTACTCGAGGCCGCCGCCGGCCCTGATCACCTGGTCGGAGACGTCGATGTCCACATCCTGGGTGGCCACAACGTTGTGGTCCGCGTCGTACCGGGAGTCGGTGAACTGGAAGTTCTGCTCGTACTTCTGGTAACCCGCGTTGACATGGAAGACCAGGGGACGAAGGTCGAAGGAGGCCAGCAGGTCGGCTCCGTAGCTGAGGCTGCCGGAGTTGATCATGGGGCGCCTCAGGGTGAACATCGGCTGACCGCGCTCCCAGATGCCGTCCCAGCCGTCGCCGTTCTCCACGAAACTGCTGTAGCCGCCGTCATGGATCGAGAAGGCGGCCCAGGGCATGATGCCGAACCATGCCCTTTCGGCCGAGGGATTCACGTTGACCTTCAGGGAGAGCCTCGCTTCGCTGAAGCCGTCGTCTCCCTCCCATTCCCCGGAGATTTCGGCGCTCTCGCTGTCCCTCTTCATCTGGTTCATCAGGTACGAGAAGCTCATGCCGATCTCAGCCGCCCTGCCGAGACCGAATCCGGCGATAATGTGGGCCGTACCGTCGTACTCGGTGTTGGTGATGTCGGTGGTCTCCCCGGAAAGGACTCCCGTCCGGGTGTCGCTGGAAAGTCCCAGGTCGGTAAACAGGCCCACGGCGAACTTGCCGGCTCCGAAGGTCCTGGCGTCGGAAATCCTGTTGAGGCCCCTTACCCCCCACCAGGAAGGCAGGGCCGCGGCGGTGCCCGCCGCGAGGATCATGACGATAATCAGCAACCTCATACTCGCTCTCCCCTCTCTAATATCGTGCCGTATATGAACATACGCGCACGAAGAGCGATGCGGAAACTCCCCTGTTCAATCCCTTCGGGCTTTCAGTGCCCGTTTCCGCATTTTGAAGATACTATCCTACCGGTAGGGAATTTCGTCAACACCCCGGGAGCACGCATAGCCGGCTTCCAGGGCGGAAGAACGGGCAGAGAGGGAGACTGAGTCGGCTCCTGCGTAGACGCCCTTCTTGTCCGACTTATGAACAGCGGCCTTCACCTATTGCCCACATGTTCGACCCGGCGGCCGGTGAGGCGGTGGAGCTCCCGGCCGTCGGGGAGCGGATGGACGCGGGAACAGTCTGTCCTGGGGTGGAGCCCTCCGCGGGCGTGCCCTCGGGGACGGGGGGGGTCCCCTGGAAGCTCAGCCATTATTGATTGGATTGTTCCCCGGCCTTGGAATATCGTGTACCGGCGGGGACAACCTGCTGCCGCAGAAAACCCTGACGGGAGAGTGGGGATGGGCGCTGCGTCAAGACTGAAAAGGCTGCTGGCCCGGCGGGTGGTGGTGCTGGACGGGGCCATGGGTACGATGCTGATGAACCACGGAATGCCCCCGGGCGTCTGCCCGGAGCGGTGGGCGGCGGAGAATCCGGAACGACTCCGGGAAATCCACCGTGATTATGTCCTTGCGGGAAGCGATGTGGTTCTCTCATGCACTTTCGGCGGCACGGCCGCCAGGCTGGGTGAGCCGGCGGAAAGGCTGAACTCCATCCTCGCTGATCATCTTCTGAATACAGTGGGCGATTCGGCGATTCCCGGAGCCAGCATTGGCCCCGCCGGAGAGATGATGCACCCCTTCGGAAGGCTTCTCTGGATGGATGCCTACCGGGAGTTCCTGTCCCAGGCCAGGGCCCTGGTCCGGGCGGGTCTGGAGGTTTTCTTCCTGGAAACCTTTTCGGATCCCCGGGAGTTGAAGGCCGCGGTGCTGGCGGTAAGGGACGTCTGCCCCCATGGTTTCATAAGCGCCCAGATGAGTTTCGACGAGGGGGGACGATCCCTGGCGGGAACCCCCCCTGAAGCCCTTGCCGTCCTCGCAGAACAACTCCCGGTCGAGGCGGCGGGAGCCAACTGCTCCGCTGGGCCTGACTCACTGGTACCCGTGGTGAAGGTCATGGCGGCCCATACTTCCAAACCCCTGTCTCTTGAACCGAACGCAGGACTGCCGGACTCCGGCGGCTTCCACAGGATGACACCCGAGTCCTTCGCCTCCGGGTGCGAAGACCTGGTTCGGGCCGGAGCATCCATCATAGGAGGGTGCTGCGGCACCGGCCCGGACCACGTCAGAACCCTGAAGGCTCTCGTCGGCTCCTGGAAACCTCCCGAAACCGGCCGCCGGGTAAGAGCGCTATCGTCCATCTCGACGGCGGTCCCCCTGGACGACCGGCTCAACATCGTCGGGGAGGGCATCAACCCCTCGGGACGAAGCGGTCTGAGTTCCGCGATCCGCAGGGGGGACACCGGTTACGTGGTGTCACTGGCGGGTGAACAGCGGCGGGCGACGGTCCTGGACGTCAACCTCGGCCTGGAGAAGATGATCCCCCCGGGATTCGTATCCAGGCTCTTTTCGGAGCTGGCCTCCGGCCCGCCTGTTTCCGTGGACCTTTCGTCGCCGGAGTGCCTCGATGATGCTTTCAGGGAGCTGGGCGGCGTGGCGCTTCTGAACTCCCTCACATGCGACCCCGAAAACATGGCTCCCCGGGTGGAGATATTGAAACGCCACGGAGGCATGGCCGTTCTGTTGCCCATGGACTCCCGGGGTCTCGGGGAAACCCCCCGGGAAAGGGTCGCCATGATCCGCCGGGGGATGGCGGTACTGGGGGAAATGGGACTTCCGGCCTGGAGAATCGTGGCGGATCCGGTGGTAAGCTCCATGGCCTCCGGCGCCGACCCGGCGGTCACCCTTAGAACCCTGGGCATGATGAATCGGAGGGGCTGGCTCACCATGGCCGGCGTGTCGAACGTCTCCCTCGGGCTTCCCGACCGCAGGTCGATTAACCTGGCATTCCTGGCCGCTCTGGCGGGAAAGGGGCTTAACCTGGCGATCACCGACGGAACTTCCGAGGAAGCGCCCATGGCTGGCAGGGGGGCCAGGGTCCTGGCGGGATTGACCCGGGGGGTTCCGCCGGAGCCGGCCCCGGACGACTCCGGATTCCCCCCCGGCTCCATGGAGGCGGCCATTCTCAGGGGCGACCCGGTGGAGACCCTGGCCAGGGCCCGCAAACTTCTGGAGGAGGGTGTGGAACCCGGAGAACTGGCGGGAGTCACGCTCAGGAACGCCATGAACGCACTGGGGACAATGTTCGAAAAGAGGCGGATCTTCCTTCCGCACCTCATCGCCGGAGCCGAAGCGGCAAAGGCCCTTGCGGAGCTTCTTCGGCCCCTGCTGAAAGGAAACCGGGCGGTCGGACGGGGAACCGTGGTGCTGGCCACGGTACAGGGGGACATGCACGACATCGGAAAGAACCTTGCGGCCATTTTCATGGAAGGCGCCGGATTCCGGGTGGTGGACCTGGGCAGGGACGTCACCTCTGAGAGAATCCTGGAGGCTGTCCTTCGGGAAAAACCCCTGGCCTTGGCCCTTTCAGCGCTGATGAGCGGCACGGCCGCCAGAATGGAGGAGTTGACGGGGCTGCTGAGAAAAAGGGGCATCACGGTGCCGGTGATCATCGGCGGCGCGGTGGTGAACCAGGACTACGCCAGCAGAATTGGAGCGCTGTACTCGAAGGACGCCCACGGCGTGATCGGGCTTCTGGAGGAACTGGTCAGGGGACCGGAGGCTCCTCTCCCGGTCTCCAGAGACACCGGTCCAGATCCACTCTCCCCCCGGGGGTGAAGGGGACACCCTCGCTTCTCAGCATTGATTCCTGCAGAAGGTGATCATCGGCGTCCTCGAAGGACTTTCTGACAGGAATCCTCCCCCCGGCGCCCACCACCCTGTGCCAGGGTATCTCCAATCCGGAAGGGGTGTTCCTCAGGGCGTAGACCACGATCCTGGAAGCACCGGCTTTTCCCAGAAAGGCGGCTATACCCCCGTAGGTCATCACCCTTCCCGGTGGAATGGCCATGACCAGGGAGTGCACCATCCGAAAAAACTCGCCCGGCATTCACTCTCCCCCTTCCCGGGCGAATATAGGACGCATGGTCAGAGGTTTCTAAGCACCCAGAAAGCCCCCAGCGCCACGGCCAGCAGGATTCCCTGCCATGGAGACGGGCCCTTCAGTCTCCTCACAGCCAGCATTGCCGGCAGGAACGCCACCAGCCCGGCGGAGAAGGCGTTGTGCCGGACGGCCTCCCCAATCCGGAGGTTCATCAGGTCATGAAGCGCTCTCATGCTTCCGCAGCCGGGGCACAGCAGGCCGGTGAGGGAGTGAAAGGGGCAGAACAGGGGCAGGTTCCAACCCTCGGGATCGTTGAGCCCGATGAAAACCAGCCCTCCGAGGACCAGCACTCCGGCGGCAGTCAGAAGGCCTTTTCGAATACTCCGCACATCAGCCCGTAGGAAAGGTAGGTGAGAAGGGTGACCACCGTCCCCCAGATCAGAATGGCTTTCGTTCGCTCCGAGGCCGCCCTGGCTCCGGGGTAGTCTCCGGATTTCACCAGGGCGTCCACCGAAGCGGCGCTTATCACCGCGGCGATACCGAAAGGCAGGCAGCAGAAGGAGGTCATCAGCACCGCGGGAACCATGTGGTTCCGTATCCTGGGAGGGGGTTCTTTTCTGGGGGGCCTGACGGAAGGCCCGCAGTAGGAACACCTGCCCGGTTCCTCCAGAGGCGCCCCGCAGCGGGGACAACTGCCTCCCCCGGAAAACGGGTTCATCGTCGTCGCATTTCCAGGAGGCTTCCGCCCCGTCGGTCGGGCCGGGCTACCTGGTGATGTTCAGGCTGCTGGATACGTCCGCGTTTTCCAGGAGCTGCCGGATTCCTTCCAGGGCTCCTCCGATCACCGTCACCCCGAGAACGGCGCCTATCAGGGACACCAGGATCCCGATGGCCACGAAGATCAGCATGGCCCGGCTCCAGTTCCGCAGGTTCAGGTTGGTGCTTCCGCTCAGGGCGAAAACCAGCAGGAGTATGATGTTCAGCAGGGGAACCAGCATCGCCAGTTGAACAAGGAAGAATCCACCCGTGGAAAAGGGCTTGGTACGGTCGTCCATCACCAGTTTCCTCCCGTGCAGTGATTGGTTTTGCGCAAGCGGGGAGCATAAACCCGCGGACCCGGTTCAGCAATCCCGTCAGCCCTCAGATCTCAACGCTGAAGGTCAGATCGGTATCGGCGCACTTCACCCGGAGAAAACCTTCTTCCAGGATCAGGTACTCGGGGGCCGAAGGCAGGGGGACCCGCTGCACGATTCCCCCGGTGCGACGGTCCAGTACGCACAGGTAATCATCTTCCCCGACGAAGCCGTAGCCGCAGATGAGCTTCTCGCCGAGAAGAACGAAGTTTTCCGCGTTCGCGGTGAGAGGCCCGCTCCGCCAGAGAACCTCCAGGGTAACCGGGTTCAGGGCGGTGACATAGCCGTTCAGTCCGGAGGAACCCGCTGAACAGGTCCCGTGGGCGTGTTCGACGTAAAGCACCCCTTCGGAGATCTCCGCCCACCTTATCCTCTGGAAGACGAGTTCCTCCTCGCCTGGTACGTCTCCCGGGGATGAGGAGTATCCCAGGAAGTCAAGCGCCACGGAGGGCTCATGCCCGCCGGGGCTGGTTATCACCAGGACCGAAGGGTACAGAACCGCCCCGAACCTGTCGGGCATCAACCCGTAGGTCGCCAGAAGGAATCCGCCGCTGCGGATCACCCTGTCCAGGTGAAGGTCTTCTCCAGGTATGTCCAGGACCATCGGCACCCCCTCGGGCGGCCGGACGCCGGGCGCCGGCACGTAGGCGCCTCCCCGGTGGTACTGCTCCGCGGGCCAGTCCTTCACGTCCCTGAACCAGTCGTCGAAACCCCGGGAGGGAACCGTTTCGAGCAGGCGAAGAAGGGTTTCCCCGGGAACGCCGGCTCCGGCCTCCGGGAACGCCGGCGGCTCAAGGGGTATCGGAAGCACCGAAAACCCCTCCGTGGAAAGAAGGCAGAGCAAAAGGCACGGAACGGTCATAATCCCTTTTCCCTTCCGACACGTCCGGCCCTGCGGCCGGAAACCTCCAGCATAACACCCAGAACCACGGGAATCGCGCTCAGCATTGCCCCGCCCAGTAGGACATGGGTCGCTTCCTTCCCCCCGGCGGTGCTTTCATGCAGCAGTCCCGCCAGGACGAAAGCCCAGAACAGCCCGCACAACCCCAGAAGGGTCCGTCCCGCCAGCCTTCTGAATCCTCCGGCACGTTTCTCCCGAAGGAGTGCCGGAGGGGCCGACGGTTTCGATCCCAATCCGGCGGCGGACCTGTCCCGACCCTTTCTCAGGCTGCGGATTCCGAAAACGAAGTACAGCGCCAGCACCGCCAGGACAAGAACAGCAGCTTCCGTTCCGGAGAGCACGAAGGTGTCGTAGGCTCCGTGAAGGGCCCAGGGAACGGCGAACGCCGAAGCGATGTTCCGAATAACCGAGCGGGGGCTCTCGGGAAACCTGGCCTGCCCCAGGAAATGTCCCATGAGAACCCCTGCGAAGGCGTGGCCGGGGATGGAGGTCAGGGCTCTGGCCACGCCGACGCTGATCCCGTTTTCCAGCACGTAGAACAGGTTCTCCGCCGCGGCGAAACCGATGGAAAGGGCTCCGGCGTAGACAATGCCGTCGTTCTGCTCGCTGAAGTGCCGGCTCCTCCAGGCGAAGACCATAACCGCGATAAGTTTTACCGCTTCCTCCACCGGGGCTATCACCAGGAAAGACTGCAGAAAAGCGGAAAAAATTCCTTCCCGGGCGTAGGGCAGAAACCCCTGGAGAAGCCCCTCCAGAAGCGCCGCCGGAATCACCGACAGGGCGCCCGCCAGAAAGAGCCCCGCCACCAGCCCCCTGGGTTCCGGCTCCGTTCTGTCAAAACGGAGTATGTACAGCAGGAATCCGACAGGGGGGGCCAGTGCGAGAATCACCAGGACCAGGGTTCCCATGCAGCCTCCGGAGGTGGAATGCCGTTCGGGGCAAGCTAACAGAGCCGGGCCGCCCGGTCAATTCCGCCGTTTTCCCTGAGACCCGCTTTGTATATGTATTCACAGAAATGATCGGGGGTCGTTCGCATGTCGAACCTTCTCTTCTCGGCTGCTCTGTTGCCGGTGCTGCTGTTTCCCCACGGTCTGCCCCCCAGGGCGGCGTGGGTGGCGCCCCTCGGGGAGAAAACCCTGGTTGCGGGCCGGGACTTTCTGGCGTGGGACGGCGAACCCGGGGAGCTGTCCACAGAAGAAGCGGACTGTGACCGCTTCTTCAGGCCCGTTTCTTCGCCCGACCTCGAAACCGTGGCGGTCTGGGCGGGTTCGGACCGGGGAGACAGAATCGTTCTGATCCGAAGGGACGGGGTTGAGGTGCTGGGGCTCTACGCCCGGGCCGGTCTGCCGTGCTGGGACGCCATGGGAAACCTCTGGTTCACCGCAGGGGAGGAGCTGCTCAGGAACGGAAAGCCCTGGGGGCTCGCCCTGGACGCCCACCACATCTCGATATCTCCGGACGGAGGCACAGCAGCGTTCACCGACAGCAGCGACAGGCTTCTCACCATGGATCTGGCCACCGGCGCGGTGGACACGGTTTCCTCATCTTTCAGGTATTACGGGCCTTTCTTCACGGAAAACGCCGATCTGGTCTCGCCTACCCTGGACGGAGGAATCCGGCTTCTGAGGGGAGGGGAGAATTCGCCGGTGGACTGGGGTGACCATCCGGCCTGGTGGCCGGAGATGGACGGAATCGTCTACATCAAAACCACTGATGACGGATTGAGGCTCACCTCCAGCGATCTCTGGCTGTGGACGGAAACCTCCGGAGCCGGGATTCTGGCGGAAACCCCCTACATCCTGGAGGTCAACCCTGTTCCCTGTGGCACGGGAGTCTATTTCGTAGACGATTTCAGCGGCCTGGTGGGGTACAGGGAAAAAACCAGATGAAAGCCGCCGGACCGGCGGTGCCGCTCCTGTCTGACTCCGCCTGGTTCCGGCACGGGTTTCGACCTGCGACCTTGCCTGCCGCTGGATCCATGGGGGCGGCGTCTCCCTGACGGCGGAGACTCAGCGGCAGGTAACCCTGAAGGGTCTCCGGAGATCTGTTTCGTGCTCCATCGGAATGCCCCCGGGGTCGAACCGGGCGGTTCCGTGATAGGTTCTCGCGGCCAGGAAGGGCCGTGGGGGCCGCAGCTTGCTACCTGGAACGGGAGTTTCATTCCTCAGCCGGGATGAGAGCAGGTTCCGGGACCTGTCGCACCACTCTACGAGGGCTTCCATCTCCATGATCAAACGGGTCAGGGATATGCTCCTGACGTCGTTCTCCAGGGAATCGTCCGAAGCCCTCACCTCCGACAGGATCTCGGCCGCCTCCGCCAGCTGCAGTGCCAGTTTTCCCCTGTAGTCCTCCAGCTGGCAAAGGAGATGCTCGATTCCCAGGCCGGTGCCGAAGCGGAGCTTCATAAGCAGTTCAACCCTGAATCTGGTGAGACCCGCAGGCTCCCGGAGCCAGTTCTCCAGTTCCCGCCATCCCTTCTCCGTAAGGCTGAAGAGGACCCGTTTCTTCCGCTTCACGTAGGAGTCGGTTCTGTGAAGCAGACCGTCCTGGTGGAGCTGCCTCATCATGGGGTAGATGTTGCCGCTGCTCTCCCGCCAGTAGTACATCTCCCTGCCGTCCAGGACCTTCCTTACGTCGTACCCCGACATGGGGCCCCGGCTGAGGATGGCCAGAAGCCCGTACATGGACTGGGTGTAGTCGGGATCGCCGCCCGGAGTTCTCATATCCGCCTCCCCGCCGCTGCTTGAAGAAAGCAACAGCATCCATCTTTTAGCTCTATTCTGTCCGCATTCGAGGGCGGTGTCAACAGGGGCGCATCCAGTCAGAAGCTTCGGAGCATGGAGGCGGTCACCCCGGCGGAGTCCACGGTCGTCACTGTTTCGCCCTGACTTCCGTTCCACCGGCACAGGTCTCCGGTGCTCAGATCCAGGGACCAGACCGTGCCAAAATCCCCGGCCACCGCCAGGTACACCTTTCCCTGCCCCGGATCGAACACCATCGAAGCCCGGGTGGGGAACCCCTCGCTGGTGTTCACCGCCGCCTGCAGCACGGCCATCCCGGCCTCCGGGCAGTCCACTCCTTCAACCCGCGCCATCTCCCCCAGGGCCGCCCGGTAGCGGTCCGCTCCGGCACCCCGGATGCTGTCCGGATGGACTCCGGCCCAGTCGCAGTTACTGAAGTTGGTCATGACCGCTGCCGGCGAGGCGGAAAGGTCAAGCACCATGTTCCCCGACTCCCCTACTTCCAGGATGATCACCTTCCCCGAAGGGTCCGCGGCGATGATGTGAAGCGGCGGATCGGGATGCTGTCTGAAGTCCCCCCCGGCGGCCATCCCCGCCAGATCGTCAGGCGAGGCGGAGTCGTAGGTCAGGGCGTAGAAGGGAACGAAGATGAAGGGCGCCTCCCGGTCCTCGGAAGGGCCGGTCCACGGGGCGTCCACCACCTGCATGGACGAGAACCTGCCGTCTTCCGTGAATCCCGCCGTGGGAACCGGGCTGCCGCCGGCCACGAAGGACATGGTGAAGACCGGCCGGTTCCGGTCGTCGGTTTCCAATCGGAACAGTATCTCCTGGTCAGGATGCCAGTCGAAGTTCATCCCGTACCAGGGAGACCCGCTGGAGTAATCCACGAAACTGGTGCATCCATAGGCCCCGGCTGCGAAGGCGGCGATCAATCCTGCGGTTTTCACTGTCTTTTTCCCTTCACCTGTCGAGGGACTCTGCGCCGATGGTCAGAGGTTTCCGAAACCTTCTCCAGAAAGCCGGCCATGTGGTCCGGCGAAGCGAAAATCAGGTCGGGACATGCCCGGAGGAGTTCCTCCATGGAACCGAATCCCCAGGCTGCGCCGGCGGTCATGGTTCCGTTGGCCCGCCCGCCCAGGATATCGTGGCTCCTGTCGCCGACCATTATCGAACTCCCCGGATCCAGCCTTCTGACCCGGAGCACGTGAGCCACCAGATCGGTCTTCCCCGAGAGTCCGCCGTCCAGCCGGCTGCCGTGGACTCCGTGGAAGTATCCTTCCATGCCGAAATGGCGAAGGATCTTTACCGCGAACACCCTGGGTTTGGAAGTGGCCAGGAAGACCGGGCGCCCGGCGCTCCGGATCCTGTCCAGAGCCTCGTGAATCCCCGGGTAAGGCTCGTTCTCGAATATACCCACGGCGGAAAACCTCTCCCGGTACAGCTTCACCGCCCTGTCCAGAAGGCCCCTGTCCCGGGTGTCCAGCAGCAAGGCGAAGGAGTCCCGCAGGGGAGGGCCGATGCACCAGGCAAGGCTTTCCTCGGCCGGGGCCTCCACTCCAAGTTTTTCCAAGGCGTATCTGATGCAGCGGGTGATCCCCGTCCGGGGATCGGTCAGGGTGCCGTCCAGGTCCAGGAGAACCGCACCCGGCGATGTTCCCTGGATCAATCCCCCACCAGCCGAAGAAGCCTGTCCAGAACTTCTGCCGCATGGCCCGGCGCCTTGACCGAAGGCCAGACTTGGACGATGAGCCCCCGGGGATCCACCAGGAACGTGGACCGGGCCGCCCCCATGGTCTCCCGGCCGTACAGCTTCTTCGGCCGCCATGCGCCGTAAGCCTGGTGGACGATCCTTTCCGGGTCGCTAAGCAGGGTTATTGAAAGACCCCTGGAGTCGATGAACCGCCGATGGCTGGCCGGCGTGTCCCGGCTGACCCCCGCCACGGAGGCTCCGGCCCGTTCGAAGTCCTTCCGGAGACCCGAGAACTCCGAGGCCTCGAGGGTGCACCCCCCGGTGTTGTCTTTGGGGTAGAAATACAGCACCAGCCACCTGCCGTGGAAGTCCTCGAGGCTGACCTCCCTTCCGTCCTGGTCGGGAAGGGTGAAAGCCGGCGCGGGTGTTCCCGCTGCCGGTACAGTTCCGTTCATGCTCGCCCCCTGTCTTCTCCGGACCTCCGCTCCGGGCGTCCGGCCTTCATCAGAACCCGAAGAACCTTCCCATGAGCCTCAGTGCGATATCCCTGCCCAGAAGCTTCTTCGCCCAGTTCGCCTTCCTGGCGTTCATGCCCACCACGTAGCAGAACCTGGGTCGCCGCCGCCGAAGCACTCCCGCGATCACCCGGGCCACCCTCTCCGGAGAGATGCCGTACCGGCTGTCTATCCTGCTCACAACACGTTCGTACCGCCGGTCCGTGAGGGGGTCGCCGCTTCCCGGAACGTAGGTGTTGCCGGTTTCGTTGAAGCCGGTGTTCACGTTGCCGGGATGGATCACCGAAACCCTTGTTCCCCGGTGGCGGAGTTCGTTGTAGAGGGACTCGTAAAAACCCTCCATCCCCCATTTAGAGGCGGAATACATGGAGGACATGGGGACTCCAACGCAGGCTGCTATGGAACTCACTCCGACGATGCTTCCCCGGTCCTCCAGCACTGGCAGGAAATCCCGGACCAGCTTGATGTGGGAGGCCAGGTTCACGTCCAGAACCATGTCTATCGCCGAGTCCTCAAGGTATGCCGCGGGATGGGCGCTGTGAACGGCTGCGGTGATCACCAGCCCCCTGAGCCTGCGGCTCGATTCGAGATATCTCTTTGCGGTTCCGGCGACCGTCTCCCGCCGGGTGATATCCAGCTCCAAGGTTTCCAGGCTGTCAGTTCGGGAAGCCGCCAGTTCGCCGAGTCCCGCGGAGTTGCTGTCAACCGCGGTCACCCGGTAGCCCCGTGAGGTTAAAAGAACCGCCAGAGCCCTGCCGATGCCCCCGGCAGCGCCCACCACCATGACCTCCGGCCTTGATCCGTTCATCGGCGGCCGCCTGCCCCGGCCAGAAGGTAGTCCGCCAGCTCCCCGACGCCGTCTCCGGTCCTGGCGGATACCCGGAACACCTTCACTCCTCTGTTCAGGCTCATGCACTCCCTTTCGGCCCTGTCCATGTCGAAATCCATGAAACGGCTCAGATCGGTCTTCCCGAGGATGAGAACATGGATTCTGCTGAACAGAGACGGATACTTCAGCACCTTGTCGTCCCCCTCGGGAAGGGACAGGATTCCGATCTTCAGGTGTTCGCCCAGATCGTATGCGCTCGGGCATATCAGGTTGCCCACGTTCTCGATGGCCAGGATGCGTATGGGTGAGCTTCTGTCGAGGCTCAGGAAAGCCTTTTTCACGGAGTCGGCGTCCAGGTGACAGGCTCCGCCGGTTTCAATCTGAACCGCCCTGCACCCCGCCTTCCTGATTCTTGCGGCGTCCCTGTCGGTCTTGACATCCCCCTCGATTACTGCCAGGTCAGAACCGAGCTTCCCCGCCAGAGCCTCCAGCAGGGAGGTCTTCCCGGCGCCTGGAGAACTGATGATGTTTACGGCAAAGACGCCGTTCAGATCAAAGATCCGGCGGTTCTCCCCTGCAAGTTCCCTGTTCCTGGCCATCACCGGGATGTTCATCCTCATCTTCGTTCTCTCCGTTCAACTCCGCGCTTTCTATGTAGAATTCCCTGCCGGACAGGATTTCCCTCTCCCAGGAACCGCATCCGGGACAACCCGGCGCAAAATCCCCGGCGGTCCAACTGAAACCGCAGGAGGAACACCTGAAGACTGCGTCCGTCCTTCGAATCACCAGCCCGGGGCTCCCCATGCCCTTCTGCCGGGCCACCTCGGTGAAACAGAACGACAGAGACTCGGGACAGACCCCTGAAAGGGGACCCATGACCACGGTGACCGCGTGCAGATCTCCGCTTCCGCCTATGGCTTCCCTGATGATCCGGACCATCTCCTCGGCCAGGGACAGTTCGTGCACATCGCTCCGTTCTTGGGGTTTCCCGTAGTATAAGAACCCTGAGCCGGCCTTCAAAGCCGATTGCCGGGGTTGAGAAGGGGTTTGTCGAAAGGTTATGTTCCATGTGCTGAATCGATCTGATAAATCGGGCATAATCAGACGACCTTCAGAAAACATCTCCGAGCCCCGGGGGCTAAAGCACGGTGCCATGCCCCCCGGGCCGATAGGGTGTGCCTGGAAATGGGTGCGCCTCCCGCATTGGAAAGGAGAGAAAGGTGAACGCCATCACGCAGATTCCGAGGCCCGGAAACGAACCTGTACTGGAGTACCGCCCGGGAAGCCCCGAGCGGGCGGAACTCCGGGAAACCCTGGGTTCCCTTCGGGCAGGGGAAGTGGATATCCCCCTGCTGATCGGGGGCAGGGAGGTCCGCACGGGCAGGACCGGGGAATGCCGTATACCCCATGATTACCGGCACCGGCTAGGGGTGTTCCACAAGGCCGGCCCTGATGAAGTCCGGCTGGCCATAGCCGAGGCGGGAAAAGCCTGGAAGGACTGGTCGAGGCTGCCGTGGGAGGAGAGGGCGGCCATCTGTCTAAAGGCCGCGGAAATCATCTCCAAGCGCCGGAGGAGCCTCATCAACGCGGGAACCATGCTCTGTCAGAGTAAGACCGTTCACCAGTCCGAGATAGACGCGGTGTGCGAGATGGCGGACTTCCTGCGGATGAACACGTGGTTCATGCAGACCATATACCAGATGCAGCCCGAGAACTTCGCCGCCACCTGGAACCGGATGGAATACAGGGCGCTGGAGGGTTTCGTGTTCGCAATATCGCCCTTCAACTTCACCTCCATCGGCGGCAACCTCTGCATGGCGCCGGCATTGGCGGGCAACACGATCCTCTGGAAGCCCTCGTCCACGGCGGTCTACTCGAACTGGCTCCTCCTGGACGCCTTCAGGGAGGCGGGGATGCCGGACGGAGTCATCAACTTCATCCCCGGAGATTCATCCAGCGTTGGACCCACCGTTCTTTCCGACCCGGCTCTGGCGGGGGTTCACTTCACCGGCTCGAACAGGGCGTTCAACAGCATCTGGAAGACGGTGGCCGGCGGAATCGACGGGTACCGAACCTACCCCCGGATCGTGGGAGAAACCGGCGGAAAGGACTTCGTGGTAGCCCACTCCTCGGCGGACCTTCCGGGGCTCTCCGCGTGTCTCATCCGGGGGGCCTTCGAGTACCAGGGGCAGAAGTGCTCAGCCACCTCCCGGGCCTACGTCCCCGAGTCGCTCTGGCCTGAACTGAGGGATTCCATGGCCGAATCTCTCTCCAGGATAAAGACCGGGCCGGTGGAAGACTTCTCGAACTTCGTAGGAGCCGTGATAGACCGGGCCTCCTTCGACAACATCCAGTCCTTCATCCGATACGCCCGGGAGTGCGAAAGCTGCACCGTGGTCATGGGCGGAGGCTGCGACCACAGTTCCGGCTATTTCGTGGAACCCACGGTGGTGCTCACCACCGATCCTCACTGCAGGCTGATGGAGGAGGAGATCTTCGGACCGGTTCTCACGGTGTTCGTCTACAGGGACTCGGAGTACCGGGAGGTTCTTGAACTGTGCGATTCCACCTCCCCCTACGCGCTCACGGGGGGAATCTTCGCCACCGACCGCCGGGCGGTGAAGCTGGCGGAGGAGGTGCTGATGCACTCCGCAGGGAACTTCTACATCAACGACAAGACCACGGGAGCCACCGTGGGGCACCAGCCTTTCGGCGGAGGCCGGGCTTCGGGAACCAACGACAAGGCCGGATCCATCTACAACCTGCTCAGATGGGTCAGCATCAGGACCCTCAAGGAGTGCTTCAACACACCTAGGAACTACAGATACCCGTTCCTCGGCTGATGCCGAAGGGATTCGAAGGGCCCGCGGCGCGAATGCCGCGGGCCCCGTATTTCATATAATCGCCGAATGCGGAATCATGGTGCAGTCAAGAGATTAGGCATACAGGTAAGCGGAGCCGTTCAGGGTGTGGGGTTCCGCCCTTTCGTCTACAGACTCGCCAGAAGGCTTCATCTCACGGGAACGGTCCGGAACTCGGCTGAAGGGGTTTTCATAGAGGCGCAGGGAACGGAGGACATTCTTCGATCATTTCTTTCGGCCCTGACATCCGAAAAACCTTCCCCGGCCGTGATCAATCGGGTGAGGGTCCGAGACCTGGAGGTTTTCCCCGAATCGGAGTTCATCATCTCTCCGAGCAGCCCCGGTTCCCCCGAGACCCTCGTTACACCTGATCTGAAGGTGTGTTCCGAGTGCGCAGCCGAGGTAATGAACCCCGATGACAGGCGCTACAGGTACCCTTTCACCAACTGCACCAACTGCGGTCCCCGCTTCTCGATAATCCTTTCCCTGCCCTACGATCGCCCGAACACCACAATGAAAGGGTTCCGGATGTGTCCGGAGTGCGCGCACGAGTATTCGGACCCTTCAAACAGGAGGTTTCACGCCCAGCCGGTGGCATGCCCTGTGTGCGGCCCCAGCCTTTCCATGCTCGACCCGGCCGGCAGGACGACAGCCACCGGAGATCAGGCGCTTCGAGAAGCGGCGGATGCCCTGAAGCACGGAAGAATCCTGGCTCTGAAAGGCCTGGGAGGATTTCAGCTTCTCGTCAGAGCCGATTCCGACGGCGCAGTCGAGGAATTGCGCCGAAGAAAGAGAAGGCCCGGAAAACCGCTTGCCCTGATGGTGAGAAACATCGAGGAGGTGGAGAGATTGTGCCTGGTGGGGCAAGGAGAGAGGGAGCTCCTGATGTCGTCCGCGGCCCCCATCACCCTCATGAGGCGCAGGGGGCTGGGGGTGTCCAGATACGTTGCTCCCGAAAGCGTGTGGCTGGGGGTGATGCTGCCCGCCACGCCGCTGCACCTTCTGCTGGCATGCGACACGGGTCTTCCCCTGGTGGCGACCAGCGGAAACTCATCTGGAGAGCCCATCTGCATCGAGGAGGAGGATGCGCTGAATAAGCTTGCCGGCGTGGCTGACCATTTCCTCGTGCATAACCGCCCGATTGCCCGGCAAGTTGACGATTCCGTGGCCGCGTGGCTTTCCGACGGTCCGCTGATACTGCGAAGGGCCAGGGGATACGCACCGATGCCCGTCGATCTTCCCGGGACAAGGCCGGGGACTCTTGCGGTCGGCGGGCATCAGGCGAATACAGTAGCTCTCACGATACGGGACGGAGTGGTACTGAGTCAGCATGTGGGGGACCTGGACAGCCTCGCCGCAACGGAATCCCACCGGCGCGCTGTGGAGGATCTGGAGTGCCTGTTCGGATCGGCCGGATCGGTGGTTCGAGACCTGCACCCGGAGTACGCATCCACAACGACGGCGCTGAACACCGGTCTTCCATGTCTGGCGGTCCAGCACCACTATTCTCACGTGGCGGCCTGCATGGCGGAAAACGGAATCCGGGGGCCCCTGCTGGGGGTGGCCTGGGACGGTGTCGGGCTGGGTACCGACATGAAGGTCTGGGGCGGCGAGTTCATCCTGGTTGATGAATCCGGATCCTTCACAAGGGTGGCTTCCCTCCGTACCTTTCCGCTCCCCGGTGGAGACGCGGCCGCGCTGGAACCCCGCCGATCCGGGCTCGGACTCTTGTGGGAGATGAGGAAGGAGATTCCCCTCTCATCCCGATGGTTCAGCGGCAGTGAGCTGTCGGTGCTGGCCACAATGCTGCAGAGGGGAGTCAACTGCCCGAGAACCAGCAGCGTCGGCCGGCTGTTCGACGGAATCGCATCCCTGATCGGATTGTGCGGCGTGTGCACATACCGGGGGGAGGCGCCTTCTCTGATGGAGGACCTTGCGACAAGGGCCTCGAGAACCTCGTGCTATCCGGTGAACCTCATATCCGGCGGCGGCACGACGGAACTGAACTGGGAGCCCATGGTGGAATCCATCCTTGCCGAGCTGTCCGCCGGTGTGTCACTGGAAAACATTTCCGCCGGCATCCACGCCTGTTTGGCCCGGGGGCTGGCAGATGTGGCGGAGTCGGTGGGGGTCGGAAGGGTGGTTCTGACAGGAGGCTGTTTCGCAAACCGAGTCCTTACCGAACTTTCCATGGACCTGCTCAGACAGGGCGGTTTCGATGTCTTCCGACACCGGACGGTTCCCCCCGGAGACGGGGGATTGTCACTGGGACAAGCGGTTATCGGTTGCTGCCGGGAGCCTGATACGGGAAGAGGATCGGCATGATAAGAGTCGAGGGAGTATCGAAACGGTTTACGAAGGGAGATTCCGGGAGGTCCGGCAGGGGCGGGAGTGTGGACGCTGTTGACGGAGTGAGTTTCACCTGCGGACCGGGGAGAGTCTTCTCCCTGCTGGGACCCAACGGCGCCGGAAAGACAACCATGCTGAGGATGATCGCCACGATCCTGAGGCCAACCTCGGGTGCCATTTCGGTGTCGGGGTACGACACCGTCCGGGAGAGCGGCAGGGTCAGACAGAGGGTCGGCTTCCTCACCGGCTCCACCGGGTTGTACGAACGTCTCACCCCCTCGGAGCTGGTGACTTACTACGGAAGGCTCCACGGGATGGGAAAGGACCGGCTTGAGCGGCGAAAGGAGGATCTGTTCAACTCCCTCGGCATAAAAGAATTCGCCGACCGCAGGATCGGACGGCTCTCCTCCGGAATGAAGCAGAGGGTCTCCATTGCCCGCACAATCATCCACGATCCGGACGTGGTGGTGTTCGACGAACCCACCACAGGGCTGGACGTGATCACTGCGAAATCCATCATCGGGCTCATCAGGCAGTGCCGGAATTCGGGCAAGACCGTGATTTTCTCGACCCACATAATGGGGGAGGCGAACCTTCTCAGCGACGACCTGGCGGTAATCCACCGGGGCAGGCTCCTATACTGCGGCACCTTCGAAGACTTCATCGGAGAAAGCACTTCCAGATCCCTGGAAGATCGTTTTATCAGGCTTGTGGAGGAGGCTGGAGCATGAACCGGGTTGGTATCATCTTCAGAAAGGAAATGAAGGACATGCTTCGGGACCGGCGTACCCTGTTCTTCATGATACTGATGCCCTTCCTGGCCATCTACCTGGTATTCAACCTCACGGTGAGGCTGGGAATGGAAATGGAGACCAGGGCCCGGGAAAAGGTTCTCAGGGTGGCGGTGATCACCCGGGAGCCGGTGGAGATGTTCACCGGGATACTGGAGAGTTCGGGAGAGGTGGAACTGGTCTCCGGGGTGGTGGACAGCCAGGTGACCGGAAAGCTCGAGGAAGAACTGTTGGACTTCGCCATACGTTTTCCGGCGGACTTCCGGGAGAGGATGGGCCGGCTGTCCACAGGTTCCGTGGACGTCTACTACTCGGGTTCCGTGGCGGAGAACGAAGGAGCCCTTCCGCGCATACAGGAATTCCTGGACCAATACGCCGACTCAATAATGGCGGGAAGGCTCTCGGGCGCCGGGCTGGAAAGGGAGTTCGCCCGGCCCCTTCAGGTGAACCTCAGGGATGTTTCCTCCACCAGGGCAAGGATCGGCGAGAGCCTGGGAGGCATGATCCCCTACTTCATCATCCTGTTCTGCTTCCTCGGCGCCATGTACCCCGCCATAGATCTGGGCGCGGGCGAAAAGGAGAGGGGAACCATCGAGACTCTTCTCATATCCCCGGCTTCCAGGGGGGAGATAGTCACCGCCAAGTTCCTGGTGGTAACCCTTTCCGGCGTATTCACCGCGGTGGCTTCGTTCACCTGGCTCTATCTTGTTCTCCGGCACGGGAGCCCCGTCCCGGGGGAAATGGTGGAGAGCGTCATGAACGTCATCGAGCCCCGGGCGCTACTGCTGTTCTTCTCGATGCTCGTTCCCCTGTGCGCCTTCTTCGCCTCGGTTCTCCTGTCGGTGTCGATATTCTCCAGGAGCTACAAGGAGGCCCAGAGCATAGTAACCCCGCTGAACTTCATGGTGCTGATACCCCTGTTGATTGGCATCTTCCCGGGCATCCGGCTCAACGCGGGAACCGCTCTGATCCCCCTTCTTAACATCTCTCTGGCGACCAAGGAAATCATCGCCGGAACCGTGAATCCCCTCTACATAACGGAGATCTTCGGTGTCCTGCTGCTCCTGGCAGCCGGTGGGCTGTACTTCTGCTCCGGATGGTTCAGACGCGAGGAGGTTGTCTTCAGGGGCGCGTGAGGGTGGAAGCCGCCCTGCCGGGGTTGTTGACCCGGCGGCGACGCCTCCGGCCTCCGGAGGACGTCCTGGACGTCCCGGGCGTTTCCGTCAGGTCTGCCCGTTGCGGCCGGTCGGCACCGGCGGACACCGGTCTTCCCAGGAGCCGCTCGATCTGGTCCAGGCATTCCCTTTCCTCGGGACAGCAGAAGGAGATGGCGTTTCCGCCGGCTCCCGCCCGGGCGGTTCTTCCGATCCGGTGCACGTAGGTTTCCGCCTCCACTGGAAGATCGTAGTTGATCACATGGGAGATGTGCTCCACGTCAATGCCCCGGGAAGCAACATCCGTGGCCACCAGAACCCTGACCCTGTCCTCCCTGAACCCCGCCAGGGCGCTGGTCCTAGCGGACTGGCTCTTGTTGCCGTGAATGGCCACGCCGGCTATTCCTCCGGCGGCCAGCTTCCGGACCACCTTGTTGGCGGTATGCTTCATCCGTGTGAAGACCAGGGCCTTGCTGACCTCAGGATCGTTCAGCAGGGAGATGAGCAGGGTGTCCTTCTCCCCCTTCTCCACGAAGACCACCTTCTGCCTGATCTTCTCCACCGCGGGCACGTCCGGATCTATGCTCACCCTGACAGGGTTCCGGACCATGGAGCCCGCCAGATCCTCGATTTCCCGGGGCAGGGTGGCGGAGAAGAAGAGGGTCTGACGGCGGGCCTGAACCAGGGCCAGAATCCTTCTCACGTCGGGGATGAAACCCATGTCCAGCATTCGGTCCACCTCGTCCAGAACGAGTATCTGTACCCGTACCAGCTTGACGATACCCTGGCCGGCCAGATCAAGAAGCCTCCCGGGGGTGGCCGTGAGGAAGTCCACACCCAGCCCCAGGGCCTTTTCCTGACCGTGCTGGCTCACTCCGCCGAATATCACGGCATGCTTCAATTGAAGGAAACGGCCGTAGTCCGATACACTCTGGTCTATCTGGGCCGCGAGCTCCCGGGTGGGAGCCAGGATAAGAGCCCTGGGAGTGCCGGGAACGGGGCGGTGACGGTCCGCAGCGAGCCTCTGTATCATCGGAAGCACGTAAGCCGCCGTCTTGCCGGTTCCCGTCTGGGCGGTGCCCACCAGGTCCCTTCCAAGAAGAACATGGGGAATGCTCTTTTCCTGCACGGGGGTGGGTTTCGTGTAGCCCATCAGGTCCAGGGCTTTCCTGATTTCTGGAATGAGCGCCTGAAAGACGCCCGGTGGGATCGGGGCGTGGGCGGACGTACCCTCCGAACGCACCCTGTGCGGAGTATCGGAGTACGTGTCCTGCTTGCGCACTTCGTGCGCTGTGTCGGTGTACAGGTTCTGCTTGCGCACTTCGTGCGCTGTGTCGGTGTACAGGTTCTGCTTGCGCACTTCGTGCGCTGTGTCGGTGTACGGGTTCTGCTTGCGCACTTCGTGCGCTGATGTTTCTGATGTCATGATTCTTTCCAGGTCCGGCGCAGCATTTTCAATCTCAACCCGCCGGACGCGTGGAAAAGATAGAGCCGCAACCGCTGCGGCAGGAGATGGCCTCGGAGAAAAGGTACTTGTATGCCGAGGTTGTGTGTATCATACGAGGGGAAAACACTTTTCGCAACCCTGGACCGGCGCGTAGGGTCGGGAACCGGCCGGCGGGCTGTCGGTAGGGGGTAAAAACTGTCGAAACGGAGGCCGGTTTTGAAAATCGTCGCTTCGGCCGCGTTACTCGCGGTTCTGTCAGCGGGTTGTTCAGATTCGCCCAGCGCCCCCGGGGGCACTCTTCCTGTGGTGCAGAACTGCAGGATAGTAAGCGGGCAGTGCAAAGGGGACACGGTCACCGTGGCCTGGGATCCGGTGGATGCGGAGGTGGACGGCTACAGGATGTGGTTCTCCCCAACCAACCCGGGCAACTGGGAGATAGTCGCCCAGGTTCTGGAAACCAGCGCGGCGCACACTGCAACCGGAACGGGTTACTACTGCGTGGACGCCATCAAGGGGATCGACTCGTCGGAGACCCAGTCGAACAAGGCCGACGACAGGGCGGAGATGTTCTCGGCGGACGACACTCTCGACACCCTGGGGCCAAACGGTATAAGGTTCTTCTCCAGCCATCTGGAGCTGGGGAATGCCGGTGATCCATCCTTCAGGCAGGACCTGTACGTAACCTCCGAGGGGGAAACCATTCTCTTCATCCGGGGAGACTACGATCCCGAGAGCTACCCCGGGGGCGGCTACTGCCATGTTGCCGAGGCATCCAACACCGTGGCTCCGGGTCCCGGAGATCCCGCCTGGAGAAGCACCATTGCCGCGGAACCCGGCGCCGGATACTTCGTTTCCCTGCAGGGGGGCGATTACGCCATGTTCTGGGTGGACACAGTGTACGGCACCCAGGTGGTTCTCAACTCCTGCCAGTATCAGACCATAACCGGGCTGCGGCTCTTCAACCCCTTCGTGTTCTGAGGCACAGGATCGGCAGAGCCATGGCGCGAGATCTGCAGGGCGAGAGCATTAACAGGAGATTCTGGGACGAGGTGGCTCCCGTCCACGGCGCATCCTACGACCTGGCTCCGCTTCTGTCCGGCGGCCACTGCCTTGACCCGGTGCAGGTGCGGGAACTCGGGAACCTGAAGGGAGTCAGGGTTCTGCACCTTCAGTGCCATATCGGCAGCGATACCCTTTCCCTTGCCAGACTGGGCGCCGAGGTTACCGGCGCGGACATGTCCGGCGAATCCCTGAAGGTCGCCCGGGATCTGTCTCGAAGAACCGGGCTTCGGGCAAGGTTCATCCGATCGCCCCTGTTCGACCTCGGAAAAGCGCTGGCCGAGGAGTTCCAGCTGGTGTACACGTCCATCGGCGTCCTGTGCTGGATATCCGATCTGGACCTCTGGGCGGAGGTGATAGAGAGATTCCTGGCGCCCGGAGGAGTTTTCTACATGATGGAATCCCATCCTTTCCTGCAGGTCTTCGATGACCAGTCCGAAGGGCTCCGGGTGGTAAATCCCTACTTCTCCGGGGGAAAGCCCACGGACTGGACGGAAGGCTCTCCGGACTACGCCGATCCCTGCTTCACCGCCAGGAACCCCACCCGGGAGTTCTCCTGGACCATGGGGGACATCTACAACTCCCTTGCCGGGGCCGGGCTCAGGGTTGACTGGATTCATGAGTTCGACTTCCTCCACTGGAAGGCACTGAAGAGCATGCAGGCCGGAGACGACGGTTACTGGAGGCTTCCGGGACCGCTCGCCAGAATCCCCCTGCTGTTCAGCCTCAGGGCGGTCAAAAACTGATGTTCCGGCACATCTTCCGGGCTTTTTTCCGCTGCCCGCCCGGGAGTGGTATCTTCACAGGGCCATTGAAGGCCTGCAAGGGCTCATTCCCTGGCTACACGGAGGGACGGGTGCTGTGAAATTCGTCGAAGAATACCGCGATCCTGTTCTGTGCATGGGGTACTTCGACGAGATCCGCAGGGTTGCCCGGAGGAGATGGGTCCTGATGGAAGTGTGCGGCGGACAGACTCACACCATTCTTCGCTACGGGATACAGGAACTGCTCAGGGATTACGTCGAATTCGTACACGGCCCGGGATGTCCCGTCTGCGTGACACCGGTCTCTCTCATCGATGCGGCGATCCGTCTTGCGGGAATTCCGGGAGTTGTGGTCTGTACCCACGGAGACATGCTCAGGGTGCCGGGCACCCTGGGTGACCTGGATTCCGCCAGGGCTTCCGGCGGAGATGTGCGAGTTGTCTACTCGGCTTTCGACGCGGTTGACCTGGCCGTGAAAAATATCGGGAAACAGGTGGTTATGTTCGCCGTGGGGTTTGAAACCACGGCTCCGGTTACCGCAGCGGCGGTGCTCGAGGCCGCCGGGCTTGATAACTTTTCTGTCCTGTGCTGTCATGTTCTGGTTCAACCCGGGCTTTCGGCCGTTCTTTCCCTGCCCGGGAAGCGGGTTCAGGGAGTTCTGGCTCCGGGTCACGTCTGTACCGTCACCGGTTGGAAACCCTATGCCGGCATGGCCGAGTCCCATTCCGTTCCCATAGTGGTGGCGGGCTTCGAACCAGCGGACATACTCCAGGCGGTTCTGATGTGCGTGATCCAGTTGGAGGCGGGAACGAGTCTTGTCGAGAACCAGTACACCAGATCCGTGAAGCCCCGGGGCAATCCCCTTGCCGTGTCCCTGATGAAAAAGGTGTTCACAAAGGCCGACAGGGAGTGGAGGGGGCTGGGCGTGGTCCCCGAAGGGGGGCTCGATTTGAGAAAAGAATGGGCCCGAATGGACGCCCTCGCAAGATTCGACGTGAAAGCCACCCGTTCTGCTTCCGATTCGGGCTGTCTCGCAGGAGAGGTTCTCACAGGGATGATTTCCCCGATGGATTGCCCAAATTTTGGCGTCCGTTGCACTCCGGACTCGCCCATGGGTGCGCCGATGGTTTCTTCCGAAGGCGCGTGTTCCGCGTACTTCCGTTTCGGGAGGAACCGGTGATCTCCTGCCCGCTGCCCGGAGGTTTTTCCGGCAGGGAGGTGACCCTGGCCCATGGAGGCGGGGGGAGCCTTACGGCGAAACTGGTAATGGATCTGATGATTGCCCGCTTTGGAAAACCGCCAGGCGGGGAACAGCATGACGGAGCTGTAATTCCGGTGAGGGGGGGGAGAGTCGCCTTCACCACCGACTGCCATGTGGTGGATCCGCTGTTCTTCCCGGGGGGCGACATTGGCTCCCTTTCCATCATCGGCACCGCCAACGACATTGCCATGTGCGGCGCTGAACCGCGATGGATAAGTGCGGGTTTCATACTCGAAGAGGGTTTCGCGATGGAGACCCTCGGAAGGATAACCCTTTCCATGGCGCATGCGGCGGAGAAGTGCGGAACGGCGGTGGTGACAGGGGACACGAAGGTCGTCGAAAGGGGCAAGGGAGACGGTGTCTACATCTGTACATCGGGCGTCGGCGATATCATCCCGGGACTGGACGTGAGACCGGGCCGGGTTGCCGTCGGAGACAGGGTAATCGTCAGCGGCGACCTGGGAAGACATGGAATCGCGGTTCTCGCTTGCAGAGAGGGCATATCTCTGGAGCTTGAAGTAGAGAGCGATCTCGCTCCCCTGTCAGGGAAGGTTGCGGAACTCGCCGGGGCGGGAGTGGAAATCCACTGCCTCAGGGACCTGACCCGAGGAGGCTTCTCCGCCGCAGTCAACGAGATCGCCTTCTCCTGTGGAAAGGTCATCATGGTGTGGCAGGACCGGATTCCCATAGCAGAGGAGGTTGGGGGAGCCTGTGAAATCCTCGGACTCGACCCGCTTCAGTCTGCATGCGAGGGCAGATTCCTTTTGTTCACGCCTCCTGACCACTCGCCGAAGGCGCTGAAGATACTGGGAGGCAATGCCGCCGAGGTGGGCGAAGTGGTTGAGTATCCTAGACCCGGAGTCCATATGCGGACCACGGTGGGAACCGTCCGGTTGCTGGAAATGCCCTCCGGACTCCTCCTGCCGAGGATATGCTGATCGGCAGACCGGAGGTGCCACCGACCTTCGATATAGTGGCCGGCGACGGGAGGATTTCCCACCTTTGACCCACCTCCTGATGGCTGTGTTGTGCAGTTCTTCGGTGGCGGTGATACTGCGTCTTTCCGGAGGACCCGACGGGCGGAGGCCGGCGGTGATTGCCGTCAACTACCTCACCGCATCGGCGTTGTCGTTTCTTCTTCAGGGAAAGCATCTCGCTGTCTCGTTTTCGTCTCTTGTGAGAGGTCATGACGTTCTGACCGGATGGAATCGTGTTTCCGCACCGGTCATGGGAATCCCCCTGGGGGTGGTGTTCCTGCTGGCGTTCCTGGTTTATCGCCGGGCCCTGAGGGAGAGCGGCCTTGGGCTGGCGGGCGGCTTCGCGAAGATGGGGATTCTCCTTCCCATGGTTTTTTCCATGGTGTTCTGGCGGGAGTTCCCCGGCGCTCTTCAGTGGCTGGGAATCGGGGCAGCTTTGGCGGGAGTGGCGCTGGGAGCCTTTCGCGTGGGTGAAGGCAGATTCTCGGCGTATCTGCTGCCTGTATTCCTGTTGAACGGGCTTGCGGAGTTCGGAAGCAAGGTCTTTCAGCGTTACGGAAACCCCGGGGAGAAGGATTTCTTCCTGATGTGGGTGTTCTTGACGGCCTTTTTCTGCTCTGTGCTGCTTATGGCCCGGGAGCCCGGAAGACCCAGCTCCAGATCGGTGCTGCTGGGCATACCCCTGGGTCTCGCCAACTATTTCAGTTCCTGGTTTCTCATTCCCGCCCTTGATTCATTGAACACGTCGGTGGTATTCTCGGTGTTCGGCGCCGGAACCGTGGCCCTGCTCACCCTGGCGGGATACATCGGGTTCGGCGAAAAACCGGGGGGCAGGGAGGCAGCCACGCTGATCCTCGTGTCCATAGCCCTGATTCTCTTTAACCTTTGAGGTGTTCTAGATGACAAAAGCGGGCTTTCTGGGCACCGAGCCCGTGGGCAGGCTGCTCATCCGGATGTCAGCCCCCTCCGTGACCGCCATGCTGGTCAACTCCCTGTACAACCTGGTGGACACCGTGTTCGTGGGGCAGGGCGTGGGCACCGAAGCCCTTGCCTCCCTTGCGGTGTGCTTCCCCATTCAGATGTTCATCCTTGCTGCGGCTCAGACCGCGGGCATAGGAAGTGCCTCGGTGATAAGCCGTGCACTGGGGGCCGGAGATTTGGAAAGGGCCGGGCGGATAGCCAGCGCCTCCTTCCTGCTGGCCTCTGGGGCGGCGGTTCTGATCTGTTCCGTCGGTCTGCTCTTCATGGCCCCGATCCTTTCCCTGTTCGGCGCCAGGGACGGAGTGGCGGAATCCGCCTCGGAGTACATCTCCGTGATCTACCTGGGAGGCGTCTTCTTCGCCCTTTCCGTGAACGGGAACAACCTTCTCAGGGCAGAAGGCAAGGCCAGAATCGCCATGGTCACCATGATCACGGGCGCCGTTTCCAACATGATTCTCGATCCCCTTTTCATCTTCGTTTTCAAGTGGGGCATACGGGGGGCCGCTGTGGCCACGGTACTTTCCCAGGTTGTTTCCTTCTCGTACATGGCCGGCGTTTTTCTGAGGCGCAGGAGCAGCCTCGCCATCAGGAGGAAGTGGCTCGTCCCCAGGATCGGAGAGGCCCTGGAAGTGCTCTCCATCGGGGCGGCCTCGTTCGCCAGGGTGTGCGCCGGAAGCCTCATGGCGGTGGTGGTGAACAGGTCCATCGTACACTACGGCACCTCTCTGCAACTGGCGGTGTTCGGAGTGGTCAACCGGGTGCTGACCATCTGCTACATGCCGGTTTTCGGGCTGGCCCAGGGGCTTCAGCCTGTTCTGGGCTTCAATTTCGGAGCGAGACTCGGCGCCAGGGCGGTGAAGGCGGTGAAACTCTCACTGGCGGCGGCTACGGTGGTCACTTCACTGGCTTTCGTTCTGGGCGTGGTGATTCCCGGACCCGTACTGTCGCTGTTCAGCCGGGACCCCCTGCTTCTTGCCGCAGGACCTTCGATCTTCAGGGTCATCACCGTCGCCATGCTCTTCGTGGGCGCACAGATAATAGGAGCTTCGGTGTTCCAGACGATCGGCAGGGCCAGGCTGGCGTTCCTGCTTTCCATATCCCGCCAGGTCCTCTTCGTTATCCCCCTGGTGGTGCTGCTGCCCAGGATCACGGGAAACCCTCTGGATGGAGTCTGGTCGGCATTCCCGCTGGCGGATTTTCTTTCCTTCGTGGTAACCGGAATCTTCCTGGCGAGAGAAATCGGGAGACTTGGGAGGATCGCTCCTGCGGCTGCTGATCTACGCCAGTAACCACGGCTGGGGGCATGCGGCGAGACAGAGGGAGCTGGTCAGGCTGCTTCACCGCCGGTCTCCCGGAATGGAGTTCCACGTGGCTTCCGGGGCGCCCCGGTGGTTCTGGCAAGAGTCCCGGGCGACGAAGCTGCACCGGCCCGCCCCTACTCCGCTGCCGGTGGACGTAAACGGGGACGTGGATCAGGAACTCACCAGACAGTCCTTGCTGAGCTTCCACCGGAACGCGGACCGGGCGCTGGAAAGGGAGAGGAGGTTCGTCCGAAGGATCTCTCCCGACCTGCTGGTGGCCGACGCCGACCCCCTGGCGGTGATGGCCGGAACATCCCTTGGAATCCCATCCTACATCCTGTCCAACTTCACCTGGGACTGGATACACCGAAGTCTGTTCCCGGATCTGGAAAAGGAATGGAGATTCCTGGAAAGCGCTTATTCCGGAGGAACTTACCTGAGGCTCCCACTTGGTCCGGAGCATTCGCCCTTCGGGAAGTCACGGAAAATGCCTCTTCTTCCCGCCGGTCCGCCGGGAAACCCGGACAAAGGGCTGGCCCTCTCGGGAGGCCGGAGCTACGCTCTTCTGGCCTTCAGGGAACCGCCTCCGGGAGGTATTCCCGAGGCTCCGGGCATGTTCACGGTGACCGCTCTTCCGGAAAATACCCTGGGCGCCGATCTTTGCATCACACCGGCCGACATGAGACGTGCCGGAGCCTCTTTCGCAGACCTGATCACCGGAGCTTCACTGGTGCTATGCAAGGCGGGATACGGTATCCTCTCCCAACTTCTCGCGGAACATCGGGACGCGGTGGTTCTGGGGGGCAGGAGGTTTCCCGAGGAGCCGTATCTCATGAGCGGCTGGAACACGTTGAAGGGGCTGACCCAATCCTGGAACAATATCAGGCACAATTTCCTAGAATCGTTCATCAGCGCTGCGGGACTATGAGGGGGGCTTTTCACTCCGCTGTAAAGGATATAGAATCTATGGCTGTTGTTTTTCCCAAAAACGAGAGGGAGATATCGATGAGGTTTTTGATGCTTCTCCTGGTTCTGGCATCGAGCTCGGCACTCGCTCTGCCGGTGGATGGTCCGACCCAGGCGGCCGACCTGGTGATGAACACCATGGACATGGATATGGGAAGGGTCGAGGTCAGAGTGTTTCCGGCCCTTCTCCAGCAGGGCGACCTGGTGGGCGCCTGGTCTTATCCCGGCGTTTTCGCTCCCATGCAGTCGTACCTGGTCCTGGTGGACGACTTCGCCATGGCCAACTGGGAACACCCCTGCCGCTGGTTCTTCGTATCACCCCAGGGCGATGTGCATGTGGAACGCATGACCGTTCCCCCGGATTTCTACGGAAGGATGAACGTCGAGTACACGGTGCTCCCGGAGGAAGCTGACATCGGTCGGGGCCAGTACGAGGACTTCATAGCCTGGTGGCAGGACAATCCTCAGGCTTCCTCCGAACAGGGGGAGACGATGTACGCCTGGATCATCTCCGGCGGCGCAAACCAGAGTAACAACCACATCCGCTACTACGGCGATGTCCAGTTCATCTACCATGTTCTCGTCTACGACTATCTGATTCCGCCTGACCACATCATCGTCTGCTTCGCCGACGGCACCAACCCCGCCCCGGACCAGTCCGGCGGTATCAACTCCAACCCCGACTTCGATGACGACGGCGACACCGATATCAACTTCGACGCCACCACCGCCGGGGTCAACAGCGGTTTTGCGGCCATCAACGGAATGGTCGGCCCCGATGACCATCTGTTCATCTTCACCACCGATCACGGCGGCCAGGGCAAGGATGGGGGCAATCTTCCGACCGAGGTCCACCTGAACCTCTGGAACGCCACCCTGAACGACGACACTTTCATGACCATGCTCGATCAGCTTACCGCTGCTTCCATTCACGTGGTTATGGAGCAGTGCTTCTCCGGAGGATTCCTTCAGGAGGTCATCCATACCGGCGCCGCCCAGGACCGCACCTTCGCCAGCGCAGCGAATGCCAGCGAGTCCAGCTGGGCCGGTCAGACCTATCCCCAGTACGACGAGTACGTGTACTGGTGGACCGGCGCGGTTCACGGAAGCGTACCCGCCGCCGGTTCGTACCCCGGCGGCGCCCTTCCCGGCGACCCCGACCTGAACAGCGACGGCCACGTGTCCATGTGGGAAGCCTTCGACCGGGGCAAGGCCTGGGACTACTACGCCCAAAGCGGCCAGGAGCACCCCCAGTGGGACGACCTTCCGGACAGCTGCGGCGAACTCTACTTCCTGGGAGGCCCCATCGTAACGGGACTGGAGGACTTCAACTTCCAGGTCTCCCCCGCCGTGGGTTTCGGTGTCAGCGTAAACCCGATCACCACCTCCACAACCGTGAACTTCCACATGAATGTGTGCGCGCCGGTGGATCTCCAGGTGCTCGACATGTCGGGTCGCGTAATCAGCACCGAACTGTCCGGCATCGTCCAGGAAGGCAACCAGTCGGTGCTCGTGGACTTTGCCACCCGCCCGGTCGGTGTCTACCTCCTCCGGCTCTCCACCGCCGGCTCCATCCAGACCCTCAAGGTAGTCCGGCTCTAGGGGACGGAGTAAATAAGATCAACTTACCATCATAACTGGAAGGCCCGGTTGAGAAACCGGGCCTTCTTCTTTCCGGGACTCATTCTTCTCGGTCGAGAACTTCTCCGGGTGTCATCGCACCGGCCTGTATCAATATCCTCGAAACCCTCTGAGGTGAGATGCAAAGAAGCAGCGCCGCCTTCCTGGCTGACGCTCCAAGATGTTTTACAGCCCGCAGTACGAATACACGCCTGGCTTCCGACAACCGGGGACACCTTCCTCTGCCTGTTAAGGCGGATACTTCTACTCCGGAGTCTGCAGCAGTTTTCTCTAGCAGCTCCATAAGCCGGTCTTCCAGATCTCCCTGGGAACTGCTTGCCGACTTGCGGCAGTCATCTGCAAATGGTTCGATATCGGCCACGGCGGTGAACCGGAAATCCTCTGTCTCCCGCAGATACTCGGCAGCGCCACCAGAGTAAAGCGCCATTGCCAGTGTGAAGTCGGTAAGAGAGTTCTCCGTCCTTTCCAGAATCTCTCTATGGGAACTCCAGCGGTAATCCTCCAACTCGATAAGATTATGACATATCCGGTGTTTGAGAGGATTGGCAGATACATAGGCCATGGCTCTTTTCATGCTGCCGTCACCAAGAATCAATCTCGAGCCGAACCTTCCCTGAAAAAGGTAGCCGACCCGTCCGTGCTTCTCATTGAAATACAGGGAGTACCCGGTGAGAACACGTCTCATGAAGCTGGACAGCGGCGTCGAATCGCCGGACACGGCAAGAAGATGGAAATGATTGGGAAGGAACGACCATGCAAGTACTCTGAAATCGGTTGTCCTGACCAGGAACCTCATCCTCGAGTAAAGATCCTGCCGGTCATCGTCATCCCGGAAAATCGGCTCCCGGTCGAGTCCTCGGGTGAAGACATGCTGTATTGCACCTGGAAAGTCTCTTCTTGCACTCCGTCCCATGCATATGATTACGTCCCAGAGGGGCTGATTTTCAAGTCAACACCCAAGACACTGTGCAGCAATAGACTACAAGGGCTTATTGCGTTTGTTTACTCCGTCCCCTGTACTCGGATATGGGATCGACGGGAAGGTTGTTAGTCTCGCGCCAATTCTGGACAACCGGGCGGACATCCGTCACGAAGGCATCCCTGAGAACCCGGTTTGCTCCTGTCAGATCCGGAGCTTCCTGCATCTGCTTCAGCTCATCGGGATTCACCAGGGCCGCCCGGGCCAGGGCGTGAAGCGTGTTTTCCACGGCAGTGAGCAGGTTCTCCATCGGGTCGCCGACCCGGGATTCTACCCTGAGTTCGACGGGAAGTTTGTCGAGGCTGCAGAGGCCGGCCCTCTCGGCGTTCAGCAGGTTGAGAAAGAACCTGAACATGGCGCCGGCGTCCAGGGAGCCGGCCGGAAGGGTTCCCATTCCCAGCCTGTTGTCACTGATGGCCACCCGGCCGAGAATCTTCTGGTGAAGCAGGGAGACGATCACGCTGTCGAGGCTTTCGCCGGGAAGAAGGCTGCCGGTATCGAACAGCAGCCTGCAGGAAGGATCGGTCTCGCGGCAGAGCCAGGCGGCTGTTCCCCAGTCCGGAACCGCGGTGCAGAAGTAGGAAGGGTTATAGGGTCTGAAGGTGAGGAGCATGTTCTCGCTCTTGCGTATCTTGAGACCGATCTGTCTCATTCCCTTCAGTATCAGATCCAGCATCTCCACGGTGTTCTTCTCCCCCGGGGAGTCCGCCCCGTCGGGTATCCAGAGGAGGATCTGCCGGCAGTTGATGTCCCTCATTAGCTGGAGCACGCCGAGAATGCTGTTGATGCTGGCAACCCTGATCTCGGGGTATGGGGAGGAGAGGGTTCCGTACATGAGTCTGTGGTTGAGGACACCACGCCTCCGGGCTGCCAGGGGATTCACCGTCAGGGTGGCGGGATTGAGCTTCTTCTCCTCCAGAAGCCTGTTGATCTGCTCGGTATCCTCCTTTTTCTGGATGTCCAAGGGATACTCCAGTGTGATGTCCCGGCATTTTCCTGTGAGTTCCGCCAGCAGCGCGGCATTGGAGAGCCTGGCTTCGGGAGTTTCAGGGTCATCATCCGCGTTGAACGTCGCGAGGTTGGTGCCGGCCCGGGACAGGGAGCGGGTGGAGATCACGAGTTTCAGCGCGTCAAGCTTCTCCGATACCGTTTGCATGCTAGGAAACCCCTTTCACCGATTACAGCCCGATTTCCGGTGCTATACGTTTCATGGCGTTCAAAGCCAGCGATACGAATTCCTCGAGTTCCCACCCTGCCTCGGCGCATTCGGTTATCCTGGCCCGGTCCACATTCCTGGCGAACCCGGACTTTCCCATCCGTTTCACCACCGAGGAGGGTTGGACCGGCTCAAGTTTCCTGTCCGGGTAGATCAGCGCCGTGGCGCTGATGAGCCCGGTGACGGACTCAGCAGCGCTGAGCAGGTAGTCAAGCTTCGAGTCCCGCGAGGTTCCATTGAGTTCCCCGTTGTGAGCCTTAATGGCATGGATGAACTTGCACGGCAGAATTCCTTCGAGCATTTCCGCGGACACCAGGCCGTGCCTGGAGTGGTCGCCTTCCGTGAGTTCCATGTCCAGATCGTGAAGCAGGCCGGCCGCCTCCCAGGTTTCCGGAAAGGGTTCGTCCATGCTTCTGGCCAGGTCGGCCATTATGGCGGCGGTGGCCAGGCTGTGCCGGATCAGGCTTTCACTTCTCACGTGCCTTTGAAGCAGTTCTCTGGCTTCATCCCGGGATATTCCAGAGTCTGCCATTCCAGCCTCCTTCCAGCCTGATGAGGTCATCGTCCCTCCCTCTTTCAACCATGCCGAACGCCCGCCCCAGTCCATCGGCCAGGTCCGTGGGCAGCAGAGAACGGGGCGATAGGATCGAGGCGGCGATGTCGCCTGAGAGCCCGTGAATAAACGCCCCCAGAGAGGCCGCTGCGGAAAGGGGCGCTCCCTGAGCCGCAAACCCCGCCACCATTCCGGCAAGAACATCCCCGCTGCCCCCGGAAGCCATGCCCTGGTTTCCCGTGGGGTTCAGTATTCTGCCTCCGTCCGGCAGGAAAACCTGGCTCGGTCTCCCCTTCAGTAGTACTACGCAGTTTGCCGCAGCGGACAGTTTCGCCGCCGCGTCGAACCGCTTTCCAAGCTCCTTCGAACAGCCGGTGAGACGAGCCAGTTCGCCGGGATGGGGAGTCAGCACCAGCTCCTTCCTTCGGGACAGCAGTTCCACCGCCCCCCTTCCCAGAACGTTCAGTGCGTCGGCATCCAGAACAAGGGGTATCCGCCACTTCTCCACCACATGGCGAACCACCTTTTCCACCGCCTGGTCGTTACCCATCCCCGGGCCCACCACCGCCGTCGTGTACTCCTCAGGATCGGGCAACGAGGTTATGTCCCCGGGCAGGAAGTAGCTGCATAGGGCTTCCGGAATCCGTCCTCCCACCAGCGGCGCAGCGGGAAGCGGAACGCACAGCTCCACCAGGCCGGCTCCGCTGCGGATGGCTCCTAAAGCCGAAAGAAGCGCGGCTCCCGGCATCCGCTCGGAGCCGGCCAAAACCAGCACTTTCCCGAAGGATCCCTTGTGGGAGTCGACAGGACGGTTCGGCAGGCATTCCCTCGCTCTGGGCATGTCCATGACTTCCCTCAGGGTATTTCCGGCAACCGGGATCCCGATATCCGCCAGGAACAGCGCACCGGTGCAACCGCACCCCGGCGGGAGCAGATGGCCCAGTTTCGGAGCGGCGAAGGTAACGGTGACATCCGCCTTCACCGCGTAGGGGTCGGCCTCTCCGGTCAGCCCGTTGACTCCGGTCGGGGAATCCACAGCAAGCACGGGACATCTCCCGGGAAGAAATGTCTCCACGGCCTTCAGAACCTCCCCGCTCAGTCGGCCGCTGAAACCTGTTCCCAGCAGGGCATCGATCATCAGGGCCGGTTTGAAGGGAGGCGCGGAACACTCGGCACCTCCCAGGGCAAGATAGGACCGTCTGTTGAGAGTACAGTCGGGGGATGGTTCCCGGGATTCCGCGAACGCCGGGTGTACAGCCACGGGGAATCCTCTCCGGAGAAGAATCCTGGCGGCCACATAGCCGTCGCCGCCGTTATTACCCGGGCCGGCAAGAATCAGCACCGGCAGCTTTTCCCCGCCGAGCATTCTTTCCGCGTAGTCCGACACGGCCGCTCCGGCCCTCTCCATGAGGACGGCCCCGGGGGTTCCTGACCCAATGGCTGCCCTGTCCAGGTCTGCCATTTCCTGCGGAGTAACCCAGTGGGTCATACCACGCCTTCTTCCGATTCCCCGAAGGTCTCCAGCAGGGCGAAGGCCACCGCCATGGTGTCCGTGCTGTCTGCGGACACGTACACGGAGCCACCGCCGGCCCGTTCAAGGGCTGCTCCGTGGAGCGCCACCCTGTGGCCGCCGGATTCCATCGGGACAACCTGAATGTCGTGCCACGAAACCCCGAACGCAATCCCCGTCCCAAGCGCCTTGGATACGGCCTCTTTCAGGGCGAAGGCCTCGGCCATCTCCCGGGGGGTTTTCAGAAACACCGCCTCGTCCGGCCTGAACAACCTGGCGAAAAGCCTGTCGTGTTCAGAATCTCCGACCCTGTGAAAACGGGCTATGTCCACCATGTCGACACCGGTTCTCATGAACGCCTCCGGTCAGCGAAAAACCCATTATTTGACCATACTAACCGTGGGCTCCAATGTCAGCGGCACAGCCTGCTGAGCCTGCCGCCCTTCCACCTTGCAAAGGCATTGCACGCGAGAGGAGAGCATGCGCCCGGGTTCGAATCCAGTTCGGCCTGAGCAGCTCTTGCCACCATCACCGCATTGTCTGTCGTGTGCCGAATCGGAGGGAGAAGCAGCCTCATTCCCGCACAGAACGTTTCGGCCTCGAGACGGGATCTGAGCAGGGAATTGGCGGTTACCCCGCCGGCGGCGATCACCGAAGATGCTCGGAGCTTTCTGCCCTGGTGAATCGTCTTTTTCACCAGCAATCCGCACACCCTTGCCCGGAAAGAGGCGGCCATGTCCTCAGGCGAAAACCGACCTGTTTCCCACGCAAGCCTCGCGGCGGTCTTCAGACCGCTGAAACTGAATTCCGGGTTCCCCGATCCCCCCATGGGGGAAGGCAGCTCCACGGCACCCGGATCACCCCGCTCCGCCAGAAGGTCCAGGGCCTTCCCCCCGGGAAACCCAAGACCCATGAGTTTGGCGGTCTTGTCGAAAGCCTCACCGGCGGCGTCGTCCCGGGTGCAGCCCAGCATACGGCAGTCGTTCCAGTCCTGCATGTGAAAGAGAGCGGTATGGCCGCCGCTGGCCAGCAGGGCCACCGCGGGGAAAATACCCTCGCACGCTCTCTGATAGTGGATGTGAAGATGTGCCGCCAGGTGGTTGATCCCAAGAAAGGGCTTCCCCGAGGAAAATGCCAGGGCCTTGGCGAAGGACAGCCCAACCAGCAATGATCCCACCAGACCCGGCCCGGCAGTGGCCGCAAAATGGGTCACTTCACCGAGAGCGCAGCCCCCTTCCGCCAGAACTCTGGCGGTCATTTCCGGGAGAACCTTCATGTGAAGGCGTGATGCGATCTCCGGAACCACGCCTCCGGACTGGGAAGGCTGGGTGAATACTTCCTGGGCGAGAACCACTCCTTCCGCGGAAAGCAGGGCCGCCGCGGAATCATCGCAGGAGGTCTCCACCGCCAGGATCATGTCTATCCCTGGGACTCCACCTTCAGGGTAACCCTGCCGTGAAGCTCACCGAATATCTTCACTTCGACCTGGTACTCGCCGGTCTTCTTGATGTGAGAGTCCACCAGGATCTGCTTCCTGTCGAAGTTGAATCCCTTGTCAGAAAGCGCCTGGACGATCTCGCGCTCGCCGATGCCTCCATAGAGCTGCCCGCTGTCATCCGCGGTGACATTGAAGGTGAGAACCGTATCCTGAAGCCGGGATGCGATCTCCCTGGCTTCCGCGGTCGCCTGATCCTTCCTGGCCATCGCCTTCACCTTGAAGGTCTCGGCCATCTTCATGGCACCCTGAGTGGCTTCCACCGCCAGTTTCCTGGGAAAGAGGAAATTCCTGGCGTAGCCCGGAGAAACGTTCACCAGTTCCCCGGCTTCGCCCAGGGATTCCACTGTTTTCGTAAGCAGGACCTTCATCTGTACAATCCTTCCAGTCTTTTTTCCAGCCTTTTTCTGAAATCGAACCACGTGTCCAGAACCCCGGTCATAATCACCGCCGCCAGCAGAACAGGGGTTACGAAGAACAGGGCAACCAGCAGCACCGCCGTCATACCGGGAAACGAAGACGCCCACTTTCTGGCGACTGCCCATCCCTCCGCCAAATAAGGCCAGGCCATGAACAGGAGCACGTTGTCGGCGCTCCTCAGCATCCATACGGGCAACTCGGCGGGGATGACCCTGATCGCCAGGCAGGCAATGGGCACCCATGCCGTCTGCCACCCCAGCATGTACTTCCCTGATGGGCAGGGACGCTCCCTGGACATCCGGGAAAGGAGCATCACCGCGGCGATGGAGCCCAGGGATATCTGAATCGCTCCTATTCCCGGAGCCAGATACGCCATGGTGGAGAACACTTCCCGGGTGGTTTCCGGTTCGACGCCCATATCGGCGTAGACCTGGGCCAGGGGAGCCAGGACTTCGGCGTCCACCCGCATGAACACCGGGTACGGGTCCACCGGCAGAGCCGCTGCCAGGATGGTCGCAGCGGCGGCGACGGCCATGGTCCGATGGGCGTCCAGCCGATACCTTACGCATATGGCAATGACCGAGGCGCAAACCACCGACATCACTCCCGCCTGCGGTCCCATCAGGAAACCGGGTATCGCTGCAGCCAGCATGCCCAGTGGTATCATTGCCGTTCTGCCGCGGGACATGATCCCCGCGGCAAAGGCCGCCACCGGAAAGGGAAGCCCCATTAGCAGGGCCAATCCCCCCCAGGCAAATGCCTTCCACCTGCCTCTCCTGAATCCCTCGGACACGGTGGGCGATTCTATCTGAAGTGCTCCCTGGTAAAAGGCGCCAGGGCGAGGAAACGAGCGATCTTTATCTGGGCGGCAACAGCGCGCTGATGTTTCGCGCAGTTTCCGCTCACCCTTCGGGCCACGATCTTGCCCCTGTCGGAAACGTACCTTTGTATGACCCTCTCGTTCTTGTAGTTGATCTCGACGTCCGGGTTCAGACAGAACCGGCACTTCTTCTTTCTGAGAAGCTTGACCTTTTTTCTCGGCTTTTTAGCGGCCATTTCTCGAATTCCTCCAAATCAGTGTTTCAGGACAGGATCTGGATCTTCCTGGCCTTGAGTATCATCCAGTGGTGAACAAGCTTGGTGTCCTTGTCCTGCCTCTGTCTTCCGGCCACCTGCGCCTCCACGAAGACCAGCTCTCCGGGTTTCAGGTTGCCGTCGTTCTCCTCTGCCAGAGCCCCCCACAACTCCACCGACAGTTCCTCCGCGAATCCGGCGGTGTCGGCGGACCGGGCGAACGGGTCGGTCTCCACCAGAACAAGCGTGATAACAGGCCTCCCGAGGCTTGTTCTGGAGAGATCCGTCCGCTTCAGGATCCTCCCCGTGAGCATCACCAGGTTCATGGGAAGGGGGTTGGATTCCGGCTTCATCTCAAGGATCAGAACGGAATGTCGTCGTCGTATATGGGTTCGTCGCCTGGATCCCTGTCGGGCGGGGGAGTGTCGTCCATGGAGTGAGTTTCCGTGGTTCTGTCGCCCTCTTCCTTCTCCAGGAACTGGATCCGTCGTGCCAGGATTTCCAGAACGTTCCTTGTGGAACCGTCCTGGGCTTTCCATGACCTGTTCTGCAGTTCTCCCTCCACCATCACCGGGCTTCCCCTGCGAAGCCTGTCAGCTGCGATTTCCGCGGTCTTGCGCCAGCAGACTACGTCGACGTAGCACGTTTTCTTGTGGAACTCGCCGTCCCTGCCCTTGTAGTACTGGTTGCTGGCCACCCTGAAGTTCGCCACGTGAACACCGTTCTCGAGGATGTTCTGCCGGGGATCGTCCGTGAGATTTCCCGCGATGAGCACCAGATTGAGGGAGGGCGTGCGAATGCTCATTCCTCCTCCTCGTCTTCCCCGAACGAGGCTGAAGGGCCTTCCTCGCCTGTTTTCAGGGTGAGGTGGCGGAGGTTCTTCTCATTGATCCGAAGCATCTTGTCGAGGGCCTCGATGGTTTTCGTCGCGCCGTCCCAGCGGAAAAAACAGTAGATGCCCTCGGACTGCTTTTTGATGGGATAGGCCAGCTGTCTGCGACCCCAGACGTCGATACCTTTGTACTCCGAGCCCGATTCTCTGATGATCTCGATGACCCTGCCGTTCTCGGTTTCCTGTTCCGATTCCGACAGACTCGGAGCCCAGATGACCACTGTTTCGTAACTGCGCAAACTCGAAGCCTCCTTCCGGCAACGATTGGGAAAACAATACCGGCCCGGAAGAAGGATTGAACAATCGGATGTTCAGTGCCGCCCCCGGACCGGTGAATTCAATCACTTCGGCTCCACCACGAGGATGGAGCAGGCAGCAGCCCCGATTATGTCCAATCGGCGCCGAAGGTCAAGGCCCGTAACGAAACAGGGGGGCCGAAGCCCCCCTGCACATTGGAAACCCCTGAGTCTACTTGAGCACCATCACCTGGGCAGCGACGGTTCCCGCCGGGCTGGAGAGCCTGACGAAGTAAACGCCGTTGGCGAAGCTGGAGGCGTTCCAGCTCATCGAGTGTGAGCCCGTAGCCAACTCGCCGGAATGGATCGTGTCCACCTGGCGACCGGCAACATCGTAGACGGAAACCGTTGCGAGACCCGACGCCGGCAGGTTGAAGTTCACCATGGCGGTGCCGCTGACTGGGTTCGGAGCGGCGGATATCGTGTAGGCGGCGGCGGGGATGCCGGTGGAGGTTTCACCCTCGATGCCTACACAGTAGATCAAGGCGTCAATGGGATTGTAGTTGTGCTTCCTGGCTCCGGTGTAAAGGTGCGGAGTGCCTTCGGGGATGTTCACGGTAAATGATGCCTGACCGCTGGCGTTGGTTGTGGCGGTCTGATGGAAAGTCATCGGCTGACCGGTTCCGTCAATCCCGTCCGAAAGGGAAGCCACCGCGCCTGCCACGGGGCTGCCGTTGCTGGTCACGGTTACCGTTATGGTCTGTGTTCCCGTGTTGAAGTTCGCCGGATAGCTTATCGCCAGGGGCTGCGGATTGGCCACGTCATTGCTGAAGAGCTCCATGGCCGGATCCCCGAACCAGAAGTACATCTTGGCGTTGGTCTCGCCGAGACTGCCGTGGATGGCCATGGTGACTATCGTGGCCTCGTTGATGGCCTCGCCAACGTTGAAGACTCCGGTGTCGAAGAGCTTGATGTAGATCTGCTTCATGTAGTCGTGGTTGGGAATGGTGTAGCTGGGGTCGTTGGCGCCCAGGTTTCCGCTGGAGCCGCCATCCGCCCACTGGAAGCTCTCGGAGAGGCACTCGCCCTGCTGGTAGCGCCCGCAGAGACACGCGATGGTGAACACCGGGGGCATGAAGGTGTTGTCAAGGGCGTCGATGTTGGTCTTGGTCCAGGTGCCGGGGGCGCTCCAGCTCCAGTTGGTTACGTCGCCGTGGCCCCGGTAGCCGACGGTGCCGATGCCGTTGTTGAACCACTCGGCGACCATGGTGTTGGTGCCGCCCTCGGGCGGATAGATCTTGTAGAAGGTGATGTCGCAGAGGCCGTAATCATAGGCGGCCAGCTCGTTGCAGCACTGGGTGTACTTGCCGGGATACTGCTCCTGGTGGGCGGCGAGCACGGTGGTGCTGGGAATGATCCCTGTGGTGTTGCCGTCGTTGAAGCCGTACTGGAGGTAGCCGTCCAGGATCTTGTCCACCTGGTGGCTGATCTGGGCTGAGCTGCCGGTAAGACGGCCAACGGCCACCTCCGGCTGAAGGTCGGTGCCCACCACGCAGGCGTACCAGTAGTCGCCGATGAAACTGCCGTAGTTGTAGCTGGGCATTTCCGTATCGGTGCCCACGATAAGGGCGAACCGGGTGGTTGCGGAATCGTAGTTGTCGGCGATGGCGGCCTTGAGTTCGCCCGCGGAGGGAGCTGTGGCGAAGGTTTCCACGGTGGTCTCGTAGCCTATGGACTGGTAGAACTCCACCAGCGGAAGAACCTCATCGTAGTGGTTCTGGTACACCAGGAAGATGTAGTCCGCGCCCACGGCGTCCACCGGGGCTCCGGCGGTCTCTCTGAAATCCGCGAAGTTCACCAGTTCCCTGGAGGCCGCACCGAGAATCGTACGGTTGACCGGGTAGGCCAGGGCCTGGACGTCCCCCTGGAACTCCACCCTTACGGTGACCGAGGAGGCAACCAGAAGCTGACCGGTTACGGGATTGTAGCGAACGGGGTTGACCAGTACCCGGCCGGTGTTGATGCCGCCCCAGATGCCCTTTGTTTCCACCTGGGCCCAGTCGGCTGGGTAGAAGGAGTCCGACCCGTAGACAACCTCATCGATTCTGAAGCCGTCGGGGATAGTGGGCATGTCCACCGCAGGGGTCTGAACCGGAAGCAGGGATATGCCGTTGTAGGTGGCGTAGTCGACGTCCAGGACTGTGACGGAAGGCTGGGTTCCGAAGGGAAGGGCGAAAAGCCTGGCCACGGCCGGAGTTTCCGGGGAACCGACGGTACCCTGGGCGTAGGCGTCGGTGAGCTCGACCCTGTCATAGGAAGTGCCCCCGGCGGGATACCGGCTGAGCCAGAACCCGGGAAGGTCAACCCGAGCCGTCATGTGGCCGTCATCGGACTCAAGAACCTGAAAATCCGCCGCGGCCCCGGAGCTTCCACCGAAACTCTGCCACTGTGCGAGACCCGGATAGCCGAAGACCGCGAAGGCGGCGACCATAAGAATAAGGAAACTGCTTTTCAAGGTTTCTCCTCTCATAATTATACAGAATCACTTATATAAAACGGTGCTGGATTATGGAGTGCAGTATTTAATATCTTTATACATCTTCAAGGTTCCACCCTGTGTCAAGTTCCGTTCGGTCGAGGCTCGGTTGACCCGGAAGCCCTGTATTCAGATATATTGAGCCCGAAAGGAGAACCGATGCTAAAGCTTCTCGTACTTTTCGCCGCGGCGGGTCTGGCGTTGGCGGGCCCCAAGATCGGGGTCAGGGCGGGTTACTACGGTACGAACAACCCGTTCACCGGCCAGGAAACCAACGGACCGGCCCTGGGGGGGCAGTTGGTCTTGCCCCTGGCGGGTCCGTTCGACCTGGAGTTCAGCGGGACCTACGCCTCGTCCAAAGCCGACATAATCATGTCCGACTTCCTGGTGGACTACGCGAGGGATCAAGGCTGGGGAGATTTTTCCAGCAATCCCGACGGACTTCTTCAATACCTTCAGTCGGAGTATGGATGGTCCGACCCGGGCGTCTTTAATGGAACCTACGAGGCCACCTACCACGACCTGGGGCTGGCCAGCGTGCTGAAACTTGGGGTTCCCCTGGGCGGCTCAGCCTTCAAGCCCTACCTTGGGGGCGGTTTCGGGGTCCATTTCACCGCCAGCGACGCGGACGCGATGCTTGCAGCCATTGAACAGCAGACCCAGGGCTCGACCACCATTGACCCCTACGACCACATCCACCCCTCGATGCTGGGAGTGGCGGGCATAAGCATTCAGCCCCCCATGCTGCCGATTTCCTTCTTCGGGGAGTACAACTACTCCAAGCCCATGGGAGACGAAGCGGGCGACGCCATCAACATCTTCCAGGCCGGAGTCAACTTCGGGTTCTAGTGATCAAAGGCTGAACGGGGCGCCCCGGCGCCCCGTTTCAATTCCCTCCCTGACCGGATTCCAGAGCCTGTTTCCCGCGGCGCACACCCCCCGGGAATCAAGGCTCCATTCTCCTCCTTCATAAGCCCCGGCCACTCCTCCGGCCTCCCGAACCAGGAGAACTCCCGCAGCCATGTCCCAGGGCCTCAGGGTCTGCTCCCAGTACCCTCCCAGACGGCCGCAGGCGATGTAAGCCAGGTCCAGGGCCGCGGACCCTGACCTTCGGATTCCCCTGGCCCTGCCGAGGAAGTACTCCAGCACACCCAGATCGGTGTTGATGTTGCCGGGACTTCTGTCGTAGGGAAAGCCCGTGGCCACCAGAACCTCCGAGAGGCTGCCGGCCCGGGAGCAGTTCGCCGGGTTCCCGTTCAACCGCGCGCCGGCCCCTCTGAAGGCGGTGAAGGATTCGTTTCTCACGGGATCGAAAGTGCAGCAGAACAACGGCCCAGAAGCGTCGACGAAGGCCGCGGTGACGCAGAAGAATGGGAAGTCGAAGGCGAAGTTGTTGGTGCCGTCCAGGGGGTCGGCTATCCAGAATGGCGGTTCGGGAAGGCTACCGCCGAAGCTTTCCTCGCCCACGAAGGATACCCCCGGAAGAAGGCAGAAAAGCCTCTTCTTCAGCAGTTCCTCCGAAGCGGTGTCCGCGTCGGTGACCAGTTCCATCCCAGCTTTGGAACCCGTTCGGATCCCTTTCACCCGGTAGTCCAGAATAAGCCCGCCCGCCTCCCGGCAAGCCATGGAAAGCCCTTTCAAAATGCTTTGTTCCATTTCCGGAATATACATTGGCCCCGGTTAACCCGGGGGGACGGGAATCCTGTATGCTTCACCGGAAGCGGGCAACCGGAAGGGAGAACCTCCAGAGGATGAGAGCCACCATCATCATCGCCCATTACAACGGGAAAGACCTGCTGAATACCTGCCTGTCGGCCCTTCTCCCCCAGGTGGACGTCCCTTCCTCGGTGGTGGTAGTGGACAACGGATCCTTCGACGGTTCGCAGGAGTACATCAGGACTGACTGGCCCATGGTAACGGGGCTTTTTCTCGGCAGGAACACGGGGTTTACCGGAGCGAACAACGCCGGCGCCGCTGTAAGCGACTCGGAGTTCATCGTCCTTCTGAACAATGACACCCGGGTTTCGCAGGGTTGGCTGGAAAGCCTTCTGGCCCCCATGGACGATCCTTCGGTAGGAGCGGTATCCAGTTCCATGCGCCGGATGGGCGGCCTCGATACCATGGACTCCGCCGGGGGCGGAATGGACCACCTCGGATACACCTTCGACCTGGGACGGGGAGAACCTGCCCGGCGATGGGCCGTTGCGGCGGAGATCATGGCTCCCTGCGGCGGTGCAATGGCTCTGAGAAGGAGCGCCCTGGAAGACCGCAAAACGGTGTTCTGGGACAAGCTTTTCCTGTACAATGAGGATACGGATCTGGGCTTCAGGTTGTGGAAAAACGGATTCAGGGTGGTCTACGAACCCTCGGCCGTGGTGGAACACGCCATGTCGGCCACCGCAGGAACGGCGAGTCCCGCCAGGATCAGATACTGCACCAGGAACCGTATTCTGGTTCTCAGACGCCATCTGGGGAAGGAATTCCGAAGGATCGCCCCTATCCTGGCATCCTGGGAAGCCATGCTTCTGGGGTACCTTCTGGCCCGGGGCCGGATCTTCTCTTTCAGGAATTCCCTTGCCGGTTTCCGGCAGGCCTTCACCGGCGGGGTGGTTCCCTATGGAGATCCCCTGACAGCCCGGCTGCTGCTTGCCCGGTTCATGACTCCCGCCGGCGGCACCGCGCTGAGACGAAGTATCGGGGAAAGGGTCTACCGCCGGATCATCCCCTGATGCCTGTTCGAATGATCCTCTCAGCCCGGGCGTACATTCCGCGCTTGACCGGGGATGTGTCATCGTAGCCCGTCGCATGCCTGGCGAATACTTCCGACAGGGACATTCCCGCCTCGAATCCGCTCACAGGCAACCGAAGCCCGTCCCTCGTTCCCCTGAGAAGAGCCCTTGCCATAACGAATCTACCCCTGACGGCGCTGGCCAGAAACCAAAGGGTTTGCCAGTGAAGCATCACGGGAAGAAGCCTTCTGAACACCTCCGGCCGGAAATGCTTCCTCAGCACGAGAAACCGGTTTCTGGTGCAGTGGTATTCCTTTCGGAAGCTTCCGCGCCCCATGGTAGCGGAGTGCATGTGTCTCACCACGGCGGAAGGCTCGTAGACCACCCTCCATCCGGTTCTCAGCAGCTCGAACCCCAGGTCGAGGTCTTCCTGGTAGATGAAGAGTTCAGGCCAGAATATTCTGCTCGAATCGGGCAGCGCGCGTCTTCTGACCATCACCGCGCCACCGCAGGGAAAGGGCAGGTCCCGGATTTCGTCGAATCCCGAGGCCGGCTCCCCTTTTCCGATATCCCTGGAAAACCCCATCCAGTCTATCTCTCCGCCGGCTGAGTCCATGATGCTCCTGTCGGCGATATTCCGCATGGAACTGGTGACCGCGGCAACGCCCGGGTCCTCCATCCTTCCGAGGAGCCCCTCAAGCCAGTCGCTCTCCACTATGCAGTCGTTGTTCAAAAGGACCAGAAGGTCCCCCCTCGATGCCCGTAGCCCTGCATTATTGGCGCCGGTGAATCCGGTGTTCCTTTCCAGACACACCAGGTCCACCGAAGGGAAACTCCCGGCGATCTTCTCCTGTGAACCATCCGAAGAGCCGTTGTCCACCACCACGATCTGGTCGGGCCGGGGATCATGTGACAGGAGGGATTCGAGACATTTCTCGAGAATCGCAAAACCGTTGTAGTTGGGTACGATGACAGAGACTTTCACCGGGACTCCTCGCGGCGGAAAAGACCGGCTGGTCGAAGGCCTGGACGGTTGGTCAGGCCGTGAACCATCCCGAGCCACATCCAGCGGACCAGGCCGCTTCGGCGGCGAACCGGGTAGGCCATGGTCTTCACCAGGGTAACCGCAGCGTAGTAGACAATAAACGCAATCCTCTCCAGGGATCTGAGATGGCGCAGGGCCACAACCGCCCGGTTTCTGTGGGTGAAGTATATGGCAAAGGGCGACAGAACACCCCCCACACTGATGGAAACGTGGTGGAATACCACCGATCCGGGCACCAGGTGGATGGATCCGCCCAACCGCTCCACCCTGAAACAGAGGTCAGTATCCTCGTAGTACACGAACAGGTCGGGGTCCTGCATGCCCGCCCGGGCAAAGTCCTTCCATGGCATCATCATGGCGCAACCTGTAACCTGTTTCATCTCAACGGGTTCATCCGGAAGGTCGGACAGGGTACGGTAAACCTGAAACAGCCGCATCCTCCAGCGGCTGAACTTTCCTCCTGCGCTCCATATCCGGTCGGGCCGGGAGGCGTAGGTCACCGCCGGAGCGGCGACGCAGGCGTGCGGATTCGAGGCTAGGAAACCGGCCAGCCGGGCCAGGGCGTCAGGCTCGACCTCGGTGTCATTGTTGAGCACCATTACGAAGTCCGGAGACAGAGGTGAAAGCATTTCGTAGGCCTGATTGTTCCCGGCGGTCAGCCCCAGGTTCTCCGTATTCCTGCGAAAGATCAGGCCCGGTGTCTTCTCGACCCACCCGGGAACGGCTTCCGGAGAATTATTGTCCACCAGGCCGGCCAGAACCCTTACTCCCCGGGAGGCGAAAAGGGATCGCACGCACTTTTCGGTAAGGCTCCACTGCCGGTAGTTCACCAGGAGTACGCCCACCGTGCACAGACCGTTCGGCTGATGATTCTGCATGCGCGTCCGTTCGAATGCGAAAATAGTGGCCGATGCGGGAAACGGGCGGAAAATAGCCCGGTAAAAGGGAAAAGGAAAGTGCGCCGGGGAATTGCCCCGGCCTGACGGTGTAGGTATAGATTCGTTCCATGGGCCCGACAGCGTTTCCGGATCTGCGCAACAGGATGGCGGTGAGCCTCGGGCGGGGCCTCGGGGTTCTCTTCATCGCCATGGGCATCACCGTGGCTTTCCTGTCGCTTCTGGTTCTGGAGCCGTTCCACAGGACCATGCACTACACCGACGAGAGCCTCAGGAGCGCCGAGGGAATAGCCGGAAACGTAAGATCCGGCGTGGAAAGCTCATCGGGGCTCATCGGAGGAGTATCCGCATCCCTTCGGGCGACTTCCTCCGCCCTGGACGAGACGGTGAGCCTTTTGGATCAGACCGGAAACACCCTCGAGAGGATAAGGGATGTGATTCCCGGTCTCTCGGGCGATCTCAGAAGCATCGCCAGGGTAGCCGGACCCATGATACCCGGCAACCGCCTCGGGGAGACCTCCGAGAAGCTCGATGCCCTCCACGGCCACACGGAGGACCTGGAGGAAGAGGTCATGGTGCTGTCCAATCGGGTTCTGGCGGTGAGGGAATCCCTGGACACCCTCACTTTCAGTGTGGACAGCCTTCAGGAAGACGTATCTGAACTGGAAAACTCCCTCAGCGGAGCAAACAGATCGCTCACCAGGCTGGCCGGCTCCTTCAGCCCGTCGGTATTGACGGCGGTCTTCCTTTGGGGATCGCTGTTGTTGGCGGCCCTTCTCATCCTGACCGGAGTGTTTCTTCTGCTGAAGCTGGAACAGCCCGGAATCGGCGTACCGGGAAGGGGGCCGTCCCGGGGCAGTCCATGAAACTCCGAAGCCCAGGATTGTGCAATCCATCGGGACGGAAGTATATAACGGGCATGATGAAATTCCTGATGGCACTGCCGGCGGCTGCATGCGCCGTCATGGCTGGGACTGCGCCTCTTCTCGAAGACACCCTCGACGTATCCGTAGGCGAGTACAGGTACGTGTGCTTCCGGGTGCAGGAAGCCCAGGGGGAGGATGCCATGATATCCGGAGACATCCGGGTCAGTCCCGACACATCCCGTGTGGAGCTTATACTGCTGACCTTCGAGGATTTCCGGAGATGGAACTCCGGAGGGGAGGCCGACACTCTGGAGATCCTTTCCACGGGAACGGGCGGCTTCGAGATACCGTTGCCGGGATTCGGCGACTTCGTGCTGCTGGTGAGCAACCGGGGCAACTTCCATCCCGCCGTGGTCGCCCTGACGGCGGAGTTGTCGTTCCGGGGGGATGGCATCCAGTACGAATCACTCCCCATGGCCTTCAGGCTGATGCTGATGATCCTGGCCGCCGGAGTGGTGATAGCCGCCGTTCTGCTGGCCATGCGGAAGCTGAGGGAGTAGGCGGCGCCACGGGACCGGGTGTTTCTACCGGAAGAAGGTTTCAATGCTGATTTCCACCAGAAGCAGGTACGGACTCAGGGCGCTGGTGAGACTGGCGTCGCTGGAGGATGAGGCTCCCGTCTCTCTTGCGAAGGTCGCCGAAGAGGAGGGAATTCCCATCAGGTACCTGGAGCAGATCTTCATAAGGCTGAGAGACAACGGCATGGTGAAGGGCCTAAGGGGTCCGGGCGGAGGATACTCTCTTGGAACTCCGCCCGACAGTATCACCCTGCTCTCGGTGATAAGCGCTCTGGAAAACGATTTCCTTCCGACCAACTGCGTCCTGCCCGGTTTCGAGGAGGAAGAGTGCCAGAGCAAGGACTGCGAGCGCACCGAAATCTGTAGAACCAGGCGGCTCTGGGCCAACCTCAGGGCGCTCACCGTTGACTACCTTTCGAGACACACAATAGCGGACCTTCTCTACGGCCGGCTCGAGAAACTGGAGGAATGACCGTGTGGAAGTACACCGAGGTCCTGATGGACCATTTCATGAACCCCCGGAACGTGGGAACCCTGGAAGACCCCGACGGCCATTCCGAGGTGGGTTCGCCCCAGTGCGGGGACGCCATGAACCTGGACATCGAGATAGACGAGAATGACAGGATAAGCGACATCAGGTTCCGCACCTTCGGCTGCGCCGGGGCCATAGCCAGCGCTTCCGCGCTCACCGAGATGGTCAAGGGTCTTCCTTTGGAAGAGGCCCTGAAGGTGAAGAACAGCCAGATCGCCCAGTTCCTGGGGGGCATGCCCCCGGAGAAGTACCACTGTTCGGTCATGGGTCAGCAGGCCCTCAAGGCCGCGGTAAAGGACTTCCGACGGAAAAGGGACCTGGTGGAGGCCGCGGTCAGGGAGGCGCTGCCCGGCCTGAACGGCCTGGAGGTGCTCAAGGTGCATGCCCGCTGGGTACAGGTCCGGGGAGGCGCCCGGGAAGCGGAAACTCTGGAGCGCCTGCTGATGGAGAAGACGGGCCGCCCCATCGGAGTGAACCGGGTGCGGTGATGAGAAGGGTCTACCTGGACAACAACGCCACCACGGCCCTGGCCCCGGAAGTGCTGGAGGAGATGCTCCCGTACCTTCGGGAGGAGTACGGCAATCCCTCCAGCTTTCACACCTTCGGCAGCTCGGTGCTGGAAAGGGTGACCGCCGCCCGGGAGCAGGTGGCCGCGGCAATCGGCGCGCGGCCGGAGGAGATCGTCTTCACCTCCGGCGGGACTGAAAGTGACAACATGGCGCTCAGGGGATGCTCCGCCCTGAGAGGCGGCCCCGTGGTCACCACCGCGGTGGAACACCCGGCTGTGCTGGAAACCGCAAGACATCTGGGCGGCCCCGCCAGGATCATCGGTGTGGACTCCTCCGGCATGCTGGACATGAAAGCCTACAGGGGAGCCCTGGGGGACGCCTCGGTGGCCAGCGTCATGTTCGCCAACAACGAGACCGGAACGTTAATGCCCGTGAAGGATGCCGCCGAGGCGGCTCACGAGGCGGGCGTTCCCTTCCATACCGATGCGGTTCAGGCCGTGGGAAAGGTTCCGGTGAACGTGGAGGAGCTGGGGGTGGATATGCTCAGCCTCTCCGCCCACAAGTTCCATGGTCCCAAGGGGGTTGGAGCCCTGTACCTGAGGCGGGGGTTTTCCCTGCCCCCGCTGATAACCGGCGGACACCAGGAAAAGGGCATGCGGGCGGGAACCTACAACGCCGCTGGAATCATTGGAATGGGCAGGGCAGCGGCTCTGGCGATGGAGCACCTCAAGGATGAGAGGGCGGTGTCCCGGCTTCTTGACAGGTTCGAGAAGGGCGTGCTGGAGATGTGTCCCGGGGCGATGATCATGGCGGAGTCCTCCCCCCGTCTGCCCAATACTTCCACGGTGATTTTCCGCGGCATCGAGAGCGAAGCGGTGCTTACCCTGCTGGACATCCGGGGAATCTACGCCTCTTCGGGATCCGCCTGCAGCACAGGCAGCAAGGACCCCAGCCACGTTCTGATGGCCATGGGATTGGATCACAACCTGGCGAACAGCGCCGTGAGATTCAGCCTGGGGCGGTACAACACCGTGGATGAGGTGGACTACGCCGTGGAGGTTCTCTCGGGGATAGTGGAGAAGCTCAGGGCGATTTCTCCCTACACCTAGGTCCTACAGGCCGGCAAAGGTCCAGGATATCCCCAGGAGCCCGGCGACACCGCCATGGTCGGCCATGTCAGCGGTAAGTGAAATATCCAGAAGCAGTTCTCTCCAGGGCTCCATAGATCCTCCGGCCATGAACTCCAGGGCGCCCTCCGAGTCGCCGGACACGGACGTGAACACCGACGCCGCATCCCCCAGGAAGCTTACACCGCCGAAGGTGAAGGCCACCGAGTCCCGCCATCGGGAACTTGCGGGGGATTGCCCGCCGAGAAGCCTGAAATTTCCGGCGGCGGAAAACCTGAACATCCTGAAGGTGGTGCTGGTAACGGCACCGGCGGCGATTCCCGCTCCCGGATCCATCATGTCTTCGCCCGTGGGAAGGAAGACGGAACCCGTCAGTTTCAGCGCCGACCCGCCCCGGGCGGTTTCGTAGAGCATGGCGCCGGACAGGGTGATGTCGCTCATCCGGGCGGAACCTCCGTCGTCTTCCGGGAACCTTACCGAGAACGCCGCCCCGGCTTCGTACTCCCCGGCAAAGCCTATACAGGCCGCGATGGGAACCTCCGTAAGGTTGTCTCCATCGGCGGTGTGCGCGTACCCGAAACCAGACCTGACGCACAGCCCGGCTTGCTCCATAACGTCAGAAAAGGGAAGACCGGGCAACCCTGTGAGGCCCCCGGGACCCACTGTCCCGGATACCGCCGGAAACGACGCTACCAATGCCAGAAGAAGCCATGCTTTCGTCATCAGACCTCCCGCAGGGTTGACAGACTGCCCGGAAGAGGGAAAGATAGGCCCGGAAGCGATATGGGCGCAACAGGAAGGGCTTCCCATGAAACCCGGTGAAATGATGATCCTTCTGCTGGCGGTGGTGGGGCTGGGAGGAGTGGCGGCCACGGCCTTCTACCCGGATGTTGACGCTTCTCTCCTGAGTGGCGGGGGGGAGGATTCCCCCGAGACCCCGATCCAGCAGACGAATCCCATGGACCAGCTTTCAAGCGGCTGCTCTGAACTCATCTACGGCAACCTTCCCAGACAGTCCTTCTCCGGCGACACCACGGTGCTCACCATGGACCTGGACATCGCGGCCTACACGGTGACCCAGGCCAACCTGGAGATTACCAGGCTCATGAGGAGGTGCGGAATCGTACTGGTCTCAACCCGGGAGAGGCCTGGGGGGGGGTTGACCTTCATCGCCGAGTTTCCCGGGGGCGAACCGCTCAGACTGGAACTGAAGGCTCCCATATAGCCGGGTGGTCAACTCAGGGTCCATTTCGTATCTTTGCTTGCTCTGTTTCCAGGCCGGTTGCCGCCCCGCCGGCGGGGCGGGTTTCGTGTACGTGTGCCGGTCTTTCCGTCGTATTTTACGAAAAGCATTAGACCCATATTACCGGATTTACCACCTTTGAAGGGATGCACCAATGAAGCGAGCCGACAGATGGAGGATCTGGAGTTCCGTGGCGCTCTTTGTCACGGCGGTGCTGATGATATGGCCCACCCTGCGCTGGTACTCGATACCTTCGCTGGAAAGGGACAAGGCCGAGGCCAGCGCTCAGCCGGAGACCTCCAACCCCTACTTCCGCTCACTGCTGGACGATATGCATGCGGAGGGCGGCGAGGCTGAGATCCAGCGATACCGCGACCTGTACGATCTCAGCCGGGGAACCATCAAGCTCGGTCTCGACCTTCAGGGCGGCATGTACCTGGCTTACACCGTGGAGCCCACTCCGGGGCTGGACCCCGACGAAGCCCTTGACCAGGCTCTGGAGGTGATCCGCAACCGTATAGACGAGTTCGGCGTGTCGGAACCCTCCATAACCCGCCAGGGAAGCGACCGGATAGTGGTGCAGCTTCCCGGTGTGAGGGACCCGGCTCGAGCCCGGGCCATAGTGGAAAGACAGGCCCTGCTGGAGTTCAAGCTGGTGGCTTACCCCAACCAGGCTGAGAATCTGATATCGCCTTCCTCGGTACCCACCATCCGCGACATCGAGGACGCTCTTTTCGAGACTCCGGCGGAGACCGAACCTATAGCCGAGACTGCAACGGAAGCCGCTGCCGGAACCATCCCCGCTCCGGACAGCACCGGCTTCTCGCTGCCGGAGGAGGGTGAACTGCCCCTTGCGCCCGTTGAGGACACCGAAGAACCTCTGCTTCTCGAGTCGTCGGGCAGGCTCGGATCCCTGATCACCATAGCGGACGATCGATACAGGTCGCTCCAGATATCCCCGGGCGACTGGGTGCTGGTGGAGGGCGAGAACCTCGAGGCCTTCCAGGACCTGGTAAACTCGCCGGAGGCCAGGGCGATTCTGGAACGGGACAACCTCTCCTTCGCCTACACCAGGGCATCGGACGTGCCCGGGGTAGGCAGGTGCGTGGGGGTCTTCCTGGTTCCGACCGACGTCACCAGGGGCTGGGAGCGCTCCACGGACATCGAGCGCCCCTACTACCGGCTCACCGGCGCCAACCTGAGGGATGTCCGGATCCAGATAGGCAACCAGCAGGCCATCACCGCGGAACCCGGCCTGATACTGGAGTTCGACGATCAGGGCGCCGACAACTGGGAGCGGATAACCGGAGAGAACGTGGAACAGAGGGTGTCCATCATCCTCGACGGCCGCATCTACTCCGTCGCCGTCATCCGTGAGAGAATCTCCGGCAGCGGCACCAGACTTTCGGGCGGCTTCACCGTGGAGGAGGCCAGGGATCTCCGGCTGGTGCTCAAGGCCGGTTCACTTCCCGCCCGGCTGGTCATCGCCGAGGAGCAGACCATTGGCCCGAGCCTGGGCAGAAGATCCATCGGTAACGGTATTCTCGCAGGCATCGTGGCGATACTCCTGATTACCCTGTTCATGATCGTCTACTACGGCTTCAGCGGGCTTCTCGCCATCTTGGCGCTGATCTTCGACATGTTGATCATCTTCGGGTTCCTGTGCTTCCCCGGCCCCCTGGCCCAGCTGGGCCTCAGCGGCATGAACTCCACCCTGACCCTGCCGGGAATAGCCGGCATCATCCTCACCATAGGCATGGCGGTGGACGCCAGCGTTCTGATATACGAGAGGATCCGGGAGGAGCGCAAAAGCGGCAAGGGCATCCGGTCGGCCGTGGACGCCGGCTACAACCGGGCTTTTGTGACCATCCTCGACGCCAACATCACCACCCTGATCACCGCCATGGTGCTCTACCGGTTCGGTACCGGCCCCATCCGGGGCTTCGCGGTAACCCTCTCCATAGGTATCCTCGCTTCCATGTTCTGCTCGCTGGTGTTCACCAGAGGATTCTTCGCCATGCTACTCAGGCGGGCCTCCAGAACGGATATCGGCCTGGGAAGGCTCGCTCTGATCCGCGACGCCCACTGGGAGATTACCCGGCACCGGCGGAGGATGTACCTTGTCTCCCTCACCGCAATAGTCCTGGGAGTCACGGGTTACGTGGTCAACGGGGGGCTGAACCTCTCCATAGACTTCACCGGCGGGCTCGAAACCAACGTGGTCACCTCTTCGTACCAGTACGGGGAAGACCTGGCCGATGCGCTGACGGAGCAGGGGCTGCTCAGCGTCCAGGTTCAGGCCCTTTCCGACTGGACCGGAGAGGGCAGGGCGTTCGTGGTGAGAACCGCCACCACCGACAAGGACCAGGTCTACGAAGCCCTGGGGCAGGCGGAATGCCGGCTCATGGAGGAGGAGGCCGGCGAGGAGCAGACCTCCTTCATCAAGCAGATAGGCCCGAGAGTGGGCACAGAGCTCCGCTCCCAGGCGGTGAACGCCATCTTCATCTCCATGTTCTTCATCATTCTGTACATCTGGTATCGGTTCCAGTTCAAATGGGGCGTTGCCGCGGTGGCGGCTCTGCTTCACGACATCATCATCACCCTGGGGCTGTTGGCGATTCTGCAGATAGAGGTGTCCCTCACCATCATCGCCGCCCTGCTGACCATAGTCGGATACTCCATCAACGACACCATCGTGGTGTTCGACAGAATCAGGGAGGACGCCAGGCTGCGCAAGGGCCGCACCTTCGAGGAAGTTGTCAACAAGGGCATAAACGAAACCCTCAGCAGGACCATCATCACCTCGGCCACCACCTTCCTTGCAGTGCTGATGCTGTTCATCTTTGCACCGGGCGCCCTTAGGGACTTCTCCCTGACCCTGATGGCGGGCATTCTGGTGGGAACCTTCTCGTCGGTCTTCGTTGCCAGCCCGATCCTCATCGACTGGCACGGAAGGGTGAAGAAGTAGCGGGAGTCATCGGGGGGGGGCGCTTGACGCCCCCCCCTGTACCGGAACGGTCAGAGTAACCATGGCGCCCCCCTCCGGGGGGTTTTCCGCCGCAAGCGAACCTCCGATCAGTGCGGAGGCCCTGAGGGCAATGGACATGCCCAGCCCGGCCCCCCTGCTGTCTCCACCCTTCACGAAGGGTGCGAAACCGCTTGAAAGAATGGCCGGCGGAAATCCCGGCCCGTCGTCCCGGACCCTTACGAAAGCATCGGCACCTCGCCTGCCCACCTCCACCCGCACCTGGGAGTCCGCATGCCGGGCCGCGTTGGACAGGAGGTTCTCGAGGATACGGAAGAGCAGACCCCGGTCTGATACCGCTTCGGCTTCTCCGGAAACGCTGAAGGCCACCCCATCCCTGCCCCATGATACCGAGGCGACAGCTTCCTCCGCGACCGCGGCGAATTCCACGGGCTCGAGCTGCGGAACCATGCCTCTGCCCAGTTTGTTGTACTCCAGCAGCTCGCTGACCAGCCGGTCCAGGGAGGTGATGTCAGCCTCCATCCTGCCGAACATGTCTTCCCTGGGTCCGCGCTGCTCCCGCAGGAGTTCCAGAGCCAGGGTCAGCCTTGCCAGGGGGGTTCTCAACTCGTGGGCTACCGAACCCAGAAGCTCCTTGTGGGACTTGAGAAGACCGTCGATCCTTCCGGCCATGGCGTTGAAGCTCTCGCCCAGCGCTTCAAGCTCGTCCCTCTCGCCGAAGGCTGGATACCTTATGGACGTATCCCCCCTTCCTAAAACCGCGGCGGCGGCCTCCAGACTCCGAAGCCTTCTGAAAACCCCTTTCAGAACCAGGTGCAGAACCAGAGCCACCATGGCAAGCAGCAAAAGCAGGGCACCGGCCGCTGCGGAGGCCCGTGCACCAGGCAGGGGAACCATGGCCACGATGGTGTAGGGGAACTCAGGACCCCCGGGAATGATCAGAGTTCCGGGAACCCGAGGAGGTTCCGGTGGCCCTCCGGTTCTGAGCCTGCCAGCGGGGATGAGGTGGATTCTTACGCCCATGGAGTCGGCCAGGTCGAACACCTCTTCCGGGGCAGGTGATCGAAGACCGCGCACCCTGTCCTGAAAATTCTCGGCCACTTCAGTCTGACGGGCCCTGAGGCGTTCCGGCAGAACCGAACCAATGAACCATCCCGTCATTCCGATGGAGAACAGAACCGCCAGGGCGAGGGGCAGGAACACCTTCCAGTAAAGCTTCACCGTTCGTCCTCCGAACCCGGTCCCAGGCAGTAGCCAACTCCCTGAAGGGTTTTGATCCGCCTCCCGAAGGGCCCCATCTTCCTTCGCAGCCTGGAAACCAGCACGTCCACGGACCGGTCGAAGGAGGAGGATCCGAATCCCCTGACCTCCTCCAGAAGCCTCGCCCTTTCCTGGACCCTTCCCGCTCTTCTCGCAAGGATCACCAGCAGATCGAACTCCGCGGTGGTGAGTTCCAGGTGAGAACCGTCCAGAAGGACTTCCCTCGATCGGACGTCAATCCTGAGGAAGCCCAGGTCGATCATTTCCGCTTCGGGATCGGAGCTGCTGCGCCGGAGCAGCGCTCTTATCCGGGCCAGCAGAACCCTGGGCGCCACCGGTTTGATGATGTAGTCATCGGCCCCGAGTTCCAGTCCCGCCACCGTATCCGAGTCCTCCCCCAGGGCGGTCAGCATCAGGACCGGACCCCTCCAGAACTCTCGCAGTCTCTTCAGAACCTGGAGACCGTCGGTGTCCGGAAGCATCACGTCCAGAATCACCATGTCGGGCCTGTCCCTCTGAACTGCCCGGACCACTCCTGCACCCTGGTGGAGAAGGGCCATCTGAATACCGTGGCCTTCGAGGTAGGTCGCCAGAAGGGTGGCCAGGGCGACATCGTCCTCAACAAGCAGTATCTTTTCCCTCACAAAGCCTCCGTGGCATTTTTCGAAGCCAAAGCAAACTATACAATTCGAAGGGGAAACATGATACCGCTGATACTGGCCTTGTTCGCCGTCTCCGACGCCGCTGCCCCGGTATACGTTCTCGAGTACCCAGGAATCGCCTTCGGCTGGCTTCCGGCGGAGCTTTCCAACCCTGCGGAGGGAGTACTCGGCAGTGAATCCGGAACAGTCGCCTCCAATCCCGGCCCTGACGGTTACGACTACCGCATCCATTACTGGGCCGTTCAGGCGGACATGAGCCCGGTCGATCGCGGGCTCTGGCTCCGGCAGAAGCTGGAGGCGGTTCTTCCACCGGACCTTGCGGGAACGGTGATCTTCGGCGCCATGAACTGGGAAGAGGGCAGCACCGCTGTCGCCCCGAGCGGATTGCGATCGGTGGGTCTTGCATCGTCCCTGAACTTCAACCTGGTCTCAGGTTCCAACGTAAACTTCAGGGGAAGGGCCTACGGTGTATTCCGCGACGGTTACGCGGTTCTGATCTACGGCGTGGCGCCCAACTCGGCGGTGCCCGGCATCGGCGACATCATGGAGTTCATCATGGCCAACGCCTGGATGCTTCCCGGCTCCTGATCCGGTGCACCACCGCAGCCAGAACCAGACATACCAGCCCGTGAGCAAACACGGCCAGGAGCAGTTCCGGCCGGAACACACCGTCTATCGTTGACGATACCAGCCTCCCGGCGGGAGGCACGAGCCAGCTAGTGACCTGCCGCCCGTACAATCCTGGAATCAGCGCGAGAATCAGGTAGCAGGATCCCATCCACGCGGCTCCCGGACCGTCCGCCAGCATGGACAGAAGGGCCGACAGGGAGACCGCCCAGAAGAGCAGGGGCGTACACCAGCCCACCAGGAACAGGAAGCCCGACAGGTCGAGCCTCTGGGTGGCCATAATCACCGCGGCCCCCATGACGCACAACACTCCGAAGTAACTGATGAACAGAGAGAACAGCGCTCCGACAAAGTGGCCGGCGGCGCCCTTTCCCGGCAGGGGTTTGTCAAAGCACCAGAAGCGCCCCAGTGTGAACCCGCCCCGGATCACCGCCACCAGCGACACCATAACAGTGACGTTCCAGATGAGCATTCGCACTGTCTGGTTCCTGCTGAAGGGGCCTATGGTTCCCTGGGCTTCCAGCCTTCCCTCCACCAGAGAAGCAAGGGCCACCAGAACGGGCACAGCTATCAGAATAGCCAGGTTTCTGAGTTCCAGCAGCTCACTCAACCCCTCGCGAAAGGAGCGGTTGAAACTTAGATTACGCACGGAACCCGCCATCGGTCACCTCCAGGAGGGATAGATAGCCCATGAATCGAATTTTGGCCAGTGCCGCGGCGCTCGTCATGGCGGGTTGCGCCAGCAGGGGATACAGCGGATACGCTTCGGAAGATCTGCAGGAAGTCACCATCTTCCTCAGCACCAGCCGTAATTCTGTTGTTTCCGGAGTCCCGAGACTCGGTTCGCCGGTGGACTTCGCCAGAAACCTCTCCACACCGGGCATCAGCCTTCTGGAACTAACCATCAAGCCGGATGACAGTACAGGCATCCAGAAGGTGATGGAGGAGTCGGAGTTTCCAATACTCATCGATTTCGGGGAGACCATGGCATCCCTGCACCTGGAAGGCCTGAGCTGGGAGCTTAGGATCACCCCCGGGCCGATCACCCGCGGGGCGGCGCTTCTCCTGAACGACACCGGGGAGACGTGGCACGCCGATCAGGTTCAGTTGGACGCAGGCAGGGAACCTCTGGCCAGAAGCAGCGGAACGGTGGTCATCCCCCCTCAGGGTGTTCTCTTCCCATGGTGGGAGATCGAAACTTCACCACCGGACACACTTCTGGTGTACGGTTTCCCTGTCGAGGGGAGATGGAATCCGGTTATCGCAATACCGGTCCGCGAGACACCGCCCCCCCTTCCGGAGGGATGCGGCGCGCTCCACAGGTCCGACACCCTGTGGATACCGGCCGACAACCTTCTTCAAACGGACCTCAGTTGGACCTTCGAAGACGACGGATACGACTGCCGGCTGGACATGCGCTCCACCAGCGAAAAGGATGTCCATTACCGGATCATTCTTCCGGGAAGGCTGCCCAGGGGAGCCGTCACGGAGCCGGGAGACGGTTTCACCCCGGAGATACTCATCCCCTCCGGTGAGACCCGCCGGCTGGAGTACCGCGAAATCTACCGAGGATGAACTTGACCGAACACGGGAAGAAATAGTAGTTTAGCGAACCCGGTGCGCCCGTAGCTCAATTGGATAGAGCATCTGGCTACGGACCAGAAGGTTTGGGGTTC